>DASZWO010000013.1:0-83383 GCA_035546595.1 Opitutaceae bacterium
GCGGCGTTGGCGGCGTCGTCGCCGGCGCGGGCCGCGTCGAGCTCCGCCTGGGGGATGGCGCGGGCCTGGCCCGAGGAGAGGTTGCGGTCGCGCTCGAGCGTGAGGCGGGCCAGCCGGGCCTGGGCCTGCGCCTGCTGCAGCTGGGCCCCGGCCTGGGCCAGGGCGGCCTGGGCCTCGGCCTGGTGGGCGCGGGCCTGCTGGACGGAGGCCTCGGCCTGCGCGGCCCGGGCCTGCGCCTGCGCCGTCTCGGCGCGCGCGCGGGCGAGCGCGATGTCCGACTCGGCCGGGTCGAGGCGGACCAGGACCTGCCCGGCCGCCACCGCCTGGTTCTCGCGCACCAGCACCTCGGCCACCTGGCCGTCGATCTGGGGGCTCACCGGGTGGAGGTGGCCGGCGATGTAGGCGTCGTCGGTGCTCTCATAGTGCCAGGCATGCCACCCGAAGCGGATGAGCCAGAGCGCGACCGCGGCGCCGAGGACGGCGAAGACGAGGTTGCGTTTGCGGTTGGAGCGCGGGGCGGGGGCGGAGGGTGCGTCGGGCATGGGTGCGAAATCAGTGGGCGGCGGCCGCGGCGCCGGTGGTCCGGCCGCGGCCGAGGAAGCAGAGGAGGGGCAGCGAGATGACGAAGGCCACCGCCACGTAGAAGAAGGCGTCGGCGAAGGAGAGCAACAGCGCCTGGGAATTGATCGCCCGGTCGATCGCCGCCAGCGCCTGGTGGCGGACGCCGGCGGGGTCGGCGCTGTGCCGGGCGAAGCCCGCCGCCAGCAGGTTCATGCGCGAGAGGCTGGCGGGGTTCACCTTGGAGATGTGCTCCACCAGCACCGAGCGGTGCACGGCCTCGCGGTGGTCGACCATGGTGGTGAGGATCGCGATCCCGATGCTGCCGCCCATCTGCCGGGTCAGGTTGTAGAAGCCCGAGCCCGCCGAGACGTCCGCGAGGGGGAGGGGGCCGAGGGTGGCGAGGCTGAGGGGCAGGAACATGCAGACGCTGCCCAGCCCCCGCAGGAAGAGCGGCCAGAAGAGGTCCGCGGCGCCCGTGTCGGGGTTGATGTCGGAGAACATCAGCGCGGCCCCCACCGTGATCAGGGCGCCGGCCGCGATCAGCAGGCGCGCGTCGATCCGCCCGGAGATCTTGCCCATCACGATCATGGCGAGGGCGGAGGCGCAGGCGCTGGGGATCTGCAGGATGCCGCTCTGCATCGCGGTGAAGTGGAGATAGTCCTGGACGAAGACGGGGATGGCGAAGATCACCCCGTAGATCCCCATCCCCAGGATCAGCGAATAGAGGCTGCCGGCCGCCAGGGCCTTGTGGCGGAGCACGCGCAGGTGGACCGCCGGATGCTCCGTCTCCAGCTCGTGCCAGACGAAGAGGCCGAGCCCGACCACGCTGCCCACCGCCATCAGGACGATGAAGCGGGAGCCGAACCAGCCGTCCTCCTCCCCCAGTTCCAGCAGGGTCTGGAAGCAGCCCAGGCCGAGCGCGAGCAGGCCGATCCCGGTCCAGTCCACCGACCCGGCGGGCGCCTCCTCCCCGTCCTCGGCGTCGCGGGGCAGGAAGACCGCGGTCATGAGGACGGCGAGGATGCCGACCGGCAGGTTGATGAAGAAGATCCAGCGCCAGCCGATGGTGTCGGTGAGGTAGCCGCCCAGCACCGGGCCGAAGGCGGGCCCGGCGATGACCCCGATGCCGAAGATCGCCTGCGCCGCCGGCTGCTGCTCGCGGGGGAAGGTCTCGAAGAGGATGGCCTGCGCCTTGGCCAGCAGGCCGCCGCCGGCCAGCCCCTGCAGGACGCGGGCGACCACCAGCATGGGCAGGTTGGCCGAGACGCCGCAGAGGACGGAGGCGAGGGTGAAGCCGGCGAGGGAGAAGAGGAGGTACTGCTTGCGGCCGAAGCGGTCGCTCAGCCAGGCGGTGAGGGGGATCATCACCACGTTGGCGCAGGCGTAGCCGGTCGAGACCCAGCCGACCTCCGCCAGCGTCGCCCCGAGGTTGCCCTGGATGTCGGGCAGGGCGACATTGACGATGCTGGTGTCGATGACCTCGAGCAGCGCGCCGGTGGCGGCGGTGATCGCGATCACCC
Source organism: Opitutaceae bacterium (assembly GCA_035546595.1). Classification (GTDB taxonomy): domain Bacteria; phylum Verrucomicrobiota; class Verrucomicrobiia; order Opitutales; family Opitutaceae; genus Palsa-1447. The sequence continues at coordinate 2,082 of DASZWO010000013.1, forward strand.
ACTTGAGGATGCCGCGGTCGGCCAGGGCCGCCGCCGCCGGCGAGAGCAGCCGCCGGTCCGAGCCGTAGAGTCCGCGCAAGGGTGCGCTCATGCCTTGTCGATGCCGGGCCGCCGGTCCGGGGCAAGCGTCAAAACCGCGCGCATCAGGCGTCGGCGTGCTGCATGCCCGGGGCCTCCTGCTCGTGCCGGCTGACGTTGGCACCGTCCTCGGGGCGCAGCTCGCGGAAGACCAGGGCCGAGGCGACGGTGAAGAGCCCGAGCGCGATCAGGGCGCCGTGGATCCCCGAGATCATCTCCCCCGGGGCCGAGTCGTGGCGGTCGCGGAGGAAGAGGGCGGCGGCCAGCGCGGCGGCGGCGACGCCGAAGCTCATCGACATCTGCTGGAGGGTGCTGGCGATGCTGCTGCCCATGCTGGTGTCGGCCTCGGTCAGGTCGGCGTAGACGAGCGTGTTCATGCTGGTGTACTGGAGGGAGGAGCAATAGCCGAAGCAGAAGGCCTGGAGGACGATCTGCCACACCGGGGTGGACGGGCCGATCACGGCGAACAGCGCGATCATGGCCCCGAGCAGCAGGGTGTTGACCAGCAGCACGCTGCGGTAGCCGAAGCGCCGCAGCACCTTCGGCATGGTGAACTTGAGGCTCATCGCCGCCAGGGGCTGGGGCATGATCAGCAGGCCCGCCTGCACCGGCGTGAAGCCGAGCCCCACCTGGTAGAGCAGGGGCAGGATGAAGGGCAGGCCGCCGGCGCCGATCCGGGTGACGAAGCTGCCGCCGACCGAGGAGCGGAAGGTGCGGATGCGGAAGAGCCCGAGCCGCAGCAGCGGGCATTCCAGGGCGCGGGCGTGCCAGCCGTAGGCGAAGAGCAGGAGGAGCGAGAGGGAGACCAGCGCGGCCATCTCCCGGCCGCTGAGCGAATGCTCGCCGAAGATCTCCAGCACGTAGGAGAGGAGGGCGATGCCCGAGCCGAAGAGCACGAGCCCGACGAAGTCGAGGGGCGCGACCCGCGGGGTGCGGAAGTCCGGCAGGTGCAGGTGGACCAGGAGCAGCCCGAGCAGGCCGATCGGCAGGTTGACGAAGAAGATCAGCCGCCAGTGGAAATACGCCACGATCAGGCCGCCGGCCAGCGGGCCGAGCAGGGGGCCGATCAGGCCGGGGATGGCGACGAAGCTCATGGCCCGGACCAGCTCGGAGCGGGGAAAGGCCCGCACCAGGGTGAGGCGGCCGACCGGCACCATCATCGCCCCGCCGCAGCCCTGGAGGACGCGGGCCGCGACCAGGAAGTGCAGGCTGGGGGCGAGGCCGCAGAGGAGGGAGCCGGCGGTGAAGACCCCGATGGCGGAGGAGAAGACGCGGCGGGTCCCGAAGCGGTCGGCCACCCAGCCGCTGACCGGGATGAAGACCGCCAGGCTCAGGGTGTAGCTGGTCAGGGCCGCCTTCATGCTCAGCGGGGCGATGCGCAGGGCCGCCGACATCGTCGGGACCGCGGTGTTGAGGATGGTCGCGTCCAGCGACTCCATGAAGAAGGCCACCGCCACCAGCCAGGGCAGCAGGCGCTTGACGGCGGGGGTCAGGGTCGGGGCGGGCATCGGTTGGTATCCAAAAGGTTACCAGGCTAGCCGGGATTGGATTGCCGGGCAACCCCGGGCGCGGCAGCCTTCCGCCATGCACCGCTTCCTCCTGCCCCTGGCGGCCGCCGCGCTCGCCGCCCTCCCGCTCCGCGCCCAGGACTGGGCCCGGTCCGCCCTGGCGAAGTCGCCCCGCCACCAGGAATGGATCACGGTCAAGCAGGGCGGGCGCGAGGTGCAGTGCTTCGTCGTGTATCCCGAAATCAGCGACAAGGCGCCGGTGGTGCTGGTGATCCACGAGATCTTCGGGCTGAGCGACTGGGCCCAGGAGCTGGCCGACGAGCTGGCGGCGGCCGGCTACATCGCCGTCGCCCCCGACCTGCTCTCGGGCATGGGCCCGAAGGGCGGCGGGACCGAGGAGATCGTCAGGGAGAGCGGCAGCGCCACCCGGGCGGTCTCGATGCTGCCGCCCGAGCAGGTCACCGCCGACCTGAATGCGGTGGCGGACTATGCCCGGACCATCCCGGCCGCCAGCGGCAAGCTGGCGGTGGCGGGCTTCTGCTGGGGCGGGGGCCAGGCCTTCCGCTTCGCCACCCACCGCAAGGACCTCGCGGCGGCCTTCGTCTTCTACGGGACGGCGCCCAGGGGGGCGGACGACCCCGCCCAGATCGCCTGCCCGGTCTACGGCTTCTACGCCGGGAACGACGCCCGGATCAGCGCCTCGGTGCCGGCGACGACCGAGCTGATGCGGAAGCTGGGAAAGAGCTACCAGCCGGTCATTTACAAAGGGGCCGGCCACGGCTTCATGCGGGCGGGCGAGGATCCGGCCGACGCGGAGAAGAATCCCAAGATGGCGGCGGGGAACAAGCAGGCCCGGCAGGACGCCTGGGAGCGCTGGAAGGCGCTCCTCCTCAAGCTCTAGGCGTTCCTTCCCCGCAAATTCCGCTCAAATCCGGGCCCGCCGTGCCGATACAGGGGCGCGGTTCATGCACACCCTTGAGGACACCCCCTCCATGACGGACGGCCAGGAAGGCTCCCGCGAGAAACCGGTCCGGCATGGCGCCGCGCCGCTTGCGCGCGTCCTGGTGATCGACGACGAGGAGAACATCCGCACCATGGTGCAGCAGATGCTCAGGCGCGCCGGCTACGACGCGATCGCGGCCGCCGACGGCTCGGAGGGGATCCGCCTGCAGCGCGAGCGGCCGGCCGACCTGGTCATCACCGACCTGATCATGCCGGGCCAGGAGGGCCTGGAGACGATCATGGAGATCCGCCGCTCCTTCCCCAAGACCAAGATCATCGCGATCTCGGGCGGGGGGCACGCCGGCGTGCTCGACTTCCTCCCCATCGCGACGCAGCTCGGCGCCCTGCGCACCCTGCCCAAGCCCTTCACCCACCAGCAGCTGCTGGCCCTGGTGAAGGAGGTCATCGCGCTCTAGCTCACTTCCCGCGCAGGGAGTAGCAGAGGTACCAGCCCACGCCGAGGCAGATCGCCGAGTCGGCGACGTTGAAGGTCGGGTAGACGTAGCTCCCGAAGTGGAAGTCGAGGAAGTCGACCACATGGCCGTGCACCAGCCGGTCGACCAGGTTCCCGGCGATGCCGCCGCAGAGCAGCCCGAAGGCGACCTGGGCGCGCGCCGCCGGCAGCCCGAGGGCGCCGCGGCCGAGGAAGATCGCGACCAGCGTGGCCGCGGCCAGCGCCGCCAGCGCCACGCTGCGGCCGGTGAAGAGGCTCCAGGCCGCGCCGGTGTTGCCGACGTGGATCAGGTAGAAGAAGCCGGGGACGACCGTGATCCCGGCCGGCGTCCCGAAGGGGAGGCGGGCGGCGATCCAGGCCTTGGTCAGCTGATCGAGGGCGAGGACGGCCGCGGCGATGAGCAGCAGCCAGCGGTAGGCCAGCAGGCGGGGCAGCGGCGCCGCCGCCTCATTCATCGCCGCCGGAATCGTCTTCCATCAGCTTGCCCGCCTCCTCGCTCATCTCCCCGAAGATTCCGCCCTGCTCGCGGCTGCGGTAGCGGTTGCGCTCGAGCTCCTTCTGGGCCTCGGCGGAGTTGCGGGTGAAGGGGACGGCCAGCAGGCGCTCCTTGGCGATGGGCTTGCCGGTGACCTCGCAGATGCCGTAGGTGCCGTCGTGGATCCGCTTGATGGCGGCGTCGATTTCGGAGAGGGCCTCCTGCTCGCTCGAGACCAGCGAGAGCACGAAGTCGCGGTCGAAGGTGTTGATGCCGCCGTCGGCCATGTTCTGGCCGTAGGCGGAAAGGTCGCCGGCGTCGTCCTTGGCCGAGCGCTTGAGCGACTCCTCGGAGTGGCGCTCGATCCCGTCGGTCAGCTGCTCGCGCATCTCCACCAGCAGCTTGTAGTAGCGCTTGAACTTCTCGGGCACGTCCTTGGCCTCCTCCGGCTCGCTCGCCCGCGCCTTCTTCGGGTTGAACCCGAGGATGTCGGCCAGGGAGGCGGGCTTGACGTGGGTGGGCTTGGCCGGGCGCTCCAGCACCGCGAGCTTGGGCGCCGCGGCCTTGGCGCCGGGCTTGGGGGCCTTGCCCGGCGCCTCGGCGGCGCGGGCGGCGTTGGTCTTGGCGATGGCCCGGACCTCGTCCAGGCTGAAGGTGATGGGCTTGGTGGCCGCCTTGCGGGCGAGGATGCTGTCGCGCAGGGCGGACTTCTTGGAGGGCTTTTCCATGGTGGCGGAACTTTTGGCGGCCGGCGCGGCGTGGGCCTTGGCAGGGGCTGCCTTGGGCTTTTTGCGCGCGGGTTGGATTTTGGTTTTGTTCTTGGCCATGGGGAGTTCGGGGGGAAAGGGCCGGGAGACTACGAATCTAAGGCCTCAACGCAACGCGAACATACGGGCTCCGGCCTGGACGAATCCAGGCCCGGGACCCAACGCCAGCAGCGCGGACAGCGGATAAAATCGAGCTCCTGCGAATGTCGAACCGTGATGGCCACCGCCTCCACGCCCGTCGCCGGGGCCGCGGGGTCCCGGGGCGGATGGGAGGCGATTAAGGGTTCGACCGAGACATGGGATACGATGAACAGTTCCGCCAGGAGGCCGCGGTGGCGCTCGAGCACCGCGCCCGCCGGATCCCCCGGGGGCACGGCCAGCGCGACCGACGCGTCCAGCGACTTGCCCAGCTGGCCGGCGGCGCGCCGCGGCTCGATCGCCTCGTTGATCCGGGTCCGCAGCCGCAGCAGCACGGCGAAGTCCGCCTCGAGCCCGGCGTCGCGCCAGGCGGCGGGGGCCTCGGGCCAGTCCTGGAGGTGCACCGAGTCGTCGGCGTACTCCCTCCGGGCGGTGGCGAAGGACCAAGCCTCGTCGGTGGTGAAGGGGATGACGGGGGCGAGCAGCCGGGCCAGGGCGCGGAAGATCAGGTCGAGCGCGCTCTGCGAGGAGCGGCGCGGCGCGCTCCGCGAGCCCAGGGTGTAGAGCCGGTCCTTGAGGATGTCGTGGTAGGTGGCCGAGAGCGTGACCGCGCAGAACTGGTTGCAGAGCTGGTAGACGCGGTGGAATTCGCTGGCCTCGTAGGCGGCGGTGACGGCGTCGACCAGGACGGCGGCCTGCTGCAGGGCCCAGCGGTCGAGGGCGTCCATCTCCGCGGCGGGCACCGCGTCGCGGGCCGGATCGAAGTCGAAGAGGTTGGCCAGCTGGAAGCGGAAGGTGTTGCGGACCTGCCGGTAGGTCTCGCTGACGTGGGAGAGGATCTCCTTGGAGATCGGGATGTCGTCCCGGAAGTCCTGCGAGGCGATCCAGAGGCGGATGACGTCCGCGCCGTGCTCGGCCACGTAGGCGTCGCTGGTCTGGGGCTTCTCGTAGGTCGAGCTCTTGGAGATCTTCTTGCGGTCGGCGTCGACGATGAATCCGTGGGTCAGCACCGCCCGGTAGGGCGCGGCGCCGTAGGCCACGACCGAGGTCCAGAGCGAGGACTGGAACCAGCCGCGGTGCTGGTCGCTGCCCTCCAGGTAGAGGTCGGCGGGCCAGCGGGTCGCCCCCTGGCCCCGGCGCAGCACCGCGGCGTGCGAGGAGCCGGAGTCGAGCCAGACGTCGAGGGTGTCGCGGCCGCAGCTCAGCTCGGCGGGGGCGGGCCAGCCGGCGGGCAGGGCCACGCCCTCGAGCAGCCGCTCCGCCCCGGCGTCGTACCACAGGTTGGAGCCGTGCCGGGCGATCTTGTCCGCCACCGCGCGGACCACGCCGGCGTCGAGGTACGGCCGCTTCTTCGCGTCGTAGAAGGCGGGGATGGGCACGCCCCAGGCGCGCTGGCGGCTGACGCACCAGTCCGGCCGCGACTCGACCGCGCCGCGGATCCGGCTCTCGCCCCAGGCGGGGATCCAGCGGACCTCGCCGATCGCCTCCAGGGCGCGGGCGCGCGGGGCGGGCCCGCCGGCGGCGGGCGCGCGGTCCAGGCCGACGAACCACTGGTCGACGGCGCGGAAGATGATCGGGGTCTTGGAGCGCCAGCAGTGCGGATAGCTGTGCTCGTAGCGCTGCTTGGCCAGCAGCGCGCCGCGGGCGTCGAGCAGCTTGAGCACGGCCACGTTGGCCGGGGAGGTGCGCTTCTTCTCCAGGTCCTCCACGCTCTCCAGCGTGGTCAGCCCGACCAGCTCGGCCGGGACGCGGCCGTCGTCGAGGTAGCGCCCGTCGTCGCCCACCGGGCAGTAGATCTCGAGCCCGTACTTCAGGCCGGTCTGGTAGTCCTCCGCGCCGTGCCCCGGCGCGGTGTGGACCGCCCCGGTGCCGCTGTCGGTGGTGACGTAGTCGGCCAGCACCACCGGCGAGGGCCGGTCGATGAAGGGATGGCGCGGCTGCAGCCCCTCCAGCCGGGCCCCGGCCGCGGTGTGGACCACGGCGGGCTCGGCCTCGAGCTTGGCCGCGGCCGCCACCGCGCCGAGCAGCGCCCGGGCGACGAGGATGCGCTCGGCGCCGAGGTCGGCGACGGCGTACTCGGCCTCGGGATGGAGGGCGATGGCGAGGTTGGCCGGCAGCGTCCAGGGGGTGGTGGTCCAGATCACCACGCTGAGCGGCTTGTCCGCCGGCAGGCCGGCCCTGCCGGCCTCGGCCGGGGGCACGGGAAAGCGGACCCAGACCGCCGGGGAGGCGTGCGGCTTGTACTCCACCTCGGCCTCGGCCAGGGCGGTCTCGAAGGGGATCGACCAATAGACCGGCTTCTTGCTGCGGTAGACCAGGCCCGCCTCGACGAAGGCGGCGAAGGTGCGGAGGATGTCGGCCTCGAAGGCCGGCGCCTTCGTCTTGTACTCGTTCGCCCAGTCGGCCAGGACGCCGAGGCGCTGGAACTGCGCGCGCTGCTTGCCGATCCATTCCTCGGCGAAGGCGTCGCAGCGGGCGCGCAGCTCGGCGGTCGGGACGGACTCCTGCTTCTCCTGGATGGCCCGGGCGACCTTCTGCTCGATCGGCAGCCCGTGGCAGTCCCACCCCGGCACGAAGGGGGTGCGGAAGCCCCGCAGCGCCTTGTAGCGGAGGATGACGTCCTTGAGGGTCTTGTTCAGCGCCGTGCCGATGTGGACGTCGCCGTTGGTGAAGGGGGGGCCGTCGTGGAGGACGAAGACCGGGGCGGACTCGCCGCGCCGGGCCTGGATCGCCCGGTAGAGGCCGAGCTTCGCCCAGTGCGCGACGCGGGCCGGCTCGCGCTGGGCCAGCGCGGCGCGCATGGGAAAATCGGTCTTGGGCAGCTGGAGCGTGTCCTTGAGGTCTTGCGCCATCCGAAAAGGGGCCAAAGCTAGGGCAAAGCCCGGGGCTGACGAGTGAAAAAGGCTAGCCCGCGCAGTGGGCGTGGACCCGCTCCGCCAGCCGCTCGCCGCTGACGATGCACTGCGCCACCGCCACCCCGTCGCGCACGTGGCCGCCGAGGAAGAATCCCGGATGGGCCCGCTCGCAGGCCGCCGCCGCCTCGAGGAAGCGCTGGTAGCCGAGGTTGTACTGCGGAATGCCCCTGGGCCAGTAGGTGTGCCGGAGGAAGGCCGGCTCGCCCCGGACCCCGAGCAGGGCGGCGAGCTCGGGCTGGATCGCGGCGGCCAGCTCCGCGGCGGGGCGCGCCGCCAGCGCGGCCTGGGCCGGCCCGCCGACCATCACGGTGAGGGCGACGTGGCCCTCCGGCGCGCGGCCGGGGAAGATGCTCGAGGAGAAGGCGACCCCCAGCAGCTTCCGGTTCTCGCGCTTGGGCGCGAGGAAGCCGAAGCCGTCGAGGGGATGGTCCACCTGGTCGCGGCGGAAGCCGAGGAAGAGGGAGGAGACCGCGGCGTGCTCGATCTCGCCGAATACCGCCAGCGGCCGGGCGTTGCGCTCCCCGAATTCCAGGCGGGCGAGGGCGCCCGCGGGCAGGCCGCAGACCACCGCGTCGAAGCCCTCCACCTGGCGGCCGGTCTCGTCGTCGCGATCCCACTCGCGCTCCTGCGGCTGACCGCGCAGGTCCCGCCAGACCACGTGCCACTTGGGCCCGGGAATCAGCGCCTCGACCCGGGCGTGCAGGGTCAGCACGTCGGCCGGCAGCTGCAGGACGTAGCCGTGGACCAGGGTCTGCAGGCCGCGCCGGAAGGAGAAGACCGTGGGGGTGACGTTCTCATAGCGCTTCTCGCAGGCGCGGGCGTGCTCGCGCTGCGCGCGCAGGAAGGAGCCGTGGTTGACGTCCATGTCCCAGATGCGGGGGAAGGCGTAGCGCGCGGACAGCTTCTCGGCGTCGCCCGCGTAGACCCCCGCCGCCATCATCTGGGCGGCGTAGTCCGAGGCCTCCCGGCCGCAGTGCTCGCGGACCAGCTGGGCGAGGCTGCGGTCGGCCAGGTCCGGGCGGGGCCGGCGCGCGAGGTCGCGGAGCAGCCCGACCTTGCCCAGCGGCGAGAAGAGTCCGGAGAGGAGGAGGGAGGAGGGCGAGGTCGGCATCGCGACCAGGCGGCCCCGGCGGACGGCGTACTGGCGCCGCGCGGCCGGGGAGGCGTCGACCCGCTCCCGCGTCAGGCCGAGGCCCTTGGTCACGACCGGGATCAGCGGCGAGCTTTCGCGGATCGAGTTCGGGCCGGCCTCGACCAGCCAGCCTCCCTCGGCCTCGGTGCGGATCGCCCCGCCCAGGCGCCCGGACTGCTCGAAGAGCCGGACGGTGTGCCCCATCCGCGCCAGCCGGAAGGCGGCCGACAGGCCGGTGATCCCGCCGCCCAGCACGGCGATCTTGCGCGAGGAGTTGGCGAAAGGCAGGACGAAGGTCACGGCGCGGCTGGACGGAACGCGGTCACAGTCTCGACCAGGCTCTCGACGCAGGCGAGCTTTGCTTCGGGCAGGATGCCGTGCCCCAGGTTGAAGATGTGGCCGGGCCGTCCCTGCATGCCGGCCAGGAGCCGGAGCGCCTCGCGGCGGACCACCTCGGGAGTGGTGTTGAGCAGCACCGGGTCCAGGTTGCCCTGGAGGGCGGGCCCGGCCGCGCCCAAGGCGGCGGAGGCGGCGGGCAGGTCCACCGTCCAGTCGACGCTGATCACCCGCACGCCGGTGGCGGCCTGGGCGGCGAGATGCGGGGCCGTCCCCTTGGCGTAGAGGATCACCGGGAAGCCCTCCGGCAGCGCCTCCACCACCCGGCGGATCCAGCGCAGCGACGCCGCCTCGTAGTCGGCGCCGGCGACGATCCCGCCCCAGGAGTCGAAGATCTGGATCGCGTCCGCCCCGGCGGCGATCTGCATCCCGAAGTAGGCGATCAGGGCGGCGGCCAGCTTCTCCATCAGGGCCTCGAACGCCCCCCGGTCGGTGTAGAACAGCGCCTTGACCCGCGCGAAGTCCTCGGAGCTGCCGCCCTCGACCATGTAGGTCGCCAGGGTCCAGGGGGAGCCGCCGAAGCCGAGCAGCGCCTGCTTCCCGCCCAGCTCGGCCCGCACCCGCCGGAGCGCCTCGCCCACGTAGGCCAGGCGCGCCGGGACGGCGTCGGCCGCGGCCAGCGCCTCGATCTGGGCGCGGTTCTCCAGCCGCCGCTCCATCGCGATGCCGCCCTCGTCCCGGAAGCGGTAGCCCTGGCCCAGCGCCTCGGGAATGACGAGGATGTCGGAGAAAAGGATCGCCGCGTCGAAGGCGAAGCGGCGCAGCGGCTGGAGGGTCACCTCCGCCGCCAGGTCCGGGGTCCGCACCATGGTGAGGAAGCCGTGCTTCGCCTTGAGCTCGCGGTATTCCGGGAGATAGCGCCCGGCCTGGCGCATGACCCAAAGGGGCGGGCGGTCGAGGGGGCGCCGCGCGCAGGCGGCGAGGAAGCGTTCGCGGCTGGTCATGGGGTAAGGTCGGCCCAGTCCCTGGGCTGGAGGAAATCCTCGGCCAGGCGGGCCTCCGGTCCGCCCGCCGGCGGCGCCCAGCCGTAGTCCCACCGCACCAGCGGGGGCAGGCTCATCAGGATGGACTCGGTCCGGCCGCCGCTCTGCAGGCCGAAGAGGGTGCCGCGGTCCCAGAGCAGGTTGAATTCCGCGTAGCGGCCCCGGCGCACGAGCTGGAACTGCCGCTCGCGCTCGCCGAACGCCGTCGCCTTCCGGCGGGCGAGGATCTGGCCGTAGGCCCGGCCATAGGCCGCGGCGACGGCGCGGACCAGCTCGAGGCCGCCCTCGAAGCCGAGCTCGTTGAAGTCGTCGAAGAAGATCCCGCCGACGCCGCGGGCCTCGCCGCGGTGCTTGAGGTAGAAGTAGTCGTCGCAGGCCCGCTTGAAGCGCGGGTAGAGCCCGGCGCCGAAGGGGGCGAGGGCGTCCCGGGCCGCGCGGTGCCAGGCGACGGCGTCCTCGGCGAAGCCGTAGTAGGGCGTGAGGTCGAAGCCGCCCCCGAACCAGAACGTGCTTCCCGCCCTGAAGCAGCGCACGTTCATGTGGCTGGTCGGGGCGTAGGGGTTGCGGGGATGGACCACCACCGACACGCCCGCCGCCTCCCAGGGCTGGCCGGCGAGCGCCGGGCGCTGGGCGGTGGCCGAGGGCGGGAGCTGCGCGCCGCTGACGTGGGAGAACCCGGCGCCGGCCTTCTCCAGGACGGGTCCCTCGGCCAGGACGCGGATCCGCCCGCCGCCGCCCTCTCGCCGCTCCCAGCGGTCCTCGGCGAACGCGCCCGAGCCGTCGGCCCGCTCCAGCTCGGCGCAGACCGCGTCCTGGATCCCGAGGAAGACGTCGCGGGCGGCGGCAAGGCTGGGGGAGTCGGGCATCGGAGTCAGGCGGAGTGCCGCACGCTGCGGCGCCCGCGGAGGAAGCCGCGGACCCGAGCCACCGCGCCGTAGCGGGGGCTGAGCAGGACCGAGCCGAGGAAGACAGCCCCGAGGCAGAGGACGATGGCGGCCCCGCTGGCGACGCCCGCCTCGAAGCTGAGCAGGATGCCTCCCACCGAGGAGACGAGCGCCAGGGCGACGGAGAGCAGCAGCAGGCGCCCGAAGCGGTCGCACCAGAGGTAGGCGCTCGCGGCGGGGAGGAGGAAGAGTCCGAGCGCGAGGACGACGCCCATGGTCTGCAGCGCGGCGACGAGGTTCAGGACGGTCAGGACCAGGATTCCGGCGTGGACCAGGCCGCCCCGGCCGCCCACCGCGCGGAAGAAGACGGGATCGAAGGTCTCGAGCAGGATCTGGCGCCGGAAGAAGGCGAAGGCCGCGACGGTGGCGCCGCAGACGGCGGCGGCGAGGCGGAGGTCGTCCGGGCCCACCCCGAGGATGTTGCCGAAGAGGAAATGCTCCAGGTTGAGGCGGGTGGGAAGGCGGCTGAGCAGGGCGACGCCCGCGCCGAAGAAGATGAGGAAGAGGGCGCCGAAGGCGGCGTCCTCCTTGACCCGGGTGAGGCGGCTGACCAGCGCGCTGCCGAGCGCCGTGAGCAGCCCGGCGAAGAGCGCCCCGGCGAACAGGGCGCGGGTGCTCGGCCCGAAGAGGAGCCAGGCGACCGCGATGCCCGGCAGCAGGGAATGGGAGAGCGCGTCCCCCATCAGGGCGAGGCGGCGCAGCACCAGGATGCAGCCCAGCAGCCCGCCGCTCACGCTGAGCAGGGCCGCCGAGAGGGCGGCCCGCTGCATGAAGCCATAGGAGAAGGGCGCGAGGAGGGTGTCGTGCATCCTACGAGGGGTGGGGACGGGGCAGGTCGCCGTGCACGCAGTGGGCCCGGCGAAAGGCGTGGTCGATATTGCCCTCGGTCAGGACGGAGTCGAGCGGTCCCGCCGCCACCAGCCGGTTGGCCAGCAGGACCCCCCGGGAGAAGACCTGGCGCGCCAGGTCCAGTCCGTGGACCGCCGCCAGGACGGTGCGGCCCTGGGCCTCCCAGGAGCGGAGGATGTGGGTCAGCTCCTCCACCGCGAAGAGATCGAGGCCGGCGAAGGGCTCGTCCAGAAGGAAGATGTCGGCCCCCTGCGCCAGGGCGCGGGCGAGGAAGACCCGCTGCTGCTGGCCGCCGGAGAGCTGGCGGATCTGCCGGTCGGCGACGGCGGAGAGGTCGAGCTCGGCCAGGGCCCGCTCGACCCGGGCCCCGTCCTCGGCCCCGAGGCGGCGCCAGGGGCGGAGCGAGGGGTAGCGGCCCTGCTCGACCACCGCGCGGGCGGTGATGGGGAAGTCCCAGTCCACCCCCAGGCGCTGGGGCAGGTAGGCGAGGCGGGGAAGGGCGTGCTCGGGATGCTCGTCGCCGATCCGGATTTCGCCGCGGGCGAGCGGAAGCCAGCCCAGCACCGCCCGCAGGAGGGTGCTCTTGCCGGCGCCGTTGGCGCCCAGGATCGCGGTCAGGCTGCCGCAGGGGATGTCGACTGTCACGTCCTCCAGCGCCGGCGGGCCGCGGTGGCCGTAGGCCACCGTGACGCCCCGGAAGCTGATGATATGATGGGGCGGGGCGCTCAACGCGGGGGAATGTACTGGATCGAGGGGGCGCTGCCGGGCCGGGTGGGCTCGCTCGTGGCGCGGGGGGCCGATCCCGGCGCCGGGACGGGCGAGGAGGGCAGGGTCAGCGGCGGGATCAGCTGGAAGCCGCGGTTGATCAGCGCGGCCACCTGGAGGTCCCGGGTCTTCGCATCCGGGCAGTCCATCATCACGACGATTACCCGCTCCCCGCCGCGCCTGGCGGTGGCGGCAAGGCAGAAGCCCGCCCCGTTGGTGAAGCCGGTCTTGAGGCCGTCCACCCCCTCGATCCTTCCGAGCAGGTGGTTGTGATTCGTCATGTTCGTCGCCGGCATCCGGATTCCCGCCCCGAAGGGCCGCTGCCGGACCGAGGTGTACCGGAGGATGTCGGTGTGGAGGATGAGGTAGCGGCAGAGCAGGGCGAAGTCGCGGGGGGTGGTCAGGTCGCCATCGGCGATGCGGTGGCTCGGCACGGGAAGGCCGTTCGGGGTCCGGAAGGTGGTGCGGGTCATGCCCAGCTCGCGCGCCTTGGCGTTCATCATCCCGACAAAGGCCTCGACCGAGCCGTTGCCCACGAACCGGCCGACGGCGTAGGCCGCGTCGTTGGCCGACTGGATCATCATGGCGTAGATCATCTCCTCCACCGGGAAGGATTCGCCGGCCTTGAGCGCGACGTTGGTGCTGTCCCGCTGGGCGGCGACCCGGGCGTCGGCCGCCGTGATCGGGATCCGGGTCTGGAGCGTGACCGCGCCGGACTTCAGCTGGTCCTCCAGCACCGCGTAGGTCATCAGCTTGGTCATGCTTGCCGGCGGGGTGATGACGTCGGCGTTGTCCGCGAACAGCACCCGCCCGGTCTTCGCGTCCATCACGATCGCCCCCTTGTAGGCCGGGGGCCGCTCCCGGGCGGCCAGGGAGGCCGCGGAGAGGGTGAAGACGAGCAGGAGGCGGTGAAAACGCGGCAAAAACATCAACTGGAAGAAGGTCATTTCTCCGCTCGGCGCGAGTCGAAATCGGGTTATAGTGGCCCTTCATGTCGCCGCCCGCGCTCAAGCTCCGCCCCAACGCCAAGCCCCGCGTCCTCCAGGGCCACCCCTGGATCTTCGGCAACGAGGTCGAGGCCCTGGCCCCGCCGGAGTTCGACGGGGAGGTGCTCGAGGCCCGCGACCGGTCCGGGCGCTTCCTCGGGGTGGGCATCTACAACAGCCGCTCCCAGATCGTCTGGCGGCGGCTGAGCCGGGATAAGGTCGCGCTGGATACGGCCTACCTCCGGGGCGCCCTGGAGCGGGCGCTGGCGCGCCGCTCCGACCCGGGCGAGGTCGGGCGGCTGGTCTGGTCCGAGTCCGACGAGCTGCCCGGGGTGGTGGCCGACCGCTTCGGGGACACCCTGGTGGTGCAGATCCAGACCGCGGCGATGGAGAAGCGCGCCGGCCTGATCGGCGACGTGCTGGCGGACCTGCTCGACCCCGCCGAGATCATCTTCCGCAACGACGCCCCGATCCGGAAATTGGAGGGGCTGCCGCCCGAGGTCCACACCCGCTCGGGCAAGGCGTGGGAGCCCCGCTGGGTGCGGATCGACGGCTTCGACTACTGGCTGGACCTGCAGGCCGGCCAGAAGACCGGATTCTACCTCGACCAGCGCCCGCAGCACGCGGCGGTGGCCCGGCACTGCGCCGGGAAGTCCGTCCTGGACGCGTTCTGCAACCAGGGGCCCTTCGCCCTCCACGCCGCCAAGGCCGGGGCGTCCCGGGTGCTCGGGCTGGACAGCGCGGAGGACGCGGTCGCGGCGGCGCGGAAGAACGCGGAGCGTAACGGCGTGAAGGCGGAATTCGCGGCGGCGAACGTCTTCGACTGGCTCAACGACCCGGCCCGGGCGGGCGAGCCGGCCTGGGACGCGATCATCCTCGATCCGCCGCCCTTCGCCCGCTCGAAGAGCGCCCTGGAGAACGCCCTCCGCGGCTACAAGGAGATCAACCTGCGGGCCCTGCAGCGGCTGGCGCCCGGCGGCATCCTCGCCACCTACACCTGCTCGCATCATGTGCAGGACGCCGACCTGCGCGGCATCCTGGCGGCGGCGGCTTTCGACGCGAAGCGCCGGGTGACCGTCCTGGAGTGGCATCACCAGCCGCCGGACCACCCGGTGCTGGCGACCATGCCGGAGAGCGAGTACCTGCGGGGCTATCTCTTGCGGGTGGAGTGAGGCTTCGTTCGAGCGCTCCGGACCGGTTTTGCCGGCTTGGCCTCCGGCCAGACGTCGAGGCGGAGCGAGAGGCCGAGCGCAGCGAACCGGCCCATAAGCTCCGGGCCGAATGACTCATCCCAGTTGCCGTCCGCGATCACCCCGCAAAACAGTTCGAGGGTGCCCTGTTCCCGGACGATCTTCCGCAGGAAGGGCCGGTGGGGTCCGAGCTTCCGCAATAGGCTCGGCAAAAAGGTGCAAAGATCCCTGGCCTTCTTGGTCCCGAACTCATGGGACCATTGAGAGCGCGGATAAATCCCTTCCAGGCGCCGTCCCGTCGGTGTCATGCGGGGTGTTCCTACCTTACGGCTTGCCCAGGGGCGCAGCCGCAGTTCGCGGGTGCAGACCGATGGATCCATTGTCGGGTGGGTGACCAGAAGCGTCGCGGAAAAGCGACGCCGGATGTGGATCATTGTCATGTCAGTCGCCTTCCGATTTCAGCCGTTGTCCCGATGGCCGAGCGAACACGGTTTATTCCGCATTAGATCGAGGCGGTTTACGACGCTGGGCCCCAATCGGCTTCGGAACGGGTGTTTTCCGGCGTGACGCGTGCCAGCAGTTCCTCGAGCGCCGGCCGCCGTTTTTTCAACGGCACCAGAACCACGCGCCCGTCCTCGAGCCGAAGATCGAATTCGGAGCCGTGGACCAATCGGGCATCATGCGCCAGGGCTTTGGGCAGCCGGAGCGCGAGGCTATTACCCCATTTCTGAATCGGGACCTTCATGGCGCCGTTTCTACTTTGTAGATGCGGGAGGGTCAGGGGGCTGCAGCTCTCCCTATGATAACAAGTCGGCGGGCGAACCTTGTCATTCTCGGGGCGCCACGAAGACCGCCGAAGGGCCCGAGCCTGCGGGACTGTCTCCGCGATGTGAGCCTAGGGAGCCGAAGATGACGGATTGGGCGAGGTCGGAGCCGCCGCGGGCTTCCCCGGATGCGAACAAAAACCCGGGCCGGCTGAGCCGGCCCGGGGGTGAAATGACCGGGTTGAACCTTACAGCTTGCCGCCGTAGACCGCGTTGGCGCCGAGCTCCTCCTCGATGCGCAGGAGCTGGTTGTACTTCGCCACGCGGTCGGTGCGGCAGAGCGAGCCCGTCTTGATCTGGCCGGCGTTGGTCGCGACCGCGATGTCGGCGATGGTCACGTCCTCGGTCTCGCCCGAGCGGTGGGAGATGACCGCGGTGTAGTCGGCCTCCTTGGCCATCTCGACGGCGTCGAGGGTCTCGGTCAGCGAGCCGATCTGGTTCACCTTGACCAGGATCGAGTTGGCGGTGCCGGTCTCGATGCCCTTCCGGAGGAACTCGGTGTTGGTGACGAAGAGATCGTCGCCCACCAGCTGGATCTCGTCGCCGATGGCGTCGGTCAGCTTCTTCCAGGTGTCCCAGTCGTTCTCGGAGCAGCCGTCCTCGATCGAGATGATCGGGTACTTCGAGGTCAGCTTGCGGTAGAACTCGACCATCTCGGCGCCGGTGAGGGAGCGGTTGTCCGACTTCTTGAAGACGTACCGCTTCTTCTCCTTCACGTAGAACTCCGAGGCGGCCACGTCGAGGGCGAGGGCGATGTCCTTGCCCAGCTTGTAGCCGGCGTTCTTCACCGCCAGCGCGATGGCGTCGAGCGCGGCCTCGGCCGACTCAAGCTTGGGGGCGAAGCCGCCCTCGTCGCCCACGGCGGTGGCGAGGCCCTTTTCCTTCAGCACCTTCTTCAGCGCGTGGAAGATCTCGCAGCCCTGGCGCAGCGCCTCGGCGAAGGAGCGGGCGCCCACCGGCATGATCATGAACTCCTGGAAGTCGATCGGGGCGTCGGAATGGGCGCCGCCATTCATGATGTTCATCATCGGTACCGGCAGGACCTTGGCGTTGGTCCCGCCGAGGTAGCGGTAGAGGGGCTGCTGCAGCGCGGCGGCGGCGGCCTTGGCCGCGGCCAGGGAGACGCCGAGGATGGCGTTGGCGCCGAGGCGCGACTTGGTGCTGGTCCCGTCGAGCTTGAGCATCGCCCGGTCGATCCCGACCTGGTCGCAGGCGTCGAAGCCGGTCAGCTCGGGCCCGATGATCGACTTCACGTGGGCGACCGCCTTCTGCACGCCCTTGCCGCCGTAGCGCTTCTTGTCGCCGTCCCGCAGCTCGAGCGCCTCATGCTCTCCCGTGCTGGCCCCGGAGGGAACCGCGGCGCGGCCCATTGCCCCGCCGGCGAGCTTGACGTCGACTTCGATGGTCGGATTGCCGCGGGAATCGACGATTTCGCGCGCGGTGACGGAGGTGATGGCGGTGTTCATGGGATGAGATGGAAGGTGAGGAGACGAACGAACCAGCAAACGCCATCGGACGCCGCCCCGTCAAGCGCGGTCCCGTGTCGTGAGTCCGGCCCGCCCGCGGCGGGCCTCAGAACGGCAGGCGCATCCGGCCGATCTTGTGGATCAGCCGCCGCCAGGGCCCGACGGAGCGGGGCCGGGCGTCCTCGGGAATCTGGCTGAGGAAGCCGCGGTCGAGCGCGATGCGGGCGACGGCGATGCCGTCGTAGTTGCGGACCGCCATCGCCTGGCGGGTGAGGAGGGCGCGCGGAATCTGGTTGAGGTGGCCCTCGTGCGCCGCGGCGTGGAGCGGGGTGTCCCCGTTGTCGTTGCGGGTGCGCAGGAGGTCGGCGGTGAGCTGGGCCGGCGGGATCTGGTCGAGCTGCCCGGTCTCGGCGGCGGCGTGGATCGCGGTGAACCCGGTCTTGCTCGCGATGACCAGATTCTCGTGGGTCAGAAGCTCGCCGGGGACCTGCCGGAGGTGGCCGGAGATGGCCGCGGCGTGGAAGACGGTGTCGCCGGCCTCGGTGGTCTCGCGGAGGATGGAGGAGGTGAGGAGCGCGCGCGGCACCTGGTCGAGGTGCCCGTTGAAGGCGGCGACGTGGAGCACGGTCTCGCCGCCCACGTTGCGCTGGACCAGGTTCTCGGCGGTGACGAAGGGGGCGGGCATCTTGTCCAGCGTTCCCTTCTCCGCCGCCTCGTGCAGCAGGGTGTTGCCGACGTCGGTCTTGCGGAGGACGACCTCGAGCGTGAGCAGCCCGGCGGGGATCTGGTCGAGGTGGCCGTGGGCCGCGGCCAGGTGGAAGACGGTGTAGCCGGCGTTGCTCCGCCACAGCAGCGTCTCGGCGGTGAGGAGGGCGGCCGGCACCTGGTCCAGGTGCCCGCCGATGGCGGCGTGGTGCAGGGGGGTGTAGCCCGCGACATTCTTCACCGTGAACAGCTCCTGGCTGAGGAGCCGCGGCGGGATGTCCCTCAGCCCGCCCTGCTTCGCCGCGGCGTGGAGCGGCGTGTTGCCCGAGGGGTTGGGCGCCGTCAGGCCGGCCGCGGTCAGCGCATCAGGCGGGACCTGAGCGAGCTGGCCGGCGACGGCGGCGGCGTAGAGTTCGGATTGGGCCATGGGCGCGGCGGTGTGCCCTAGGAGAGCCGCGCCGCTAGGTCGAAGCAAGGATTTGATGCGCGGGAGCTTCCGTTTCCCGTCCGCATTTCTACGTACGCATTTTCACGCAGGAAATGGATTTGCCATAGGGGGTTCCCTCGCCAGTCTGCTCCGCACGATGAGTGCCGCCGAAGCGAAAGCGACCGAAGCATCTGGCTCCAAAAAGGATGCCATCCTGCTGGTCGACGACGAGCGCTCGCTGCTCGATGTCTTCGAGGCCGCGCTTTCGCCCTATTTCGAGATCACCAAGGCCGGATCGGTCCGCGAGGCCGACTTCATCCTGGCCAAGCAGTCCTTCAAGGTCGTCGTCGCCGACCACCTCATGCCCGGCGGCAACGGGATGGATTTCCTGGTCCGGGTGCGCGAGGAGTACCCGCACACCCAGCGCGTGCTGGTGACCGGGTACATGAAGCCGGAGATGCTGATGCGCAGCGTCAACGAGGCCGCGCTTTTCCGCTATCTGCTCAAGCCGGTGGCCATCGCCGAGCTGATCAAGGTGGTGCAGGACGCGGCCCGGGCGCACGACGCCTCGGCGGCCGCCCACTGAGGCCTCAGCCGGCCAGCTTGGCCCGCAGGTAGGGCGCGGTTTGGCTGCGCCGGACCTTGAGCAGGCCCCGCGCCTCGCCCTGGTAGAGCAATTCGCCGCCCTCCGGGCCGCCGCCGGGGCCCAGCTCGACCAGGTAGTCGGCCTCCGCCAGCAGGTCGAGGTGGTGCTCGATCACCACCACGGTGTGCCCCTGGTCGACCAGCGAGTGGAGCACGCGGATGAGCTTCTCGCAGTCGCTGAGGTGCAGGCCGATCGTGGGCTCCTCCAGGAGGTAGAGGTTGCGCGGGAGCTCGCCGCGCGAGCGCTCGCGGTAGGAGGCGAGGCCGCGGGCCAGCTCGGTCACCAGCTTCAGCCGCTGGGCCTCGCCGCCGGAGAGGGTCGGCGAGCTCTGCCCGAGGGTGAGGTAGCCGAGGCCGCAGTCCACCATCAGCCGGCAGACGGAGGAGAGCTGGGAATGGAAGTCGAAGAAGCCCGCCGCCTCCTCGAACGTCAGCTGCAGCACCTGGCCGATGTTCCTGCCCTTCCAGACGATGTCCGAGAGCTCCGGGCCGTACCGCAGGCCCCCGCAGTCGTCGCAGGGCAGGTAGGTGTCGGGCATGAAGGCCATCTCCAGGCGGATGCGGCCGGCGCCCTCGCAGGTGGGGCAGCGCCCGCCGGCGGTGTTGAAGGAGAAGCGCGAAGCGGTATAGCCGCGCAGCTTGGACTCGGGCAGGGAGGCGAAGAACTGGCGGATCTGGTCGAAGATCCCGAGGTAGGTGGCCGGGGTGGAGCGCGGGGTCTTGCCGATCGGCGACTGGTCGACCTCCACCACCGAGCGGAAGGCGCCGGGCAGGCGCAGCGCGGCGAAGGGGCGGCCCGGCAGGCTCCGTCCCGAGAGCTCGCGCTTGCGCTGCTTCAGCGCCGAGGCCACCGCCGGCCCCAGCACGTCGCGGATCAGGCTGGATTTGCCGGCCCCGCTCGGGCCGGCGACCATGGTCAGGCGCCCGAGCGGAAGGCGCAGGTCGAAGCCCCGCAGGTTGCGGAAGGCGACTTCGGTGAGCTCCAGCCAGGCGGAGGCCTCGCGGGCGGGGGGCAGGGGGCGGTAGGCCCCCCGCAGCGGATGGGGGATGCCCCTGGCGAGAAAGAGGCCGGTGGGCGAGGAGGCCTCGCGCTTCAAATCGGCCGGCGGCGCGTTGGCCAGGAGCCTCCCTCCCTCGGTGCCGGCGCCGGGGCCGAGGTCGATGATCCGGTCCGCCCGCGCCATCACCTCCTCGTCGTGCTCCACCACCAGGAGCGTGTTTCCCTTGGCGCGGAGCGCGTCGAGGGTCTCGATCAGCCGGTCGTTGTCGCGGGCGTGCAGGCCGATGCTGGGCTCGTCCAGCACGTAGAGCACCCCCGAGAGGTTGGAGCCGAGCTGGGCCGCGAGCCGGATCCGCTGGGCCTCGCCCCCGGAGAGGGTGTCGGTGGCCCGGTCGAGCGCGAGGTAGCCGAGGCCGACCTGGCCGAGGAAGCGCAGGCGGGCCTCGATCTGGGCGACGATGTCCCGGGCCACGAGCCGGCCCCGCGGGTCGAGCGCGAGCCGCCGGAGCGCGGCCAGCATCCCGTCGGGGGTGCGCCGCAGCAGCTGCGGCAGCGAGAGGGGCTCCTGCCTGCCCTTGAAATGCAGCTTCACCGCCCGGGCCACCCGGTTGAGGCGGTCCCCGTGGCATTGCGGGCAGAGCGGCGCCTCCCCGTCGGAGCCGGCATGGTCGGCGTTGAGGTCGGCCACCTCCGGCGGCAGCTCCTCCTCCTCGTCGTCCCGCGGGATCCACTCGAACATCCGGCCGTAGCCGTGGCAGGCCGGGCACCAGCCGCGGGGCGAGTTGAACGAGAAGTGCTTCGGCTCCGGCTCGGGAAACGACTCGCCGCTTGCGACGTCGGTCCGGGTGGTCGAGAACCAGGAGAGGACCTGCCCGTCGGGCAGGAGGAGGAAGCAGGAGCCGTGGCCGAGCCTGAGCGCCTGGTCCAGGGCCTGGGCCGGCGAGGCCGTCGCGCCCTTGGCCTTGAGGTCGGCGACCACGACCTCGATGTCGTGCTCGCGGTAGCGGTCCAGCTTGGTGAAGTCCTCGGCCCGGACGAGCCGGCCGTCGGCCCGCATCCAGGCGAAGCCCTGCCGGGCGATCCAGGTGGCGATGGGCTGGTGGTGGCCCTTGCGCCCGCGGATCAGCGGGGCGCAGAGGTAGAGGCTCCGGGCCCGGCGCGCCCGGGAGCCGGCGAGGACGCGGGCGAGGAGCTTCTTCAGCGCCCCGGCCGACTGCGGGGTCACCGGCCGGTCGGTGTCGGGGTGGTGCTGGACCCCGATCCGGGCGTAGAGCAGGCGCAGGTACTGGGCCACCTCGGTGATGGTCGCCACGGTCGACTTGCGCGAGCCGCGGGTGACGCGCTGCTCGATCGCGACGGTCGGCGGGATGCCGGTGATGCGGTCCACCGCCGGCCGCGGCAGCTGCTCGACGAACTGCCGCGCGTAGGGGGACATGCTCTCCATGAACCGCCGCTGCCCCTCGGCGAAGACGATGTCGAAGGCGAGGGTCGACTTGCCCGAGCCGGACACCCCGGTGACGACGTTGAACGCCCCGTGGGGGATGGCGACGGTCAGGTTCTTGAGGTTGTTCTCGCGGGCGCCGGTGATGACGAGCTCGCGGGGCGCGGCCGCGGCCGGGATCGGGACCTCGGCCGGCGCCGGGGCCGCCGGGGCGCGGCCCCGCTCGGCCAGCGCCCCGCGCAGGTAGGGCGAGGTGGCGGTGTCGGCGGCGGCCACCGCCTCGGGCGGCCCCTCGGCCACGATCCTCCCTCCCTCCGCGCCGGCCTCCGGGCCGATTTCGATGATCCAGTCGGCCGACTTGAGCACGTCGAGGTGGTGCTCGATCACCACCAGGCTGTGGCCGCGCCCCACCAGCGCCTGCAGGACGCCGAGGAGCCGCTTCACGTCGTGGCGGTGGAGGCCGGTGGTCGGCTCGTCCAGCAGGAGCAGGGCGCCCCGCGGCGCCTCCTCCCCGGCGAAGGCGGAGAGGTACCGGACCAGCTTGAGGCGCTGCGCCTCGCCGCCGGAGAGGGTGTTGATTGGCTGGCCCAGCTCCAGGTAGCCGAGGCCGACCTCGGCCAGCGCGCCGAGCCGCCCCGCGATCTCGGGGTGCTCCGCGAAGCGGGGCAGCGCCCGGGAGATGGGAAGGGCCAGGAGCTCGGCGACGGAGAGGCCGTTCCAGGTGATCGCCAGCACCTCGTCCTTGAACCGGCGGCCCTCGCAGACCGGGCAGGGCACGAAGACGTCGGAGAGGAACTGCATCTCCACCCGCTCGTGGCCGAGGCCGTGGCAATGGTCGCACCGGCCCTCGCCGCTGTTGAAGGAGAAGCTCGAGGCGTTGAACCCCGCCGCCTGCGCCTGCGGGGTGGCGGCGTAGAGCTCGCGGATGCGCTCCCAGGCGCCGGTGTAGATGGCGGGGTTGGAGCGGGGCGTGCGCGCCAGGGGCGACTGGTCCACCAGCGTCACCTCCGAAATCCCCTCCAGGCCGGAGACCGACTGCAGCGCGGCGGGGTCCTCCGCCAGCTTGCCGCGCTCCGCCAGCACCCCCTGGTGGATGACGTTGTCCAGCAGGGTGGACTTGCCCGAGCCGGAGACGCCGCTGAGGCAGACCAGGCGCCGCAGCGGCAGGCGCAAATCGAGGCCGCGGAGGTTGTGCTTGCTCGCGCCCCGGAACTCCAGCCAGGCGTCGGGCGCGGGCCGGCGCGCCCCGGGGGTGGGGATCGTCTCCCGGCCGGAAAGGTAGGCGCCGGTCAGGCTGCGGCCGTCCCGCAGCAGCGCCGGCACCGGCCCCTCGAACACCACCTGCCCGCCGCCCGCGCCCGGCTCGGGCCCGAGCTCGATGACGTGGTCCGCCGCGGCGATCATCGCCTCGTCGTGCTCGACCACCACCACGGTGTTGCCGGCCTCGGTGAGCGAGCGGATGATCGCGATCAGCCGCCCGATGTCGCGCGGATGCAGGCCCACGCTGGGCTCGTCCAGGACGAAAAGGGTGTCGACCAGGGAGGTCCCGAGGCAGCCGGTGAGGTTGACCCGCTCGACCTCGCCGCCGGAGAGGGTCTTGGACGGGCGCTCGAGCGTGAGGTAGCCGAGCCCGACCTGCTGCAGGTAGCGCAGGCGGGTGAGCATCGACTCGTGGGCCAGGGCCGCCGGCCGGTCCTCCGGCCGCTTCGCGCCGGGGGGGTCCTCCTCCAGCAGCGACCGGAATTCCGCGACCGGCAGCTGGTAGAGCTGGGGCAGGGTGCGGCCCTTCCAGCGCCAGCACAGGGCCTCGGGCTGGAGCCGGGCCCCGCCGCACTCGGGGCAGGGATTGTAGGCGCGGTAGCGGGAAAGGAAGACCCGCACGTGCATCTTGTAGGTCTTGCTTTCGAGGTAGCGGAAGAAGCCCTTGATGCCGTACCAGTGCCCGGGCCAGGTCTTGCCGTTCTCCTCGCCGTAGCCGGGCTCGCCCTGGACCACGTAGTCCTGCTGCTCGCGGGTGAGCTGGGAGAAGGGGAGGTCGGTGGGGATCTTCCGCTTCCGGGCGAAGACCAGGAGGTCCCGCTTGGACTCGCCGTAGACCTTGCCCTCCCAGCACTTGATCGCGCCCTCCTGGATCGAGAGCGAGGTGTCGGGGATGGCGAGGCGGTAGTCGATCTCGATCACCCGGCCGAAGCCGCGGCAGCGCGGGCAGGCCCCGAGAGGGGAGTTGAAGGAGAAGAGCGCGGGGGTGGGGGCGCGGAAGGTGCGGCCGGTGCGCGGGGAGTGCAGCCCGCGGGAATAGTGGCCGGCCGGGGCGAAGTCCGGGTCGGCGAAGAGATGCACCTCGCCGCGGCCGAAGTGGAGCGCCGCCTCCGCCGCCTCGATGAAGCGGCCGCGGTTTTCCGGCCGGAGCGCGATCCGGTCCTGGACCACGAAGACCGCGGGCTGGGCGCCGAGGGCGCCGGCCGGCCCGGCCTCGAGCAGCTCCTCGATCCGGAGCAGGGCTCCTCCCGCCAGCAGCCGGGCGTAGCCCTGGCCCTTGAGGCTGCCCAGGATCTCGTCCCAGCCGAGCTTCTCCGGCCGGGCGACCCGGAAGGCCACCAGCACGGTCTGCCCCGGCCGCGCCGCCGCCGCCTTGGCCCAGATGGTCTGGGGGTTGTCGTCCTCGACCGGCTCCCCGGTCTCCGGATCGAAGCAGCCCGCGACATGGCTGAACCAGACCTTCGCGAAATTCGTCAGCTCGGTCATGGTCCCGACGGTGGAGCGCGAGGTCTTGACGGTGTTGGACTGGTCGATCGCGATCGAGGGCCGGATGTTCTCGACCGCGTCCACCCGGGGCTTGTCCAGGAGGTCGAGGAACTGGCGGGTGTAGGCGCTGAAGGTCTCGACGTAGCGCCGCTGCCCCTCGGCATGGAGGGTCTCGAAGACCAGCGAGCTCTTCCCGGTGCCGCTCAGGCCGGTGACGACCGTGTAGCGGCCGAGCGGAACATCGAGATCGAAGCCCTGCAGGTTGTTCTGGCGGACGCCCCGCAGGCGGATGGCCTCGGGCGCGGCGGGTGGCGGCTTGATCACTCAGGCCACCAATGCGGCTGCGCGCTCCGCTGTCAAATGAGGCGCCCGATGAGCTCGAGGTAGGCGGCGACCTGCCGGGACGGGTCGAAGGTCTGCCGGGCGAACTCCCGGGCCGCCGCCCCGCGGGAGGCGCGGGTCGCGGGCGCCTCGCGGAGCAGGCGGACCAGCGCGGCGCGGAAGCCCTCCCGGTCCCCCGCCGGCACCACGAACCCGGTCAGGTCGCCGATGAGGCATTCGCGGACGCCCTGGGCGTCCATCGCCACCCCCGGCAGGCCCCGGGCCTGCGCCTCGATCAGGAAGTTGGAGAGGGCCTCGCTGCGCGAGGCGTGGACCGCCACGTCCGCGCCGGCGTAGAGCGGCGCCGGGTCGGGGCGGTAGCCGGCGAACCGCACCCGTCCCCCCAGCCGGCGCTCCTCGACCAGGCGCCGGCAGCCGGGCAGCTCCGGGCCCTCGCCCGCCAGCCAGAGCTGCCAGTCCAGGTCCCCCGGCAGGCCGGCCACGGCCTCGATCAGCTCCCGCTGCCCCTTTTCCGGCCGGAACATCGCCACGCTGAGCAGGACGGCCGTTCCCGGCCCGGCCCCGAATTCGGCCCGGGCCGCCGCGCGGGCCGGCGCGGGATCGGGCAGCGGGGCGAAGACCAGGGGGTTGTAGATGAAGGAGGCCCGCTCCGGCGGCACGCCGTAGCGGGAAAGCAGGACCTCGCGCGCCTCCTGGGAGTTCGCCACCACGTGGCGGGCCCGGAGCAGGGAGCGGCGGAAGAGCCAGGGGAGGGGCTTGCCGGTGCGGAAGGTGGCCACCACGGCGGCCCGGGGCAGCCGCCGCTGCAGGGCCCCGGCGTAGCAGTTCGCCATCCGGCCCATCGCCAGGACCGCCTGCGGGCCGAAGCGGGCGGCCGCCCCCCCCAGGCCCGGGGCGAACCAGTCCAGGCCGAGGTCGAAAGGCTGGAGGGCGCGGCGCCCGGCGCGGGCGGGCCCGCCCAGCGCCCCGCCCGGGCGGAAGGTGAGCAGCAGGGCCTGGTGGCCCGCGGCGGCGAAGGCGTCCGCCAGCAGCACCGACTGGCGCTCGGTGCCCCCGCTGCGGAGGCGGTCCTGCAGGACGAGAATTTTCATTGCGCGCGGGCCCCCCGGGGGGAATGTTGCGCCCGAGATGTCGTCCTCATTCGGTCAGCTGCTGACGCGCTGGATCATCCTGGCGGTGGGGGTGGTCGTGGCCACGAAGCTGATCCCGGGCATCCGCTGCTACGACTTCGGCGCGCTGATCGCGGTGGTGCTGCTGCTCAGCCTCTTCAACGCCATCCTCAAGCCGGTGCTGGTGCTGTTCACGCTGCCCTTCATCCTCGTGACCATGGGGCTGGGGATGGTGGTGATCAATGCCTTGTTGTTCCTCCTCGTCGGCCGGCTGGTCCAGGGCTTCTACGTCGCCGGCTTCTGGTCGGCGGTGGGAGGGGCGCTGGTCCTGAGCGCGACCAACTGGATCGTCAGCCGCCTCCTGCGCAGCCCGCCGCCCCCGCCGGCTCCGCCGGCGGCTCCCCGGGGCGGCGGCGACGTGATCGATATTTGATTGTCGCCCCCGGCGCCATAGTCTTTCAAGACCCTTACCTATGGCTGAAACGACGGCGTACGATTTGGTGGTCATTGGCGGCGGCCCGGCGGGCTACGCGGGGGCGATCCGCGCCGGCCAGCTCGGCAAGAAGGTCGTCTGCATCGAGCTGGAGCGCGCCGGCGGCACCTGCCTCAACTGGGGCTGCATCCCGACCAAGGCGCTGCTCAAGAGCGCCGAGCTCTACCAGAAGTTCAAGAAGGCGGAGGTCTTCGGGCTGGCGGCCAAGGACGTGAGCTTCGACTTCGCCAAGGTGATGGAGCGCTCGCGCGGGGTCTCCGACCAGATGGCCAAGGGGATCGAGTTCCTCTTCAAGAAGAACAAGGTGGACTACGCCGTGGGCACCGCCCAGATCAGCGCCGCCGGCATGGTCGAGGTCGTGGCCGGCCCGGCCAAGGGGAAGTTCTTCGGCGCGAAGAACATCCTGCTCGCCACCGGCTGCAAGATGCGGCGGCTGCCCGGCCTCGAGGTCGACGGCGCGCGGGTCATGACCTCGCGCGAGGCCCTGGCCTCCAAGATCCTGCCCAAGTCCGTGGTCATCGTCGGCGCCGGCGCGATCGGGGTGGAATTCGCCTACTTCTACAATGCCTTCGGCTCGAAGGTGACGCTGGTCGAGATGCTGCCCCAGATCCTCCCGGTGGAGGACGAGGAGGTCTCGAAGCTCCTGCAGCGCTCCTTCGAGAAGCAGGGCATCGCCGTCCACGTCGGGACGAAGTGCGAGAATTTCCAGCTCGGCCCGAAGTCGGTCAAGCTGAGCCTGGTCAAGGACGGCAAGAGCGAGGAGGTCGAGGCCGAGACCGTGCTCTCCGCCATCGGCGTGGTCCCGAACCTCGAGGGCGTCCTCGGGCCCAAGGTGAAGCTCGATCTCGACCGCGGCTACGTCAAGGTCGGCGACGACTACCAGACCTCGCTCAAGGGCGTCTACGCGGCCGGCGACATCATCGGCCCTCCCTGGCTCGCCCACGTCGCCACCTGGGAGGCGGTGACGGCGGTCAACGGCATGTTCGGCCACGGCCATCCCCACCGGGTGAGGATCTTCCCGGGCGGCACCTACTGCCAGCCCCAGGTGGCCAGCACCGGCCTGACCGAGAAGGCCTGCAAGGAGAAGGGCCTGGCCTACAAGATCGGCAAGTTCCCCTTCGTGGCCTCGGGCAAGGCCGTCGCCTCGGCCGAGGCCGAGGGATTCGTCAAGGTGATCAGCGAGGCCGCGACCGGCGAGATTCTCGGCGTCCACATCATCGGCAGCGAGGCGACCGAGCTCATCGCCGAATACGGACTGGCCATGAACCTGGAGGCGACGATCGAGGACGTCCACCAGAGCATCCACGCGCACCCGACCCTGAGCGAGGCGCTGATGGAGGCCGCCGCGGCGACGACCGGCGAGGCCATCCACATCTAAAGGGAAAGGGCCGGTCCGCCCCTAATGCGGCCCGGCCCAGCCCCTGTCGGGCGCCGGGCGGCCATCGCCGCTCCGGCGCCGGAAGATGCCTTCTGCGCCTAGAAGGTGTAGGTGACCGCGAACTTCAGGTTGGCGGACATGCCGGGCACGATGATGTCCTCGCTGCGGACCGCGTAGATGTACTTCGCGTTCATCAGGTTATCGACCGTCATGTTGAAGCGCACATGCGGATTGTACTGGTACTGCGCGCTCAGGTCGACGAGGGTGCGCCCCGGGACGTAGCCCCAGAACACCTGGTTCGGACCGTCGGTGATGGCGCGCTTCGACTGCATGTTCTCGCCCAGGCCGATCTGGAGGCCGCGCAGCTGGCCCTCGAAGCGGTACAGCGCGTAGACGCTCTCCGTCTGCTCCGCGGTGTTGTCCACCGGGATCGAGGCCCAGGCGACGGTGCCGGTGCCCGGCTGGATGAAGCGTCCGCCCTGCGCGCCCGCGTAGGCGGCGCCGAGCACGGACTTGGCGCTGTAGTTGGCCCAGGATCCCATGAGGTAGAGCTGGCTGGTGAACTTGAAGGTCCAGTCCCCGTCGAAGCCGCGGGAGACGACGCCGGGGATCAGCACGTTGGGATTGAGCGGATCGGAGGGGAAGGAGGGGACGGTGTTGTTCTGCTGCTGGATGTCGAAGTAGGAGACGTCGAAGGTCAGCCGGTGGTTGAGCAGGTCGGTCTTGATCCCGACCTCGTGCTGCTTGCCGGTCTTGGGCGGCAGCACCGAGTTCGGCACGCCGTTGAGGGTGCCGGTGCCGTTGACCGCGAAGTTCTCGTTGAAGCCGGTGAAGAGGCTGACCCCGGGGAGCACCTTCAGCACCAGCCCGTACTGGATCAGGTTGGCGTTGAGGTGGTAGGGGACGCCCTGGTAGGCGTTGGTCAGGCGGTTCCAGGTGGAGCTGAAGTTGCTCGCCCGCGACACCCCGTAGCTGGCGATGATCCGGTCGTCCCAGAACTTCAGGGTCTCGAGCGCGTAGCCGCGGTTCTGCAGCGAGACCGTCTGCTGGTACGCGCTGGGGGTGGTGTAGTTGACCACCGTCGAGCCGGGCGTGTTCTGGGCGTAGGGGAACCAGGGGCTGGCGGAGACGCCCGTCTTCCAGGTCTCGGTCTCGCCCGGCTGGTCGCGGTGCTCGCCGCCGACCAGCAGCAGCTCGGTGAAGTACTTGCTCGAGTAGTTGAAGTTCAGGTCGGCCTGCACGTCGTTGTAGGTGGTGTGGGCGTCGTCGGCGTTGATCGTGCTGCGGGGGATCGCGCCGCCGGCGTAGGTGGGCGTGCCGGCCCAGGAGTCGGTCACGAAGGTCGTTCCGTTCTGGGTGAAGAAGTGGACCGGGGCCACGCTCTCGGAGGTGCCGACGGTGGCGGGATTGGTCCACTTGCCGCCGAGGAAGGTCACCGGGGTGCTGACGCCGTTGATCAGGGCGGTCCCGGTGCTGGTGCCCTCGCTCCAGGTGGGCGCGATCGACTCGTGCCGGTCGGCGCGGTCGAAGGCCCGCATGCCGCGCACGCTCAGGGCCAGGTACTGGTTCAGCCGGTTGGTGTATTCGCCCCAGACCCGGTGGACGTTGTCGTGGCGCCAGTCCAGGGGGGCGTCGAAGTCCTGGGTGGCGGTGTTGGGCAGGTCGATCACGTAGTGGGTCCGGGGATCGACCGGCAGGCCGTTGTAGGAGGGCCAGTTCGCCTCGGTGATCTGCCCCTTGACCGTGAGCTTCGAATTCGGGGTGAACTGGTAGCTGAGGGCGAAGAGGGAGGTGAGGCGGTGCATGTAGACGTTGTCGTAGTAGCCGTTGTAGTACGACTGGCTGATCACCGCCCGGTATTGGAGCTTGCCGTCCCGGGTGATCGGTCCGGCGGAATCCAGCGTCGCCTTGTTGCCGTCGAAGTTGCCGGTCTGCAGCGTCAGCGAGGTCTCCGGGGTGGCGGAGGGCGACTTGCTGATCTTGTTGACGATGCCGCCCGGGCTGCCGTCGGCCGCGAGGAAGATGGTGGAGGGCCCCTTCACCACCTCAAAGCGCTCGTAGATGGCGTCGTCCAGGGCGGTGGCCGCGGTGGGGGAGAAGCCGTCGACATAGTCGGCGTCCCCGGTGAAGCCGCGGATGTTCATGCGCCCCGGGGTCCAGTTGAGCTGGCCGTTCTGGCCGCCGCCGACGTAGTCGAGGATGTCGGAAGCCATGCTGACGTTGAGGGCGGAGAGGAAGGACTGGTTCAGCACCTTGACCGACTGGGGCAGCTCCAGCAGGTCGACGGCGATGCGGGTCGAGCTGAGGGAGGAGGTGCCGACGTAGCTCGCGTCGCGCTGCGCGCTGATCGAGAAGGCGGGGAGGGTGACGAGCTCCTGGTCGGAGTCGGCGGCGGATCCGGCGCCCGCCGGGGCGGGGACGGGGGTGGCGCTGGTGGCCGGCGCGGGCGGGGGCGCGGCGGGGGCGGTCTGGGCCCGGGCGGCGGCGGCGGCCAGGAGGAGTCCGAGCGCGATGAGTTCAGGCTTACGGGGATAGTTCATGGATATGGCTGTCCAAAGGCTCTAGGTGTGAGCCGCAGTGCGTTGCAGGTTTGTGGGGGTAAACAGCCCGGCCGCGGTGCGGCCGGCTGGCGAGGTTCTGATAGCAGGAATCAGGTCCGTGGGTGACGAACGGCGGCGACGCTGGGAGGGCGGCGCGGGCCCCGCGAGCGCGCATTAGCTGAACAGTTGAGTCCGATTAGCGCGGCTGACGCGCCGCCCAAGCGCGGCCCACGCGGCCGCACGCCGTGGCGATCCCGGCGCGCGGGGCGCCTCAGCCCCCCTCGCGCAGGAGGCCGGTGAGGTAGGGGATCAGCTGCTTCTTGCGGCTGACGATCCCGGGGAGGTCGAAGATCTCGTCCTGCTCGACGTGGGCGAAGGAGATCTTCCGGATCAGGTCGGGCTCCGCCTTCACCAGCAGCAGCGAATTCTGGGTGTTGATGTCCGTGACCAGCAGCGCGGCGAAGGCGAGCTTCTCGTCGGTGCGCAGGTCCTGGAGCGCCTGGGCGAGGGGCTTGGCGTGCTGCCAGAAGTTGGCGAAGCTCAGCTCCTCCACCTGCGAGACCGCGAAGCGCTGGCCGCCCTCCTCGTAGATCTTGGTGTCGGAGCGGACCACCTTCTCCGGCGGGCTGCTGAGGATGATCGAGCCGGAGGAGAAGATCACCTCCGCCAGGGCCCCCGGGTCCTCCCCGGCGATCGGCGCCAGCCAGGCGAGGATCTCGGCGTCCTTCGGCGTGGTGGTCGGGCTGTTGAGGTGGAGGGTGTCGGCGATCAGGCCGGACATCATCAGGCCGGCCACCTCCGGCGAGGGGCGCAGCCCGGCCCGGCGGAAGAGGTCCGCCACGATGGTGCAGGTCGAGCCCACCGGCTCGTTGAGGAAGAGGATCGGCTGGGCGGTGTGGAGGGGCCCGAGGCGGTGGTGGTCGATGATCTCGGAGATCGCGACCTCGTCGGCGCCGGGCACGGCCTGGCTGATCTCGTTGTGGTCGACCAGCACCAGCCGGGTGGGGGCGGGCTTGAGCAGGTCGCTCTTGGTCAGGATGCCGCGCAGCGCCTGGGCCTCGTCGACCACCATGAAGGCCGGCACCGACTGGGCGCCGAGCCGGCCGCGGACCTCGGCGGCCTTGGCGTCGGGATGGACCGAGACGTAGCGGCGCTCGATCACCCGCTCGATGGTGGAGGCGGTCCGGACCACCCAGGCGGTGGTGGCGGAGTCGTAGGGGCTGACGATGAGGTTGACGCCCTTCTGCCGGGCCAGGGCGACGATCTCCGGGTCGACCGCCAGGTTGGCGGTGATCACCACCCCGCGCACGCCGATCTCGATCGCGCGCTGCTGGATGTCGCGCCGGTCGCCGACGATGATGATGGACTGGGGCGCGGGGATGTTCTCGCGCTCGGATATCTTCCAGAACGAGGCCAGGGCCATCGTCCCCAGGCGGAC
Organism: Opitutaceae bacterium; assembly: GCA_035546595.1. GTDB lineage: Bacteria > Verrucomicrobiota > Verrucomicrobiia > Opitutales > Opitutaceae > Palsa-1447. The sequence continues at coordinate 33,217 of DASZWO010000013.1, forward strand.
GTAGAGCCGCTCGCGGCGCTCCGGGTCGGCCAGGTTGAGCGCGTGGGCCTTCAGCGCCCGGACGATGTGGGAGAGGGAGGCGTCGACCTGGCGGAGCGCGCGCGGCTCGTTGGCGCGGGGGATGAAGGCGCCGCCGAGGTGGGTGAGGGAGACGGTGCCGGCCACCCGCCCGCCGGCGCCGGTCACCGGCAGCACCCGCAGGTCGTGGCGGTCGATCAGCTCCAGGGCCTCGGCGCAGGTGGCGTCCTCCGGCACCCCGACGACCTCGGGCGTCATCAGGTCGCGGACCCGCGGCGAGACGTCGCTGAGGTAGAAGGGCAGGGGCTGGCGGAAGCGCCGGAGGATGGTGTCGATCCGCTCGTTGGAATTGCCGCAGCGCGCGGCGATGTGGCCGGCCTCGCCCCGCGCGTGCTTGTAGGCGGCGTAGGCGATGGCCGAGCAGATGGCGTCGGCGTCGGGGTTGCGGTGCCCGATCACGTAGGTGACCGGGCCGCCGGGATCGGCGGAAGAAGGCGTCATCAGCGGACGATTGCACGCCGTTCGGCGGCGGAGGCAATCCGGTTAGTCAGGTTTTGGCTTTCAGCCCGGAAGTTTTGCCCCTTACCCTGGGGGGAGATGAAGATCTATCTGGACGGAAAGTTCGTCGACCAGTCCGAGGCCAAGGTCTCCGTGTTCGACCATGGCCTTCTCTACGGCGACGGGGTCTTCGAAGGCATCCGGCTCTACGGGGGCAATCTTTTCCGGCTCGACGAGCACCTGGAGCGGCTGGAGGCCTCGGCCCGGGCCATCCTCCTGTCGCTCCCCCTGGACCGGGAGCAGATGGCCGGGGCGGTGGCCGAGACCTGCCGGGTCAACGGCCTGCAGGACGCCTACATCCGCCTGGTGGTCACCCGCGGGCCGGGCGATCTCGGGCTCTCGCCCTGGAGCTGCACCAAGCCCACGCTCTTCATCATCGCGAGCAAGATCTCGCTCTACCCGCCCGAGCACTACCAGAACGGCCTCGCCATCGTGACGGTGCCGACCCGCCGGATCGGCCCGGCCTCCGTGCCGCCGACGGTGAAGTCGCTCAACTACCTGAACAACATCCTGGCCAAGATCGAGGCCAAGCAGTTCGGCGCGCTGGAGGCCATCATGCTCAACGAGCAGGGCTACGTCGCCGAATGCACGGCGGACAACGTCTTTATCGTCCACAAGGGCAAGATCTTGACCCCCGCGGTCTCGCAGGGGGCCCTGGCGGGCATCACCCGGGGGGCCATCCTCGACATCGCCGCGGAGCTCAAGGCCCCCCTGCAGGAGACCCAGATGACCCGTTATGACGTCTGGACGGCCGACGAGTGCTTCCTGACCGGGACCGGGGCGGAGGTGATCCCGGTGGTGAAGCTGGACGGGCGCGAAATCGGGACCGGAAAACCGGGCCCGCTCACCCTGCGGGTGGGCGAGGCCTTCCGGCGGCGGGCCCCCCTGGAGGGGCGCCGCATCTAGCGGTAAAAATTCACCGCGCGGAACCTCAAGTTTTGGCGGTGTGTCACGATTTCCCTGACGGTGCCCGCGCCGCGCCGCCCTGTCGCATTCCGCCCGCTCCGGGCGCGCTTGCCAGGGCGTCAAAGCATGGCACGTTAGGTGCATAGGAATTTACCCGTCACGATGTCCAACCCTGTAAAGTGCGATTTTTGCTCCCAGCCGGCGACGGTCCATCTGACCCAGATCGTCAACAACAAGGTCCATAACGTGGACCTGTGCGAGGAGTGCGCGCAGAGCAAGGGCGTGACCAACCCCGGGGGCTTCTCCCTGGCCGACCTGCTGCTCAAGACCACCCTGGCGCCGGCCGCGGCGGCGGCCGGGCTGCGCTGCGAGCAGTGCGGCTTCACCCAGAACGACTTCAAGAAGCAGGGCCGCTTCGGCTGCCCGGCCTGCTACGACACCTTCCGCACCCTGATCGAGCCGATGCTCGACGGGATGCACAAGGGCACGAAGCACGCCGGCAAGGTGCCGCAGGTGGCGCTGGCCCGCCAGAACTACACCGAGCGGCTGGCCAAGCTCGAGCTCGAGCTCACCGAGGCGGTCAAGTCCGAGCGCTACGAGGAGGCGGCGCGCTTCCGCGACGAGATCAGCCAGGTGAAGCGGGCCTCGGCCAAGAAGGGGGCGGACTGACCCGTGATGAACCTCGCCGCCCTCCTCGCCACGCCCTCCGAGCTGACCGACCCGGCCAGCGGCAAGAGCGCCATCGTCCTCATGACCCGCATCCGCCTGGCGCGGAACCTGGCCGGCCGGCCCTTCCCGGGCTGGGCCCAGCCGGCGCAGCGCCAGGAGGTGCTCGAGCTCTGCCGCGAGGCCATCACCGCCGCCACCGCGATGAAGCGGAGCGTGAGCGTGGGGGTGAGCGAGCTCAACGACCTGGAGAAGCAGATCCTGGTCGAGCGCCACCTGATCAGCCGCGAGCTGAGCGGCTCCGAGCAGGGCGGGGGCGTGGTGATCAACCAGGGCCAGACCTTTTCCGTCATGATCAACGAGGAGGACCACCTCCGCATCCAGGTGCTGCGGGCCGGCCTGCAGCTGAAGAAGGCCTGGAACGCGATCGACGACCTCGACACCGCCCTGGAGGAGCGCCTGGAGTACGCCTTCTCCCCGACCCTGGGGTACCTCACCGCCTGCCCGACCAACCTGGGCACTGGCATGCGGGCCTCGGCCATGATGCACCTCCCGGCCCTCGTCATCGGGGGCCAGATGGAGAAGGTGGTCCGCGCGGTCAACCAGCTCGGGATGGTGGTGCGCGGCCTCTTCGGCGAGGGCTCGGACGCCAGCGGCAGCATCTTCCAGATCTCCAACCAAACCACCCTGGGCGAGTCCGAGGAGGACATCATCAAGCGCCTGAACAGCGTGCTGCAGTCGATCGTCGAGCATGAGCTCAACGCCCGCGGCAAGCTGATGGAGGCCGACGCCGGCAAGCTCTTCGACAAGATCGGCCGGGCCTACGGCATCCTCCAGAACAGCCACCTCCTCAGCTCGAGCGAGGCGATGAACCTGCTCTCCCTCATCCGCCTGGGGGTGGACCTCGGCGCCTTCCCCGACTCGCACCGCGGCCTGATCGACCGCCTCTTCATCGAGGCCCAGCCCGGGCACCTCCAGCTCGCCCAGCAGGCGACCTTCGAGGCCAACCAGCGGGACCTGCTGCGGGCGGTGCGGCTCCGTTCGGAGTTTGCCAATGTGGCCCGCCCTGACTTTACTGTAGCCGCCACCCGGAAGTCATCCGACGGCAAGAACTGAGCTTTCCACCATGTCGCAGGAACCCATGAACAATTTCACCCCGCGGGCCCAGCAGGTGCTGGCGCTGGCGCGGAAGGAGGCCGATCGTTTTCACCACAACTACGTGGGGACCGAGCACATCCTGCTCGGCCTGATCAAGCTCGGCCAGGGCGTCGCCGTCAGCGTGCTCCAGAAGATGGGGCTCGACTTGGAGACGGTGCGCGCGGCGGTGGAGAAGCAGGTGGGCACCGGCCAGGAGACCAAGACCCCGGGCAGCATGCCCTTCACCCCGCGGGTGAAGAAGGTGCTGGCGCTGGCGGGCAAGGAGGCCAAGACCCTCAACCATTCCTATGTCGGCACCGAGCACATCCTGCTCGGCCTGCTGCGCGAGGGCGAGGGCGTGGCCGCCCGCGTCCTCAAGTCGCTGGACGTCGACATCGAGCGGACCCGGAACGAGATCCTCCGCGAGCTCGATCCCCAGTTCTCCGGCGGCGAGCCGGGCGGGATCGAGGACGCGCCGGCGGGCAGCCCGCCCCGCGGCGGCGGCGGCGCGGCCGCGGCCGAGGACAAGAAGGAGGTCAAGACCCCGGCGCTGAAGGCCTTCGGCCGCGACCTGACCGAGCTCGCCCGCAAGGGCGAGATGGACCCGGTGGTGGGCCGCAAGAACGAGATCCGCCGCGTCATCCAGATCCTCTGCCGCCGCACCAAGAACAACCCGGTGCTGATCGGCGAGGCGGGCGTGGGCAAGACCGCGATCGTCGAGGGCCTGGCCCAGGAGATCGCCAGCGGGAACGTCCCGGAGATCCTGCTGGACAAGAAGGTCATCACCCTCGACCTCGCCCTGATGGTCGCCGGCACCAAGTACCGCGGCCAGTTCGAGGAGCGGATCAAGGCGGTGATGGACGAGATCAAGCGCGCCCGGAACGTCATCCTCTTCATCGACGAGCTCCACACCATCGTCGGCGCCGGCGCCGCCGAGGGGGCGATGGACGCCTCCAACATCTTCAAGCCCGCGCTCTCGCGCGGGGAGCTGCAGTGCGTCGGCGCGACCACCCTGAACGAGTACCGCAAGTACATCGAGAAGGACTCCGCCCTCGACCGCCGCTTCCAGTCGGTCAAGGTCGAGCCGCCCTCGGTCGACGACACCATCACCATCCTCAAGGGGATCCGCGGCAAGTACGAGGACCACCACAAGGCGACCTTCACCGACAAGGCCCTGGAGGCCGCGGTCAAGCTCTCGGACCGCTACATCACCGGCCGCTTCCTGCCCGACAAGGCCATCGACGTGATGGACGAGGGCGGCGCGCGCGCCCGCATCTCCGCCCTGAGCCGGCCGCCGGACATCGAGGCCCTGGCCAAGGAGATCGAGCAGGTCTGCGCCCAGAAGGAGAAGGCGATCAGCGAGCAGCACTTCGAGGAGGCCGCGAAGTTCCGCGACCGCGAGAAGCAGCTGCGCCAGCGCCAGGAGCAGGTCACCGAGGAGTGGAAGAAGGCCCGCGAGGAGCAGCGCGTCGAGATCGGCGAGGACCTGATGATGCAGGTGGTCGCCGACTGGACCGGCATCCCCCTCTCCCGGATGGAGAAGAAGGAGAGCGAGAAGCTGCTCGGCCTGGAGGCCGAGATCCAGAAGACCGTGATCGGCCAGGAGGTGGCGGCCGGCGCCATCGCCCGCGCCCTGCGGCGCTCCCGCGCGGACCTGAAGGACCCGCGGCGCCCGATCGGCTCGTTCCTCTTCGTCGGCCCCACCGGCGTGGGCAAGACCGAGACCGCCAAGCAGCTCGCCGCCCAGATGTTCGGCAACCAGGACGCCCTGGTGCAGATCGACATGTCCGAGTACATGGAGAAGTTCTCGGTCTCGCGCCTGATCGGCTCGCCCCCGGGCTACGTGGGCTACGAGGAGGGCGGCCAGCTGACCGAGTCGGTCCGCCGCCGGCCCTACGCGGTGATTCTCTTCGACGAGGTGGAGAAGGCCCATCCCGACGTGCTCCAGCTGCTGCTGCAGATCCTGGAGGACGGGCGGCTGACCGACTCGCTCGGCCGGACGGTGGACTTCCGGAACACCATCATCATCATGACCTCCAACATCGGGGCCCACCTGCTCATGCGGCAGACCTCGATGGGCTTCGCCGCGGCGGCGTCGAGCTTCAACGACGCGGAGCTGATGCGCGAGAAGGTGCTGGAGGAGGCCAAGCGGGTCTTCAAGCCCGAGTTCCTCAACCGCATCTCGGACGTGATCTTCTTCCGCCCGCTGGAGAAGACCGACCTGATCAAGATCGTCGACCTGGAGGTGGCGAAGTTCGCCAAGCGCCTGGTCGAGCGGAAGATCGTCCTCGAGTTCTCGGAGGCGGCCAAGAGCCTGCTGATCGAGAAGGGCTACGACGAGAAATACGGCGCCCGCCCGCTGCGCCGCGCCGTCGAGCACTACCTCGAGGATCCGCTGGCCGAGGCCATCCTCCGCGGCGACGTCAAGGAAGGGGAGCCCGTCCTGGTCGACCGCGAAGGCGAGCGCCTGATCTTCGCGCAGAAGACCCCGCCCACCACCCCGGCCGCCGGGGTGGCCTGAGCGAATCCCGGATCTCCGGCCGGCCGCGCGCGCGGCCGGCCTTTTTATTCCTGGCTGGACAGGTCCGGGCGCGGGTGGATGATCGGCCGATCTAACCCGGCGCGCTGCCCGCGCCGCCACCCCTGTAAACCCCTATCGTGGAGCCCCACGAGTCAGAATCTTCCCGCTGGTTCGCCCGGGAGGTGCAGCCGCATGAGGCCGCGCTCCGCGCGTTCCTGCACCGCTCCTTTCCCGCCGCCGACGTCGACGACCTGGTGCAGGAGAGCTTCTTCCGGATCTGGCGGGCCAAGGACCGGTCGCCGATCCGCGCCGGGAAGGGGTTCCTCTTCGCCGTCGCCCGCAACGCCGTGCGCGATTTGATCCGGCGCCGGGCCACCGCCGCGGCGATTCCCGTCACGGAAACGGCGCGGATGCCCGTCTTGGAGGAGGAGCCCGGCGTGCCCGACGTCGTCTCGCGCCGGCAGGAATTGGACCTGCTCGCCGAGGCGATCCGGTCGCTGCCGGAGCGCTGCCGCGAGGTATTTCTGATGCGCAAGGTCCAGGGACTTTCCCAAAAGGAGATCGCCGCCCGCCTGGGGATCTCCGAGAACACCGTCGAGACGCTGGTCGCCAAGGGCGTCCGGCGCTGCGGCGAGCAGCTGCGCAGCCGCGGGCTGGGCGCCTCTCCCCATGGCCGCTGAAGACGAGATCGCCGACGCCGCGGCCCTCTGGGTCGCCCGGATCGACCGCGGCCTGAGCGCCGCGGAGCAGCGGGGGCTGGAGGCCTGGCTGGGCGAGGATCCGCGGCACTGGGAGCAGTTCGCGGCGATGGTGGGCGCCTGGAGCGCGGCCGACCGCGCGGGCGAGTCCCCCGAACTGCGGCAGCTCGCCCTGGCGTCGCGGCGCCGCTCCGCCCGGCCGCGCTGGCCCTGGATCGCGGCCGGGGCGGCCGCCGCGGCGCTCATGCTCGGCTTCTGGGCGGCCCGCCCGCGCCCCGCGCCGGCCGCCGCTCCCTCCCTCAGCTACGGCGTGGTGCCGGCGGACGCGCGGACGCTGACCCTGGCCGACGGCTCGGTCGTCCAGCTGCGCACCGGCGGCAGCCTCCGGGCGGACTTCACCGCCGGGGAGCGCCGGGTGGTGCTGGAGCGCGGCGAGGCCAGCTTCGCGGTGGCCAGGAGCCGGGGCCGGCCCTTCGTGGTCAGCCTGGGCCCGGTGGCGGTGCGGGACGTCGGCACCGTCTTCGAGGTCAGGCGCGTGCCCGGAACGATCGAGATCCTGGTGACCGAGGGCCGGGTGCAGATCGAGGGCGGCGAGGCCGGGCGCCCGCCGCTGGTGCCGCGGCTGGAGGCGGGGGGCCGGGCGGTGCTCCGGCTCGGCGCGGACGGCAGGGTGGCGGGCGTCGCACTCGACGCCCCCAGCGCCGCCGAGGTCGATCGGGCGCTCGCCTGGAGCCGAACCTGGCTCGTCTTCGACCGGACCCCGCTGGCCGACGCGGTTGACGCCTTCAACCGGCGCAATCCGGAGCGGCTGACGATCGGCGATCCGGCGCTGCGCCACCTCCTGCTGGCGGGAAGGTTCCGCGCCGACAACGTCGCGACCTTCGTGCGGCTGCTGGGCGAAACGAGCGACGTGAAGTCGGAATGGCGCCCGGACGGAACCATCGCGCTTCAGCCCGCCCGCTAGGCCTCGCGGGGCGGCGCCGCTGGATCGCGCTGCTGGCGGCGGCGCTGGGCCTGGCCTCGGCCGCCGCGCGGGCCGCCGAGCCGCTCTTTCACATCCCGGCCGGGGAGGCCGAGGACGCGCTCCGGCTGTTCTCGCAGCAGGCCGGCGTCGAGCTGGTCTTCAGCGTGGGGAAGGTGGCGGGGGTGCGGACCGGCGCCGTCGACGGGCGCTACCGCCCGGCGGACGCGCTGCGGCGGCTCGTCGCCGGCACGCCCCTGCTGGTAGTCCAGGACCGCGAGACGGGCGCCCTCGCCATCGGCCGGGGGGAGAATCTCCGGCCGGCCCCGGCTCCGGCTCCCGCCGCGGCCGCGGCGGCATGGCCATCCGCGGGTGCGGGGCCGGAGGGCGTGCTGAAGCTGCCCCAGTTCACCGTCTCGGGCAACGGCGGCTCGGCCTACCATCCGACCGACACGATTTCGGCCGTCCGCATCCGCGGCGACCTCCTCGACGCGCCGATCTCGATCTCGGTCGTGACCCGCCCGCTGCTGACCGACCTGGGCGCGGAGACGATGTACGACGCCACCCGCTACCTCTCCGGCGTCACCAGCGGGCGCGGCACCGGCCCGGGCGGGATCATGGACCGCCAGGACTTCCGCGGCTTCGAGAGCTTCAGCCGCACGATCGACGGCCTCTCGACCCTCAACCTCCCGGGCAACCAGGGCTTCCAGGCGAACTTCGAGCCCGCCTTCGTCGAGCGGATCGAGATCGTCAAGGGGCCGGACTCGATCCTTTCGCCGACCGGCAACGCCGGCGGGTCGATGAACGTGATCACCAAGTCCCCCTCGGACGAGGCCCGCGGGGAGCTGGCCTACGAGGCCGGCGACACCAACGCCGGCAAGGTGACGCTGGACCAGACCGGCCCGCTGCCCCTGGGCCGCCCCGGCGAGTTCGCCTACCGCGTGATCGCCGACTACCAGGACGGGCAGACCTTCGTGCCCGGGGGGCTCCGCCAGCAGGATCTCTCGCTCCAGCTGCGCTGGCGGATCTCGGACGACGCTAGGCTGACGCTCAAGTACTTCGGGCAGCAGTGGCAGCTGACGGGCGCCGCCGCCAACCCGAACGACGAGGGCTGGTACGTCACCGACCCGGGCGCGGTCGGCGGGGCCACGATCGCCGCGGTGCCGCCCGCCTCCTCCGGCTTCAGCTATGCCGGCTGGAACGGCGACACCAGCTGGAGCTCCCGCTACGACCGGGTGAACCTCCTCACCGGGGAGCTGACCGCCGCGCTCCTCGGGCGGGTGAGCACGCGCCTGGCCGCCTCGATCGCCTGGGACAATTTCGACCAGGACGCGGGCTACCCGAGCGCGGTCCCGGCGGAGAGCTGGGACCCGGCCACGGGGCGGGAGAACGGGGTGGCCGCGAACTTCCTCCCCAGCGCCGTGCCGGAGATCGCCAACCATGTCCGCAGCTTCAACCGCGACATCCAGGTCCAGAACGACTACGCGATGCACTTCCACCCGGGCGCCGTCTCGCTCGAGCCGGTCGCGGGCTGGACCTTCCAGCGCGGCGACAACCCCAGCTACCTCGACCGGACCGCGCCGCTCCCGGCCGCGGACCTCCTCTCGCCGGTGCCCTACGGCCCCCCGCGGCCGCCGCCCGCGGCCTACAGCCTGGCGCAGCACGACGCGGCCCACGCCTGGCTTTTCCAGTCCTACGCCTTTGCCAAGGCGGGATTCTGGGACGACCGCATCTACGCCCTGGCGGGCGTCTCGGGGCTCTCCACCCGCAGCGGCTCGACCGACCTGGTGGCGGGGAGCGCCGTCAACCTGCGCGGCAACCATGACTCCTACCTCGCGGGCGTGGTGGTGAAGCCGCTGCCGACGCTTTCGCTCTACGGGCTGCACTCGACCAACGCCAACCTGACCGCCGGGCCGCAGCTCGCGCCGCTCTGGCAGACCGGCTCGATGGACGAGCTCGGGCTGAAGGCCGAGTTCCTCGAGCGCCGCCTGGCGTTCACCGCCGCGCGCTTTGAGATCGTGCAGGCCAACCTGGCCAGCCCCAACCCCCTCTTCAATCTCGCGCCCTCCTCGAACCCGAGCATCATCCTCACCGACGAGCACAACCGGGGAGGGGAGCTCGAGCTGGCGGGGGACGTCGGCGCCGGCTTTTCGGTCGTGGCCAGCCACACCGAGCTGCGGCTGCGGGACGACTTCGGCCGGCGGCTGCGGAACGTGCCGGACTCCGCCTCGGCCCTGCTGCTGCGCTACGCGCCCCCCGCGCTGCGCGCGCACGAGGCGGCGGTCTTCGGCGGGCTGATCCGCACCGGCGACGAGGCGGGCGAGACCGTGACGGGCTTCACCCCCCTGGGCGTGCCGGAGCAGCCGGGGTACTACCTTCCGGCCTGGACCGTCGTCAACGCGGGGGCGAGCTACCGCGCCGGCCGCTGGCGGTTCGATCTCGAGGTCGAGAACCTGCTCGACGCGCGCTTCGGCTGGCAGCCGGCCGGGCGCAACTCCGTCAGCCCGTATCCGGGCCGGACGCTGCGGCTGGTCTCGCGGGTCCGGTTTTAGGGGCCGCAACTTTTCCGTCACGGAAAGGGCGGGCTGCCGCGTCATCGCACGTGGCCGCCCTGCCTGGCGGCCCGTTCCTCCCCTGGACGCCCGCTAAAACCTAACCTCCGCCATGACGCATCGCATCCCCCTGCGCGGCCGGGCCCTGGCCCTGCCGTTCGCCCTCATCGCCAGCCCCCTGCTGGCCCAAACCGCGGCCCCCGCCGCCCCGGCGGCGCCGCCGCCTTCCGCCGCCGCGGCCTCCGACTCGGACACCGAGCTGGTGAAGCTGCCCGAGTTCAACGTCACCGGATCGGCCGCGGCCGACCCGTACCGGGTGCCGGACGTCACCTCGGTGGCCCGCATCGCCGGCAGCATCACCAACGCGCCCTTCACCGTGAACGTGGTGCCCCCGGCCATGATCTCGGACCTCGGCGCCAACACCGGCTTCGACGTCGACAAGTACTTCGCCGGGGTGAGCGCGGGCCGCGGCGCCGGCATCGAGGGCATCTCCGACCGCCAGGACTTCCGCGGCTTCGAAAGCTTCACCCGCACCATCGACAATTTCGCCACCACCGGCTTCCAGGCCAACTGGGACCCCGCCTTCGTCGAGCGGCAGGAGCTGGTGCTCGGGCCGGACACCATCCTTTCGCCGACCGGCACCCCGGGCGGCTCGGTCAACGTCATCTCCAAGACCCCCGACTACACCGCGGCGACCTGGGTCACGGCCCAGGTCGGCAACATCAACGCCGGCAAGTATACCCTCGACACCACCGGGCCGCTCACCCCGAGCCTGGCCTACCGCGCCATCCTGAGCTACCAGAACACCCCGACCTTCATGCCGGGCCACTTCCGGCAGTCGGACGCCGCCTTCATGCTCAAGTACAAGGTCGGCCGGGAGGGGCAGCTCACCTTCCGCATCTTCCACGAAGACTGGGGCCAGCGGGGCGAGGCGGCCAACGCCAACGACTGGGGCGAGATGGTCTATACCCCCAGCACGCTCAACGCCACCATCTCGAACCAGCCGCAGCCCGGCTTCAGCTTCAAGGGCTGGAACGGCAGCGCCACCTGGAGCCGGCGCGACGACCGGATCACGCTGGGCGAGGCCGAATACACCCAGCCGATCTTCGGCGTGGTCAACATGCGCCTGGCGGCCCAGTTCCAGACCGACCACTGGACCCAGGACGCCGCCTATCCCTCGGCCAATCCCGGCGTGACCTACGACCCGGTGACGGGCCTGGCCAACGGGCTGGCCAGCAGCGCGACGAGCTTCAACCCCGCCTCGGCCGCGGTCGTGGGCCAGTACTCGACGCTCCTGACGCGCGAGTTTCAGGTGCAGAACGACTATGCCGCGAACCTGAAGGAGGGCGGGATCACGATCCAGCCGGTCGCGGGCTGGGCCTACGAGCAGCTGCACACCCTCTACGCCTACAGCGGCCAGGACAAGTCGGCGGCCGACCTGCCGAACGTGAACCTCTTCGCGAACGACGGCACCCAGCTGGTGGGCGCGGACCGCCACCCGCCCTTGGCGAACTACACCAGCGGCGACAGCAACAAGCCCGTCTTCAACCTGCAGAAGCAGGTCTACGCGCTGACCCGCGTCGGGCTCTATGACGACCGGGTCTTCCTCACCGCCGGCGCCTCCCGCGTCTTCCTCGACGCCTTCAACTACTCCAGCTCCCACACCGTCGCCAACGGGGCCAACTTCCCCTCGTTCACCGGGCCCTACAGCCTGCAGCAGCTCGACAGCCAGCAGGACACCTACATGGGCGGCGCGCTGCTCAAGCCGACCAGCTGGTCGTCCATCTATTACAGCTTCTCGACCAACGCCGCGCTCACCAGCTTCAACAACAACCCGCTCTGGCAGCAGGGCCGGCAGCACGAGTTCGGCTTCAAGACGGAATGGTTCAACCAGCGCCTGGCGGTCTCGGCCGACCACTTCCAGATCACCGAGAACAACCTGGTCACGCCGAACCCGGCCTTCAACGTCGACACCACCCAGCCGCAGAACCTGCTGGTGAACGCGACCAGCAAGGGCTACGAGCTGAACGTGGTCGGCGGCCTCACCCGGGAGCTGACCGTGATCGCCAGCGTCACCGACCAGAAATTCCGGGACGCCTTCGGGCGGCGGGTTCGGAACGTGCCGGACCGCATGGCCAACCTGCTGCTCAACTACCACGTCGAGAGCGGCGGCCTCAAGGGCTTCAACGTCTTCGGCGGAGTGGTCCACGAGGGCAAGGTCGCGGGCGAGACCGTCACCGGCTCCACCGCCCTGGGCGTCCCCGAGCAGCCGAGCTTCTATGTGGCGGGCTGGACCGTCTTCAACGGCGGCGCCGGCTACGTCTGGCAGCGCTACCGGGTCAACCTGGACGTGGACAACATCTTCGACCGGCGCTTCTTCTGGGACCCGGCCGGCCGCAATTCCGTGCCGGTCTACGACGGCATGACGCTGCGCAGCACCTTCACGGTCCGCTTCTGACTTTGGGTGTGGTGTTAGCGGCCCCGCCGGATGCAGCCCCGGCGGGGCCTAGTCTTTTTCCTGCAGGGCGACCTCGAGGAACGCGCGCAGCGCCGGCTCGGCCGCCTCCGCCCTGCGCCAGCCCAGCACCAGCCGGCTCTCGGGGGCGGGCCCGCGCAGCGGCCGGAAGACGACCTCCGGCGGCAGCTCCCGCGCCTCCGACGGCGCCATGAAGGTGGCGCCCACCCCCGCCCGGACCAAGCCGATCCCGTTGGCCCGCGGCCAGACCTCCTCGGCGATCCGCGGGGTCACCCCGGCGGCGGAGAAGGCGGCCAGCACCCGGTCGTAGAAGCCGGGGTTGTGCGAGCGCGGGAAGAGGACGAAGGGAGTGGCGGCGAGCTCGGGCAGGCGCAGCCAGCGCCGCCGGGCGAGGGGATGGTCCGCGGGCAGCAGGACCCCGTTGCGCTCGCTCAGCAGGACGTGGAGCTGGAGGCCGGGCGTGGGGGCGTCGGGATGGAAGAAGCCGCAGGCCAGCTCCCCCGACTGCAGGGCGGCGAGCTGGGTGGAGGTCGGCGATTCGCTCAACTCCAGGCGGATGCCGGGATGGCGCCGGTGGAACTCGCGCAGGATGCCGGGAAGCACCGTGGCCATGGCCAGGCCGGTGAAGGCCACCCGCACCCGGCCGGTCTGGCCGGCCGCGACGGCGTGGAGCCGGCCGGGGAGGGCGGCCAGGCCCCGCAGGAGGGGCTCGATCTCCTCGGCCAGGACCCGGCCGGCCGCGGTCAGCTCCACCCGCCGGCTGGAGCGGACGAAGAGCTTCACCCCCAGGTCGGACTCGAGCTGGGCGATCTGGCGGCTGAGGGCGGGCTGGGCCACCGCCAGGGCCTCGGCTGCGCGCCGGAAGTGCAGCTGCCGGGCCACCTCCCGGAAGTAGACGAGGTGGCGCAGCGCAAACGGAAATTGATACTCCCTCGGCATCAACAGAGCCTAAATAAGTAATTTCCAGGCAAGGCAAGCCCGTGGTAGGATCGGACCATGCCTCAATCCCTTTTCCAGAAAGTCTGGGCGGCCCACACTGTCCGCCGGCTGGCCAACGGCCAGACCCAGCTCCTGATCGGCACCCACCTGATCCACGAGGTCACCAGCCCCCAGGCCTTCGGCATGCTCCGGGACCTGAAGCTGAAAGTGGCGATGCCTCACCGCACCTTCGCCACGGTCGACCACATCGTGCCGACCGACCAGTTCGCCGAGCCCTACCGCGACCCGCTGGCCCAGGCGATGATGGAGGAGCTGCGGAAGAACTGCCGGGAGTTCGGCCTGACCTTCTTCGACCGCGCGAGCGGCAAGCAGGGCATCGTGCACATCGTTGGGCCGGAGCAGGGGATCACCCAGCCGGGCACGACCATCGCCTGCGGCGACTCCCACACCAGCACCCACGGCGCCTTCGGCGCGATCGCCTTCGGCATCGGCACCACCCAGATCCGCGACGTGCTGGCCACCCAGACCATGGCCCTCGGCGCCCTCAAGGTCCGCCGGATCAACGTCAACGGCCGGCTGCGGCCGGGCGTCTACGCCAAGGACGTCATCCTCCACATCATCCGCACCCTGGGGGTGAACGGCGGCACCGGCTACGCCTACGAGTACGGCGGCGAGGTCTTCGACCGCTTCTCGATGGAGGAGCGGATGACCGTCTGCAACATGTCGATCGAGGGCGGGGCCCGGGCGGGCTACGTCAACCCCGACCAGATCACCTTCGCCTACCTCAAGGGCCGGCCGTACGCCCCCAAGGGCGCCGCCTGGGACGAGGCGGTGGCCCGCTGGAAGGCCGTGGCCAGCGACCCGGGCTGCCACTACGACGATGTTGTTACGATCAACGCCGCCGACATCGCGCCGACCGTGACCTGGGGGATCAACCCCGGCCAGGGCCTGGCCATCACCGAGCAGGTGCCGGACCCGACCCGGGCGAAGGACGCCGACGAGAAGGCGGGCATCGAGGAGGCCCTGGCTTACATGAAGCTCAAGCCCGGCGCCCCGATCAAGGGCACCAAGATCGACGTCGCCTTCCTCGGCTCCTGCACCAACGGGCGCCTGAGCGACTTCCAGGAGGTCGCGAAATACCTCAAGGGCAAGCGGGTCGCCCCGGGCGTCAAGGCCATCGCCGTCCCCGGCTCCCAGGGGGTGGGCGCGCTGTGCGCCTCCCTCGGCATCGACCGCGTCTTCCGCGACGCGGGCTTCGAGTGGCGCGAGGCCGGCTGCTCCATGTGCCTGGCGATGAACCCCGACAAGCTCGTCGGCGACCAGCTCTGCGCCAGCTCCTCCAACCGCAACTTCAAGGGCCGCCAGGGCAGCCCGACCGGCCGCACCCTGCTGATGAGCCCGGTGATGGTGGCCGCCGCCGCGGTCACCGGATCCGTGGCCGACGCCCGCGAAGTGTTCTCCGTCCAAAACTGACTCCCATGTCCCTCGCCAAGATCACCTCCCTCTCCGGCCGCGGCGTCCACGTCCCCGGCAACGACATCGACACCGACCGCATCATCCCGGCGCGCTTCATGAAGTGCGTCACCTTCGACGGGCTGGGCGAGTTCCTCTTCTACGACGTGCGCAAGAACGCGGACGGCTCGGACAAGCCGCATCCCCTGAACGATCCCCGGTTCAAGGGCGCGACCTTCCTGCTCTCCGGAGCGAACTTCGGCTGCGGCTCCTCCCGCGAGCACGCCCCCCAGGCCATCCAGAAGTACGGCTTCAAGGCGGTGGTGGCGGAGAGCTTCGCCGAGATCTTCTTCGGCAATTGCGCGACGCTGGGCATCCCCTGCGCCGCCGCCGCGCGCGAGGATATCGCCCGCGTCGCCGCCGCGGTGGAGGCGAACCCCGGCCTCGAGCTGACCCTGGACGTCGCCGCCCAGGAGCTGCGCTTCGGCGGGGACCAGATCAAGGTCTCGATCCGCGACTCGGCCCGGGACGCCCTGGTCAACGGACGCTGGGACCCGATCGGCGAGCTCCTGGAGGGCTCCGCCGCGGTCCAGGCCACCGCGGCCAAGCTCCCCTATCTGGCGGCGTAGGGCGCTGCCCGATGGGGGGTGGGCCGCTATCGGCTTGGCGCGGGCCGGGAATCCGCTAATTTTGAGGACCCTTTTCCCAATTAGCGCGTCAGAAAGCCCCATCTTTCTTCACTTATGTTCTTCGCCATGATCGACGTCATCAAGGGGGCCGGCCTCTTGATCTATCCCCTCGGGCTCTGCTCGGCCGTGGCGGTTTTCATCATCTGCGAGCGCTCCTACGCGCTGCGGAAGGCGGCGGTGATGCCCCAGGACCTGGTGGACGCCGTGGTGGCGGGCCGCCCCCTGATGGGGGGCCGGCACACCGTCCTGGCCCGCATCGTCGAATTCGCGGAGGAGCACTCGAGCGACGAGGGGGCGATCAAGGCCTTCGCCCGGCTGGAGGTGAACCGCATGCTGCGCGGCGTGCCCTACCTGGACGTCATCTACGCGGCGGCCCCGCTGATCGGCCTTTCCGCCACCGTCACCGCGCTGCTCCAGGTGTTCTCCCAGATCTCGCCCGACACCGGCCTGCCGGACCCGGTCGAGTTCACCAAGGGCGTCGCCCTCGCGCTCTCCGGCACCGTCCTGGGCCTGGCGATCGCCATCCCCTCGCTGGTCGGCGGCGGCTACCTCCAGCGCAAGGTGGAGAACTACGCCGCGCAGCTCGACGTGCTGCTGGAGCGCATCCTCAGCCGCGCCGCCAAGGACAACGCCGCGGTCAAGGTCCCATGAGCAGCTCGGGCACTTCGCTCGTCGCCCGCACCCGCCGCCGGCCGGAGCTCCAGCTCGTCCCGCTGATCGACGTGCTGACGATGCTGATCTTCTTCTCCTTCGTCACGATGCAGTTCAAGTCGGCCACGACCCTCAACCTCAAGCTGCCGAAGATCCAGACCGCCGGGAAAAGCGAGTTCAAGGGGAAGGTGATCATCAGCATCGATAATTCCGGGGTGATCTACTTCAACGACCACCAGGTGGCGGACGACCAGCTCCAGGGGCTGCTCGACACGGCCTACAACGCCGATCCCAACGGGCCGATCCCGCTGCTCAAGGTGGACGAGACCTCGCAGGCCAAGAAGTTCTTCTTCGTCGAAGACGCCTGCCGGAAGGCCGGCTTCGGGGGCGCGACCGTCGAGTCGCGCAAGTAGGCCGTGCTGATCGTCATCACCGGCGTCACCCGCGGCCTGGGCCGGGCGCTGGCCGAATGGTACATCGCCCACGGGCACACCGTGGCCGGCTGCGGCCGCAGCGGCCAGGCGGTGTTCGACCTTCGCTTCTCCCATCCGGAGCCGCACAGCTTCGCGGCAGTCGACGTGGCCCAGCCGAACAAGGTGGCGCTCTGGGCCGAAAAGGTCCTGGGCGAGCAGGGGGTGCCTGACCTCCTGATCAACAACGCCGGGGTGATGAACGACCCGGCGCCGCTGTGGAAGATTTCAGCCGAGAAGTTCGCGCAGGTGACCGCGGTGAATGTCAACGGTGTCGCCTCGGTCATCCGCGCCTTCGTGCCGTCGATGGTCGAGCGCCGGAAGGGCGTGATCGTGAACCTGAGCTCGGGCTGGGGGCGCAGCGTCTCGCCCGAGGTGGCGCCCTACTGCGCGAGCAAGTGGGCGGTCGAGGGTCTGACCAAGGCCCTGGCCGAGGAGCTGCCCTCGGGCATGGCGGCGGTGCCGCTCAACCCCGGGGTGATCGACACCGAGATGCTCCGGCAGTGCTGGGCGGACGGGGCCGCCAGCTACCCCAAGGCCGAGAAATGGGCCGAGGCGGCGGCGCCCTTCATCCTGAAGATCGGCGCCCAGCACAACGGCCAGTCGCTCAGCGTCGGCGGGTTCGAGGATTAGTTGCCTGGGGGTCGGTTTTCCCAAGCGTGGAGGGGCAGGCAGTCATCCCCATGAACGACCCAAGCGGGCAGGTGGCCGAAATCGATGGCCTTCGAAAGCAGGTTGACCGCCTGCGCACGCAGGTCGTCTGCCTTTGGATCCTGATTTCGTCCTGGTCCTGTGCGTCCCGGGAATCTCCCGGGGGCTGCTTTGCCTGGTCGAGGGCCTCTGCCTCCTTTCCGCCGGCTACGCGATTCGCCAAGGGCTCCGCCGGCTCCTGTCCCGGCTGGGCTCCTAGCGACCTCAGGCCAGCGGGACGTGCGGCTCGACCTCGGCGTCGTAGTCGACGCCCGCCAGGCCGAAGCCGAAGAGCTTGAGGAACTCGGAACGGTAGCCGGCGATGTCGGTGACCGCGTTCAGGTTCTCGGTCGTGACCGTGGGCCAGATCTCGCGGACGGCGGACTGGACCTCGGGCTTCATCTCCCAGTCGTCGAGGCGGATCCGGCCGGCCTCGTCGAACGTCGGGCCGCCCGGGGCGCAGAGCTGGGTGGCGAAAAGCCGCTGCATCTGCTCGGCGCAGCCTTCATGGAGCCCCCGGGCCTTCATCACCTTGTAGAGGATGGAGATGTACAGCGGAACGACCGGGATGGCCGAGCTGGCCTGGGTGACGAGCGCCTTGTTGACCGAAATGAAGGCGCCGCCGCCGGACTTTCTCAGCTCGGCGTCGATCGCCCGGGCGGCGCGCTCCAGGTCGTTCTTGGCCAGGCCGATGGTGCCGTTCTTGTAGATGGCCCAGGTGACGTCGGGCCCGATGTAGGAGTAGGCGACCGAACGGGCGCCCGGGGCGAGGAGCTTGGCGTCGGCCAGCGCCCGCATCCACATCTCCCAGTCCTCGCCGCCCATGACGGCGATGGTGTCGGCGACCTCCGCCTCGGTCGCGGGCTCGATGGTCACCCCGCTCACCACCCCCTTGTCGGTGTCCACCGTCTTGTTGCTGAAGGTGGTGCCGATGGGCTTGAGCACGGACTTGTGGACGGCGCCGGTCCTGGGATGGACGCGGCGGGGCGAGGCGAGCGAATAGACCACCAGGTCGAGCGGGCCGAGGCTGGAGCGGATCAGCTCCACCGCCTGCCGCTTCATCTCGTCGGAGAAGGCGTCGCCGTTGAGGTTCCCGGCGTAGAGACCGGCCCGGCGGGCCTTTTCGGTGAAGGCGATGGAATTGTACCAGCCGGGGGTGGCGGGCCTTCCGTCCTCGGAGGGCCGCTCGTAGAAGATGCCGAGGGTGTCCGCGCCGCCGCCGAAGGCGGCGGTGACGCGGGAAGCGAGGCCGTAGCCGGTGGACGCGCCGATGACCAAGACCTTCTTCGGGGCCGACGGCAGCGGCCCCTTCGATTTCACATGGTCGATCCACTCCTGCACATGCGCGGCGCAGCCGACCGGGTGCGAGGTCACGCAGACAAAGCCGCGGACCCTGGGCTTGATAATCATAGGGTTGCGAGTGTCCCCCGGCGGTCCGCCGGAGACAAGTCCGTTTCGGAACCGGCCCGGCTCCTACTCGCTCAGCAGCACGACCGGCCCGTGGGGCGAGGGCATGCCGCCCTTTTGCTCCAGGCTGACGGCGAACTTGGCCGGCGTCATCACCTTCTCGTCGGCCTTGAACTTCACGTGGGCCTCGCCCGTGGCGGGGTCCAGCTGGAAGACGCCGGCGTTGACCGGCGCGGAATAGTGCGGGTCGAAGACCCAGAGCTGGTAGTCCTTGCCCTCCGCCGGCATCGGCAGCTTGGTGACCTTGAGCATGCCCTGCTGCTCCATCGGGTTCCAGACCGCGACCGCCATGGCCTCCGGGGAATTCTTCAGCATCGAGACCAGCGCCATGATCTTGTACTTCGCCAGGTCGGTCTCGGACTTCAGCTTCCGGTCCAGGACGGCGACCTGCCGGCTCGCGTCCTCGACCTGCTGGCGGAGCTGCTCGGTCGCTCCCCGCATCTGGCCGACCTCGCGCTGCGAGTCCGCCAGCCGCCGGCCGGCCTCGGCCAGGCTCTGCCGGGCGTCGGCCAGCTCCCGCTGGTGCACGATGCGCTCGGCCTCCATCTGGTTGCGGGTGGAGGCGGCCTCCAGCTGCGCCAGCCGCTGCTGCTCCCGCAGGAGGGTGAGCTCGGAGCGCCGGGCGACGTAGAGGCTGCCCGTCCCGGTCGCGGCGACCGCCAGGCCCGCCGCGATGGCCCAGGGAAGGAGGGAGGGGAAGGGGAGGATGCGGGCGGAACGCCGTCCGGAGGCGGAGGCCAGGACGCGCGCCCGCAGGCCGGCCGGCGGCTCGGCCGGCGGCGCGGCATGGGCGAGGGAGGCCGCCGCCTCCCGGAGCTCGGCCGCGCGCAGGCGCAGCTCCGGGTTGCCCGCCAGCTCGGCCTCGAACGCGGCCAGCTCCGGGCCCTCGAGCAGGCCGAGCGCGTAGAGCGAGGCGGTCTCCTCCTGGCGTTCGTCGATCATAGGCGGGCGGCGAGGCTGCCGCGAAGCTTGGCCAGGCCGCGGCGGATCCGGGCCTTGATGGTGCCGAGGGGCTCCTGGAGCCGCTCGGCGATCTCCTGCTGGGTCAATCCCCCGAAGAAGGCGAGCTCGAGGGCCCGCTTCTGCTCCTGCGGAAGCGCGGCCACCGCGGCGCGGACCACCCGGGCCTGGTCGCGCTGCCCGGCCGCCTCCTCCGCCGAGGCGGCCGCTCCCTCGGACTCGGCGTAGCCCAGGTCCGCGGGGAGGGAGCGCTCCAGCAGCTCCGCCCGCCGGCGGCGCGAGCGCAGGCGGTCGATCGCCCGGTTGCGGGTGAGGGTGGCGGCCCAGGAGAAGGCGGTGCCGCGCTCGGCGGCGAAGACCGACGCCTTCTCCCAGAGCGCGAGGAAGACGTCGTGGACCACGTCCTGGGCCTCGGCGGCGTCGTTCAGGATGTGGAGCGCGGTGGCGTAGAGGGGCCGCGAAAACCGGTCGTAGAGCTCCGCCAGGGCGTCCCGCTCCCCCGCCGCCATGCGCCGGAGGATCCGCGCGTCGGCGGCGCTGCGCTCGTCCGGCCGGACCTCTTCCGGGGAGGTCATCCGCGCGCGCGCCCGCTCCCGGCCGTCCGCACCCGCGACGGCCCAGCTGAAGACCGCCGGCATGCCGGGACAAAGGGTGGGCATTTGGTCATGATACGGGCGGGGAGGGGAAAGAGATGCGGGAGAAGGGGCCGCGGGGGCAAGCCTAGAGCACGGCCATCCCGATGAGGCCGAGGAGGATGAGCAGGGCGAGGAGGGAGAGGATGGTCCGCTCCCGGCGGGTGGTGGAGAAGGGCATGCAAAGGATGATGGCAAGGGATAGGATTGCCCGGGCCGCTGTCCAAGAGGGCATGAATCCAGCGGAATTGGCGGCGACCGCCCGCAAGCTGATGGCCGAGGAGAAGGGGCTCCTGGCGATGGACGAGAGCACTGGCACCTGCGACAAGCGCTTCGCGGCCGCCGGCATCCCCCAGAACGCCGAGATGCGGCGGGCCTACCGCAGCCTGATCGTGGGGGCCCCGGGCCTGGGCGAGTTCATCAGCGGGGCCATCCTCTACGACGAGACGCTGCGCCAGCAGACCCTGGGGGGGGAGCCCTTTGCCCAGGCCCTCGGCCGGGCCGGGATCATCCCCGGCATCAAGGTGGACAAGGGCGCGAAGGACCTGGCGGGCTTCCCCGGGGAGAAGGTGACCGAGGGCCTGGACGGCCTCCGCGAGCGCCTCCGCGAATACGCCCAGCTGGGCGCCAAATTCGCCAAGTGGCGGGCGGTGATCGCGGTGAAGCCGAACCTGCCGACCCACGCCTGCATCCGGGCCAACGTGCATGCGCTCGCCCGCTATGCCGCGCTCTGCCAGGAGGCTGGGCTCGTGCCCATCGTGGAGCCCGAGGTGCTGATGGAGGGCGACCATCCCATCGACCGCTGCGCGCACGCCACCGGCCAGGTGCTGCAGGCCCTCTTCGCCGAGCTGTCCGAGCAGCGCGTCGCCCTGGAGGGGGCGCTGCTCAAGCCGAACATGGTGGTGCCGGGGAAGGACTGCCCCCGGACGGAGCCGGCGGAGACGGTCGCGGACCGGACGGTGGAAACCCTGCTGCGCTGGGTCCCGCCGATCCTGCCGGGCATCGCCTTCCTCTCCGGCGGCCAGAGCGGCCCGGAGGCCTGCGCCCGGCTCAACGCCATGAACGTCCGCTTCCGCGGCCGCATGCCCTGGGCGGTGACCTTCTCCTTCTCCCGGGCGATCCAGCATCCCGCGCTCGAAATCTGGGGCGGAAAGCCCGGGCAGGCGGAGCCCGCGCAGCGGGCGCTCCTGCGGCGGGCCCGCTGCGCCCGCGAGGCGAGGCGCGGCCACTACGGCGCCGGGCTGGAGACCGAATGAAGCTCCGGATCGCCCCGGCCGAATTCCGGCTCCGGCCCGGGGCCCGCCCGCGCCTGCGGGAGCGGCCGAGCCGGAGCGGGGCCCTCTACCGGGACAAGCTCGACTACCGGCGCCGCCTGAGGGAGCGGATCGGGGAGCTGGCCGAGCTGCAGGGGCGGCTGCAGGCCGACGCCCGCAGTTCGCTCCTGCTGGTGCTGCAGGGCCAGGACGCCTCGGGCAAGGACAGCGCGATCAAGCATGTCCTCTCCGGGCTCAATCCGCAGAGCTGCCGGGTCGTCAGCTTCAAGCCCCCCTCGCCGCAGGAGCTGCGCCACGACTTCCTCTGGCGCGTGGAATACGCCCTGCCGGAGCGCGGCGAGATCGGGGTCTTCAACCGCTCCCATTACGAGGAGGTGCTGGTGGTCCGCGTCCATCCCGAGATCCTGAAGGCGGAGAACCTGCCGTTCGCCTCGGTCCGCAACCTCTGGTCGGGCCGGTTCCGCTCGATCGTCGACTGGGAGCGGCACCTCGCCCGGAACGGCACGCGGATCGTCAAGGTGTTCCTCCATGTCTCGAAGGGGCGGCAGCGCCGCCGCTTCCTCAAGCGCATCGACGACCCGGGCAAGAACTGGAAGATGGACCCGGCCGACCTGAGCGAGCGCCGGCGCTGGGACGCCTACGAGCGGGCCTACGAGGACTGCCTGGCGGCGACCAGCATCCGGGAGGCGCCCTGGTACATCGTGCCGGCGGACGACAAGTGGAACGTCCGGCTGATCCTGGCCGAGATCCTCCTCGAGGCGATGCGCGGGCTGAGGCTCAAGGTCCCCCGGCCCGGCCCCCGCCGCCTCCGGGAGCTGCGCTCGGCCCGCCGCCGGCTCAGCCGCGGGGATTGAACCCCGAGGTCCGCGCCAGCTGCTCCCAGAGCGCCTTCTCCTCGGCGGTGATCTCCGCCGGGACCTCGATCCGCACGATGGCGTAGAGGTCGCCGCGGCTTCCGTCCTGGCGGGGCAGCCCGAGGCCGCGCAGGCGCAGCTGGCTGCCCGCGGCCGTGCCGGGCGGCACCCGCACCGTGGCGTGGCCCTCCAGGGCGGGAACCGACGCCTTGGTCCCGAGCACCGCCTCCCAGGGGGCGAGCTCAAGCTCGCAGGTGAGGTCGGAGCCGCGGACGCCGAGATCGGGATGGCGCGCCAGGCGCACGCGCAGGTAGAGGTCTCCCGCCGGCGCGCCGCCGACGCCGCGCTCGCCCTGGCCGGCCAGCCGGATGCGCTGGCCCTCGTGGACCCCGGCCGGGATCTTGACCTGGTAGGTCTCGGTCCGGCCCGCCGCGCCGTCGGCGCCGACGCGCCGCAGGGTGACCTTGCGGACCGAGCCGCGCAGCGCCTCCTCCAGCGTGACCATGAGGTCGGCCTCCACGTCCTCGCCGGGGTAGGCGTAGGGCTCCTCCTCGTCCGGCGGCGCGGCCTGCCGGCGGAAGGAATGGAAGCCCCCGCGGCCGCCGCCGAAGAACGACTCGAAGAAATCGCTGAAGCCGGTGCCCCCGAACTCGAAGTCCGGGCCGCCGGCCCCGGCGGTGCGTCCGCGGCGCGCTCCGGGGCGGGGCGGGGGCGGGGCGTTCTCCTGCCAGTTGGCGCCCAGCTCGTCGTAGCGGCGGCGCTTGTCCGGATCGCTCAGGACCTCGTAGGCCTCGTTGATCTCCTTGAACTTCTCCTCTCCGCTGGCCTTGTTCTTGGCCACGTCGGGATGGTGGAGGCGGGCGAGCCGCCGGAAGGCCTTCTTGATGTCCTCGGGCGAGGCCGAGCGCTCGACGCCGAGGGTCTCGTAGTAGTCGCGGAATTGCACGGGCTGGCGGGCAGGATGGGCGGGCGGGGGCCGCGCGTCAAATCGGCCCGTCCGGCGGCCGGATGGGGGAACGGCCCCGGCCCGGCCCTGTCCGTGGGGCCTATGCTCGGAACCGTCCTCTTGGTCGTGCTGCTGCTGATGCTGGTCGGCGCGCTCCCGGCGTGGCCGCACAGCCGGAGCTGGGGGTACTACCCCAGCAGCGGGCTGGGCATCGTCCTGCTGGTGGTCCTGGTCCTGCTGCTGATGGGCTATCTCTGAGCGGCGGCTAGAGGCGGCTCAGGGCGAGCTGGGCGGCCAGGTCGTCCGGGCGCGCGGCCAGCGCGGCGCGCCATTCCCGGCGGGCCAGGCCCGGATCGCCCGAGCCCGCCGCCGCCAGGCCCGCCACATAGTGGGCCATGGCGGAGCGCGCGGCGGGGGAAAGCCGGAGCGCGGCGGGGCCCGTTTCGGCGGGGGCCGCGGGCGCGGACGCCTCGGCCGCGAGGGCGCGCAGCAGGGCCGAGGCGCGGTCCTCCCGGCCCAGCTTGCGCCAGGCGAGGGCCTGATAGTAGCGGCGCGTGCCCCGGACGGCGGGGGACTCTCCGAATCGGCCCCGGCCGGAGGCGCCGTCCGCGGCGGCGGTCGCCTCGGTCCAGGCCCGCCGGGCCGCGTCCGCCCGGCCCAGTTTCTCCTCGGCGCAGCCGCTCCAGTAGTCCAGCTCGGCCGCGGCCGAGCCGCCGCCCCGGTCGACCCGCAGGTTCTCGGGGAACTGCGCGGCGGCCCGGAAGTGCGCCAGCGCCTCGGCCGGCTGGCCGGCGTCGAGGCGCGCCAGGCCGGCGACCAGCTGCGCCTCGGTCCAGGCGGCGCCGGTGTCGAAGGGGCTCGCCCCCTCCCAGATGTTGAAGACGTGGCCCCGGAGCAGCGCGATCGCCTCCTCGGCCTTGCCGGCCAGGGTCTTCAGGCGGATGAGGCTGGCCAGCGCCTCGTCGTTCCTCCGCACCGACGCCTCGTGCCGCTCCAGCAGCGCCAGGCGCTCGGCCGGGGCCCTGGCCGCCGCGGCATAGAGCTCGTCCAGCTCCGCGAAGTTCTCGGGGTAGGCGTCGCTCAGCGCGACCGCCTTCTCCAGGTCGCTCACCGCCTCCTCCGGCCGGCCGGCATGCGCCGCGGCCTGGGCGAGGTTGCGCCACACGGTGGGGAAGGAGGGGTCGAGCTGGGCGGAGCGGCGCCAGAGGCGCACGGCCTCCTCCGGCTGCCAGTCGAACAGCAGGTTGCCCAGGTAATAGGGCGCGCGCGCGTCGGCCGGAGCCCCCGCCATGGCCGAGCGCAGGACGGGGATCATCTCCGCCTGGAAGGGGAAGACGTATTCGGGCGAGAGGGCGGCGGCGGCCTTCAGGTCGGCGGCCCGCTGGTCGGGGCGGCCGTCGTGGCGGTCGATCTCCGCCAGGTAGTAGTAGAGCAGCGGCGAGGCCCGGGGGTCGCCCCGCACCGCCGCCCGGAGCACCCGCCGGGCGTCGTCCCAGAGCCCCGCCTCGAGGTATCCGGCCGCCAGCTCCTGCGCGTTGGCCGGGTGCTCCCGCAGGGTCCCGAGCAGCGTGCCGCCGGCCGGCGCTCCCTCGAGCAGCCAGGCCTCCGCCATCAGCCGGGTGTCGAGCGGGTCGGTCCGGCGGACCGCCTCGGCCAGCACCCCCCGCGCCTCGGCCGCCCGCCCCAGCCGGCGCAGCAGCGCGGCCTTGAGGCCGAGCGCGCGCACGTTGAGGGCGTTGGCTTCGAGAGACTGGTCGGCGAAGTCCAGCGCCGCCAGCAGGCGGCCCTGCCGGGCGGCGATCTCCGCCAGCGAAAAGTAGGCCGGGGACTTCCATTCCTGGCTCCAGGCGGCCTTGAAGAACGCGTCGTAGGCGGCGCCGAGCCGGCCCTGGCCGAGCAGGGCGAGGCCGAGATAATAGTAGGGCTCCGCGTCCTTCGGGGTGGTGTAGCGCGCGGTCAGACGCTCCAGCGCCCGGCGGAAATGGGCCTCGGCCGAGGCGTAACGCGCCGCCTCCAGGTCGAGCCGGCCCAGGTTCTGGTGGGCCTCGATGTCGCCCGGGTCGCGGCGCAGCGCCTCGCGCCAGTAGGGCTCCGCGTCGTGGATCGGGTCGTGGAACTGATCGATCCGCTGCCCGGTGAGGTCCAGCTCCTCGTCGGTGGCGATGGCGGCCGGCGCCGGCGGCGGGGTCACCGCCGCGGGCTTGGGCTCGGGCTCGAGGCGCACCGGGGAATAGGACACCAGCACCCGGCCGCTCTCGCTGAGCTCGGCGGTGACGCCGTGGGGATCGGTCCCCGCGGGGAGCGCCACGCTCCCGACGAAGGGATGGGCGGGATCGATCGCCACGGCGCGATCGAGCAGCACCGCGCCGCCGGCGCTCAGGCGCACCCGCGCCGCGGGCCGGGCGGCGGTGCTGCAGAAGCCGAAGCGGGCCTCGCCGCCCCGGACCTCAAGGTTCACCGCGGCGTCCGCGTTCGCGTTCTTCACCCCGCCGATCCCGCGGAAGGGATACCAGCGCATCTCGAAGGCGCGGGTCTCGTAGGGCTGCAGCCAGGAGTAGTCCGGCTGGTTGTCGGAGTAGGCTCCGACCATCAGTTCGACGTAGGGTCCGTCGTCGTCGGTCAGGATCCGGTCCCAGGTCCGACCGCGCGGCCCGTTGCCCCAGGTCCAGAACTTCTTGCCCGGGACGATGTGATGGTCGGCGACGCTGATCGTCCCCGCCTCGCGGCCGTGGTCGTAGCCGGCGAAGAAGTCGTCGCGGTAGTTCCAGGCGAACATCGAGTTCGCGCTGGCGTGGTTCTTGTACCAGCTCACGTCCGTGCCCGCGCCGAAGTCGGCGCCGTTGAAGGTCCCCTTCGCGATGGGCCAGTCGGCGAACTCCCGCTTGAAGTGGTAGGCCACGTGCTGGGTGCTGGGCGGGAAGATGATCTGGTACCGGTCGTTCGCCGCCACCGCGACGTTGGCGAAGCAGAGCATGGTGTTGGCCAGCGGGGTGCGGTTGAGGATCCGCACCGAGGCCTCGAGCACGGAGCTGCCCGGCCGCAGGGTGTAGCCCACCGCCCAGCGCATGCGCTGCCGGATCTCGAGCTCGCCCACCCAGACGGTCTTGCTGCCGTCGGGACGCGCCTCGGTCCGGTACTGCACCGGCAGGAAAGTGGTGGCGCGGTGGTGGTGGGGGATGTTCCACTCGATGCCGCCGGAGATCCACGCTCCGATCAGGCCGATCAGCGCCGGCTTGATCACGTGCTGGCGGTAGACGAAGTCGTAGCCGTCGGTCTTGTCCACGGCGGAGAAGAGCTTGCCCCCGAGCGCGGGGATGACGCCGACCTTCACGTACTCGTTCTCCAGGTAGACCACGTGGTAGGACGCGTCCGCCTTGCGATTGGTCAGGTTGTTGTAGAGGGGATAGGGATAGATCCGGCCCTGGGCCCCCTGCGAATCGCGCCCGAAGTAGAACATCGGGTCGGGCTCGGGGGGGCCGGAGAGGTAGGTGGGGATGACCTCGTCGACCTCGGTCAGCCGGACCGGGGCGGCCGGGGCCCGGGACGGCGCGGACGCGCCGAGGACGAGGACCAGGACGGGCAGGAGGAAGCGGGGGTGGGGCATGGGCGGAGGGCAAGACGAGCGCGCCCGGCCGGAAGGATCGGAATTCGCCTCGCCTGCCTCCAGCCCGCCCTATTTGGTCAGTCCGGCATGAAGCTGCGCCCCGCCTTCCTCGTCCTGGCCCTGGCCGCCTGCCGCGCCGGCGCCGGCGCCCCGCCCCCGTTCCCCGTCTCGGTCCAGGTCGACGCCGGCCGCGACCTCGGCGCGATGAAGCCGATCTGGCGCTTCTTCGGCGCGGACGAGCCCAACTACGCGACGATGAAGGACGGGCGCAAGCTGCTCTCCGAGCTCGGGGCGCTCCGGCCCGGCGACGTCTTCTTCCGGGCCCACAACCTGCTCAACACCGGAGACGGCACCCCCGCCTACAAGTGGGGAAGCACCAACGCCTACACTGAGGACGCCGCCGGCCGGCCGGTGTACGACTGGACGATCGTCGACCGCATCTTCGACACCTACCGGGCGCGGGGCATCCGGCCCTACGTCGAGATCGGCTTCATGCCCGAGGCGATGTCGGTCCATCCCGAGCCCTACCAGCACGACTGGCGCCCGGGCTCGAACTACGGCCGGATCGGCACGGGCTGGTCCTATCCGCCCAAGGACTACGCCAAGTGGGGCGAGCTGGTCTATCAGTGGGTCCGCCACTGCGTGGAGCGCTACGGCCGCGCCGAGGTGGAGCGCTGGTGGTGGGAGGTCTGGAACGAGGCGAACGGGGAGGCCTACTGGCACGCCACGCCGGAGGAGTTCTACAAGCTGCACGACTACGCGGTGGCGGCGGTGCGCCGGGCGCTCCCGACGGCCCGGGTGGGCGGGATGGATGCGGCCGGCTCCGGCGGCAAGTTCATGGAGGGTTTCCTCGCCCACGTCACCCGCGGCACCAACTACGCCACCGGCGCGATCGGCACTCCCACGGACTTCGTCTCCTTCCACGCCAAGGGCTCGCCCTCGTTCGTCGACGGGCACGTGAGGCTCGGGATCGCCCCGCAGCTGCGGACGATGGACACCGCCTTCGGCATGATCGCGGCGGTCCCGGAGCTGAAGGACAAGCCGATCGTGATCGGGGAGTCCGATCCCGACGGCTGCGCCGCCTGCCAGGGGCCGCAGCTGGGGTACCGCAACACCTCGCTCTACGCCAGCTACGAGGCGGCCTGCTTCGGCCGGGAGCTCGACCTCGCGGCCCGGCGGGGCGTCAACCTCGAGGGCGCCCTGACCTGGGCCTTCGAATTCGAGGACCAGCCGTACTTCGCCGGCCAGCGCACGCTGGCGGCGAGCGGCCTCGACCTGCCCGTGCTCAACGTCTTCCGGATGCTGGCGAAGATGGGCGGGCGGCGGATCGCCGCGGCCAGCTCGGCGCAGGTGCCGCTGGACGCCATCATCCGCGGCGGGGTGCGCGGGGCCCCGGACGTCGGCGCGATGGCCAGCCTGGAGGGCAGCCGGCTCTGCCTCTTCCTCTGGCACTACCACGACGACGACGTCCCCGGGCCGGCCGCGCGCGTCACCGTCCGGCTGGAGCGCCTGCCGATCGCCGCCGGCCAGGCCAGGCTGAGGCACTACCGGATCGACGGGGAGCACAGCAACTCCTACCGCCAGTGGCAGCTCTTCGGCTCGCCCCCGGCCCCGGACGAGGCGCAGTACGCGGCGATGGAGAAGGCCGGGCAGCTCACGCTGCTGGCCGAGCCCTCCACCGTGCCGGTGCGCGGCGGCGCGGCGGACCTGACCTTCACGCTCCCGCGCCAGTCGGTTTCGCTGCTCGAGCTGGAGTGGTGAGGGGATGAAGCTCTATTTCATGGGGGTGTGCGGGACCGCGATGGGCCAGGCGGCCCTCCTGGCCCGCGCGGCGGGCCACCGGGTCTGCGGGGCGGACGCCGGGGTCTACCCGCCGATGAGCACGGTGCTGGCTGAGGCGGGCGTCGAGGTCCTCTCCGGCTACAATGCCGAGCGCCTGGAGGCCCTGCGGCCGGACCTGGTGGTGGTCGGCAACGCGCTCTCGCGCGGCAATCCGGAGGTGGAATGGCTGCTCGAGACCCGGGCGCTGCCCTACACCTCGCTGCCCGGGCTGCTGCACGAGCTGATCCTCTCCCGCCGCAACAACGTGGTGGTCGCGGGGACGCACGGGAAGACCACCACGACCGCGCTCACCGCCTACCTGCTGCGGGCCCAGGGACGGGACCCCGGGTTCCTCATCGGCGGGGTGCCGCAGGACCCGCCCACCGGGAGCCACCTGGGCAGCCCGCAGGATCCCTTCGTGATCGAGGGCGACGAGTACGACAGCGCCTTCTTCGACAAGCGCAGCAAGTTCATCCACTACGCGCCCCGCATCGCGGTCCTGAACAACCTGGAGTTCGACCATGCCGACATCTTCCGCGACCTGGCGGACGTGCAGCGGACGTTCGGCCACTTCGTCCGGCTGGTGCCCAGCCGGGGCTGGATCGTGCTCAACGGCGACGACGAGAACCTGCGCGCGCTCGGCCCCGCCGCCTGGACCCGGGTGCTGCGGGTGGGGACGGGGGAGGGCAACGAGGTGCGGATCTCGGAGTTTTCGGAGTCCGCGGCCGGCGCGGAATTCTCCCTCAGTTTCAAGGGGCAGCCCTGGGCGCGGGTGGCCTGGTCCCTCCCCGGGCTCTACAACGCCCGCAACGCGGCCATGGCCGCGTCCGCGGCCGGGCTGGCGCTGGGCTCGGACGACCCGCGGGCCCTCCGGCTGGAGGCGCTGGCCCGCTTCCGCGGCGTCCGGCGCCGGCAGGAGGTCCTGCTCGCCGGGCCGGCCCTGACGGTGGTCGAGGACTTCGGGCACCACCCGACCGCGCTGGCGGAGACGCTCCGCTCCTTCCGGCGCCGCTTTGCCGGCGCCAGGCTGGCGGCCGTCTTCGAGCCGCGCAGCAACACGGCCCGCCTGAGGACGATGCAGGACGGCTTCGCGGCGGCGCTGGCCGAGGCCGACGAGGTCTACCTCGGTCCGGTGGACCGCCCCGACAAGCTGAAGCCGGAGGAGCGCTTCGATCCCCAGGCTGTGCTCAAGTTTCTTTCCTCGAAAGGCTTGCAATGCGCCGCCGCCCCGGACCACGAGGCGCTCTACGGCCTCCTGGCGGCGGCGACGCTCCCACCGGACCCCGCCCGGCCGCGCCTGACCGTCTTTTTCTCCAACGGGTCCTTCGGCGGCATCATCGGCCGCTACGTCGCCGCCGCCCGCAGGGCGTGATTTTGCTTGTGCGGGGGAGGACCTTTCCGGCTGTTTAGTATCCGTTGCCCCTCGTATCCACCCTATGACCAAGGTCCTCGGCGGGAGAAGCCTTCGGAGGTTGGCGTTGGTCGGCGTGGCGGCGGTCGCCGCGCGCGCCCAGACCAGCCCCAGCGGCGAGCAGAGCCAGCAGATGCTGGCCAAGGTGCTGCCCTCGGTGGTCAAGATCGAGGCGATCCGGATGCAGCCCAACGACGGCCGCATGGTGAAGGCCGAAGTCGGCGGCAGCGGCGTCATCATCTCGGCCCAGGGGCACGTGCTGACCAACTACCATGTGGCGGAGAACGGCGATTATTTCCGCTGCTACCTGACCGACGGCAGCAAGGTGGACGCCCGCCTGGTGGGGGAGGACGCGCTCACCGACCTCGCAGTCCTGCAGCTCGACCTGGCCTCCCGCCCCAAGGACGCGGCGCCGGTCCCGCTCGCGCCCTTCGGCGACTCCGACCGGCTCGTGGTCGGCGACACGGTCTTCGCCCTGGGCAGCCCCGGCTTCCTCACCCAGTCGGTGACCCGCGGCATCGTCTCCAACCCGTCCCTGGTTCCGCCCGACGTCGGGCAGTTCACCATCCGCGGCGAGCCGGTGGGCCTGGTGGTGCGCTGGATCTTCCACGACGCGCGGATCTATTTTGGGAACAGCGGCGGGCCGCTGATCGACAGCCATGGCGAGGTGGTCGGAATCAACGAGATCAGCATCGCCAACCTCGCCGGCGCCATCCCGGGCAACCTGGCGCGGCGCATCGCCGGCCAGATCATCGCCGGCGGCAAGGTGACGCGGGGCTGGTCCGGCCTCTCGGTCCAGCCGCGGCTCGAGTCCGCGGGGGAGGGCAAGGGCGTCCTGGTAGCGGACGTGACGCCGGGCTCTCCCGCCGCCGCGGCGGGTCTGCAGCCGGGCGACCTGCTGCTCGCAGCCGACGGCCACCCCATCGACGAGCCGCAGGACAAGGCGGTGGCGCAGTTCTACCGCCTGGAGATGGGGCGGATGCCGGGCGAGCGGCTCGCCCTCGACGGTGAGCGCGGCGGGCAGAAGCTTTCGGTCCAGGTGGGCCTGCGGCGGCGGGAGCCCCCGCTGGCCGACGACGTCGAGCTGCATGCCTGGGGGGCGGTGATCCGGAACGTGACCCCGGAACTCGCGCGCGAGACCCATCTGCCCGACACCCAGGGGGTCTGGTTCGAGAGCATCCAGCCCAGCGGCCCGAGCGGGCAGAGCGAGCCGATCCTGCGGCGGGGCGACGTCCTGGTCGCGGTCAACCGCGTCCCGGTGGCCGACGGCGCGGCCCTCAAGGCGATGACCGAAAGCCTGATGAAGGGCGCCCCCAAGGGGGTGCGGACCGTGCTGGCCGCGATCCGGCGCGGCGGGGAGGAGCTCGACGTGGTGGTGACGCTCCGCGCGACCACCGAGCACGATGTCACCCCGGAGATCCGGAAGGCGTGGCTGGGCGCGGCCTCGCAGCCGCTGACTCCGAAGCTGGCGCGCCGGATGGGCCTGCGGGCCGAGGGCGGCGCCCGCCTGACCCGCATCTTCCCCGGCACCAAGGCGGCGGCGGCCGGCCTGCAGGTGGGCGACGTGGTCCTGGCCCTCGACGGCGACCCGGTCACCGCCCGGCGGGCGGAGGACGCGGACGTCCTCGAGCGGCAGATCCGCCAGTATCCCGTCGGCTCCGAGGTCGACTTCACGCTCTGGCGCGGCGGGCAGAAGCAGGAGGTCAAGGTGGCGATGGAGGAGCAGCCGGTCCCGCCGGCGGAGATGCCCTGGTGGCAGGACGATCAGCTGGAATTCGCGGCGCGCGACCTGGCCTTCGAGGACCGCGTGCGCCTGCAGCTCGACCCCGACGCCCGCGGGGTGCTGGTGGAGAACGCCGTGCTCGCCGGCTGGGCGGCCCTGGCCGGCCTCCAGTCGGACGACGTCGTGATCCGCGCCCGCGGCCGGCCGGTGGCGAGCCTGGCCGAGCTGCGCCAGGCGCGGGACGACGCGGCCAAGGCGGGCGACTCCTGGCTGGTGCTGGAGGTGCTGCGGCACTCCCGGACCCTCTTCGTCGAGATCAACCTCAAGCCGCTTCACCATGAGAATTCGCCGTAGCCTTTGCGCCCCGCTCGCCGCCCTCGCGGGCGTGCTGATCCTGTCCGCCTGCGCCAACCTTCCCGGCTCCGGCTCCGGCCCGGCCGCCCCGCCGCCCTCGCCGCAGGAGGCCCGCGCGGCGGTCGGCCGCGGCCTGGCGGCGCGGTACGCCGACGCGGTGGTGGAGATCGAGGTCGTGACGACGATCAAGATCACCGTGGGCAACCGGACCCTGCCGCCCCAGGAGGTGCGCCGGCAGATCAACGGCACCGTCCTGAACGCGGCCGGCCTGACCCTCACCTCGCTCTCCGAGATCGACCCGCGGGGCGCGGTGCAGGCCCGCACCAACGGCGTCGCGCAGCGGGTCCAGGTCAACGACGTCGAATTCAAGGAGGCCAAGCTCCGGCTGGCCGACGGCACGGAGATCCCCGCCCGGGTGGTGTTGAAGGACCCCGACCAGGACCTGGCCTTCATCGCGCCGCTGCCCGACGCGGCCGCGGGCAAGCGGACCTTCGTCCACGCCGACCTGGACCACCCGGCCGCGGCCGAGGTGCTGGGCGACTACTACCTGGTCGCCCGCGCCGCCAAGGTCCTGCAGCGCGCCCCGGTCGTGCGCGAGATCACCATCGAAGGCATCGCGGAGAAGCCGCGGCGCCTCTTCCTCGTCAACCAGGTCCTGCTCGGCTGCCCCCTCTTCGACCCCCAGGGCCGGCTGCTCGGGGTCGCCCTGGCGCACATCGCCAACGGCCGGCCCAACGGGGCCATCGTCATGCCCGCGGCCGAGCTCGCGCAGGGGGCGGCGCTGGCCGCCGCGGCCGCGGCCAAGCCGGCCGAGGGCGCGGGCGAAGCCGACGACAGCGCGGCGCCTTCCCCTCCGCCCCCGGCGGGCGGCGCTGGCGAGCAGGCGCCGCCCTGAGCTCAGCGGGCCGGCTCCGCCGGCCGGGCCAGCGCCTTTTCGGCCAGGGCGAGGTTCTCGCGGGCCCCGGGCGAGTCCGGCTGCAGCCGTGCGGCCGCCCGCGCAAATTCCAGCGCCTCGCCCCCGAGCCCGGAGCGCAGGAAGCCCGCGATCAGCGCCGCCTGCGCATCCGCGCTCTCCCGGCCGAGGCGGGCGGCCGGGCCGAGGTAGGCCTCAGCCTCGGCGGCGCGGCCCTGCTCGAAGAGGACCAGGCCCAGCCGGCCCTTCGCCTCGGCCTCGTCCGGCCGCGCGGCCAGGGCCTGGCGGAACGCCGCCTCCGCCTGCGGGAGGCGCCCCTCGCTCTCGCGCAGCCGGCCCAGCCGCAGGAGGATGTCGTAGCGGTAGGGATCGGGCCCGAGCCGGGCCAGGGCCGCTTGGAAGAGGGTTTCGCTGTCGTGCCAGATCCGCGCCTGCGCGGCGCTGGCTCGGGCGGCCAGGGCGAGCAGGACCGCAGCCGCTCCCAGGGCCGCCAAGCGCAGAGGGCGCCGCGGCCAGAGGCGGAGGAGCGCACCGCCCAGGGCGGCGGACCAGACCAGGGAGGCCAGGTAGACGTAGCGGTCGCTGGCATAGTGGGGGTGCTCGGTGAGCCCCAGCATCGGCACGAGCAGCGCCAGGTGGCAGAGCCAGGCCCCCAGGGCCGCCGGCCAGCGGCGGCGGCGCCAGAGGAGCAGGGCGGTCAGCCCCAGGACAAGCGCGGCGCTGGCGAGGAAGGGCCAGGCCAGGGGATCGAAGTCCACCAGGGCGGTGTAGACGGGGGCGAGGTGGAAGGGAAAAAGCGGCTTCCAGAGAAAATAGGCCCAGACGTACGCCGCCTGCATCAGCCGGGCGCCGAGGCCGAACTGGGCCAGGGTCGGCGGCGGGGTCCAGATGCCGCGGGCGCCGTAGCGGGAGGCGAGGGTGGCCGCCAGGACCAGGGCGGTGACCAGCGCGTAGGGAGCCTTCTCCCACAAGGCACGTTTCCAACCGGCCCGGTCGCGGCAGCGCCCGAGCACCCAGGCGTCGAGGGCGAGCAGCGCCGCCGGGTAGCCGAGGGCGGCGGGATAGCTCAGCAGCGAGGCGGCGAAGGCCGCGAGCGCGGCCGCGCGCAGCCCCCGGGCGCGGGGCCGGTCCGCCGCCGCCAGGTAGGCGAGAAAGGAGAGCAGGAGGAAGCAGACGGCCTGGCAGTACTGCCCGGTCGAGATCCAGGCCACGGCCTCGGCCCGCAGGGGATGGACGGCCCAGGAGAGGGCGCCGAGCGCCGCGCAGACCTCCAAGCCCGCCGAGCGCGCGGCGCGGCGCCGCAGCAGCGCCCGGATCGCCGCGAAGAGCAGGACCGCGTCGGCCGCGTGGAAGAGCAGGTTGCCGAAGTGGAAGGGCCGGGGATCGGGGCCGAAGGCGGCGTAGTCCGCCGCCCAGCGCAGCCAGCCCAGGGGCAGGTAGCGGCGCATGTACTGCGCGTCGGTGAACATCCACCGCAGGTTCGCCCAGCCCAGGGCGTGCACGTGGGGATTGTTCACGACGTTGATGTCGTCGTCCCACTGCAGGAAGCCCCCGCCCAGCGTGCCGCGGAAGACCAGCCAGGCGGCCGCGGCCACGGCGGCCGCCAGCGCGCTACTGAGCCATCTTGGCGAGCTTGAACTCGGCCGGCTGCTGGCCGGCCGGGAGGGCGATGAGGTCATACTCGCGGGAGGACGTGATCGCGACCTCCGCAAATTCCCCGACGGGCAGCTCGCGCAGGACGTAGACGCGCCCGTCGATGTCCGGCGCGTCGGCCTCGCCGCGGGCCACGCCCGGCTCCTCCACCAGGACCTTGAGGCGGCGGCCGACGCCGGCCTGGCCGAGCTCGGCGGCGATCTGGCGCTGCAGGCGCATCAGCCGGTGCCAGCGGCGCTCCTTCTCCTGCGCCGGGATCTGGCCCTCGAGCTTGGCCGCGCGGGTGCCCTCCTCCTGGGAGTAGCGGAAGACGCCGAGGCGCTCGAAGCGCGCCTCCTCGATGAAGGCGCAGAGCTCGTCCACGTCGGCCTCGGTCTCCCCGGGGAAGCCGACGATGAAGGTGGTGCGCAGGGCGATGCCCGGGATGCCGGCGCGGATGCGCCGCACCAGGCCGCGGATGTGCTCGCCGGTGGTCTCGCGCTGCATGGCCGAGAGCATGCGCTCGCTGATGTGCTGGAGCGGCATGTCGACGTAGCGGGCCACCTTGGGGCAGGCGGCGATGGCCGCGATCAGCTCGTCGCTCCAGTGGGCCGGGTGGGTGTAGAGCAGCCGGATCCAGAAGTCCCCCTCGATCTCCTGCAGCCGGTGGAGCAGGGTGGTGAGCGCCGTGCCGCGGGAGGAGTCGACCGGGGTGCGCGGGCCGGGCCGCTGCTCCCAGGTGTCCATGCCGAAGAAGGTGGTGTCCTGGGAGATGAGGTTCAGCTCCTTCACGCCCTCCGCCACCAGCCGGCGCGCCTCGGCCACGACGCTGTCGACCGTGCGGCTGCGGTGGCGGCCGCGGATCTGCGGGATGATGCAGAAGGTGCAGGGATGGTTGCAGCCCTCGGCGATCTTGACGTAGGCGGTGTGCCGCGGGGTGAGGCGGAAGCGCGGGGTGTCGTAGTCCGGGATGTAGCTGGAGCGGGGCGTGACCTCGCTGAGCGGGCCGGACGCGCCCTCGCGCGCGTAGAGCCGCTCGATCACCGGGGCGACCTGGGTGACCTGGTCCAGGCCGATGAAGGCGTCGACCTCCGGCAGCTCGCCGGGCAGGGTCTTGGCGAAGCGCTGCGACATGCACCCGGCCACGATCAGCTTCTGGCCGCGGCGGCGCTTGCGCATCCCCCGGCGCTCATGGGCGGCCAGGATATGCCCGATCGACTCCTCCTTGGAGGAGTCGATGAAGGAGCAGGTGTTGACGATCACCACGTCCGCCTGGTCGGCGTCCGGCACCACCTTCATGCCGGCCTGATGCAGGTGCCCCACCATGATCTCGCTGTCGACCAGGTTCTTGGCACAGCCGAGAGAGATGAGGCTGACCTTGATCACTTCTTCTTGGCGGCGGCTTTCTTGCGCTGATGGTAGGCGCGGCGGCGACGGCGTTTGATGATCTTGTTCCGTTGTTGTCCCATGGTGGTAAAAGGCGAGGGGTCAGCCAAACCTCATCCGGCCCCCAAATCAAATCCCAATTGCCGGGCCAGGGCCTGGCGGCGGATCCCGTAGAAGGCGGCGAAGGCCCGGATCCGGCCGGCCAGGGCGGGGTCCCCGCCCGGCCCGGCCCGCACCCCGGCGATCATCAGGTTCTTGGCGGTGTGCTCGGTGGAGACGAATTCGAAGACGCGGGTGCGGTACCCCGCCCACTCCAGCAGCTGGGCCCGCAGGGCGTCGGTGGCGAACTCGGCCTGCCGCTCCGCCAGGATCCCGTGTCGCAGCGCGTCCCCCAGCACCGGCGCCGCCGCCAGCTGGGGCCGCGCCTCCTTGTGGCAGCAGGGCGCCACGACCAGCAGGCGGGCCCCCGCCGCGATCCCCTTGGCCAGGGCGTCGTCCGTCGCGGTGTCGCAGGCGTGGAGCGCGACCAGGGCGTCGAGGCGTCCGAGCGGGGTCGCCGCGATGGTCCCTGCCTCGAAGCCGAGCCGCCCCGACCAGCCGCGCCCTGCCGCCACCTGGTTGCAGAAGGCCGCGAGCTCGGGCCGCGCCTCGACTCCCCGCACCCGGCCGCCGTCCCCGAGGAGGGCCGCGGCGGCGAAGGTCAGGTAGCCCTTGCCGCTGCCCATGTCGACCAGCTCCACCGGTGCCTCGCCCGCCGGCAGCCCGGCCTCGCGCAGCAGGCCGCCGAGCAGCTCCGCGAAGCGCTCGATCTGGCGGAGCTTGGGCGCCATGCCGGCGCGGGGCTGGCCGTCCGGATGGGTCACGCCCAGGGCCTGCAGCCACGGGGCCGAGGGATCGAGCGGCCTCCGCTTGACGCGGTCGTGGTCCCCGGGCCCCTCCGGCGCGGCCGGGGCGGTCGGCGCCGCCTTGCGCCGCAGGCGGGCGGCGCCGCCCGGCTCGCACTCGAGCTGGGCGGTTTCCGCCCGGGTGAAGAGGTGCGCGTGCAGGAAGTCCGACCCGATCAGCGGCTCGAGCCGCGCCAGGGCCTCCGCCGGGGGCAGGTTCTTGGTCACGTCCCGCGTGCGGTGGCGCCAGAGCAGGGAGAGGTGCGGCCCGCCGCGCAGGCTCACGGGGCGGGCGAAGAGATTGACGAGCGAGTCGTCGGGGCCGCGGTGCTTCCCCAGGGTGAGCTTGACCAGGGCGCCCGCCGCCACGGTCTCCCGGAGCAGCTCGAGGAAGCGTTCGCGGGCCGGCTTCACCGCAGTCGTCCGAGCCCCGCGGCCGCCGCGGCGTTGCCCGGTTCCAGGCTGAGGACGTGGCGGTAGGCCGCCCGGGCCGCCCCCCGCTCGTCGACCTTCTCGAAGCTCCGGCCCAGCGTCAGGTAGGCGGAGGCCGCCCGCGCCGGGTCCCGGCGGGCGATCTCCTCCGCCTGCTCCCGGGCGCGGGATTGGCTGCCCACCGGCCAGGGGGCCTCGGCGAAGAAGCGCATCAGGCCCTCGCGGGCGTCGAGGTCGTCGGGATCGAGGGCGATGGCGCGCTCCATCGCCTTGCGGCCGCGGTTGGCGTAGGCGAGCGAGCGGCGGCGGTCGGCGATCTGCAGGCAGACCCCGCCGTAGTCCCCCTGGTAGACATGGTTCTGCGGCTCGAGGGTCGCGGCCTGCTCCAGCCAGGGCACCGCCTCCTCCAGGGCGCCGGTGTCGGGCCCCTGGCTCAGCGCCATGCCGTAGTAATAGCAGGCGGCGGCGGTCTTGGGCCCGGAGGCGAGGATCCGCTCCAGGGCGGCCCGCGCCGCGGGGTAGTCCTTGGCCCGATAGAGGGCGATCGCGCGGTCCAAGGCCGGGTCCGCCCGGACCGTTCCGGCGAAAAGGGCCAGCAGGACGACAGCGACCAGAAGACGCACAGCGCTACTCGTAGCGCAGGGCGTCGATCGGATCAAGTTGTGCCGCTTTGCTCGCCGGGTAGTAGCCGAAGCCCACCCCGACCGCGCCGCTGAAGGCCAGGGCCACCACGATGGCCACGGCGGAGACCGTGACGGGCCAGTGCAGGAAATGGGAGATGCCCAGCGCCAGCGCGACGCCGAAGGTGACCCCGAGCGCGCCGCCCAGCAGGCTGAGCACCACCGCCTCGATCAGGAATTGGGTGCGGATGTCGCTGCCGTGCGCCCCGACGGCCATGCGGATGCCGATCTCGCGGGTGCGCTCGGTCACGGACACCAGCATGATGTTCATGATCCCGATGCCGCCGACCAGCAGGGAGATGCCGGCGATGGAGCCGAGGAAGAGGGTGAAGGTCCGGGTGGTGGCGGTCGCGGCCTCGGCGATCTCCTGCTGGTCCTGGACCCGGAAGTCGTCGTCGCGGCCCTCGGTGATGTGGTGGCGATCCCGTAACAGATTGGTCAGGTCCTGCTCGATCTGGTCGATGCGGTCGGCGCTGTCGGCCTGGACGTTGATGATCGGCAGGAAGTTCTGGCGGGAGAAGCGCTTCATCGCGCTGGTGTAGGGGATGAGCACGAAATCGTCCTGGTCCTGCCCGGAGGTGGAGAAGCCCTTGGAGCTCAGGACCCCGACGACCTTGAAGGGGAGGTTGCGGATCCGCAGGCTCTTGCCGATCGGGTCGCCGTCGGGAAAGAGGTTGGTCACGATGGTCTGGCCGATGACGCAGACCTTGGCGTCCCCGCGCACGTCCTGCTCGGTGTACATCGCCCCCTCCGCGAGGGGCCACTGGCGGATGGAAAGGTAGTCCTCGCTCTCGCCCATGATGCGGGTGAACCAGTTGAGGCCGTTGGCCAGGACCTGGGAGGCGCCCCGGACCTCCGGGCTGACGGCGATGACATCGCGGACCTCGCTCTTCATCGCCTGGGCGTCGTCGATCGTCAGGGTGCCCGCGCCGCCGTAGCCGCTGCGCGCTCCGCCCTGGTTGGCGCTCCCGGCGAAGACCAGGATGATGTTCTGGCCCAGGGCGGCGATGTTGGCCTCGACCTGCGACTCCACCCCGTTGCCGATGCTGACCATGCCGATGACCGCGCCGACGCCGATGATGATGCCGAGCGCGGTCAGCACCGAGCGCATCTTGTTGCGGCGGAGCGCCCGCAGGGCGACGAAGACGGTGGAGAGGAAGCGCATCTCAGTGGATGAGCTTGGCCGCGGACTCGGCCTCCTTCAGCCGGCGCAGCTCGACTTCGGCGATGGAGCGGTCGGCGACGACGACGTCGCTGACCAGCTGGCCGTCGCGGAGGATGAGGTTTCGCTTGCAGTAGCGGGCGACGTCGAGCTCGTGGGTCACCATCAGGATGGTGATGCCCTGCTCGTTGAGCTTCTGGAAGACGCCCATGACCTCGATCGAGGTCCTGCTGTCGAGGTTGCCGGTCGGCTCGTCGGCCAGCAGGACCTGCGGCTCGTTGACCAGGCCGCGGGCGATGGCGGCGCGCTGCTGCTGGCCGCCCGAGAGCTGGCTGGGGAAGTGATCCGCGCGCTGGGCCAGACCGACGATCTCCAGGCAGTGCTGGGCGCGCTCGCGCATCTGCGCGCGGGTGGCCTTGCGCCGGCCGTACATCATCGGCAGCTCGACGTTCTCCAGCGCCGTGGTGCGGGCCAGGAGGTTGAAGCCCTGGAAGACGAACCCGAGCTTCCGGTTGCGGATGTCCGCCAGCTCGTTGCGGTCGAGGTGGGAGACGTCCGCGCCGTCGAGGAAGTAGTGGCCCTCGGTCGGCCGGTCCAGGCAGCCGAGGATGTTCATCAGGGTGGACTTGCCCGAGCCGCTCGCGCCCATCAGGGCGACGAAATCGCCCTGCTTGATCTCGAGCGAGACGCCGCGGACGGCGTGAACCTTGACCTCGCCGGAATCGTAAACCTTGTGGATGTTGTCGAGCTTGACGACGCTGCTCATGGTCAGCCCCCGAAGCGCCGGAAGCCGCCCCCGCCCCCGCCGCCAAAAGGATTGCGCTCCTGGGTCCCGCCCGAGGGCAGGTTGACGCCGGTGATGATGACGTCGCCCTCCTTCAGGTCGCCGCTGACCTCGGTGTTGGTGCCGTCGGAAATGCCCAGCCTCACGCGGACCTCCTCGGGCTTCACCGTCGGGCCGGCGCCGGCCGGCAGCCGGTAGATGTTGCGGAAGACCGCCTGCTCGCCGCCTTCGCCCTGGCGCCCGCGGCCGCCGCCGCCGCGCCCGAAATTGCCGCTGAGCATGCGCTCGGGCAGATCGATGCCCCGCTCCTTGGCCAGGTCCTTGAGCTTCTGCAGGACCTCGGGCGAGGGCGGGCCGCCGCCGCGGCTGAAGCCGGCGTCCTGAAAGAGCTTGGCCATCGCCGCCCGGCGCTCCTCCGGGCTCATCGGCTTGGCCGCGGGCGCCGCGCCGGCGGGGGCGCCGGGGGCGCGGGCCGGGACGTAGGCCATGCCCTCGGGCGGCCGGAAGCGCAGCGCGCTGTTGGCCAGGCGGAGGACCCCGGAATGGGTGGTGACGACGATGGAGGCGTTGGCGGTCATGCCCGGCTTCAGCTTCAGGTCGGCGTTGTCGACCTTGATCATCACGTCGTAGATCACGACGTTCTGCTGGGTCTGGGGGGCGTTGCGCACCTGGTAGACCACGCCGTGGAACTGGCGGTTGGGATAGGCGTCGACCGTGAAGTTCACGGTCTGGCCGCTCGCGACGTTGCCGACGTCGGCCTCGGCCACCTGGGCGTCGATCTGCATCTGGGTCAGGTCGTTGCCGATCTCGAAGAGGGTCGGGGAGCTCAGGGTGGCCGCGACCGAGTTGCCGACGTCGATGTTGCGGGAAATGACCATGCCGTCGATCGGCGACTTGATCTGGCAGTAGGAGAGGTTGGTGCGGGCGTTCTCGAGGGTCGCCTGCTTGATCTGGATCTGGGCCGCCGCCTCCTCGACCTGGGCGTTCTGGGTGTCGTAGTCGGACTGGGGGATCAGGCTCTTGGCCAGGAGCTCCTTGTCGCGCTTGAGGTTGACCGTCTGCAGGTCGTAGTTGGCCTTGGCGTTGGCCAGGTCGCCCTCCGCCGACTTGACCGCCGCCTGGTAGGAGGTCGGCAGGAGGGTGGCCAGGAGGTCGCCCTTCTTCACCTTGGCGTTGAAGTCGGTGTACCAGGCGGTGATGTAGCCCGAGATCTGGCTGCTGACGATCACGTCCACCAGGGGCTTGATCGTGCCCGAGGCGGTGACGGTCTGGACGACCTCCCCGCGGCTGACGGCGGTGGTGTAGAACTCCGGGGCCTTGTCGCGGCGGCTCCACCAGTAATACCAGCCGCCGCCGGCGGCGAGGACGATGACGAGGAGGGTGATGACGCCTTTGGAGCTGCGCGAAGAGGCCATACTTTGGGGGAGAGGAAAGGGAGGGGGAAAATGCGGAGCCTGGGACGAGCCAAGACGGCCCGCCGGGCGAAAGGTGACAGACTATCTAGCTCCGGCGGTAGGCGGTCTTCAGGGCCGCGGCGACATGCGGCGGCACGAAATGGCCCACGTCCCCGCCGTACTTCGCCACCTGCTTGACCAGCGAGGAGCTGGTGTAGCTGAACTGCTCGTTGGGCATGACGAAGAGGGTCTCGATCTCGGGCTGGAGGTGCCGGTTCATCAGGGCCATGTTGAACTCGAATTCGAAGTCGGAGAGGGCCCGCAGCCCGCGGATGATGGCGCTGGCCTGCTGCTGGCGCGCGAGGTCGACCAGCAGCCCGTCGAAGACCGTGACGGTGACGTTGGCCATCTGGGCCACGGTCGGCCGCAGCATCTCCAGGCGGTCCTCGGCGGTGAAGAGCGGCTCCTTGCCGGGGTTGCGCGCGATCGCGACGGTGACCCGGTCGAAGAGCTTGGCCGCCCGCGCCAGCACATCGAGGTGCCCGTAGGTGATCGGGTCGAAGGTTCCGGGGTAGATGCAGTGGCGCACGTCTCGCCATTCGAGCAGGAAATTCGGCGGATGGACAGCCTTTAACTTTGCATGCGGGCGGGATTTGCGCTTGTTGGTTCGCCGCTTCGACCTGCGATGAGCCTCCCCAACGCCATCACCCTCTCGCGCATCCCCCTGATGTTCGTGATCGT
This sequence comes from Opitutaceae bacterium, assembly GCA_035546595.1. Taxonomy (GTDB): domain Bacteria; phylum Verrucomicrobiota; class Verrucomicrobiia; order Opitutales; family Opitutaceae; genus Palsa-1447. The sequence goes on from DASZWO010000013.1 coordinate 75,655, forward strand.
GTGGCTGATGTACCAGGACTGGCCCGGGTCGGCCTCGCTGGCCTTCTGGCTTTTCATCGCCGCGGCCGTCGGCGACTGGCTCGACGGCTACCTGGCGCGCACCCGCAACCTGGTGTCGAACTTCGGCAAGCTGATGGACGCCCTGACCGACAAGATCATGGTGGTGGGGCTGGTCATCGCCTTCGTGGGGAAGGGCCGGGACATTCCCCTCGCCCTCGCGCTCATCACCCTCTGCCGCGAGTTCCTCGTCACCGGCATGCGGATGGTCGCCGCCAGCAAGGGGGTGATCGTCGCCGCGGACAGCGGGGGCAAGTCCAAGACCGTGACCCAGCTGATCGCCCTCGGCTTTCTTCTCGCCGGCCCGATGGTGGGCCGGGACTGGGTCCGGATGGTCCCCTGGGACCTCAGCCTGCTGACGCTCTGGACCTACCGGTGCGGCCGGTGGATCTTCTGGGTCGGGACCGCGCTCGCGGTCTGGTCGGGGTGGCGCTACATCGCCCGCCACCGCGAAATCGTCTTCGCCGACTCCTGAGGCCGGCGCCATGCGACTGCGACAGCCGATCTGGCCGCGCCTGCTCCCGAGTTCGACCGTGATCGGCTGCGCCACGCTCGGCCCGGTCGGCCAGCGGCTGCCGGCTCCGGGAACCTGGGGCTCCCTCGCCGGGCTGCTGTATTTCACTGTGGGCTACATCGAGCTCTATGGCGGCGGCGCGCATCCCTGGATCGGCTCCCTCGAGACCCTGCTCTGGAGCGCGGCGGCGGGCTACCTGGCGGTCGCCTTCTGCGGCGAGGCCGAATTCCGGATCGGGCGGACCGACCCGGGCGAGGTGATCCTCGATGAGTTCGTCGCCATGCCGCTCTGCTTCCTGGGCTGGCCCTGGCTGGGCCGGACCTTCCCCCTCTGGGCGGTCTTCCTCGGGGGCTTCGGCATCTTCCGGCTTTTCGACATCACCAAGCCCTTGGGCATCAAAAAGCTGCAGGACTATCCCGGCGGCTGGGGCATTGTCCTCGACGACACGGCGGCGGCGCTGGCGACCTGCGCCAGCCTCCACCTGATCCGCTGGGGCTGGCTGGCCTGGCACCCGCGCTGACGCGGCCGCTCAGGGCAGCACGTTGAGGTTCTCGGCGGGGACCCGCACCAGGAGGCCCTGGCGCAGGACGTCGACGGAGAGCACGACGCCCTGCGGGTTGGCGGGATCGTCGACGTAGCCCTCCAGGCCGTGCAGGGGGCCGCCCACCACCCGCACGCGCCGGCCCCGGGTCAGCAGCGGCCGCACGGTCAGCTCATAGCCGGAGGCGATCATGGCCTTCACCTCCTCCAGCTGGCGCAGGAAGGAGCCCTCGTCGGCCACGGGCAGGGCGCGCGCCACCAGGTCCTGCTGGTAGATGCGGGCGCGTCGCTCGGCGGGCACCCGGGCGAAGACGTAGCCGGGAAACAGCGGCTTGCTGAAGCGCTTGGTCTGGTGGGCGTACTTGCGCACGCTCGCCACCAGCGGCAGGTAGTGCTCGAAGCGCTCGGCGGCCATCAGCGCCGCGAACTTCTTCTCGCAGCGCGGCCGGGTGTGGCAGACGAGCCAGGGCTCGCCCGGCGCCTCGGCGCTCACGACTTCAGGAGGTAGCGCACGGCCGCGTGGTAGCCCTCGAGGCCCAGGCCGGTGATGACGGCGATGCAGGCGGGCGCGGTCAGGGAGGTGTGCCGGAACTCCTCGCGCTTGTAGATGTTGGAGATGTGCACCTCGATCGCCGGGAGGTGGGCGCCGAGCAGGGCGTCGCGGAGGGCCACGCTGGTGTGGGTCAGGGCCCCGGCGTTGAGCACGATGCCGTCGACCTTCGCGTCGGCCAGCTCCGCGATCTTGTCGATCAGCTCGCCCTCGTGGTTGGACTGGAAGAAGAGCAGCTCCGCCTGGCCGCCCACCTCGCCGCGCAGCGCCTTCTCCAGGCCGTCCAGCGTGGTGCGCCCGTAGATTTCCGGCTCGCGCTTGCCGAGGCGGTCCAGGTTGGGGCCGTTGAGGATGGCGATTTTCTTCACGCCTCGAGTCGTGCCCGCTCGGCGCGGGACCCGCAACGCTAAAGGGGGTTCTCGGTCGCGATCCAGGTCCAGGGCAGCTGGAATTTATCCGCCAGCTCCGCCGCCAGCGCCCGGACGGCGTGCACCTCGGTGGCGTAGTGCCCGCAGAGGTAGAGGTTGAGCTTCTCCTCCTGCGCCCGGTTGAAGAACTCCTCGCGCAGCTCCCCGGTCACGAGCGTGTCGACCCCCTCCGGGACCAGCTCGGGCACGGCGCTGTTGCCCCCGCCGCTGCAGAAGGCCACCTCCGCCGGCGTCTCCGAGCCGCACTCGATCGCGATCACGCGCGGGTAGAGCTTCTCCAGCTGGGCGCGCAGCGCCGAGCGCGGCTTGCCGCCGCGGGCGATCAGGCCGATCGGGCCGCCGGGGTTGGGGATGAAGCCGCGCTTGGGCGCCAGGCCGAGCTGGCGCGCGAGCAGCGCGTTGTTGCCGATTTCGGGATGGGAATCGAGCGGCAGGTGGTTCGAGTAGAGGGCGCAGTTGCCGCGGATCAGGGTGGCGACCCGGTCGTAGACCTTGCCGGTGATCGGCAGCGGCATGTCCCAGTACATGCCGTGGTGGACGATGAGGAAATCGACGCCCGCCTCGACCGCCTGGCGGAAGGGCGCCGCGCCGGCGTCGACCGCCGCCCCGATCTTCGTCGCCCGGCCGTCGTTGGCGACCTGCAGGCCGTTGAAGGCGACGGGGGAGTCCTCGAAGGCGGCGCGGCGGGTGCGCTGGTCGCAGTACGCGACGAGATCGGCCAGGGTGGGCATGGCCTTAGGTTTTAGGGATTCGCCCCGATCCGGCAAGCGTGCGCGGCGAAGCCCGCCCCGAAGCTCACCAGCCAGAAATCGCCCTCCGGGGAAGGCGCCCCCTCCCGCAGGGTCTCCTCCAGGGCGAAGAGCACCGAGGGGCTGCTCATGTTGCCGCAGCGGCTCAGGACCCGGGCGCTGGCCGCGAGCGAATGCCCGTCCACCGCGGGCCCCAGGGCCTCGAGCACGTCGCGGCCGCCCGCATGGGAGACGACCCGGGAGACCCCCCGCGGGCCGCGCTCGCGCCAGAGCCGCCCCACCGCGCCCGCCGCCAGCTCGGGGACCGAGCGGTGGAGGAGGTTGCGCAGCTTGCCCGAGCGGGTCTCGAAGCGGAGCTTGTCCCGTTCGGCCGGCAGGTGGACGGTCTGGAAGTCGAAGCAGCGCAGCGCGCCCCCGCCGGGCCGCCCGCGCCAGACGGTGGCGGCCGCCCCGTCGCTGAACAGGCAGGCGCTGATCAGCACGCCGGGGTCGTCGTCGAGGAAGAAGGCCGCGGAGCAGATCTCGACGGCGACGCAGGCCACGACGGCGTCGGGCTTGGCCGCCAGGAGATGGCTCACCGCCCGCAGGGTGGGGATGGCCGCGCCGCAGCCCAGGCCCGCCAGGTCGTGGAGGATGGCGCTGTCCCGCAGGCCGAGCTGCTCGGCGACGTAGCTGGTGAGCCCGGGGCAGAGGTAGCCGGTGCAGGTGCAGATGAAGAGGGCGTCCAAGTCGGAGGGGCGCACCCCGGCCTTCTCCAGGGCCGCGGTCAGGACCCTGCCGGCGAGCCTGGGCGCCTCGGCGCGGAAGGCGGCGTTGAGCTGGTCGGGGTCCAGGTCGAAGACCTGCTCGATCTGGGGCAGCGCGAAGTGCCGGGTGGCCACGCCGTGGTCGCCGCGCAGGATGCTGTGGAGGATCAGCATCGAGCGCTTGTGCAGGCGCTGGCGGACCGAGGAGCGCGAGACCAGCTCCCAGCATTGCGCCTGGGTAAACTCGGCGTCGGGCACGGCGGTGGCGAGGGCTTGGAGGAACATGGGTTCGGTCAGTGGAGGATAGAGTAGAGGGGGCTGAGCGGCAGCAGCCGCGCCTGGGTCAGCGCGGTTAGCCAGCGCTGGCCCGGCCGGCGCAGCAGGTGGGGATGCAGCACGCCGGCGGAGGCGAGCCGCAGCCGGAAGCGCCGGCGCAGGGCCCGGTGGATCGCCGCCGCCGCCTCGCTCCAGGAGGCCCGGCCGCCGGCATACTCCAGCAGCGGGCCGCAGGCCGCCTCGGCGCTCTGGAACGCCATGGCCATGCCGTTGCCGGTGAAGGGGGGGATCATGGCGCAGGCGTCGCCGAGGCAGACGCGTCCGAGGTCGGGGACGTGCCGGTCGAAGGCCACCGCCGCCACCGCGCAGAAGGAATCGGCGTCGAGCTCCGCCGCCTGCAGGCGGTCGGCCAGCCCGGCGAGGGAGGCGGCCCGCAGGTAGGCGAGCAGCACCGCCGGTCCCGGCGCCGCGGCGACGCGGCGGCGCCGGAAGAGGCCGCAGACGTTCACCCGCCCGCCCTCGACCGCGGAGAGGCCGACGTAGGCCTCCTCTCCGAGGTGGAGCTCGAGCCCCCGCGCGGCGGCGAGTCCCAGGGCGTGGACCTTGAGCCCGAGCCAGTCGGAGCCGCCGCGGCGCCGGCCGGTGGCGAAGACCCGCCCCGGCGGCGAGCCGGGATCGGGGAAGCGCGCCTGGCTGCGCAGCTCGCCGCCGGCGGCCACGAAGGCCTCGGCCAGCCGGGCGTCGAGCGCGTGCCGGCTGATCCCGAGCGCGGGCGAGGGCAGGGGCTGGACCCGCACCAGGCGCCCGCCCCGGTGCCACGCCACGGCCCGGTGCTGGAGGGCGCCCTCCAGCGCCGGCCCGAGGCCGAGCCGCGCGATGGTGCGCGGCGAGAGGCCGGTGATGAATTCCCCGCAGACGCGGTGGCGCGGGTAGGAGCCCGCCTCGTAGAGCGTCACCGGGACGCCGGCGCGGCGCAGCGCGCCCCCCAGGGCGAGTCCGGCCAGGCCGCCGCCGACGATCTCAAGGGGGAGGCGCATGGGTGAACGGACAACATGCCCCGGCTGAAGTGACGGTCCAACGAATTTCCTTTTTTCAATTGTTTCAGTTCCGTTGGGGTTCAGATTGAACCCCTCGCATGAGCAAGGCCGGCAAACCCGTCGATCTCATCTCCCGCGCCGCCCGGCAGTTCGCCCATCGCCCTTCCTGGGATGAGTACTTCATGGCCACCGCGGTGCTGATCGCCTCGCGCTCGAACTGCGAGCGGCTGCACGTGGGCTGCGTCCTCGTCGCCGGCGGCGAGCGCAAGAACCGCCTGGTCGCGGCGGGCTACAACGGCTTCCTGCCGGGCTCCCCCCATATATCGCGGGTGCGCGACAGCCACGAGCAGGCGGTGGTCCACGCCGAGCAGAACGCGGTGGCGGACGCCGCCCGGCGCGGCAGCTCGGTCGACGGCTGCATCGCCTATGTGACCCACTATCCCTGCCTCAACTGCGCCAAGACCCTGGCGGCCGCCGGCATCGCCGAGATCCGGTACCGGGCCGACTACCGCAACGATCCGCTGGTCGAGCTGCTGCTGACGGAGGCGGGGGTGAAGGTGCTCAAGCTGTGAGGGGACGGAGGCACCCCATGCGCAGCCGCGATCCGAGCCAACCCGAGTCCTACGCCGGCTCGCTCCTGCTGGCGCACCCGGCGCTGCGCGATCCCAACTTCAAGCGCACGGTCGTGCTGATGACCAGCCATGCCGCGGACGGCGCGATGGGCGTGGTGCTCAACCGCCCGCTCCACCGCCAGCTGGGCCAGCTGGGCGGGGACTTCGCGCTCGGCCCCCTCGCCGGAGTCCCGATCTTCAACGGCGGGCCGGTCCAGCAGGAGCAGCTGATTATCGCCGCCTGGCGGGTGCATCCCAGCGGCTTCCAGCTTCACCTGGGGATCGAGCCGGAGAAGGCGGTCCAGCTGCTGGCGGAGGACGGGATGCACGTGCGCGCGTTCTTCGGCTATTCCGGGTGGTCGGGCGGGCAGCTGGAGACCGAGCTGCGCGGCAACACCTGGATCGTGGCCCAGCCCCCGCCGGACCTGTTCGCCCAGCCCGGGGACAAGGGGCTCTGGCGCAGCGTCCTGCTGCGGGCCGGCCCCGAATGGCAGCTGCTGGCCGACGAGCCGGAGGAGCCGGGGGAAAACTGAGGTTGACACCCCCCGGCGCTTGGTCTGCTTTGTCCCCTTTTATGAAAGTCGTGTCCTCGATCAAATCGGCGAAGAAGCGCCACCCGGACTGCCAGGTGGTGCGCCGCCGCGGCAAGATCTACGTCATCAACAAGACCGACCCGCGCTACAAGGCGCGGCAGGGCTGATCGCCGTGAAAGCCGAAGGCCATCCCACCCTCAACAACGTCTGCTTCCTGGACGTTGCCACCGGCCGCCGCTTCCTGACCCGCTCGACGATGAAGTCGGCCCGCAAGGAGAAGATCGACGGCGAGGACTATTTCGTGGTGCTGCGCGACGTGACCATGGATTCCCATCCGGCCTACACCGGCGAGAAGCGCCTGGTGGACACGGCGGGGCGCGTCGAGAAGTTCACCTCGAAGTTCAAGCGCAGCGCCCGCAAGTAAGCCGCGTTCCGGGAGCTCCCGCCGATGCGGATCCGCGCCTTCCAGGGGCTGGTCCCCGATCCCGCCCATGCGGCGGAAGTGGCCTGCGTGCCCTACGACGTGGTCGACGCCCGCGAGGCGGCGGCCCTGGCGCAGGGCAGGCCCCGCAGCCTGCTTCACGTTGACCGGGCGGAGATCGACCTGCCGGCCGGCACCGACCCGTACTCCGACGCGGTCTACGCCAAGGCCCGGGACAACTTCCTCGCCCTGCAGCGCCAGGGCGCGCTGCGCCGGGAGGAGGGCCCCTCGCTCTATCTCTACCAGCAGCAGATGGGCTCCCACCGGCAGCGCGGCCTGGTGGCGGTCTGCCACGTCGAGGACTACGATGCCGGCGTCATCAAGAAGCACGAGAAGACCCGCAAGGACAAGGAGGACGACCGCACCCGCCTGGTCGACACGCTCGGCGCCAACACCGGGCCGATCTTCCTGACCTACCGCGACACCGCCGAGCTCGGCGCGCTGGCCGCGGCGCAGGCCGCGCAGCCGCCCCAGCACGACTTCACCGCCCCCGACGGCATCCGGCACACCGCCTGGCGCATCCCCGGCGGAGAGCAGTGGATCCGGGCCTTCGGCGCGGTTCCCGTCTCCTATATCGCCGACGGACACCACCGCGCCGCCAGCGCGGCCCGGGTGGCCCGCCTCCGGCGCGAACGCAACCCCCGGCACACCGGCCAGGAGGACTACAACTGGTTCCTCTGCGTCCTTTTTCCCGCCAGCGAGCTGAAGATCCTGCCCTACAACCGGATCGTGCTCGACCTCAACGGGCTCCCCCCCGACGCCTTCCTGGCCAAGGTCCGCGCCAGCTTCGGGCTGGAGGCCGGCGCCCCGGAGAGCCCCGACCGCCCCGGCGCGGTCAGCCTGTACCTCGGCGGCAAATGGCACGGCCTGAAATGCCCGGTCGACCCGAAGGCCGACCCGGTGGCCCGGCTCGACGTCAGCGTCCTGCAGGAGAAGCTGCTCGCCCCCGTGCTCGGGATCGACGATCCGCGCACCAGCAAGCGAATCGACTTCGTCGGCGGAATCCGCGGCCCGGGCGAGCTCGCCCGCCGGGTGGACGCCCAGGGCGGGGTGGCCTTTTCGATGTACCCGACGACGGTGCCGCAGCTGATGGACATCGCTGACGCGGGCCAGATCATGCCCCCCAAGAGCACGTGGTTCGAGCCCAAGCTCCGCTCGGGGCTCTTCATCCACACGTTCTGAGCGGATCCTGGCGGGCCGGCCGAGG
>DASZWO010000014.1:0-31635 GCA_035546595.1 Opitutaceae bacterium
ACGCCGCCAACGCCGCGGTGGCGGCGGGCCGGGCCAGCCAGGATTCGCGCCGGGCCGCCTCCGCCTCCGCCGCCGGCGAGCTGCGGGCCGCCGAGGCGGCGCAGCAGGCCGCGGCCGCCGGGGTCCAGGCCGCGCAGGCCGCGGAAAGGGACGCCGAGCGCAAGCGCGGCTACGTCGAGATCCGCGCCCCCGCCGCCGGCCGGATCGGCGCCAAGAACGTGGAGGTGGGCAACCGCGTCCAGACGGGCGAGACCCTGCTGATGCTGGTCGAGCCGGCGGTCTGGGTGGAGGCCAACTTCAAGGAGACCCAGCTCGCGCGCATGCGCGCGGGCCAGCCCGCGGAGATCTCGGTCGACGCCCTCGGCGGGCGGACCTTCCCCGGCAAGCTCGAGAGCTTCGCCCCCGCCAGCGGCGCGGAATTCGCGCTGCTGCCGGCGGACAACGCCACCGGCAACTTCACCAAGGTGGTGCAGCGGGTGCCGGTGCGGATTTCCCTCGATCCGGCCGCGGCCGACGACCCCGCCCTCCTGCCCGGACTCTCGGTCACCGCCGAGGTCCGGGTGCGCTGAAACCCGGCGTCCGGATCGCGCTTGCCCCGGGCCCCCGGCGGCCCCTTGCTGCCGGGGTGGCCGTTTCCAGCGTCCGCCTCCTTCCCGCCCTGGCCATCCTGGCCCTGGGCGGCTGCGCCACCCACATCACCATGGATGTGGCCAAGAATCCGCCGCCCGCGGAACGGTTTGCGGATTTCAGCCATTTCGAACTCGCTCCCATTCTGCTGCCCGCGGTGTACCGCGGGCAGGATGCCAATGAGGAGGCGCTGAAGAAGATTCAGGCGAACGTCTCGTCCACGATGACCCCGGTCCTCGCGCGCTGGAACGCCGCCGGCGGCCAAAAGGGGAACGGCCGGACCCTGCTGGTCGAGCCGTCTATCCGCGAGATCAAGTTCCTCAACGCCACGGTGCGCGTCTGGACCGGCGCCCTCAGCGGCAGCTCAGCCGTCATCCTCGACGCCCGGATCACGGAGAAGGAGACCGGCAGGCTGATCGCCGCGCCGGAATTCTACGCGCGCGCGGCGGCGATGGGCGGCGCCTGGACCTTCGGCGCGACCGACAACGTGATGCTGCTGCGGATCGCCAATCGGCTGACCGGCTACCTGCAGGCCAACTTCGACGTGGCGGTGGGCGGGCCGACCGGGGTCGACACGCCCAAAAAATGACCGTCAAGGACGCTTAGCGCCCCGGCCCCAGCAACTGCTCGAGCTCGGGCTCGATCGCCTGCGCCCAGATCTCATAGCCCTTCTCGTCCGGATGCAGGTAGTCCGGCATGATCTCCTTCGAGAGCGTGCCGTCGGGGGCGAGGAACTTGGCGCCGATGTCGAGGAAGTGAACGTGGTCGCCGTCGTCGAGGCCCTGGATGATCCGGTTGATCGCGGCCACCTGCTTCCGCTGGGGGTCGTCCGGAGTGTGGCCCCGCGGGAAGACCGCCAGAAGGAGGATCCTCGAATCGGGCAGGCGCCGGCGCAGCTCGTTGACCACCGCGGCCACCCCCTCGGCGGCCTCGGCCGGGGTGTTGCGCGGGGTCAGGCCGTCGCGCTCCAGGCCGGTGTTGTTGGTCCCGATCATCAGGACGATGGCCTTGGGATGCAGCCCGTCGACCTCGCCCTGCTGGAGCCTCCAGAGCAGATGCTGGGTGCGGTCGCCGCTGATGCCGATGTTGGCGGCGTGGCGCGAGCCGTAGTACTTGTCCCAGACCGCCTTGCCCGCCCGGCCGGTCCAGCCGCGGGTCTCCAGCCGCCAGAAATCCGTGATCGAGTCGCCCACGAAGAGCAGGTCCACCCCGCCCTTCTTCGCGTCGGCCACGAAGCCCTCGTGGCGCTGCAGCCAGTTGCCGCTCCCGTCCCGCCAGAGCGGGGTGATGGCGGAGTCGTCGCTGTCGGCCAGCCTGACCTCGTGGCTCGAGACCGCGAGCCAGGCGCCGTTGACGCGCGCGAAGGTGTCGGTCTCCTCCGTGATCTCGGCGATCGGGCCCTCGGGCCCGTGCCCGCTCACGACATAGCGGCCGGTCACGACCGCGGTGTCGCCGGTGATGTGCGCGCCCGCCTCGTGCAGGCTCATCTCGGTGAAGATGGTGCCGCTCTTGAGATCCCTGACCTCGTCCTCGCGGGTGTGGACCTTGCCGTCGGCCTCGGTGGTGACGTAGCCCTTGGCCTCGGCGGCCTCCAGGGCGGCGGCATCGCCGCGCACGAAGGCCTGGTTCCAGGCCTGCTCGGCCTTCCAGAGCGCCTTTTCGTCGTCGGACTGGGGCTGGGCGCGGAGGGCGAGGGCCCCGGCCGCCAGGCCGAGGCAGAGAAGCGGGGTGATTTTCATCGCGGGAAGCATGGCGGGTTCGCGCGGCGGGGCAAGCGCCCGGGCTTTACTCGCGCGCCATCCGGCGCCATCACTGGACCCAGCGCGGATGCCCGACCTGGAGCTCATCACCCCCTGTCCCGAGCTGAAGGAGTCGTACCGCTCCTACGTGGGGGAATTCGCCGCCCGGAACGAGCCGCCGATCCCCTTCGTGCTCGGGTTCGACTCCGGCGACTTCGAGTCCTTCCTCCGGCGGCTCGACGACTGCCGCCGGGGCGTGGGCGTTCCCGAGGAGTTCTCGCCCCACAGCACCTTCTGGCTGGTGCGGGACCGGGTTGAAATCGTCGGCGTTTCCAACCTCCGCCACGGCCTGACGCCCCGACTGCGCCGCGAGGGGGGAAACATCGGGTACAGCATCCGGCCTGGCGCCCGGGGCCTGGGCTTCGGGGGGGAGATCCTCGCCCGGACGTTGGCCAGGGCCGCCGGGCTGGGCCTGGGCGCGGCCCTCGTCACCTGCGCCAAGTCCAACCCCGCCTCGGCCCGGGTCATCCTCGGCAACGGCGGGATCTGGGACTCGGAGGAGTTCATTCCCGAGCGCGGCTTCATCATTCAGCGCTACTGGATCCCGCTTTCCCCGCCCGCGTCCCGGCGTTGACCGGCGCGGCGCCTCCCGGTAGGTCAGTCGGGCTCATGCGCATCACCGCCATCCTCGAAAAGGCCGCCCCGATCTCCTCCTCGATCGCCAACGCCTACATCGATTTCTCCAAGATGACCTGCTCGGTCGTGGCCGTCGTCACCGACGTCGTGCGGAACGGCCGCCCCATCGTGGGCTACGGCTTCAACTCCAACGGCCGCTACAGCCAGGGCTCGATCATCCGCGAGCGGCTGATTCCCCGGGTGATGGAGGCCGACCCCAGGTCCCTGCTGGACGCCTCCGGGCGGAATCTCGACCCGCACAAGATCTGGGCCCGGATGATGACGAACGAGAAACCCGGCGGCCACGGCGAGCGCTCCGTGGCGGTCGGCACGGTCGACATGGCGGTGTGGGACGCGGTGGCCAAGATCGAGGACCGCCCGCTCTTCGCCGTGCTGGCCGACCGCTTCGGCGACGGGAAGCCCGACCCCCGGGTCTTCGTCTACGCGGCCGGCGGCTATTACCAGCCGGACAAGGGCATCCCCGGCCTCAAGGCCGAGATGCGCGGCTACCTCGACCGCGGCTACACCGTGGTGAAGATGAAGATCGGCGGCGCCCCGCTGGACGAGGACCGGAGGCGGATCGAGGCGGTCCTGGGGATGCTCCGGCCCGGACAGCGGCTGGCGGTGGACGCGAACGGCCGCTTCGACCTCAAGACCGCCATCGCCTACGCCCAGGCCCTCGCGCCCTACAACCTCTTCTGGTACGAGGAGGCCGGCGATCCGCTCGACTACGCCCTGCAGGCCGAGCTGGCCAGGCACTACCCCAACCCGATGGCCACCGGGGAGAACCTCTTCTCCGCCATCGACGCCCGGAACCTCATCCGCTACGGCGGGATGCGGCCGGACCGCGACTGGCTCCAGTTCGACTGCGCGCTGAGCTACGGCCTGGTCGAATACCTCCGCACCCTGGAGATGCTGAAGGAGTCCGGCTGGTCGCCCTCCCGCTGCATCCCCCACGGCGGCCACCAGATGTCGCTCGCGATCGCCGCCGGCCTCGGGCTGGGCGGCAACGAGTCCTACCCCGACCTGTTCCAGCCCTACGGGGGCTTCCCCGACGGCGTGAAGGTGGAGGAGGGCCACGTCACCCTGCCCGCCCTCCCGGGCATCGGCTTCGAGGGCAAGGCGGACCTGATCCGCGAGATGCGCTCCCTCGCAGGCTAGAGGGCTTGCGGGAAGTCGGGGCCGGCGCGGACTTGGAATTATTTCTCCGAACCGGTGTCCGCTGTTTGACTCGTCGTTCGTTGGGTTGACGGAACCCCCGCCCCTTTTCCCTATGCCCAAACTCTGCGTTCGCTGCTTCGGTCTCTCCCTGGACGGCTATGGCGCCGGCCCCGGCCAGGATCTCGACAATCCGCTGGGCGTCGGCGGCGGCGCGATGTTCCAGTGGTTCTTCCCCACCCGCACGTTCCAGGCGATGCGCGGCGCCCCCGGCGGCACCACCGACATCAACGACGAGTTCGCCCGGCGCGGGTTCGAAAACGTCGGCGCCTGGATCCTCGGCCGCAACATGTTCGGCCCCATCCGCGGCGCCTGGCCGGACGACCAATGGAAGGGATGGTGGGGGGAGGAGCCCCCCTACCACACCCCGGTGTTCGTGCTCACGCACCACGCCCGCGCGCCGCTCGCCATGGCCGGCGGCACGACGTTCCATTTCGTCACGGGCGGCATCGAGCTTGCCCTGCAGAGCGCGCGCGAGGCCGCAGGCGCCAAGGATGTCCGCATCGGGGGCGGAGTGTCGACGGTCCGGCAGTACCTGTCCCAGCGCCTGATCGACGAGATGCACCTCGTCGTGTCGCCGGTGCTGATGGGCCGCGGGGAAAATCTTTTCGCCGGCCTCGACCTGCCCGCGCTGGGCTACCAGGTGGCGGAGCACGTCGGCGGGCCCGGCGTGACTCACGTCACGGTGAGGCGCGCCTGAGCCGGAGCCGGCCGAGCGGCTAGCCGGCCAGCCCCGCGCTCCGCGCCTGGGCTTCGGCCAGGAGTTCGGCGGCCGGCCGCCGGCCCGCCGCCGCCTCGCTCGCCAGCCGGTCGATGACCGACGCCAGCTCCGGCCAGCGCACCCGCCGGGGCAGCTCCCGCGCGCTTCCGTGCAGCTCCCCCAGCGCCCCGAAGAATGGGAGGGCGGCCCGCACCGCCGGATCCGCCCAGGTGGAGCGCCGGCAGCCGATCCCCCCGCCCAGGGTCAGCTGCCGGTCCGCCCCGGGGCCGGCGCAGTGGCGGAGGAAGGCGTAGGCCTCGTCCGGATGGGCGCTGCCCGAGCCGATTCCCAGCAGCCAGTAGACGTTGAGCGAGACCGAGCGGCCGCCCGGCCCCGCCGGCACGGGAGCGACCCCCACCCGCCCGCGCACCGCGCTGTCCGCCGCGGTCTGGCCGAGCGCGGCGAAGCCGAACCAATTCACCATCAGCGCCGCCTCGCCGCGCGCGAAGGCCTCTCCGGACTGGACCGAGTCCAGCCGGGGGCTGTCCGGATGGGCCGAGGGGTCCGTCCGCAGCCGCCGGTAGCCCTCCAGGGCCGCCTCCGCCGCGGCCGTGGCCAGCGTCACCTCCCCGCCGGGGCCGAAGAGCTCCCCGCCCCGGCTCCAGAGCTGCAGGCAGAAGTCGTAGACGGTGTTGTGCCCGTCGGGCCGCCCGGCGAAGACCGTGCCCCAGCGCCGCCGCTCCGGATCGGAGAGGCGCCTCGCCTCGGCCCCGAACTCCTCCCAGGTGCGCGGCGGCCGCGAAACCAGGTCGGTGCGGTAGACCAGGCATTCCGGGCCGTCGTGGTAGGGCAGCCCGAGCACCGCCGGGCCGAAGCTCTGCAGCCGCAGCAGCGAGGGCGGCCAGGCGTCCGGGTAGCCCTCGGGCGGGTCGGCCTCCAGCCGGGGCCCGAGGTCGAGCAGCGCCCCGGCTCCCCGGGCCTCGGCCAGCCAGTCGCTGACCAGGAAGCCCGCGTCCCAGTCGCCCCGGCGCAGCCCGCCGCCGCCCAGCAGCGCCGCGTGCAGCTCCTCCAGGCCCAGCGGCACCGCCTCCAGCCGCAGCGGGCAGCCGCCGGCGCGGCGGAAGGATTCCCAGCTCGCGGCGATCGCCGCCTCGAACGGCCCGAAGCGGCGCACCGCGACGCGCAGGGTCTGCCTCGGCGCCGGCACGCTCAGCGGATCACCCGCAGCAGGTACGAGGTGGCCGGCTGCTGGCCGATCTGGAATTCCCAGCCGGCCTCGAGGTGCCGCGCCGCCTGCGCGGCGAGCGGGCGCGAGGCCCCGTCGAGCGGGGTCACCTCCAGGTCGACCGCGCCCTCCAGCTGCTTCAGCAGCACCCAGCCGCGGATCGGCTCGATCCGGGTCGGCGGACCGCCCCAGGGATCGGTCATGGTCCGGCGGGCGTTCCAGACCTGCCCGGTGTTCTCCGTCCGGCCGGTGGCCGTCAGGAGCAGGAGCGCGGCGCGGGAGATCGGGCGCGCGTCGAGCGAGGAGAGCGTCAGCGCGCAGAACCGGTTCGCGATCTCGGCCGAAAGCCGGGAGGTGCCCAGGCCCCAGCCCTTGACGAAGCCGACGAGCGCCGAGCTCCGCTCGGTGTCGATCGTCACCAGCCCGCCCTCCCGCTCCGAGGTATGCCAGGCCAGCTGCCCCGTGTCCGAGACGATCGGGTCCGCCGGCGGCAGGGAGAAGGCGGCGGTGGGCCCCGCGTCCAGCGCGAGGATGCGCGAGCCGTGCACCAGGGGCAGCTGCAGGGGGAAGCCCGGCGTGAAGTAGGGATCCTCGGACTCGGGCAGGCGCATCGACTCGTCGATTTCGCGGCGCGAATAGGTCCGCTCGACGACGCGGCGGGCCGGGCTCACGTCCGCGCGCCGGAAAAGCAGCGCCCCCGCCGGAAGCTGCGCGATCTTCACCGGGTCCTGGGCGAGGTCGAAGTGGTCGCCGATGGCCGGCTTGGCCGAGCCGGCCAGCTTCGGCTCCATCGCGTAGAGGAAGATCCCGTCCCAGTCCTGGAACGCGCCATAGGCGGCGAGCAGCGGGATCAGCTCGCACTCGTAGTCGCTGGGGAAGGGCTCGTTGACCTCGCTGCTGGTGAAGGGCCGGCCGGCCATGGCCGAGCGCGTCAGCTTCACCATCAGCGAGTGCTCGGGATCGTTGACCATCGGCGTGTTGCGGCGGCCGGAGATGGCGGGGTGCTGCCAGTAGCCGTGGGCGTCGATCACGTCCAGCCGGGAGGTCGAGCGCAGCAGCGGCATGCCCGGGATCCAGTAGGTGTGGTCGTTCGTGCCGATCACCAGCGACCGCACCCCCAGGTCCCGCTTGAGGTAGGCCTCGAAGCCGGTGAGGAAGTCGCCTTCCAGCTGGGCGTAGAATTCACCCTCGGCGTAGAAGCGCTCCGCCGGCGCCTCGTCGAACTCCTGCCGCTGCAGGATCGGGACCTCCCGGTCCGGCCCCACTCCGGCCAGGGTCCGCAGGCGCGCCACCTCGGCCGGGGGGCGGGTCCGGGCCAGCCAGTCGTTGTAGAGCCGGGTCAGCAGGGCCTTGTAGTGCGGCGGCAGGTCCAGCTGGTGGCGCGGCGCCCCCGGGACCAGCTCGCCGCGGAACCAGTTGCGCTGCCAGAACTCCAGGACCGAATTCTCGTTCAGGATCTCCACGATCGCGACCGCCGGCTCGTGGGCGTAGTCGGTCCGGGTGTAGGGGTTGACGTGGGTCAGCAGCTCCCGGGCGTACTCCTTCTGCAGCTCGATCAGCCGCGGCTCGAAATAAGTCATGGCCTTGGCCGGCCCGATCAGTTCCGCGTCGGGCACCCCGTCGCCCGGCAGGTAGCGGCGCCCCACGTTCAGGTTGAGATCGATGTAGACGCCGTGGGCCTTGAGCCGGGCGACCAGGAAGTCGAGGCGATCGAGCTGCCCCGGGTCGAGCTCGCGCGAGTCGTTCCGCCCGGCGGCGATGAGGCCGCTGGGGGTCGAGGTCATGGGGCCGGAGGTGGTTCCGGGCTGCTGCTCCTTCGAGAGGTCCAGGAACTGGAAGCGGACCGCGTTGACCCCGAGCCGCTCCAGCTCCGCCGCGTAGACCTCGGCGTCGGCGTGCGGGGGCAGCAGCGCCGAGCCCGGCGTGAAGCCGGCGTCGTTCACGCCCCAGAGGCGCAGGCGCCGCCCGTCGGCCGTCACCAGGTGCCCGCCCTCCGCGCGGACGAAGCCGTGGGAGCCCGCCGGGCCCTCGGTGAGGAAGCGCAGGTCCGCGTCCGAGTCGGCCCGGCGGAAGTGGTCGACCGCGAAGGGCTGCAGGTCCGCCGCGCCGGCGGGGCCGAGGGCGAGCAGGGCCAGGGCCAGGCCGAGGCCGGAGCGGCGGGCCGCGCTCATGCGGCGGCCGCCCGGTCGACGGCCCGGCGCAGGCGCTGCAGGGCCTGGACGGAATCGGCCGGGATCCGACCGGTCCGGTCCGGCGGCACATCGAGCAGGAAATTGCAGCCGCGGGTCCGCGCCATCAGGTACATCCCGAGCAGCTCGCCGTCGGGCCGGGCCTCCTCGCCCTCCACGTAGAACCAGGACTGGCGCAGGGTGTCGCAGCATTCCGCGGGCAGATAGTAGGTCTTGCCCTCGATCTGGCGCCACTTGGGCTGGCCGTGCACGCCCCGCGGGAAGGAGCGCTCCAGCGCCACCAGGTCCGAGGGCCAGGAATACGTCACCGGGTACTGCGGCCCGGGGTCTCCCCCGGAGTTCATCATCACCGCGCAGCCGGGCTGCCAGGCCGCCATCTGGCGGTAGAGGGCCTCGCGGTAGCCCCGCGGCAGCACCCCGGGGATGTCGACCCAGAACTCCACCAGCGGGCCGTACTGGGTCATCAGCTCCTCGATCTGGCGCCATTGGAAGTCCTGGTAGGCCCGGGTGGTGTAGGCCTGGAAGGCCCAGGCGTGCGGCTCCTTGATCTGCTGGTCGGGAGGCAGCCGGTAGACGTCGCTCGGGGTCATCGATCCGAAGCGGTTGTGGTTGTCCCAGGAGCAGTAATAGAGGGCGGCCCGCAGCCCGTGCCGGGCGCAGGCCTGCGCGAACGCCCCCACCACGTCGGTCTTCACCGGCCCGTTGCCGACGTGGTAGCGGGTCCACTTGCTCGGCCAGAGGCAGTGCCCCGCCACGTGCTTCGCCGTCAGCACCGCGTAGGTCATGCCGGCGTCCCGCGCCGCCGCCAGCCACTGGTCGACGTCGAGCCGGGTCGGGTGATAGGCGGAGAGCGGCGCGGTCCCGTCGGGCAGCTCCCGCCCGGTGAACGTGCTCATCCCGAAGTGCAGGAACATGCCGTAGCCCAGTTCCTCCCACTGCCGCAGCTTGGCCAGGGGCAGCCGCTGCGCGCCCTCCCCGCCCGCCGGCGCCTCCTCGCCGCCGCCCGGCACCTCCGCCGCCGCGAGCGGCAGCCCGGCGGCCGACAGCAGCAGCGCGCTCCGGACGAAATCACGTCGGCTCAGCATGGCGATGGGGGCGGAGCCACGCTGCAGCAACGAGGCGGCCTTGTCCATCCCGCCGAGCGGGCAAAGCGGTCCGCCGTTTGCCTTTCCCGGGCTTCCGCGCACGCTTCTCGATGAAGTCCAACCATCAACGACTGACGGAGAAGCTGGAAGCCGCCCTCGCCACCCCCACGCGCCTCAAGGCCGAGGGCACCCGCGAGGTCTCGGGCGCGCTCAACGCTCTCCTGGCCGATGTCTTCGCGCTCTATCTCAAGACCAAGAACTTCCACTGGCACCTGAGCGGCCCGCACTTCCGGGACTATCACCTGATGTTCGATCAGCACGGCGAGCAGCTGCTCGGCATGACCGACGACCTGGCCGAGCGGGTCCGCAAGATCGGCGGCACGACCCTGCGCTCCATCGGGCACATCGCCCGCCTGCAGCGGATCGCGGACAACGACGCCTCCTACGTCGATCCGCAGGACATGCTGGCGGAGCTGCGGGACGACAACCTCAGCCTGGTCGGGCGCATGCACGAGGCCCATGAGATCTGCGACAAGCATGGGGACATCGCCACCGCCAGCCTGCTCGAGAACTGGGTCGATGAAGGCGAGCGCCGGACCTGGTTCCTCTTCGAAGCCGGACAGCCCGGGGCGCCCCGCCACTGAGGCGCGGGCGCCTATTGGGCTTCGGCCGGCGCCTGCTGGGCCCGGAGCGCCTGGAGCCGCCCGCAGAGCTCCTCGGTCGTCGCCGCGTCCGGCACCACCGAGCCGCCCTGCATGAGCTCGAAGGAGTCGAAGGACATGTTCTTCGACTCGACCACCAGCATCGGGGCGAGCCCGCGGCGGACCACCTCGACCCTGATGGCGGTGAGGAAGGAGACGCTCTGCTGGGTGTCGTAGGTGTTGAGCTGGTCGTTCCAGGCCAGGAAGTACAGCTTGTCGCCCGCCAGGGCCAGGACGCCCTTGAGGGACGGCCCGGTCGAGCCCGCCCCGTTGGCCTTGGGAAACCAGAACGCGCGGACGACCAGGGAGGGCGCCGGCGTCCCGACCGGCAGGCCCTCGGCCACCTGCGCGCCCAGCCGCGCGTCCTGCGAGAGGTCGGAGGAGACGCAGCCCCCGATGAGCAGCGCGAGGCCGGCGCCGACCAGCGCGCCGGCTCGGCCGGACAGGGTTCGGGGGAGACGCATCGCCCGATTGCAGTCCGATCCGCCCCGCCCTAGCCAGAAGATTCCCGCGGAACCGGCGTTTCCGGCGTCAGGACGCCGGCTCCACCGCCTCGATCAGCGCCACGGCCATCCGGTTGAAGGGCGTCGGGATGCCGTGCTTCTCGCCTAGGCGGATGATGACCCCGTTGCGGGCGTCGATCTCCGTGCGCCGGCCGGCCATCCGGTCGGCGTGCAGGGAATTGACCGAGTCCCGCGGCTGCCCGCGGTAATGGGCCACGATCTGCTCGGCGATGTCCGGGGCCAGCTTGGCGCCCTCGGCCCGGCCCACCGCCGCGCATTCGCGCACCAGCTCGGCGGCGGCGCGAGCCGCCGCCTCCCGGTGGAAAATCCCGGCCGGCTGGAGCAGGATCCCGGGAATCACCCCGGCGCAATTGAGGCAGAGCTTCCGCCACACCGCGGTCTGGAAGTCGTCGATCGGGTTCGCCGTCACCTCCGTCCGGCGGAAGAGCGCCGCCAGGGCCGTGCCCAGGGCGTCGTTCGGCATGGTCAGGGTCGCGTTGCGCCGCTGGCGGATCCGGGTCGGATCGTCCCGCTCCACCGGGCACTCCACCACCACCGGGACGACCCGGTCCGCGGGAACGTAGGCCGCGAAGCGCTCGCGGTGCTCGATGCCGTTCTGCAGCACCGCCACGGGCGCCTTCCCCGCGCCCAGCCCCTTGAACCAGGAGGCGGCGCCGGCGGCGTCGTAGGCCTTGGTCGCCACCAGGATCCAGTCGACCGGGCTCGCCTGCCCGGGATCGGTCAGCGCCGGCTTCTCGATGCGGAGCACCGTGGACGGGGTTTGGACGGTCAGCTGCGGCAGGGGCCGGCGGGCGCACAGGACCACCTCGTGCTCCCCGCTGTGGGCGAGCCACGCCGCCATGACCCCGCCGATCGCGCCCGGACCGATCACCGCAATTTTTGCCATACCCAGCGGCCTACCATGGAATCCCACGGCTGGGAAGGGCCGGTTTGCGTTTCGCGTCGGTCCGTCCAGAACAGGGCGATGCGCCTTTGGACCGTGCACCCCTCCTACCTCGACGCCAAGGGGCTGGTGGCCGCCTGGCGGGAGGCCCTGCTGGCGCAGAAGGTGCTGGCGGGGCGCACCCGCGGCTACCGCCATCACCCGCAGCTGCAGCGGTTCCAGGCCCACCCCCGGCCGCGGGCGGCGATCGCCGCCTTCCTCCGGGGGCTGGAGGCCGAGGCGCGGCGCCGCGGGTACCGCTTCGACGCGGGCAAGATCGGGCGCAGCCGGGGCGCGGCCGCCCTGCGGGAGAGCGAGGGCCAGCTGCTCTACGAGTGGCGTCACCTGCGCTCCAAGCTCCGGATCCGGGCCCCCGAGCTCTATCGGAGCCTGCGCGGGCACGCGCGTCCCAAGGCCCATCCCCTCTTCCGGATTGTTCCGGGCCCGGTGAAGGAGTGGGAGCGGCGCGCCGGCTCGGCCGGCCACCCGCGCCAGCCCCGGCGTTTGGCGGAACCGCGGCGCGGACGGCCGGCCCCTCGCTCCGCCGCCGGACCCTAATCCCGCCGGAAGGCCGCCTCGGCCGCCGTCGCGGCGGCGGGATGGGCCAGAACCCAGTCGCCGGCCCGGTCCGGATCGGCGATCATCCAGGCCCGGATCGCCTTGGTCAGGGCGGCGGTGCGCTCCCACCCTTGGGGCAGCTCCAGCGCGATCTGCGCCATCTCGTCCGGGCGGGCCCGCGCCCACCCCGAAAGGGCCGATTGCGACGCCCAGCGCCGGAGGCCCGCTTCCGGGAGGGCGGCGGCGGCGGCGAGCGCGCCGTCGGGGGCCGTCCGGCCCCAGGCGTAGTAGGCGGCGTTGACCGCGTCGGTGCGGCAGGCGGGCGGCGCCAGCGAGGCGTAGGCCGCGGCGCGGGCGAAGTCGCCGGCGCGGTCCCACGCCGCGATGCGCGCGTAGACCTGGGCCCGCGTCGGCGGGCGCGCGGCCCGCCGCGTGGGAAGCGGGGGCCGCGACGGGGCCGGCCTCCGGCCCGCGGTCCAAAGCGCCGCCGCGCCCGCTGCCAGGCAGCAGAGCAGGAGCGCGAGCGCGGCGCGCCGTTTCATCGGGCCTCAGTAGGAGGTCTTCAGCCAGTTCGACTTGTCCCAGGTCAGCACGCCGGCGCCGGCCCCGCTCTGCAGGATCGGCAGCAGGCCGGCCGGGTCGTCGGGGGTGTAGCTGTACGGCAGGCTCGAGAAGCCGTTCCAGGAGAAGGCGATGACCGGCGCCTGGAACGGGCCCATCGGGTTGCCCGGGTCGGTGCTGTTGCCGCGCACCGTCGTCGTCGTCCCGTCCGTGTTGTCGAACTGGTAGATCGAGTCGAGCGCCTCGATCTTGCCGGTGTACTCCGGATCCGACGGATCGGTCTGGTTGTTGCGGAGCGGCCAGAGGCAGTCCTTGTACACCGACTTCTCCACCAGCAGGGCGCCGCTCTCGGTCGAGATGGCGCCGTTGACCGGCGGGTCGAAGTTGTAGGTGTTGTTCAGGGTGTTCTGGGCGGACGCGCTCATGGCGGCCGCGCGGGCCATCCGCAGCCGCTGGGCGGCGAGGACCTGGGTGTCGTCCACGTAGAGGTCGTAGTCATGGACGTTGCCCGCCCGCAGCCGCGGCACGCAGCGGTCCCACACCCCCTGGATCCAGAGGTGGTGGAAGGTCATGGAGAGCGTGGCGTTCTTCGGGTCGAGATCGTTCGAGCCGGCCAGGTGCGTCTTGTCGTGGGCCTGGATGATGTCGATGATGTCCTCCTCGCTGAAGCCGTTGCTGCGGAGGAAGCCGTAGAAGGCGAGGCCCGACTTGTTCGACTCCAGCGCGGCCACCTGCTGGCGGACGAAGCTGTTGGGGTTGGTGGCCTCGTCGTCGCCGACATACTTGCACCAGGAGAAGGTGACGTCGGAGCAGCCCGCCTTCTGGTCGACGATCCCGTCGTACGCCTTGGTGAAGGTGCAGTGGTCGATCCAGAGGTTGGAGACCGCACCGCCGTTGCCGACGGTGATGAAGTCCCAGTCGTTGGAGTCGTAGTTGCCCTTGGTGGCCTCGTCCCACTCCCACAGCTCGTCGAACTTGAGGTTGCGGATGATGATGTTGGAGCAGCTCTTCACGTTGAAGTTGCAGTGCTTGATCGTCGCCCCGTTGGCCGAGAAGATCGTCAGGCCGCCCTTCGGCTTGATGTCGAGCAGGCTGACCCCGGTCGAGATCAGCACGGGGTGGAGCTTGGGCGCCGCGTGGGCGCGGAAGGGGCCGACCGCCTGGACGGCCGATCCGATCTCGTTCCAGCCCAGGCTGAGGTCGTTCATGATTTCGATCACCTTGACCGCGCCCGCGGTCTTGTTGGCCGACTCGACCGCGTTGGCCAGCTGCAGCGGCGTGGTCACCTGGACATAGGCGGGGTCGGTGGCGGCGATGACGCCGCCTCCGCTCGTGCCGGAGCCGAGGGTGGCGAACCCGGTCAGGTCGTAGATGGCGTTGCCGCCGGTGCCGCCGCCGCTCGTGACGGTCAGGATGGCGGCGCTGCTCGTGACCGAGCCCGCGGAATTGCTCACCGTCACGGTGTAGCTCCCCTGGTTGGAGGCGCCGGCCGAGGCGATGCTGTAGGTCGAGCTGGTGGCGCCGCTGATCGCCGCCCCGTTGAACTTCCACTGGTAGGAGAGCGGCGCGGTCCCGGTGGCGACGACGCTGAAGGAGGCGGGGCTGCCGGAGGCCACCGTCTCGCTGGAGGGCTGGGTGGTGATGGACGGGGCGGTGGCGCCGGAGGTGACCGTCAGGGTGGCGGCGTTGCTCGTGGCCGAGCCCGCGGAATTGCTCACCGTCACGGTGTAGCTGCCCGCGTTGGCCGAGGTGACGCCGGCGATGGTGTAGCTGGAGGAGGTCGCCCCGCTGATCGCCGTCCCGTTGAACTTCCACTGGTAGGAGAGCGGCGCGGTCCCGGTGGCGGCCACGCTGAAGGTGGCGTTGCCCCCGGCCGGCACGCTCTGGCTGGAGGGCTGGGTGGTGATGGTCGGAGCGGTCGCCCCGCCGCCGCCGGAGGCCGGGGCGAAGACCGCGAGCGAGAGCGCCATCTGGCTCGTGCTGGAGGCCGTCCAGCTGGTCGAGGCCGTGCCGGTCGCGCCCGGCGCCAAGGTCGAGCCCGCGCCGCCGGAACTGGACTGCCCGATCGCCCAGCGGCCGGTCTGCGACGCGCCGGGAGTGAAGCTGGCGTTGCCGGCCCCGCTGCAGACCGCGTCCACCACCCACGACCCCGCGGTCGCGACCGAGGCGCTGGCGGAGAGCGTCTTGGCCGAGGTGGAGGAGTTGACCCCCGCGGCGGCCGGCGCGCTCTGCGCCACCCCGCTGAGCGAAATCGAGCCCGCGCTCACGCCGTTGACCGCCCCGCCGAAGGTCACCGAGACGGTGTGCGCGCCGGCCGGCGGATTGAGCAGGTAGTAGAGCACGGTGCGGTCGAGGGTGCTCGATCCCGCCGTCACGGCGGAGCTTGGCACGGCCGACATCGCCACGCCGTTGTAGGTGATGCTCGAGACGTTCAGCACGGTGCTGCTGGTGTCCTCGAGCGCCAGGCCGACGACCAGCACCGTGTTGGCCCCGCTCCCGACGGTGTGGGACCAGCTGGCGGAGGAGGCGTTGGTGCCGGACTTGGAGACGGCGCTGTCGAAGGCGATGGCTCCGGAGGCCCGGGGCAGCGCTGCGGCGAGCAGCGCGGTGGCGAAGAGGGAAAGCCCGGCGCGCAGGAGCCGGCTTCCCGGATGGGATGGGTTCATGATGAGGGGTGGCAGCAGGCCGGCGCGCCGCGGGAGGGGTCCGGCCGCGCGCCGGCCGAGGGGAATGCGCCGAATGAGGACACGTGTGCGCGCGGCGCAAGCGGTAAGGCCCGGGAGTACAAACAATATTCGGGACGGCTGGGCTGATACCCCCACGTCCCCGGGGAGGGCCGGCGCGCTCGGGAGCGGCCGGCGGCGCGCGATCCTCCGGAGCCGGTCCAAAGAATCTCTTGGCCAAACCGGGCCGATCCCCGAAGATGCCGGGCCACTGCCCGATGCCCGCCGCCGCTCCTGATGACGGAGTCATCCTCCTCGACCCGCACCCCCGCCGGATCAGCCGGATCTTCGATGCGGCGACCCGGGAGCGCCTGGAAAGCCTCGGCCGGGTGCTCTGGCACGACGGCTCCCCCGCCCCGGACGAGCACATCGACCGGAACCTGCCCCGGGCGATCGCGCTCATCGGCCAGTCCCGCATGGACAAGGCCCGCCTCGAGCGGGCGCCCCGCCTGAGGGCGATCTTCAACGTCGAGAGCAACTTCCTGCCCAACGTCGACTACGCCGAATGCGAGCGCCGGGGCATCCCGGTGCTCTCGACCGCCCCGGTCTACGCGCAGCCGGTCGCCGAGATGGTCCTGGCGATGGCGATCTCGCTGGCCCGCCGCATGCACGAGGCCGACGCGGCCCTCCGCGCCGGGAGGGAGTCGAAGGGCGACAACCACGACTCCTTCCTCCTCTACGGCAAGCCGCTGGCGCTCGTCGGCTACGGCAACGTCGGGCGGGCCCTGCTGCCCCTGCTCAAGCCCTTCTCCTCCGAGATCCTGGTCCACGACCCCTGGGTGGATCCGGCGCTCCTGCGCGCGGCCGGCGCGGTCCCCGCCGCGCTCGAGGAGTGCTTCGCCCGGGCCCGGGCGGTCTTCCTCGTCGCCGCCGTCACCAGCGAGAACGCCGGCCTGATCGGCGCGCGCCATTTCGCGTCGATGCAGCCCGGGAGCGTCGTGATCCTCGCCAGCCGGGCGGAGCTGGTGAATTTTCCCGAGCTGCTCGCCGCCGCGGCCTCCGGCCAGATCCGGGCCGGCATCGACGTCTGGCCGGAGGAGCCCGTGCCGCCGGACCAGCCCGGCCGGCATACCCCCAACACCCTGGTCCAGGCCCACCGCGCCGGCAGCGTCCCCGAGATCCAGCCGCTGATCGGCCGGATCGTGGCCGACGACCTCGAGGCGATCCTGGCCGGCCGGGAGCCCCGGCGCTGCCAGCGCGCCTCGCTGGCGACCGTCGGCAAGCTGCGCAGCAAGCCGGTGGGCGCGTGGTCGCTTTCCCCATGAAAATCCTGTTCATCGGAGGCTCCGGCGTCATCAGCCGGGCCGTCACCCAGCAGACCATCGCCGCCGGCCACGAGCTCTGGCTCCTCAACCGCGGCCAGCACCGCCCGGTCGAGGGCGCCCGCGCGCTGCGGGCCGACATCGCCGATCCCGCCGGGATGCGCGCGGCGCTGCAGGGCCACCAGTGGGACGTGGTGGTGGACTGGATCGCCTTCGCCCCGGCCGACGTCCGGCGCGACCTCGAGCTCTTCCGCGCCAGCACCCGGCAGTTCGTCTTCATCAGCTCGGCCAGCATCTACCAGAAGCCGCCGGCGCACCATGTCATCACCGAGGAGACGCCCCGGGTGAACCCGCACTGGGACTACTCGCGCAACAAGATTGCCTGCGAGGACGAGCTGATGGCGGCGCACCGCGCCTTCGGCTTCCCCGTGACCATCGTCCGCCCCTCCCTCACCTACGGCGAGGACCAGGTGCCGCTGGCCCTGAACTCCTGGAAGCAGAGCTGGACCCTGATCGAGCGGATGCGGCGCGGGGCGCCGGTGATCATCCCCGGCGACGGCACCTCGCTCTGGACCATCACCCACAACACCGACTTCGCGCCGGGGCTGATCGGGCTCTTCGGCCATCCCGCCGCCGTCGGCCAGGCCGTCCACATCACCTCCGACGAGGTGCTGACTTGGAACCAGATCTTCCGGCAGACGGCGGAGGCGGCCGGCGCCGAGGCCGCCCGTTTCGTGCACGTCGCCTCGGACTTCATCATCGCCTGCGTCCCCGAGACCGAGGGCTCGCTGCTGGGGGACAAGTCGGTCTCCGCCGTCTTCGACAATTCCAAGATCAAGCGGCTGGTGCCCGGATTCAGGGCGAGGACGACCTTCGCCGAGGGCATCCGCCGCACCATCGCGTGGTTCGACGCCCATCCCGAGCAGAAGGTGGTCGACGCCGAGACCAACCGGCGCTGGGACAAGCTGGCGGCCGCCTACGAGGCGGGGCTGGACCGCGCCCGCCGGGAATTCGGGCGCTGACCGCCGCCTGCCGGCGGGGCGAACCCATCCCTCCGGCGGAGGTCCATGGGGGACATGATCGCTTCCCTCGCCGCGCTCGCCCAGGTCTCGCCCGCCGCCCAGCGCTGGTCGGCGCGCCTGGACTGGCTGGAGGACCGGCTGGCGCCGGTCCTCGGCGGCTGGGCCCGCCACCGGACCGCCGACGGCATCTCCGGGCTGCAGCTGGTCTTCGCCGCCCTCGTCCTCCTGCTCACCGCGGGGGTCATCCTGCTGCTGCGCTGGCTGGGGAGGAGGCGGCCTCCCGCGCACCCGGACGCCACCGTCCAGGTCTCGCTCCTGCGCCGGCTGCGGAGGGAGGCCCATCCGCCGGTGCTGCTCGCCATCGCGGTGCTCGGAGTCTACGCCGCCCTTTGCCTGGCCTGCTTCCGCATCCCCGGGCACGCCGGAACGGTGCTCGCCGGGCTGGCCTGGGCCCGAACCGCCGGCCTGATCATCGCCCTCTTCTGGTTCCTCTTCCGGGTGATCGACGTCGTCGAGTTCGAGCTGCGCCGCTGGACCAGCCGGACGACGCGGCGCTGGGACGACATCCTCGCCGCGGTCGGGGTCCGCGCCCTCCGGCTGACCGTGCCGGTGGCGGCCGCGCTCCTCCTCGTCCCGACCCTCAACCTCCCCGCCGCGGCGCACGACGTCCTGCAGACCGCCGCCAGCCTGGTGCTGATCGCCTTCGTCGGCTTCGCGCTCTGCCAGCTGGCCGCCACCGCCGAGAAGGCGGTGCAGACCGAATACCGGATCGACGTCGGCGACAACCTCGCGAGCCGGAAGATCCAGACCCAGATCCGCATCCTGCGGAAGATCCTGGTGGTGGTGATCCTGCTCGTCACCGTCGCCTGCATGCTCACCGTCTTCGCCCCGGTCCGCGCGCTGGGCCGGAGCATCCTCGCCTCCGCCGGCGTGGCCGGCGTCGTCCTCGGCATCGCCGCCCAGAAGAGCCTCGGCAACATCCTGGCGGGGATCCAGATCGCCTTCACCCAGCCGATCCGGATGGACGACGTCGTCATCGTCGAGGGCGAGTGGGGCCGGATCGAGGAAATCACCCTGACCTACGTCGTCGTCGCCATCTGGGACCTCCGGCGGCTGGTCCTGCCGATCACCTACTTCATCGAGAAGCCGTTCCAGAACTGGACGCGGGCCACCTCCGCCCTCCTCGGCTCCGTCTTCTTCTACCTCGACTACACCGCGCCGATCGACGCGATGCGGGCGGAGCTGGACCGCATCCTCGACGCGTCGCCCCGCTGGGACCGGAAGGTGAAGGTGCTGCAGGTGACCGACGCGAAAGACCGCACCATCGAGGTGCGCGTGCTGGCGAGCTCGGCCGACTCCTCCCTGTCCTGGGACCTGCGCTGCGAAGTCCGGGAGAAGCTGATCACGTTCCTGCAGGCCCACCATCCCGGGGCGCTGCCGCGGACGCGGGTCGACGTCGAGGGCGAGGGCAAAGGCGAGAGCGGGGGCGGGCTCGCCGGCCCCCGGCCGAGCCCCGGCTAGCCGCGGCTCAGGGGCCGCCGGCGGGCGGCGTGGGGAAATTCGGGGTCCCCCGCTGGTTGGTGTTCGACGGCGGCGCCGGCGGCAGCGCGCGCGCCCCTTCGGGCGGCCGGGCCTCCGGGGAGGCCGCCGGATTCGGGGGCGGCGAAGCCGCCGAGCGTCCGCTGGCGCAGCCCGCGGACGCCGCGAGCGAGCCGCCGGCGAGGAGAAGCGCGAGGAGGCGGCTCAGGCGCCGGTCTCCGGGGCCGGAGGAACGCGGCGCAGCCGGGGACGGGCCCGCGCGGCCGGCGGCAGCGAGCCCGACAGGGCCGGCGTCCTCATCTCGATCTCCCATGGCGCCCTAGACCGAGGGAGCCCGGAAGCGGTTCCTTCCGCCGGCCGCACGCCGCGCCGCGCAATCCGCCGGCGCCGCTTGACCCCTGGCGCAGGCGGGTATCGTCTGATGCCGGGGGAACGTCCGCCGGCGACGTGATGACCAGCTCGCCCGAATCGATCTTCAGCCCGGATTCCCCCCAGGCCCGGGCGATCGTGAGCCTCTGGACCGTCAACTTCGTGGTCTGCGCGCTGATCTTCACGGTCGTGGCGGCGATGGTCGCGGTCGGACTGTGCTATTTTCGGGGGCGGCCGGGCGACGCCGATCCCAAGCAGGTGGCGGAGAACCGGCGGATCGAGGTGGCGTGGCTGTGCGGACCGGTCGCGATCGTCGCCCTCCTCTTCGTCCTGAACCTGCGGGCGATGGCCCGCTCCGACCCCCCGCCGTCCGGCCCGGATGACCTGGAGGTGATCGGCCACCAGTGGTGGTGGGAGATCCGCGACCTGCGCGCGGGGATCGTCACCGCCAACGAGGTCCACATCCCGGTCGGCCGGCCGGTCTCGGTCCGGCTCGACACCGCCGACGTGCTGCATGAGTTCTGGGTGCCGCGGCTGACGCGGAAGATGACGGCCGTGCCCCTGGCGGGGAACCACATCTGGATCGAGGCCGACCATCCCGGGATCTACCGCGGCGTCTGCTCGGAGTTCTGCGGCACGGAGCACGCCTGGATGCGGGTGATGGTCGTGGCCCAGCCGCCGGCGGAATTCGCCGCCTGGGAGAAGGCCCAGGAGCGGGCGGCGGCCGCGCCCTCCGGCGAGGCGGCCGACGGCCTGCGGCTGATGCGCAGCATGACCTGCGTCAACTGCCACGCCATCCGGGGCCTGGCGCCGGGCGGCACCGCCGGGCCGGACCTCACCCACTTCGCCAGCCGCCGGACCTTCGGTTCGGGCGTGCTGGCCAACACCCCCGCCAACCTCCGGCGCTGGCTGGCCGACCCGCAGAAGATCAAGCCGGGGGTGAAGATGCCGGACTTCAACCTCAAGCCGGCGCAGCTCGACGCGCTCGTGGCCTGCCTGGAGAGCCTGCGATGAGCGGCGCCGCCCCCGCCCTCCCCGCGGCGCCGAGCATTCTCACGCCGGAGGAGCAGGCGCACCGGCGGCTGGTCTGGATCTCGACCGTCGACCACAAGCGCATCGGGATCCTCTACCTCGTCTTCGCCCTGGTCTTCTTCGCCGTGGGCGGCCTCGAGGCGCTCTTCATCCGGCTGCAGCTGGCGGCCCCGAACAACACCCTGCTTTCCCCCGACACCTTCAACGCCCTCTTCACCCTCCACGGCACCACCATGATCTTCCTGGTGGTGATGCCGGCCGTCTTCGGGCTGGTGAACTACTGCCTGCCGCTGATGATCGGGGCGCGCGACATGGCCTTCCCCCGCCTGAACGCGCTCAGCGTCTGGCTGGTGCTCTTCGGCGGCGCGCTCCTGTACTTCTGCGTCCTGACCGGCCCGCCCACCATGGGCTGGTTCGCCTACGCCCCGCTGAGCGAGACGCCCTACACCCCCAGCCTGGGGGTGGACTACTGGATCGTGGCGCTGCTCGCGCTCGGCATCGGCTCGGTCGCGACCGGCATCAACTTCATCACCACCGTGCTCTGCCTGCGGGCCCCGGGGATGACCCTGCGCCGCCTTCCCCTCTTCGTCTGGATCAACTTCGTCAATGCCTTCATCGTCATCCTGGCCCTGCCGGTGCTGAACGCGGGGCTGATCATGCTGCTGATGGACCGGCGGCTGGGCACCCACTTCTTCCTGGCGCGCGAGGGGGGCTCGCCGGTGCTCTGGCAGCACATCTTCTGGGGCTTCGGGCACCCGGAGGTCTACATCCTCGCCCTGCCCGCCTTCGGCATCGTCTCGGAAATCATCCCGGTCTTCGCCCGCAAGCCCATCTTCGGCTACGGCTTCGTCGCCAGCTCCTCGGTCGCGATCGGCATCCTCAGCTTCGGGGTCTGGGCGCACCACATGTTCACGGTGGGGATGGGCCACGCGGCCGAGAACTTCTTCGCCATCGCCTCGATGCTGATCGCGATCCCGACCGGGGTGAAGGTGCTGAACTGGAGCGCGACCCTGATCGGGGGGCGCATCCGGATGGACGTCCCCCTGCTCTACTGCGTCGCCTTCCTCATCCAGTTCACCATCGGGGGCCTCAGCGGGGTGACCCACGCCGAGGTGGCCCTCGATTGGCAGACCAAGAACAGCTACTACCTCGTGGCCCACTTCCACTACGTCGCGGTCGGCGGCATCTTCTTCGCCCTCCTGGCCGGGCTGCACTACTGGTTCCCCAAGATCACCGGGCGGATGCTGGACGATCGCCTGGGCCGGCTCGGCTTCTGGCTCTTCGTCGTCGGCTTCAACGCCACCTTCATGATCCAGCACGTGCTCGGGTTCATGGGCATGCCCCGGCGGGTCTACACCTACCCGGACCTGCCCGGCTGGCACTGGATGAACCTCCTCTCCACCTGCGGCGCCGGCGTCATGGCCGTGGCCTCGCTGGTTCTGCTCTGGAACATCGCCCGCAGCCTGCGGCGCGGCCGCCCCGCCGGCGACAACCCCTGGGAGGCCTGGACGCTGGAATGGGCGACCACCTCGCCGCCCCCGGCCCACAACTTCGAGCGCCTGCCGGAGGTGCGGGGCCGCCGGCCGCTCTGGGACCTGGCCCATCCCGAGCGGCCCGATCCGCCGACCCCCTCCGGGGACATCGTCGCCCCCGACCACACCCGGGCGGCGGTCTGGTGCCTGATCGCCTCCGAGGCCGCCTTCTTCGGGGTGCTCCTGCTGGTCTTCGTCTTCTTCAACATCTCCCCGCCGGCGGGGCCCAACTCGCGCAACAGCCTCGAGCTGGGGCGGACGCTGGCCTTCTCCCTCTGCCTTTTCCTGAGCAGCTTCACCCTCTGGCGCTCGGAGGCCGCCGAGCGCCGCGGCCAGCGCCGGCGGATGGCGGCCTGGCTCGGTCTCACCATCCTGCTCGGCCTCGTCTTCATCGTCGGGCAGGGCCGGGAGTACCTCGGCCTCTTCCATCGCGGCATCGGCTTCGGAACCAATCTCTTCTCGTCCAGCTTCTACATCCTGACCGGGTTCCACGGGCTGCACGTCTGCGCGGGCCTGATCGCCCTCCTGATCGCGCTCGGGCTCTCCCTTTCCGGGGAGCTGCGGCGCAGGGGCGCCTCCCCCCTCGGCGCCATCGGACTCTACTGGCACTTCGTGGACGCGGTCTGGGTCTTTGTCCTCGCCACGGTCTACGTCCTGCCCCGCCTGCTATGACCACCGCGCGCCTCCTCCTCACCGGCTGGTCCTGGAATCCCATGGCGGCGCTCGTGGCCGCCGCGGCCGGCGCCTACCTCCTGGCCTTCCGCGGCCGCGGCCGCCCCGTCCTGTTCCTCGCCGGCTGCGCGCTGGCCGCGCTGGCCCTGGTCTCGCCGCTCGCGCTCCTCGCCAGCCGCTACCTCTTCAGCGCCCACATGGCGCAGCACCTGATCCTGCTCCTGGTCGCGCCCGTCCTGCTGGTGCTGGGCCTGCCGGCCGGCTGCCGGCTGCCCGCGGCCGCCCGGGGGCTGCTGCGCGCGCCCGTGGCCTGGACCGCCGGGGTCGGCTCGATGTGGTTCTGGCACGTGCCGGCCCTGTGCGACGCCGCGGCCGCCAGCGCCGGGGTCCACGCCGTCCAATCCGCCTCCCTCCTGCTCCTGGGGGCGGCCTTCTGGTGGCCGATCGCCGCGCCCGATCCGCGGGACCGGATCGGCCCGCTCGGCGGCATCGGCTATCTGTTCAGCGCCTGCCTGGCCTGCACCGCCCTGGGGATCATCATCACCCTGACCCCGGCCGAGGTCTGCCCGATCTTCCGCTCGCCGGCGGACCCGGTCGGGATCCTCGCGCTGGCGCGGCGCCGCTGGGCCCTGGGGCCGGAGCGCGACCGCCAGCTCGGCGGGCTGCTGATGTGGGTGCCGATGTGCCTGGTCTACCTCAGCGCGATCTTCGTCGAGCTGGCGCGCTGGTACGGGGAGGCGGCGGAGCGGGCGCCGTCCGCCCCGCCGGGGGAGGCCGCATGAACCCGGAGGAGCCCCACGAGACGCCGCAGGAGCGCTACGCCACCCACCTGCCGCGCCCGACCTTCTGGCCGGCGGGCCTGGCGCTGGCCATCACCTTCCTGCTCTGGGGGCTGATCGCCTCGCGGGTGGTGCTGGTCGTCGGGGTGGGCCTGTTCGCCAGCTCCCTGGCCGGTTGGATCAAGGACATTCGCAATGAAAGAGGACGCCTGCACTGAGGAGATCGACCGGCGGCGCTTCCTCACCCGCCTCATCGTCGGGCTGGGCGGGGCCTGCGCCGCCATCCTGGGCGTGCCGCTGATCGGCTTCGTGGTGGCGCCGCTGGCGCGCCGGGCGCCGAGCGCCTGGCGGCCGGTGGGCAAGCTCGGGGACTTCAAGATCGGCGACACGGTCAGCGTCAGCTTCGACGACCCCTCGCCGCTGCCCTGGGCCGGGGTCACCGCGCGGGCCGCCGCCTGGCTGCGGCGGGTCGCCCCCACGGAGTTCATCGCGTTCTCGGTCCACTGCACCCACCTCGGCTGCCCGGTCCGCTGGATGCCCGGGGCCAAGATCTTCCTCTGCCCCTGCCACGGCGGCGTCTACTACGAGGACGGCGAGGTCGCCTCCGGCCCGCCGCCGCGGGCGCTCTTCCGCTACGACGTCCGGGTGGTGGGCGAGGAGGTGCAGATCCGGGCCTCGTCCATCCCCATCACCACCGCCCTGTGAAGCGGCTGCTCCAACAGACCTGGACCTGGCTCGACGACCGCCTCGGGCTGAGCGCGCTGATCGGGCCCAGCCTGAAGCACCTGGTGCCGCGGGACGCGAAATGGTGGTACGTCTTCGGCAGCGCGACCCTGCTCGCCTTCGTCATCCAGGTGGTCACCGGGGTCGCGCTGGCGTTCTCCTACGTCCCCTCCGCCGGCCAGGCCTACGAGACGCTGAAGTTCATCACCGACCACGCGCCCTTCGGCAGCTTCGTGCGGGGGCTCCACTACTACGGCGCCTCGGCCATGGTCCTGATGGTCGGCGCGCACATGGCCCAGACCTTCCTCTTCGGCGCCTACAAGTACCCCCGGGAGATGAACTGGTCCACCGGGGTGCTGCTGCTCGGCTTCACCCTGGTGATGGGCTTCACCGGCCAGCTCCTGCGCTGGGACCAGACGGCCGCCTGGTCGGTGGTGGTGGCGGCGGAGCAGGCCGGGCGGGTGCCGCTGATCGGAAACTGGCTGGCCAAGTTCATCCTGGGCGGGACCACCATCGGGGGGGCCACGCTCAGCCGCTTCTTCGCCATCCACGTGTTCATCGTCCCGGGCCTGCTCTTCGTCTTCATCTTCCTGCACCTCTGGCTGGTCCTGCGCCACGGCATCTCCGAGCCCCCGCGGCCGGGACAGTCGGTGGACCCGAAGACCTACCGCGCGGAATACCACGCCGAGCTGGAGAAGACCGGGGTCCCGTTCTGGCCCGACGGGATCTGGCGCGACATGGTCTTCGGCACCCTGCTGCTGATCGTGATCGTGGTCCTCGCCGCCGTCTTCGGCCCGCCCGCGATCGAAAAGCCGCCGGACCCGAGCCTGCTCCAGGCCGACCCCCGGCCCGACTGGTACCTGCTCTGGTACTTCGCGGTCCTCGCCCTCATCCCCCCTCGGGTGGAGGGCTACGTCATGATCCTGGCCCCGATCCTGATCGTGGTCGTCCTGCTGCTCGCCCCCCTGATGGGCAGCACCGGTGAGCGCCACTGGACCCGCCGGCCCTGGTGCATCGGCGTGGTGCTCCTGAGCGTGCTTCTGATCGGCTCGCTCTGGATCGCCGGCGCCGACTCCCCCTGGTCGCCGAACTTCTCCGCCCAGCCGCTGTCGGCCTCGGTGGTCGGCGCGACGAGCGGGCCGGTGGCGGAGGGAGCGCGGCTCTTCCACGACCGGGCCTGCCTCAACTGCCACCTGATCGAGCGCTACGGCGGCCGCCGCGGGCCGGACCTGACCTACGTGGCGGACCGGCTCACGCCCAACGACATCATGATCCGGATCGTGAACGGCGGCGGCAACATGCCCGCCTTCGGCGCGACCCTCAAGCCGGCCGAGCTCAACGACCTCGTGGCCTTCCTCGAGACCCGCCGCCGCGGCGCGGCCTCGGCGCAGCTGGCGCGCTGACCGCCGCAGCGGCCGGCACCCCGCGAGCGCCCGGCCGTTTCGGGGAAATCCGAAAGGGCCGGCCCCGGCGCGGCCGCAGACGCCGCGCGGATCCGCTGACGGGCCGGGACCGGCGCCTCGGCCCCTCGCCACCCGCCCAGCGGGAGGGAATTGAGGTCAAAACCCTAGTCGGGGTTGGCGGCCGGATTGCGCATGTGGAGGTGACCCCTCCTCCCATGAAACTACCGATTCCCCTCCCGCGGGCGCTGTGCCTCGCGTTCCTCCTCCCCCTCGCCGCCCCGCTCCAGGCCTCCGTCTGGAGCCTGAGCGGCGACCTCAACGCCCATGATCCCTCCATCTACAAGGAAGGCAGCACCTGGTGGATCGCGCGCACCTGGGGAGCCGGCATCGGGATGGAATGGTCGAGCAACGGCCACGCCTGGAACACCGCGACGCCGATCTACCAGGGCGGCCTGGCCTGGTGGAAGGCCTACAACGGCAACTCCACCTGGACCTGGGCCCCGTCGCTGGTCGACTACAAGGGCCACGCCCTGTGCTACTACGCCGTCTCCACCTTCGGCTCGCAGACCTCCGCCATCGGCCTCACCACCGCCACCAGCATCGCCACCGGGAACTGGACCGACCAGGGGGCCATCATCACCTCGAATTCGTCGACCGGCTACAACGCGATCGATCCCTGCTTCGCCCTGGATTCCTCCGGCAGCCCCTGGCTCTCGTTCGGCTCCTGGTTCGACGGCATCCACCTGACGCGCCTGAGCACCTCCACCTTCAAGCCGACCGGCACGGTCTACCGCATCGCGTACAACAGCCAGGGCATCGAGAATTCCCAGATCGTCTACAACGGCGGCTATTACTACCTCTTTGCCTCGGTCGGCACCTGCTGCAGCGGCGCCTCCAGCACCTATCATATCGTCTACGGCCGCTCCGCCTCCATCACCGGACCCTATCTCGACAAGAATGGGGTGAGCATGCTGAGCGGCGGCGGCACGACCCTGGACGCGGGCGGCAGCCGTTACATCGCCCCCGGCGGCGAGAGCATCCTCAACGACGGGAGCGGCTGGGTGTGCGCCCGCCACGAGCTGGACAGCCAGAACAGCTACGCCACCGTGCTCTTCATCAATGATCTGTCCTGGGTCAATGGCTGGCCGAGCTATTAAAGCGCTCGCCCTCCTGGCCGTCGGCCTGCTCGCGGCCGCCGCGGCGCCCGCGCCGGCCGCGCCCGACGCCGCCGGCCTGGCCTGGGACCGGACGGAGGCGGTGAGCCGGGCCTCCCCCGGCCAGGACCAGGCGGACTTCGTCTTCACCGCCCGAAACCCCACCGCCCGGCCGATCGTGGTGCAGGGGATTTCGAGCTCCTGCCGATGCACGGAGGCCTGGTTTCCCGCCTCGCCGCTGACCATACCGCCGGGCGGGACTTCCCCGCTTCGCGCCCTCGTCCACCTTTCGGGCCAGCGCGGGGAGGTCGTCAAGCAGGTGTATGTCGACACCGATGCCGGATCCTCGACCCTCACGCTGAAGATCGAGGTGCCCGCCGGGGCGGCGCCATGAGCGGCCGGGGGCTTCGCTGGGGAGGCATCCTGCTGGCGGCGGCCGCCGGCGCGATCTGCCTGAGCCGAGGGCGCCGCCACCCGGCGGCGCGCATCCGGCCCGCGCCGCAGGCGCCTCTCCACCCCGCTCTGGCGCGGCCCGCGCCGCGGCAGGCTCCGCGTTTTCACGCGAACATGGCGGCCAATGCGCCCCTCTCCGACGCAGCGATCGAACCCTGGTCGGACGCGGATCCCGCGGGGCTGGCGGCGTACGCCTACGGCCTCCCCCGCGGACCGAGCCGCTCGCTCGCGCTGGCCAGCGCCCTGCCCAAGTGGGTGGCCCGCGACGCGGCCTCCGCCTCGGACTGGCTGGCGGGGCTTCCGCCGGAGCCGGATTTGGACCCGGGCGCCGTGGCCCTGGCGATGCTCCCAGAATTGCCGGAGAGGCGGCCCCGGGTCTCCATCGAGTGGGCGGCCGGGATCAGCGATGACGCGGCCCGGGACGCGACCCTGCAGAACATCGCCGAGCGGTGGACCCGAGCGGCGCCCGGGGCGCTCTTGGCATTCCTCTCCGCGGAGACCGGGCTCCGCGACGAGGACCGCCGGTCGCTGGCGCTGGGAGCGCGCATCGCCGCCGTCCCGCCGGGACAGCGGGGCCTGTAGCTCGGGGCGGCGCGGCGCATCCCCGGCGAGTTGGATCGCTCTGTCGCCTACCGGATCCTGAAGGGCGAGCGCAGCCTCACGACCGACCACATCAGGGAGTTGTGCGAACGGTTTGGAGTCCCGGCGGACGCCTTCATTCGCGGTGATGCCGAGCGACGGGGTTCGGCCAAGTACCCGGAAACAGAGCCTGCCGCCATTGAACCAATTGTGAGGGAAGAACAGAACCTGCAGGCCACGGGCGATAAACGCACCTATGCTAAGAGGCAGTCCACAGGCGATGATGCCGTTCGCCGGTACAAATCGCGGCGGACCTGACAAATGGCGCCGGGCCGAAGCGAGGCGACCCAATCTCGCCCGGCGCCCAGTACTCTTGCTGCCGGCTTTTTCCGCCAGCAATTTTGGAGCGACTTTCCTCCACTCCTTAACCAAAGTTAATAAGGTCCCAGCTAGGCTCTTGTAAGTGCCTGAGCACCAATTGGCGCCCTCAAGGGGAATCGAACCGCTCGGCTTCCAAGAGCAGAACAAGCTTCGTTAAGCGCGCCTTAGGTCGGTTGTGAATGACTTGAAACGTGAAAGGAGGTGCATCCAGCTGCGGCGAGAAGAAGCCAATGACACGTTTTCTGGCAAATCGGCGCCAAGTCTACTTGCGCCGTTTGCGCGGAGCCGGAGGCAGCTCGTCCCCCGGCATCGGCGGGACATCAGGCGCTTCAGCCAAAATGGCGAGCAACTTTTCCGGCGAGCCGTTGGCGCCGGCCTGTTGCTTGAGCCAGCCAACGGTACGGCGGGCAGCGATCTTTTCGGCCACTGCGGACACAATGAAGTTGTTGACGGACGCTCCGTCGGCTGCGGCAAGCTGCTTTGCCTGGCCGTGGACCGAATTGGGCAATCTGAGGGTGATGGCGCTCATATGAGGGAGAGGAATGCTGCCGGGCTCGCCGTCCGGATGCCGAATGCGGCAGCCGGACGGAAATCGCCCGAATTGAAAGTTATGATGTGGGAAGCTTGGCCGGCAACGGCCAGTTCGAGAATCATGTCGTCTTTGGGATCTGGCAGCAAGGGCCGCCAGAGAAAATAGATCTCTTGCAGATGCGAAATGGTGACAAACGAAAGGCAGAACTCCTCAATCTTCTTGGCCGGTAGCGATACCATACCGGGCCGGCTCAGGACATCGAGGTATTCAAAGAACAGGGGAACAGATAAATAAGGGACAAAACGTTTTCTAGCAGCGGCGGCGATCACCCGATTGGACGCCCCCTTTCGAGAACGCAGACCTGCGACAAGAATGTTGGTGTCAATGACCGCCCTTATCACGGTGTCAA
The DNA here is from genome assembly GCA_035546595.1 of Opitutaceae bacterium. GTDB lineage: Bacteria > Verrucomicrobiota > Verrucomicrobiia > Opitutales > Opitutaceae > Palsa-1447. The sequence goes on from DASZWO010000014.1 coordinate 29,289, forward strand.
AAATGACACCATGGTGGTGGCGTGTCAAGGTCATGCCGTCCCCGATCGCTTGCTATGCTATTTATGACATTTATGCTTTAGGCTGAGAACGGCTCGCAGCCTGCCAGATTTCGTTGATGTTCACCCGGGCCCCGAGCCGGTGCAGAAGATGATAGAGTCCGAGATCGGCGCGGGTCAGGAATGCGAAATCCGGCGCGATGAGCTTGTTGCGCAATGCGAATTCGCTCGTGCCGCGAAGGGTCTCCCAGATTTTCGGATTGCGATAGTCCGTTATTGGGGACGCACCACGCGGAAATAGGATGTCCGCCTGCGTATCTATGATCGGAATTAACTTGCGGGCACGGGCCCCGGCCACTCGCGCAACGAAAATAAGTGCCAGGAAGCGGCGCTCGCTCTCCGCGCTTTCCCGCCACGAGCGCTGCCGGTAGGCCTCGACGATCGGCGTCAAATCGATCCGCTTGACGCAGCCAAAATCCACGAGGCCGATCCGACCGTCGGGATGAAACAAATAGTTTCCCGGATGATGATCGGTATGCACGGCTTTAAGCCACTGCAGCTGCGCGTGGTACATCTCGATGATTCGGCTCCCCACCAGGTCCCGCAGCGCCTGCGGCGGCTTTCGCCGAAGGAATTCGTCGAAGGACCCCCCTTCGACATGCGACATGGTGATCACCCGGTCGGACGACAACTCCGGATACAGGGCGGGAATGGTCAGGTACTCCAGCCGGCTCAGGCCCCGGCGGAACAGCTCCAAATTGGCCGCCTCCTGGCGATAGTCGGTCTCCTCCAGGATGCCTCGGCGAAGCTCCTCGATCAGGGCCGTCGGGATATAACCCGTAATCCGGCCGGGCAGCACAGCCGAGCGCAGCAATTTGAAATCGTTCTCGATCGCGGCGCGGATGGCGGGATATTGGATTTTCACCGCGACCTTCGCGCCGTCTTTGGTGACCGCGCGATGGACCTGGCCGAGCGAGGCGGCGGCGAATGGCTCCGCCTCGAATTCGCGATACACTTCCTCAGGGAAGGCGCCCATCGACCCCTTGAATTGGGCACGCGCGAGGCTCGGGTGCATCGCCGGTGCCCGCATCTGCAATTGCGCAAGTTCACGCACCACCTCCTCGGGCAGCGTCTGGCCCTGCAAGCTCAGCAGCTGCCCCAGCTTCATTGCCGCTCCTTTGAGTTCGCCCAGCTCCTCGCGCACACGGCGCGAGGCGCGTTGCCGCATTCGGGCCTCGCGCGCCGCACGCCCCTGCTCGCCCAGCCAGAGATTTTGCGCCTGGTAGCCGATGTAACTCCCCACGACGCTCAGGCCGAGCCGCCCGAGCCGATAACCGCGACGCACCGCCCCGTCGTTTGCGTTGGGTTTCGTCACCAGTCCCAGCTCCCTTTTTTCAGCACATGCGTGGCGACCTTCAGGCACCGATCAAGCATGGCCAATGTCGCTTCCTTTCCTTTGGACCGATCCTGGAGCCAGTAGGTGATCATGGCCAGATGGAACAGGCCGAATGAATAGGCGCCGAAATCGCCCACCTTTGGAATTTCTTCGGCCGCCTCCGCTTCCTCGAGAATACTCCGTATGAACTTCAGATAGCGCAGATTCCGCTCCTGCGTCGGCAGGCTGACCGGGTTGAGCTTGGATGTCGGCGAGAGCGCCCGCAGGTACACGGCTCCGATGAATTCCTCGTAGGGCGCCAGGCGGTCGAGGAAGTGCTGGACTATCGCGAATAACTTTTCGGGCAGTGGAGCTCTCTTGATCTGCTTGTCGCCACCGTACCAGGCGATGACCGCGTTTTGCTCCTCTTCGAAGAAGTAGAGCGCCAGGTCTTCCTTGGTCGGAAAATAGTTAAACAGCGTCCCTTCGGCGATCCCGGCCTTGCGCGCGATGGCCTTCGTCGTGGTGGCATAAAAGCCCTGTTTCGCGAATAGCTCGATCGCCGCCCGGAGGATCGCCTTGCGGGTCTTCTCCTTGTTCTCCGCACGCAATGGCCGTTGTGCCCTCATGAACATGAGTACACTCATATTTTGCCGCAGTGTCGACCAATAAATGAGTGCACTCATTTAATTCAGACGACCCGCCTGTTCAGCTTGCAGGCGGCTCCCTGCGGCATCCCGATGAGCTTGTCAGCACTCGATCACGCCCGATTTGCCACGCCAACCGACAAATCTGCGCCCCTCTTGGAGGCAAATTATTTATCCCCAATCAGTACGCTGGCGCCCTCAAGGGGAATCGAACCCCTGTTTGGGCCTTGAGAGGGCCCCGTCCTAGCCGCTAGACGATGAGGGCGTTGCAGCGGAAGGACAACGCTTAGGATTTCGTCCCCAGCGTCAAGCCCGCTTCGCAGCCGGT
>DASZWO010000015.1:0-67129 GCA_035546595.1 Opitutaceae bacterium
GTCGTCATCGACAAGAAATTCGGCTCGCCGACCGTCACCAAGGACGGCGTGACCGTCGCCAAGGAAGTCGAGCTGCCGGATCCCTACGAGAACATGGGCGCCCAGATGGTGAAGGAAGTCGCCTCCAAGACCTCCGACGCCGCGGGCGACGGCACCACGACCGCCACCGTGCTCGCCGAGGCCATCTACAAGGAAGGCCTCAAGAACGTCACCGCCGGCTCGAACCCGATCTTCCTCAAGCGCGGCATCGACAAGGCCGTCGAGGCCGCCGTCGGCGAGCTCGCCAAGATTTCCAAGAAGGTCTCCGACCGTGAGGAGATCCGCCAGGTCGCGACCGTCTCCGCCAACTGGGATGACACCATCGGCAACATCATCGCCGACGCCATGGACAAGGTGGGCAAGGACGGCACCATCACCGTCGAGGAGGCCAAGTCGATCGAGACCACCCTCGACGTCGTCGAGGGCATGCAGTTCGACAAGGGCTACCTCTCGCCCTACTTCGTCACCAGCGCCGAGAGCATGGAGGTCGTCCTCGAGGACGCCTACGTCCTGATCCACGAGAAGAAGATCTCCAGCCTGCAGGACCTCCTGCCGCTGCTGCAGACCGTGGCCAAGGGCGGCAAGCCCCTCCTGATCATCGCCGAGGAGGTCGAGGGCGAGGCCCTCGCCGCCCTGGTGGTGAACAAGATCCGCGGCACCCTCAACGTCTGCGCCGTCAAGGCCCCCGGCTTCGGCGACCGCCGCAAGGCCATGCTGGAGGACATCGCGATCCTCACCGGCGGCAAGTGCCTGACCGAGGACCTCGGCATCAAGCTCGAGAACGTCACCGTGTCCGACCTGGGCCGCGCCAAGCGGATCACGGTCGACAAGGAGAACACCACCATCGTCGAGGGGGCCGGCAAGTCCTCCGACATCCAGGGCCGGGTCAAGCAGATCCGCCGCCAGATCGACGAGACGACGTCCGACTACGACCGCGAGAAGCTCCAGGAGCGCCTCGCCAAGCTGGCGGGCGGCGTGGCCGTGATCAACGTCGGCGCCGCGACCGAGGCCGAGATGAAGGAGAAGAAGGCCCGCGTCGAGGACGCCCTCCACGCCACCCGCGCGGCGGTCGAGGAAGGCATCGTGGCCGGCGGCGGCGTCTCGCTGCTCCGCACCGCGAAGGCCATCGAGGCTGTCAAGCTCGAGGGCGACGAGGCCATCGGCGCGCAGATCGTGCGCCGCGCCATCGAGCACCCGCTGAAGCAGCTCTGCTCCAACGCGGGCGTCGACGGCGGCGTGGTCGTCAAGGCCGTGCTCGAGGGCAAGGGCAACTACGGCTACAACGTCGCGACCGACAAGTACGAGGACCTGGTCAAGGCCGGCGTCGTCGACCCGACCAAGGTCACGCGCACCGCGCTGCAGAACGCCTCGTCCATCGCCGGCCTGCTCCTGACCACCGAGTGCATGATCACCGAGATCCCGGAGAAGAAGGAAGCTCCGGCGGGCGGCGGTCATGGCGGCCCCGGCGGCATGGGCGGGATGGACTACTGAGTCCGGACCGTTCCGAAAGAATTCAAAGGCGCTCCCGCGAGGGGGCGCCTTTTTCTTTGTTCGGAGCCTGCGGCCGCGGCAGCCTGGAAGTACTCCGATGAACGACGATACCGAGCTGCTGCTCCGCTACGTCCGCGACCGGTCGGAGCCGGCCTTCGTCGAAATCGTCCACCGCCACCTGGACGGGGTCTATTCCGCCGCGCTGCGGCGCGTCGGGGGCGACGCCCACCTCGCCCAGGACGTGGCCCAGAAGGTCTTCGTCGCCCTGGCCCGGAAGGCCCCCGCCCTCACCGGCCACCCCTTCCTCACCGGCTGGCTCTACACCGCCGCCAAGGCCGAGGCGGCCAACACCGTCCGGGCCGAGCAACGCCGCAAACACCGCGAAAGGGAGGCCCACGCCATGGCCGAACACGACACTTCCTCCGGCGCCGGCGCCGACTGGAGCCGCCTCTCGCCCGCCCTGGACGAGGCGATCGACGCGCTGCCCGAAAGCGACCGCCAGGTCGTCCTGCTGCGTTTCGTCAACCGCCGCCGCTACGCCGAGATCGGCGCCGCGCTCCAGCTCTCGGAGGACGCCGCCCGCATGCGCACCAACCGGGCCCTGGAGCAGCTGCGGACAATCCTGCAGCGCCGGGGGGTGGCTTCGACCGCGGCCGCGCTGGAAATCGTCCTGGCTGAGAACGCGGTCGGCGCGGTTCCCGCCGGCCTCGTCACCGCGGTGACCAACGCGGCGCTGGCCGGCGGGGCGACCGCCGCCGGCTCCGCCGCGGTCGGCGCCTCTCTCCTCGGACTGCTCGCCTCTCCCGCTGCGCTGACCATCGCGGTGATGGCCGCCGCGGTCGCCGCCGCGGCGCACGAGAATCTGCAAGCGCGGCGGCAGGAGACCCTCCTGGCGGAGGCCCGGGCACACCTGGCCGCCGCCTCGGCCCAGCTGCGGGCGGACGGGCGGCAGATCGCCCCCAACCTCGCGCCGCGGCCGGGGCCTCCGCGCCCGGCTGCCGTTTCGTCCAGCGAGGCCCGCGTCCGCGGCGACGCTTTCCTGAGCCGCCATCCCGACGTCCGTGACGCCCTGCGGGCCTTCGTCGACGCCCAGAACCGGGCGAGGTATGGCCAGCTCTTCCGGGAGCTCGGGCTGAGTGCGCAGCAGACCGGGCAGCTGGAATCCTACCTGCGGGCGGGCCACAGCATGGGACGGATGATTCCCGGCGGCCAAATCCAGCTGCGGATCGACGACGCGCTCACGGTGCCTCAGGCCAATGCCGCCATCCGCCAGCTGCTGGGCGATGCCGGGTACGCCCGCTACCGCGCCTACGCCGCGAGCGTCCAGGCGCGGGAGGCTGCGGCGAGCCTGGTCGCGACGCTGGCGCCGACCGACGCGCCGCTGACCCAGGAACAATTCCGGAAAATGGCGGCGCTCTATCAGAACCATTCCCAAAAGGGCCAGACCGACTGGCCTTCCCTGCTGGCGGAGACACGGGAGGTCCTCAGCCCCATGCAGCGGGCCGCTCTCCAGGATTTGCAGGCCGAGGATGAGGCGAACCGGGCGCTGCAATGACTTTCCGGCGCCAGCTTCCGGTTTTCGCGCTGCTGGTGGCGGCGGTCGCAGCGGCGCTTGCCTGGGCCTGGCGCAGCCGGGCCGAGGCGGCGCGGGCGGCGCGGGCCGAAACCGACGCGCGGCTCGCGGCCGCCGCGGGACAGGAAGCAGCGGTCCGGCAGAAGGTCGCGGCGCCGGCGCCCGGATCCCGCCCGGCGGACGCCGCCCCACCGGCAACCGCCTTTTTTCAGCGGCTGCAGAACGATCCTGCGTTCCAAAATCTCTACCTGGCCGGAGTCCGCGCCCGAACCTCCATCCGCTACCGGGCGTTCTTCTCAGCCCAGAAGCTATCGCCCGATCAAATCCGGCAGTTTCTGGATATCGAGGTGAAGCGCCAAGCGGCCATGCTCGACCTGCGCGCGATCGAGCAGCAGCGGGGCATCTCCTCCGCCGATCCGGTGATCCGGCAGATGCAGGAGCAAATCCTCGGCAGCTACCGCGACGCGCAGGCCGCCCTGTTCGGCCCCGGCTTCTCCAGGCAGCGGAGCCAATACCTGCGAAACGTGATCTATCAGGATGTGCTGGGAAATCTGGCCGGCACCGCGGCGCTGGGCGGCGAACCGCTCGCGCCGGCCCAGATCACGCAGCTCCAGGGAATCTCCTCCGCCGCCGTCGCCCCGGATTCGAACCCGCTTGATACGGCGGCTGCCTGGAACGCGATCATGAGCCAGGCCGGGAACATCCTCTCTCCCGCCCAGCGGGAGCTGCTAGCCACCGCAGACTTCAACAGCGGCGGCTATGGGGGGCTTTTTCAGGACAAGCTGAGCCAGCTGATCACCCAGCGCGCGGACGAGGACGCTGCCGCCGGCAAGGATTCGGCGCCCTGAATCCTCCGTCCGTCCGGGAAGAAAAGCCGGTGCAGGCGTGACTCCGCCGCCATAACCCCTTTCTTGGGGGGCTATGGACGTGATCTTTCTCGGCACCGGGACCTCCCAAGGCGTGCCGATGATCGGCTGCGACTGCGCCGTCTGCACCTCGTCCGATCCGCGCAACAAGCGCACGCGAACCTCCATCCACGTGGTGATGGACGGCCTGCATGTCCAGGTGGACGCCGCCCCCGAATTCCGCCTGCAGTGCCTGGACAATGGCATCCGGACAATCGACCTGTTCATCCTCACCCACGGCCATTCCGACCATATCGTGGGAATGGATGACCTGCGGCGCTTCTGCGACGCGGCCGGAGGAAAGGCCCTGGAGGTCTATTCCACCGACGAGGGCATCTCCCGGGTGCTGGCGATCTATCCCTATGCCATCCTGGACCGGCCGGTGGTAAGGGGCTATCCCGCCTTCAACCTCAAGGTGCTTCCGCCCGAGCTGGAGCTGCCGCAGGGCACGATCCGCTCGACCCTGCTGCCCCACGGGGGGCTCAATGCGCTCGGGCTGGTCTTCACCGAGCGCAGCAGCGGCCGCCGGTTTGTCTACTACACGGACTGCAAGCGGGTGCCCCGCGAGGCGATGGACCTGGCTCGGGGCGCGGAGGTGGTGGTCCTCGACGGGCTGCGGCCCGATCCGCACGCCTCCCATATGAGCATCCCCGAGGCGATCGAGGCGGCCGGCCAGATCGGCTCCCCCCGGACCTATCTCACGCACATGACCCATTCGACGGACCACGGTCCGGCGGAGGCCAAACTGCCGGCCTCGGTCAAATTCGCGTATGATGGGCTCCGCTTGAGCGTCTAAGGGCCCGGGGATTGTGATTTTAAGCCGCTAGAGATCAATGACTAAGGATAACACGAAGGAACCGGCTTGCCTTAATCCATACTATTTCAATGTAGATTGATCATACAATGAAACCGCATCACCGCAATCGAATCGCCCTCGCGGCGCTTTCCCTCCTCGCCATCGCGCCCGCGTCGCGGGCCGACGACGCCGCCGAAATCAAGGCCTTGCAGGCCCAGATCCAGGCGCTGCAGGACAAGGTCAACCTTCTCGCCCGCAAACAGGAGATCGCCGACGCCAATTCCGCCGCGGCCGCCAAGGCCCTGCCCAAGGTGAGCGTCGGAGAAACCGGCCTGGGTGTCGCCAGCCCCGACGGGGGCAGCTCGCTGCACCTCGGCTCCCTCGTCCAGTTCGACTCCCGCGAGTTCCTCCAGGACGGGGGAGGCGTGGCCAACAACGGGTTCTTTCTCCGCCGCGCCCGCATCATCGTCGACGGCAAGCTCAACCAGATCTACTCCTACCAGTTCGTCCCCGAGTTCGGCAACGGCAGCGGCGGGGCCGCCACAACCGTCTCGATCCTCGACGCCAACCTGACGATCGCCCCGACCCGCGCCCTCCAGTTCAAGTTCGGCAAGTACAAGACCCCGCTCGGCCTGGAGGAGCTGCAAAGCGACTCCTACACCTTCTTCACCGAGCGCTCGCTGGTCACCGACCTCGAGCCCAACCGCGACGTGGGCGCCCAGATCCAGGGCTCGCTCGAGAATGGCGCGCTCTCCTATTCCCTCGGCCTCTTCAATGGCACCCCCGACGCCCTGAGCAGCTCGGGCAATTCGGACTTCGACAACGACAAGGATGTCGTCGGCCGGCTCTTCCTCACGCCCTTCATCAACCGGAAGGACTCGCCGCTCCAGGGCCTCGGCTTCGGGGTCGCCGCCAGCGAAGGCCGGGAGAAGACGCATTCGGCCGTGACCTCCGGCTACAAGTCCGACGGGCAGCAGACCTTCTTCAGCTACGGCGGCGCGGTGTACGCCGACGGCGAGGTCTGGCGCTTCTCGCCGCAGGCCTACTACTACGCCGGGCCCTTCGGCTTCCTTGGCGAATACGTGGCCTCGGCGGTCAACCTCCGGCCGAACGCGCCGAGCGCGACCGCGTCCCCGGCCAAGACCCAGCTCATCAACCGGGCCGGGTCGATTGCCGGGAGCTGGGTCCTCACCGGAGAGGACGCCTCCTATGCCGGGGTCACCCCCGCCCACCCCTTCAGCTGGGCCAACGGCACCTGGGGCGCCTGGCAGGTCGCGGCCCGCTGGGAGCAGCTCAAGATCGATCCGAGAGCCTTCGCGGGCAGCTCCCCGCTGGCTTCGCCCGCCACTACCGCCAACGAGGCGACCGCCGTGGGCGCCGGCCTCAGCTGGTACCTGAACAGGGCGGTCCGCATCACGACGGACTTCTACGACACCCGCTTCCATGTGACCGCGGCCAACGCCTCGACCCCGCAGGTTCTCAGGCACGACGAGAAGGCGATCGACAGCCGCGTCCAGCTCTCCTTCTAGACCGGAAAGCCAAGAATAGCGCGCGGACCCGGATTTGGTCGTTGAAGCCATACTGATTCACTATAGATTAGACGCCCTCCCCTTCATGAAGGTCTCCAAACGGGGCGAATACGCCCTCCGTTCGCTGATCAACCTCGGCTTCGCCGCCGAGGCCAGGCGTGACCTCGTGCAGGCGTCGGAGCTGGCCGAATGCGAACAGCTGCCGGTCAAGTTCCTCGAGCAGATCCTGCAGACCCTGAAGGAGGCCGGCTACGTCAGCAGCGCCCGCGGCAAGTTCGGCGGCTACCGCCTGGCCAAGCCGGCGTCCGAGATCAAGATCGGGCAGATCGTGCGGCTGATCGACGGCCCCCTCGCCCCGATCTGCTGCGTCAGCCAGACCGCCTACGAAAAGTGTACCTGCCCCGACGAGGCGCACTGCGGGCTGCGCATGCTCATGCTCGATGTCCGCAACGCCATCGCGGGTATTCTCGACCGCTATTCCCTCGCGGACGTCGTCGAAGTCTCGCTGCGCAAGATGCGGCGGGACGGCGTGCCGCTTCCCTTCTCCTCCGATGCCGCACCCGCGATGCGGGTGCCGGCGCGGCTTGCCCGGCAACTGGCCAGCCGTTCCTCTAAAACTCGCATCTCTCCGACCGAGGGCGTGCTCCATCAGCTCCTCGGCGACTACACCATCTAGGGCCGCGCCCACCGGGCCGCCGTCCATCCCTCCCATGCGTCCATTTCTTCTCTCCGCGCTCGCGCTCACGCTGGCCGCCTCGCTCCAGGCGGCGCCGAATACCCTCCGGGTCGGCTACTTCCCCAACATCACCCACGCCCAAGGCCTGATCGGCGCGGAGACCACCCGCGAGCACCGGGGCTGGTTCGAGCAGCGGCTCGGGCCGGGCGTAACCGTCGAATGGTACCCCTTCAACGCCGGACCCGGCGCGATGGAGGCGATCTTCGCCGGCAGCATCGATCTGACCTACGTCGGCCCGAATCCCGCCCTGAACGCCTACATCCGCTCGGGCGGCGACGAGATCCGCGTGCTGGCCGGGGCCGCCGAAGGCGGCGCCGCCCTGGTGGTACCGGCCGACGGAAGCATCTCCAAGCCGGCGGACTTCAGGGGCAAGAAGGTCGCCACCCCGCAGCTGGGCAACACCCAGGACATCGCCGCCCGGGCCTGGCTCAAGCGGCAGGGCTTCCGCGTCACCCTGACCGGCGGCGACGTCCTGGTGATCCCGACCGACAATCCCGACCAGCTCGGGCTTTTCCAGCGCCGTCAGATCGACGCGGTCTGGACGGTCGAGCCCTGGGTCTCGCGGCTCGTCAGCCAGGCGGGCGGCAAGGTCTATCTCGAGCAGAGCGACGCCATCACCACCGTGCTGGTCGCCTCCGTGAAGCTGCTGCGCGAGCGCCCCGAGCTGGCCCGCAAGTTCGTGGCGGCCCATGACGAGCTGACCGCCTGGATCAACTCCCACCCCGCCGAGGCCCAGGACCTGGTCCGGAAGGGGCTGGCCGCCGCCACCCGGCGGGAGATGCCCGCCGCCCTGGTCGCGAGCTCGTGGCAGCGCCTGCGCTTCGCCGACCGGGTGCCGGAGAAACGCTTCGCCGCCCTGGTGGCCGACGCCCAGGCCGCCGGCCTGCTCCGCCGCACCGTCCCGCTGGATCGGATGTTCAGCGGCCGCCCTTGACGATGACCATCCAGAGTGAACTGACCAACGTCGCCCCGGCGAAGCTCTCCGTCCAGGAGGTGAGCAAGAGCTTCCGCGGGCCCGCGGGCACGGTCCAGGCGCTCGACCGCGTCTCCCTCAACGTCGCCGAGGGCGAATTCGTCTGCCTGCTCGGGCCCAGCGGCTGCGGGAAGTCCACCCTGCTCAACATCGTCGCGGGCCTCGACCAGGCCGACGGCGGCAAGGTGGTGGCCGACGGCGCCCCGGTGGTAGCGCCCGGCCGCGACCGCATGATGATGTTCCAGGAGTCCGCCCTCTTCCCCTGGCTCAACGTGCGCAGCAACGTGCTCTTCGGCCTCAAGCTCAAGCCGGGGCTGAAGCGCGAGGAGCGCAAGGAGGTGGCGGAGTTCTACCTCCGGCTGGTCGGGCTGGAGCAGTTCCAGAAGTCCTTCGTCCACCAGCTCTCGGGCGGGATGAAGCAGCGGGTCGCCCTGGCCCGCGCGCTCGCCCCCAACCCCCGGGTGCTGCTGATGGACGAGCCCTTCGCCGCGCTCGACGCGCTGACCCGCGAGCAGCTCTACGGCGACCTGCAGCGCATCTGGCAGGAGCGCAAGAAGACCATCCTCTTCGTGACCCACAACGTGCGCGAGGCCGTCTGCCTGGGCGACCGGGTCGTCCTCTTCTCCCCCCATCCGGGCCGGATCCAGCAGGAGTACCGCATCGACCTGCCCCGGCCCCGCGACATCAACAGCGTCGAGCTCGCCCGCCACGCCACCATCATCACCGCCGCCCTGAAGAACTACGCCAAGGGCAAGGAGGCCGCGGAATGAAGCGCACCCTCAAGGCCGTCGCCTTCTTCGCCGGTCTGGTCCTGCTCTGGCAGGCGCTCTGCACCGCCCACCTCTGGTCGGAGGTGGTGCTCCCCTCCCCCGTGGCGGTGGGCCGGTACCTCTGGGGCGCGGCCCGGGACGGGACGCTCGGCGCCGCCGTGGTCGTCACCCTCCGCCGGCTGCTCTTCGGCTACGCCGTCGGGCTCGCCATCGGGCTGCCCGCCGGCCTGCTCACGGCCCGCTTCCGCGTCCTCCGCGACACGGTCGGCCTGCTGGCCCTCGGGCTCCAGACCCTGCCCAGCGTCTGCTGGGTGCCCCTCTCCCTGCTCTGGTTCGGCCAGACGGAGGCGGCGATGTTCTTCGTGGTCGTGATGGGGACGGTCTGGTCCGTCATCATCGCGACCGAGGGCGGCGTGCGGAACCTGCCGCCGATCTACGACCGGGCCGCCCGCACCATGGGCTCGCGCGGCCTGCACACCTGGCTGCGGGTGATCCTGCCCGCCGCGCTGCCCTACGTCGTCGGCGGGATGAAGCAGGGCTGGGCCTTCGCCTGGCGCTCGCTGATGGCGGCCGAGATCTTCGTCACCATCCTCAGCGGCTTCGGCCTGGGCCAGCTGCTGCACTACGGCCGCGAGCTCAACGCCATGGACCAGGTGATCGGCGTCATGCTCGTGCTTCTGGTCATCGGACTGCTGGCCGACAAGATCCTCTTCTCCCCCTGGGAGCGGATGCTCCACCGGCGCTGGGGGACAGCGAAGTGAGCGCCGCCCTTGAAGTCCGTTCCGCCCTGTCCTAGCCTTTCCCAACCATGGCCCGCATCTACAACGACATCACCGAGACGATCGGCAACACGCCCCTGGTGCGTCTGAACCGCACCGCCAAGGCCCACGGGGCCCAGGCCGACATCCTGCTCAAGCTGGAATTCTTCAACCCGCTCTCCAGCGTCAAGGACCGGATCGGCAACGCCATGATCGCCGACGCGCTCAAGAGCGGGAAGATCAACCAGGACACCGTCCTGATCGAGCCCACCAGCGGCAACACCGGCATCGCCCTCGCCTTCGCCGCCGCCGCCCGCGGGCTCAAGCTCATTCTCACCATGCCCGAGACCATGTCGCTCGAGCGCCGCAAGATCCTCAAGGTGCTCGGCGCCCGCCTGGTCCTGACCGAGGGGCCCAAGGGCATGAAGGGGGCCATCGCCAAGGCGGAGGAGCTTCAGTCCAAGATCCCCAACAGCGTCATCCTGCAGCAGTTCTCCAATCCGGCCAATCCGGAGATCCACCGCCGCACCACCGCCGAGGAGATCTGGCGGGACACCGACGGCAAGGTCGACATCATCATCTCGGGGATCGGCACCGGCGGGACCATCACCGGCGTCGGCGAGGTGCTGAAGCCGCGCAAGCCCTCCCTCAAGATCATCGCCCTCGAGCCCGCGGGCTCCGCCGTCCTTTCCGGCGGCCAGCCCGGCCCCCACAAGCTGCAGGGCCTGGGCGCGGGCTTCATCCCGGCCATCCTCAACACCAAGATCTACGACGAGGTCATCCGGGTGAAGGAGGAGGACGCCGGCCCCGTCAGCAAGGAGGTCAACCGCACCGACGGCATTCCGATCGGCATCTCCTCCGGCGCCGCCGTCTGGGCCGCGCTCGAGGTCTCGAAGCGGCCGGAGAACAAAGGCAAGATGATCGTGGCGATCATCCCCTCCTGCTCCGAGCGGTACCTCTCCTCCTGGCTCTTCGCCGACCTCAACGTCGAGAGCGACTCGGTCGACGACCTGGTCGGCCGGAAGTAGGCCCTAACGGCCGAGCTTGCGGTACTTGATGCGGTGGGGCCGGTCGGCCTCCGCCCCCTTGCGGCGCCGGAAGTCCTCGAGGTAGCCCGAGTAGTTGCCGGGGAACCAGTGCGCCGCGCTCTCGCCCTCGAAGGCGAGGATGTGGGTCGCGACGCGGTCCAGGAACCAGCGGTCGTGGGAGACGACGACGGCGCAGCCGGCGAAGTGCTCCATCGCCTCCTCCAGCGCCCGGATCGAGTTCACGTCCAGATCGTTGGTCGGCTCGTCCAGCAGGATGAGGTTGGCGCCGCGGCGCAGCAGCCGGGCCAGGTGGACGCGGTTGCGCTCCCCGCCCGAGAGGATCCCGACCTTCTTCTGCTGGTCGGCGCCGGTGAACCCGAACTGCGCGCAGTAGGCCCGCGCGTTCACGTCGCGGCCGCCGAGCTTGAGGATCTCCTCCCCGCCGCTGATGGCGGTGAAGATGGTCTCCTGGTCCGGCAGCGAGTCGCGGGACTGGTCGACGTGGGAGATCTTCACCGTCGGGCCGATCTTGATCTCGCCGGCGTCGGGCTTCTCCTCGCCGAGGATCAGCCGGAAGAGCGTGGTCTTGCCCGCGCCGTTCGGGCCGATCACCCCGACGATGCCGCCGGGCGGCAGCGAAAAGCTCAGGTTCTCGAAGAGCAGATTGTCGCCGTAGGCCTTGGCCAGCCCCTTGGCCTCGACCACCAGCGTGCCCAGGCGCGGGCCGGGCGGGATCACCACCTCGAACTCCCGCTCCTGCTCGGCCGTGTTCTCCTTCAGCATCGCCTCGTAGGCGTTGATGCGGGCCTGCGACTTGGCCTGGCGGGCGCGGGCCGACTGGCGGATCCAGGCCAGCTCGCGGGCCATCGCCTTCTGCCGCCGGTCCTCCGTCCGCTGCTCCACCGCGGCGCGCTTCTGCTTCTGCTCGAGCCAGGAGGAGTAGTTGCCCTTCCAGGGGATGCCGTGGCCCCGGTCGAGTTCCAGGATCCACTGCGCCACATTGTCGAGGAAGTAGCGGTCATGGGTCACGGCGATCACCGTGCCGTCGTAGCGGGCGAGGTGCTGCTCCAGCCACTGCACGCTCTCGGCGTCGAGGTGGTTGGTCGGCTCGTCCAGCAGGAGGATCGAGGGCTTCTGCAGCAGCAGCCGGGCCAGGGCCACCCGGCGGCGCTCGCCGCCGGAGAGCCGGTCGACCAGCGTCTCGCCGGGCGGACAGCGGAGCGCGTCCATCGCCATCTCGACCTGGGGCGCCACGTCCCAGGCTCCGAGCGCGTCGATCTTCTCCTGCAGCTCGCCCTGGCGCTGGAGGATCTTCTCCTTCTCCGCCTCGTCGGCGGTGGCGGCCAGCTCATCCCAGGTGGCGTCGTAGGCCGCGGTGAGGTCGGTGAGGTGCTTCACGCCCTCCTCCACGCTGGCGCGGACCGTCTTGCCGGGGGTGAGCTGCGGCTCCTGCTCCAGCAGCCCGACCGGGTAGCCCTCCTCGAAATGCACCCGCCCCTCGATCTCGCGGTCGCGGCCCGCCAGGATCCGCAGCAGGGAGGACTTGCCCGCGCCGTTCAGCCCGAGGACGCCGATCTTGGCGCCGTAGTAGAACGAGAGCGAGATGTCCCGGAGGATCTCCTTGCGCTCGATCTTCTTCGACACCCCGATCATCGAGAAGATGACCTTGGGCTCTTCCGCCTTGGCCATGCCCGCTAGATGTGCCGCGAATCCGCCTCGTCCTTCTTGGCGTAGCCGGTGTCCTGCCGCTGGTGGTTGACCTGGTTCTTCTTCACGTAGGCCTGGTAGACGTCATCGGCGCTCATCCCGAGGGTCTGGGCGATGGAGACCAGGAAATGGAAGAGGTCGACCACCTCGACCTTGGCGTTCTGCTCGTCGAACTTCTGGTACTTGGCCCACCATTTCCAGGGCACCGAGTCGATCAGCTCGGCGATCTCCTGCTGCATCGCCCGGGTGTAGTTCAGCACCCATTTGGCCTTCTCCTCCTCGGTCGCCGGCGGCAGGTTGACCCCGATGCGGCGGTTGAGGGCATCCTGCATGCGAAAGACTTCCTCGAGTTTGTCCATGGCAGGAAATGTGTGCCCCCTCGCTCGACGGAGGCAAGCCGCCAGCGCAACTATTTGTCCTCTAATTAGTAATCCAGCGGGGGGCAACCGCGGCTCCCTGGGCCGAAGCAGGCGTTTTCATTTGCCTCAGCGGGAATATCGGTGGATAATGGTTTCTTATAGCTGGCGTCGAGCGCCCCCCAGTGCTCCGCCGGTTCATCCAACCAGGCCGCCCGCCCCCTTAATTCCGGCGCGGGCGCCTTAGAAAAAAACATAAACCAATGACAGATGCAGATACGTCCGGCGCGTCGAACGCCCCGGCAGCCGGCGCCCCCCAGGGCAGCCAGGCGCCGGCGGGCTCCGCCGAGACGGGCGCCTTCGGCGCCACCCAGCCGACCGGTGCGTTCGGCTCCGCGCGAGGCTCCGGCCTCGCCCGCGGGAAGCGCACCCACACCCCCGCGGCCTCGGCCGCTCCCGCCGCCCCGAGCGGCGAATACAAGCCCACCGCCCTCGAGGTGGTGGTGCCGCAGCGCGAGTACAAGAATCCGTTCACCGGCGAGACCGAGTCGGCGCCCCCGCCGGAGCCCGAGGCTCCGGCGGCGCCTCCCGCGCCCGTCCCGGCCCCGGCCGCCGAGGCCGTTCCGGCTCCGGCGCCCGACGCCCAGGACAAGAGCGAACTCACCATCCTCCCGCCCACCCCGGCTCCGTCCGCGACGTTGAGCTGGGAAAGCCGCCCCGCGCCGGCTCCCCGGCCCGAGGGCTCCGGCTATCCGGCGCGCCCGCGCCGTGAGGACCGCCGCGACGGCCGCCCCGACTTCCGGAGCGAACGCCGCGAGGGCCGTCCCGAGGGACGCGAAGGGGGCCGACGCGAGCGCGATTCGCTGCGCCCGCGCGAGCCCGGCACCGAGCGCCCCGAGCGCCCGGAGCGGACCGACCGTCCCGAGCGCACCGACCGTCCCGAACGCGACGCCTTCCGCCCCGCCGCCGAGGCCCCCCGCAAGTCGGGAGGCTTCTTCGGCTGGCTCAAGGGACTCTTCGGCGGCCAGCCGGAGTCCGCCGCCCCCCGCCCTGAGGGCGAGCGCAGCCACGACGGCCACCATCACCGCCGCCGCCACCGCGGCGGCCGGGGCCGGAGCCATGGCGGCGAACGCCGCGAGGGCTTCGGCGGCCAGCCCCGCGGCGAGGGCCGTCCGGCCTTCTTCGAGGGCGGCGAGCGCCGTTCCGGGGGCGAGCACCGCCCCGAGGGCGGCGAACGCCGCGGCGAATTCGACGGCGAGCGCCGCCGGCGCCGGCGGGGCGGTCGCAACCGCCACCACGACCGCGGCCCCCGTCCCGAGGGCCAGCAGGGCGGCGGGGCGATCTGAGGCCCGATAGTTCTTGCCACTCGCAATCTCCAGGCGTCCGCTTCGGCGGACGCCTTTTTTTTAAACCTTCATGGCCGATTTGATCGTCAACGGCGGCCGGCCGCTCTCCGGCACCGTCACCCCCTCCGGTAACAAGAACTCCGTCCTGCCCATCTTCTGCGCGACGCTGCTCGCGGACGATCCGGTGACGCTGACCAACGTCCCGGACATCACCGACCTGGACAAGCTGGTGGAATTCTTCCGCTCCCAGGGCTCGAAGATCGAGTGGGACCGCGCGGCCGGGGTCCTCCGGGCGGAGCACCGGGGATTCCGGTCCGCCCTGGCCGACGACGAGCTGCCCCAGGACATGCGCTCGACCGTCCTGCTCTACCCCGCGCTGCTGCGCCGGCTCGGGCGGATCGCGATCCGCTCCAACGCCAAGGGCTGCTCCCTCGGGGTGAGGGAAATCGACCCGCACCTGGACATCCTGCGGGCGCTCGGCGCCGGGATCGAAGAGGGCGAGCCGCTCGCCATCTCCCTGCCCCGCGGATTCCGCGCCGCCCGCCACTGGCTGGACTACATGTCCGTCACCGTGACGGAGAACTTCGCCATGGCGGCCGCCCTGGCCGACGGCACCTCCACCCTGATCAACGCCGCCAGCGAGCCCCACGTGCAGGACCTCTGCCAGGCCCTGGTGGCGATGGGCGCGAAGATCGAGGGCATCGGCACCAGCCGCCTCGAAATCACCGGCGTCAGCCGCCTCCACGGCGCGACGATCGCGATCGGCAGCGACTACCACGAGATCGTCACCTTCCTCGCGCTGGGGGCGATCACCGGCGGGGAAATCCGCGTCGAGCGCTCGCTGCCGCAGCACTTCGACCTGATCGCCCGGGCCTTCGCCAAGCTCGGCGTGCGGATCGAGCACGAGGGCGAGACCGCGCTGGTGCGGCGCGGCCAGAAGCTGGTGGTCGAGAAGCCCTACACCAGCAACCTCCTGCCCAAGATCGAGGCCGCACCCTGGCCCTACTTCTCGGTCGACCTCCTGCCGCTGATGATCGCGCTGAGCACGCGGGCCGAGGGCACGATCCATTTCTGGAACAAGGTCTACGAGAACGGATTCTCCTGGATCCCGGAGCTGGCGAAGTTCGGCGCGCACGCGGTGGTGAGCGACCCGCACCGCATCATCGTCTTCGGCAACAATCCGCTCCACCCCGCGGTGGTCGCCTCGCCCTACGTCATCCGTGCGGCGGTGGCGCTGACCATGGTCGCGACCGCCATCCCCGGCCGCAGCGTCGTCCGCAACGCGGAGATCATCAAGCGGGCGCACCCGCGCTTCGTCGAGAACCTGCGCTCGCTCGGGGCGGACCTCGAATGGCAGTGAACCCGGAGTCCCGCCCGGCCGCCCCCAAGGGGCTCGGCTTCATCACCACCGCCCTGGCCGCCCCGGTCAGCGCGGCGGAGGCGGCCCTGCGGCCGCTGAGCTTCGCCGACTTCGCGGGCCAGCCCAAGACGGTGGAGCGGCTGCAGGTGATCGTCGGCGCCGCCCGCCGCCGCGGCGAGGCCCTGAACCACATCCTCCTTTCCGGCCCGCCCGGCCTGGGCAAGACCACCCTCGCCTTCATCCTCGGCCACGAGCTGGGCAAGAGCGTGCGGGTCACCTCCGGCCCGGTGATCGAGAAGGCGGGCGATCTCGCCGGCCTGCTCACCAGCCTGGAGGAGGGCGACATCCTCTTCATCGACGAGGTCCACCGCATCCCCAAGACGGTGGAGGAGTACCTCTACTCGGCGATGGAGGACTTCCGCCTCGACATCATGATCGACCAGGGGCCGAACGCCCGCAGCGTGCGCCTCTCCATCCCGCGCTTCACCCTGGTCGGCGCCACCACCCGCAGCGGCCTCCTCAGCGCCCCCCTGCGCTCGCGCTTCACGCTCCAGACCCGGCTCGACTATTACGACACCGCCACCCTGGTCGGCATCGTCCGCCGCAGCTGCGGCCTGCTCAAGGTCGAGATCGACGGGGGCGGCGCGAGCGAGATCGCCGCCCGCGCCCGCGGCACCCCGCGCATCGCCAACAACCTGATCCACTTCGTCCGCGACTACGCCCAGGAGCGGGCCAACGGCCGGATCACCCAGGCGGTCGCGGCCGCGGCCCTCGAGCTGCTGGAGATCGACGCCGCCGGCCTCGACGAGATGGACAAGCGCATCCTCCGCATCCTGGCCGAGAACTATCGGGGCGGCCCGGCGGGCCTGGGCACGATCGCGATCGCGGCCGGCGAGGAGACCGAAACCCTGGAGGAGGTGCATGAGCCCTTCCTCATCCAGGAGGGGTACCTGCAGCGCACGCCCCAGGGACGCACGCTGACCGACAAGGGCTACGCCGCCATCGGCCTGCAGCGGCCGGGCGGCCAATCCACCCTGCTCTAGCCCGGCCTCAGAGCCGGGGCAGGCCGCGCAGCCGCGAGAGCGCGAAGGCCGGCGAGGCGGCCGCCGCGCGGCGGGCCGCGCCCCAGCGCCGCAGCGCCGGGATCGCGAAGTGGCGGAGCACCACCGCGCCGCCGAACAGGATCTGGATCACGCCCATGCCCTGCAGCCACATCGCCTGGGCGTCCTCCCCGCCCCAGGCGGGCGCGGGAAAATAGGCCGGGGCCAGTGCCGGACAGGCCAGCATGACCACACCGAGCAGAAGAAAACCGAACCCGTTTCGCGGATTCATGGGACGCTGCAAATTCATGCCTCGTTTATAGCCTTCACCATGCCATCCAATCCCGCCCTGGGACAAGCTCCCGGGGCCCAGGTTCTTGCGAAATTCGGGTTATCTTTGGGGAACCTTTTTGGCCGAATTCTGCACGAATCCGGCCTTTCTATCCCCGCAAACCGCAATGACTTAACCCGGGAGGAATCCCCCGGATGGCCCCCGGGGGTGGGCGGCCGGCCGGGACATTCCGTCCCTAGCAGACCAGGGAGCGGAAGTCGTAGAAGTCGGCGGTGAAGCCGCCCTTCACGCCCTTGCAGATGACGCTGACCGCATCGTGCGAATGCAGCGACTCCAGGTGCGAGCAGGCGATCTGGAAATCGCGGATGCGCCTGTCCCGGTCGAATTCCCGGTAGAGCAGCCGCGCCGCGTCCTCCACGAACTTGATGTTGGCGCCGTTGAGCTCGGCGAAGGCCTGCTCGTCCTCGCGCTTCACCATCACCTGGGTCTCGGTCTTGAGCGCGGCCAGGCAGAGCGCGTGGATGTCCTCGATCCAGACCTTCTTTCCCTCGGCCTCCTCGATCGTCACCCGCGCCTTGCTGCGCTGGGAATGGGGGATGGCGTAGGCGCCGCGGCGCTCGCGGGCGTGCTCGGAGAGCTCCGCCGAGCAGGGGCAGGCGGAGGAATAGACGAAGTCGAAATGGATCAGCCGGCGGTAGCTGCCCGAGCGCGTCATCACGCCCTCGAACACCACCTCGTAGTACTGGAAGCCGCTCAGGCCGCTGCGCAGGCTCCGCTGCAGCATCGGATAGGAGAAGCGCACCTGCAGGCGGGCGTCCTTGGTCCCGACGCGCCGGAGGTAGGCCTTGAGCATGCGGCCCATCCATTCGCCGGTGAAGACCTCGTTGCGGCGCTCGTAGAAGGAGCGGACGATCCGGCTCATGTTGATCCCCTTGAGCTCGGCCTCGAGCGAGACCGTCCCGGTCACGCTCGCCTCGAGGGTGAGCAGGCCGCCCTTCTTGGTGCGGATCCGGAGCGGAAGCCGGAAGTTGGAGACGCCGACCTGCTGGATCGGGACGTGGGCGCCCTGGATGGCGTCGTGCGCCGCCTCCATCATGTCGGGCAGGCTGGCGCGGTAGGCGTCGGTGACCTGGAAGCGCGCATCGTAGCCGCGGGCGATCCGCGGCGCCGAGCCGTCGGCCGAGGTGTGCAGGTACATCGGCTTCTTCTTCGCGCGCTTCATGGGCGGCCTCCCGGCCCGAAGTAGTCCACGAAGTTGCGCGGGGTCTCGTAGAGCCGCAGGGCGTGGAGGCGCCCCCCCGCGATCCGCGGCGCGATTTCGTTCCAGAAGGCGACCACCAGGTTCTCCGTGGTGGGGATGACCCGGCGCAGGAAGTCGACGTCGGTGTTGAGGTTGCGGTGGTCGACGCGGTCGGCCACCGCGCGGTTGAGGATGTCCTTCAGCCGGGCCAGGTCGATGACGTAGCCGGTGTCCGGGTCCGGCGCCCCCGCCACGGTGGCCTCCAGGACGTAGTTGTGCCCGTGGCCGTGGGGGCTGGCGCACAGCCCGTAGGTCCGTTCATTCCACCGCCGGCCGAAGGCAGGGTTGTGGAGGCGGTGGGCAGCGTTGAAGTGCACCTGCCGGGTCACGTAGACCGGGCCCGCCGGGCTCGAGGCGCGGCGCCGGGCGGGCTGCGGGCGGCGTTTAGGCGCGGACATAAGAGGACCAGCCATAGCGGGAAACGGGGCGAGGTCAAACGGGGACGGACCCCGCCCCCCGCGGGATCAGCGCGGGCTCAGCCGCGCCAGGGTCAGGGCGCCCACGGCCATCACCAGGTCGCGGACCGCGACGTCGGCGTAGCGCCAGCCCGCGAGCAGCGTGAGCGCGATCAGCGTCAGCCAGAGCGCGACGATGGCGGCGCCGAGGCGTGGCTTCGCCAGGACGATCAGGCCGGCCACGATCTCGATCACCCCGACGAGGCGCATGAACGTCTCCGCCCCGAGGGGCAGCAGGCGGGCCAGCGCGGGATTGAGGTAGTGGCTCCAATGGGTGAGCAGGTTGGTGAACTTGTCCAGGCCGGCGACGACCGGGACGACGCCATAGGTCAGCCGGAGCAGGCCGGTGACGGAGGCGGCGGTGGGGGGAGCAGCGTTGTCCATGTGTTGGCGGAGGGTTGCTGGCGCGCGGGAGACGGCGCCATCATCCCTTGGATGCGCTCCTCCCCTCCGCCGTTACAGGGAAACCGCCAGAATCCGCGCCATGACCGCGGCGGTGAGCGCGTTGCAGTAGGGCGCGTTGTAGGCGAAGAGCTCGCCGGTCTCCGCCCGCCGGAGCAGCCGCCGCTTCAGGGCCTCGCGGGCGCGCAGGAGCGAAACCTTGACGTCGGAGGCGGAGATCCGGAGCGAGGCGGCGGTCTCGGCGGTGCTGAGCCTCTCGATCTCGCGCAGCAGGTAGACCGCGCGGAGCTTGCGGGGCAGTTCTTGCAGGGCTGATTCCAGGAGGGCTTTCATTTCCTTGAGGGTGAGCTGCCGGGCCCCGCTGCTGTCGGAGGCCGCCGGCTCCGGGGGCGCGAAGTCCGCCGGCAGCTCGGCCCGCCGCTGGCGCAGCAGGCCGAGGCATTCGTTGATCATGATGCGGGTGAGCCAGGTGGAGAAGGCGGCGCGGCCGCCGAAGCGGCCCAGGGCGAGGAAGGCGCGCACGTAGCAGTTCTGCATCGCCTCCTCGGTCCGGCGGTGGTCGCGCAGGTAGGCCATGCCCAGGCGGTAGAGCCGCTGGTTGTAGCGGCGGACCAGGACCTCGAACATCTCCCGGTTGCCCCGGTTGACCTCGGCGATCGCCTCGCGGTCGGAAATCGTCTCCATCATCCCTTGGATGGAAAAGCCGACCGTCCGGTTACGCCTATTCGCCTTCGGAGGGGCCGATCAGCGTGAAGAGCAGGTCGGCGGAGGAGACGACCTGACCGTCCACCCGGCATTCGGCGGAGGCGGCCGCCAGCTTGCCCCCGCGGGACTTGGTCAGTTTGGCGGTGATCAGGAGCTGGTCGCCCGGCAGCACCGGCCGCCGGAACTTCACCTTGTCGGCGCTCATGAAGAACGCCCCCTTGGAGGCGTTGTTGGTCTTGCGCAGCATCAGGATGCCGGCCGCCTGCGCCATGGCCTCGAGCTGGAGGACGCCCGGCATCACCGGGTTGCCCGGGAAGTGGCCGTTGAAGTAGGGCTCGTTGATCGTGACGTTCTTCAGGGCGGTGATCCCGTCGCCGCCCGCGTCGAAGCCGACCACCCGGTCGACCAGGAGGAACGGGTAGCGGTGCGGCAGCGTGTCCAGCACCCGCCGGATATCGAGCGAGGCCTCGTCGGCCGCGATCGGGGCCCCGCCGGCGGCGACCTTGCGCTTGCCCTGCTTCTGCCGGGCCTCCACCAGGGCGCGGGTCAGGTCGGCGTTGATCGCGTGCCCCGGGCGCACCGCCACGATATGGGCCTTGAGCGGCAGCCCGAGCAGGGCCACGTCCCCGACGATGTCCAGGATCTTGTGCCGGACGAACTCGTCCTTGAAGCGGAGGGGCTCCTTCGAGATCACCTTGTCGCCCTTGATCACGATGGCGCAGTCGAGCGAGCCGCCGCGGATCTTGCCCAGCTTCAGCAGCTCCTCGATGTCCTCGTAGATGGTGAAGGTGCGCGCGGGCGCGATCTGGGTCCGGTAGGACTCGGGGTCGACCGTGAGCGAGAGGTGCTGGGTGTGGACCCCGCGGTCGTCGGTCGAGGTGCAGGTGATCCGGAGGGTGTCGCTGGGCAGCGCGATGACCGAAGAGTTGCCGCGGATCACCGAAACGGGGGCGTCGAGGGTGAAGTACTCCCGGTCCCTCTCCTGCTCCACCGGCTCGGCCTCCTCGATCAGCTTGACGAAGGGCCGGGAGGAGCCGTCCAGGATCGGCGGCTCCGAGGCGTCCATCTCCACCACCGCGTTGTCGATGCCGCAGCCGTGGAGGGCGCTGAGCACGTGCTCCACGGTGTGGATCTTGGCGTGGCCCTGCTGGATGGTGGTGGCCCGGACCAGATCGGTCACCTGCTCCACCCGGGGGCGGATCTCGGGCTGGCCGCTGAGGTCGGTGCGCCGAAAGACGTACCCGTGGTCGGCCGGCGCGGGCTTGAGGGTCAGGCTCACCGTTTCGCCGGTGTGCATCCCGCTACCCTTGACCGAGATGGCGCGCGCCAACGTGCGTTGCTTCATGGAGTTCCCCATCATCTCCAACCCCCGCCACGCAGCGCAAGTCTCGGATTTTCTGTTGCCGCTTGCGCGGCAACCCGTACGGTGGACCTTCCCTCTATTTATGCCCGCAGCTAACGACATCCGCAAAGGCCAGGTAATCAAATATAACGGCGAGCCCCACCTCGTGATGGAGACCCAGCACCGCTCCCCGGGCAATCTCCGCGCGTTCGTGCAGATCAAGATGCGCAACCTGCGCTACGGCAAGTCGCTCGAGCAGCGCTTCGGCTCGACCGAGGCCCTCGAGGTGCTCCCGACCGACCGCCGCACCCTCGAGTTCAGCTACGCCGACCGCGAGAATTTCGCCTTCATCGACCCCGAGACCTTCGACCAGATCGAGCTCAGCGCCCAAACGCTCGGCGATGTGAAGAACTACCTCACCGCCGGCGGCAAGGTGGACGTCCTCTTCGTGGACGAGAAGCCGGTCTCCGTCGATCTTCCCTCCGCCGTCAACCTGAAGGTGTCCGAGTCCGCCGACGGCATCAAGGGCGACACCGCCAGCAACGTGCAGAAGCCGGCCACCCTCGAGACCGGGCTGGTCATCCAGGTACCCCTCTTCATCAAGGAGGGCGACCTGATCCGCGTCAGCACGGCCGACGGCACCTACCTGGGCCGCGCCTAGGCTTGCAACGTCGGGCGGAAGCGTGCGTCTTGCTCGGCGCATGCCCCACCCCCTGCTGTCCAAACTGACCCTCGGCCTGCTCGCGCTGGCTCCCGCCGCCGCGCTCGCGGCCGATTCCAACTTCGGCTCCTGGCCGGCCGGAACCTCCCCGACGGAGATCGGCCGCAGGGTCGCCGAGCGCTTCGTCAACAGCCCCCACGGGAATTTCGGGACCAAGGCGGCGCCGAAGTACATCATCTACCCGGAAAACTGCGCCTGGTACGGCGCCCTGGAATTCGCGCAGGCGGCCCATGAGCCCGACCTGACCGCGGCCCTGATCAAGCGCTTCGAGCCCCTCTTCGGCCCCGAGGCCCACCTGGTCCCCCGCCCGGTCCACGTCGACCTGAGCATGTTCGGCTCGGTGCCGCTCGAGATCTACATCGAGACCAAGGACCCCCGCTACCTCAAGATGGGGCAGGCCATGGCGGACGCCCAGTGGGAGAACCAGGTCATGCCGAAGGACCTGGCCGCGGCGATGGCGGCGGCGATCGAGACCTCGGTCACCGCCGAGGCCATCCAGCGCGGGCTCACCCCCCAGACCCGGTTCTGGGTCGATGACATGTGGATGATCACCATCCTCCAGCTCCAGGCCTACCGGGCCACCGGCGAGGCCAAGTACCTGGACCGCGGCGCCAAGGAGATGGTGGCCTACCTCGACAAGCTCCAGGAGCCCAACGGGCTCTTCCACCACGCCCCCGACGTGCCGTTCTTCTGGGGCCGCGGCGACGGCTGGTTCGCGGCCGGGATGGCCGAGATGCTCCGCTCCCTCCCCGAGAGCCATCCGCTCCGCCCCCGCATCATGGAGGGGTACAAGAAGATGATGGCCGCCCTCCTGCAGTACCAGGATTCCCACGGGATGTGGCACCAGCTGATCGACCACCCGGAAGCGTGGCCGGAGACCTCCTGCACCGGCATGTTCACCTACGCCTTTATCGAGGGCGTGAAGCACGGCTGGCTCGACGAGGCCTCCTATGGCCCCGCGGCGCGCAAGGGCTGGCTCGGCCTGGTCTCCTACATCAACCCCGACGGCGCGGTCCGCGAGGTCTGCGAGGGCACCAACAAGAAGAACGACCTGCAGTGGTACCTCAACCGGGGCCGGCGGACGGGCGACCTGCATGGGCAGGCGCCGATTCTCTGGTGCGCCGCGGCGCTGCTGCGCTGAAGCGGCGGGCCCGACCTTTGCCTCCGGGGCGGAAATCGCCCCGGGGGTGGGATTTTCCCACCTGACCCAAGGTGGCCCGGGATGATCGTTTTGCCCGCATGTCAGGCGTGATCAAAAACAATGATTTCCGCCTCGTGACGGAGATCCCGAAGCCCCACGCGAAAAAAGCGCCTCTCCCCGGGGGGCCATGCCGGCGTACGAGGCTTGGCTTTTCGAAAATCCAAAGGCCCTCGCTGCGGCCAAACGAGGCTGCTCGACTCGGCCGCCGGGTGACCGCCGTCGCGGTCCCACCGCATCCCTCGGCACGAGCACGCGCCGCGCGCCTCAGAGCACCCGCGCCCACAGCACCTTGAGGTAGCGGCTGTCGAGGCAGTTGGAGTAGACCGGATGGTCCGGCCCCGCCCCGCTCCGGTCGAGGAACTGGAGCCGGCGGTCGAGCCGGTGGGCGGCCTTGATCACGTGCTGCTCGAACTCCTCCAGGCTGAGCAGCCCGGAGCAGGAGCAGGTGACAAAGATGCCGCCCGGGCGCACCAAGGCGATCGCGAGCTGGTTGAGGTCCTCGTATTTCTGCCGGCCCTCCCAGTGGCCGTGCCCCTCCCGGGTGAAGAGAAACTTGGGCGGGTCGAGCACGACCACGTCCCAGGATTCGCCGTTCTGGCCCATCTGCCGGGCGTAGGCGAAGGCGTCGGCGTGCACGAACTTGAGCCGGACCTGGTTGAGGTTGGCGTTGCGCTTGGCCTGGTCGATCGCGGCCTCGTCCAGGTCCACGCTCGTGACCTCCTCGGCGCCGCCCGCCAGCTTGGCGTTGAGGGAGAAGCCCCCGGTGTAGCAGCAGAGGTCCAGCACCCGCGCCCCGCGGGTGAAGCGGGCGAGCGCCTGGCGGTTCCCGCGCTGGTCGCAGAAGAACCCGGTCTTGTGACCCTCGGCGAAGTCCACCTCGTAGCGGATGCCGTGCTCGCGGATCTTCACCACCCGGGGCGCCGCGGCGTTGGTCTCGTTGAAGGCCGAGGGCTTGATCCCCTCCAGGCTGCCCAGGTCGTGGTCGACGTGCACCCGGGCGTGCCGGGTGCCGGCCACCTCGTGCAGCAGCGGCAGCCAGCCGGGCAGGCGCTGGGCCATGCCCAGGCTGGTCACCTCGCACAGCAGGGTGTCGGCGTAGCGGTCGACGATCAGGCCGCTGAGCCCGTCGCCGTCGGAGTTGACCAGCCGGTAGGCCTCGCTCTCGGCGTCCAGGGCGAAGACTTTGCGCCTCAGCTCGGCCGCCCGCCGGATCGCCTCCTCGAAGTACCCTTCGCTCAGGGGGCCGTCGCCGTGGGCCACCACCCGCAGGGGAATCTTGGCCCGCGGGTTGTAGAGTCCCGCGCCCAGCCGGCCGCCGTTCTTGTCGTAGACCGCCACCAGGTCGCCCGGGCGGGCCTCGGGTGAGACCTTGCCCAGCAGCCGCGGGAAGATCTGCGGCTGGAAGGTGAAGTATTTGAGCTGGGCCCAGGGGCGGACCCAGGCCGAGCGGTCGGCCGGGGCGTCGGAAGCGGGCTTTTCAGGCGGGGCGGATTCGGGCATGGTCGCTCGGGCCCCAGCAAACGCCCCGGCCCGGCCGGAAGCAACCCCGGCCATTTTCCGAATCCAAACGGCCGGCCCGCGACACTCACTCCCACTCCCTCCATGCATTCGATCACCCTGCCGATCGCCGCCGTCCTCGGCGGCCAGGAATACATCATTCTCCTGTCCATTTGCGCGGTCTTCAGCATTCCGATCATCGCGATCGTCGGCCATTTCTACACCCGCCACCGGCGCGAGAAACTCTGGCACGAGACGGCCCGCCTGGCCCTCGAGAAGGGCCAGCCCATCCCCGCCGGGCCGGAACCGGAGAGACAGGGCGGGGGCGGGGCGCCGGCCGGCGCCGCCTTTGCTGCCCCGGCCCAGGGTGCCGGCGGCGAGCGATGGGGCCGGCAAAGGCACGAGCGCAAGCGCGAGAGCGATCTGAGGGGCGGCCTCGTCCTCCTCGGCCTCGGGACCGCGCTTTACCTGGCCAACCGCAGCATGGCCTTGCCCGGCTTCGTCCTCATCGGCATCGGGGCGGCACTGGTGGTCAGCTACCTGTTAACCCGCAATGACGATGGGCATCGTGGTCCGCCGCCGGCGTGACGCCCTCGGACGCCGCACTGATCGCCCGGGTGGTCGGCCGGGACGACCGGGACGCCTTCGGCGAGCTGGTGCACCGGCACCAGTCGGGAGTGCGCCGCTTCCTCCGGCACCTGGCGGCGGGCGATGCCGCCCTGGCCGATGACCTCGCCCAGGAGGCGTTCGTCGAGGCCTGGCGGAACCTGGCCCGTTTCCGCGGCGAGGCCAGCTTCACCACCTGGGTGCTGGGCATCGCCCACAACCGCTGGCGCAACGCCTGGCGCCGGCGGCGCACCGAACAGGCCGCCGCCGCCGCGGCCGAGCCTCCCGCGCCAACCCCCTCCCCCGCGCCGGCTTCGGACCTGCGCCAGGACCTGGCGGCGGCCCTGCGCCTGCTTTCGGCTGAGGAGCAGACCGCGATGCACTTGTTTTACCGGCAGGGGCTGACACATTCCGAGATCGCCGCGGTCCTGGAATGGCCGCTCGGCACGGTCAAGACCCACCTGGCCCGCGGCAAGGACAAGCTCCGCCAACACCTCTCCGCATGGAACCCGCAAACCTGAGGCCCGACGACGATCCGATCGAGGCGCTGCTGCGCCGGGCGCTTCCGCCGGAAGTGCCCGATGCCGGCTTTTCGGCCCGCGTCCTGGCAGCCCTGCCCCCGCCGTCGCGGCGCTCCCTCCCCTGGCGCCAAATCCTGCTTTGCGCCGCAGGCGCTGCGGCGGGCGCAGCCGCCGCCCTGGCCACCGGCCATTCCCTGCAGCTCGCGCTGCCGACCGATGCGGAGCTGGCCGCCGCCGCGCAGGGCGCGGCCCAGGCGCTCTCCCGGCCGGCCAATGCGCTGACGGTGCTGATCGCCGCCGCCGCGCTGCTCTACGCCTGGCGCGGCGGCGAGTGGGAGCTCAGCGGCTGATCAGGCGACCCGCTCCACCACCAGCGGCGGCGGGGCCGGGCGCTTGGGGGCGAGGCGGAAGGCGTTCTTGAAATACTCCAGGGCCTGCTCGAGCTTGGCCTCGTCGTTGTAGTGGATCATCATCAGGGGCTCGCCCTGCTTCACCTGGGTGCCGACCTTCTTGATCTCGGAGACGCCGACCGCGTGGTCGATCTTGTCGCCGGGGTTCTCCCGGCCCGCGCCCAGCAGGTGCACGCCCCGGGCCACCATGGCCGCGGAGATGGTGTGGACGTAGCCGCGCTTGGGGGCGGGCAGCTTGCGGATGTGACGCGCCGCCGGGAACTTCTCCGGGTGGTCGATGAAGGAGATGTCGCCGCCCTGGGCCTTCACCAGGTCCTTGAACTTGGCCAGGGCGGAGCCGTCGGCCAGGTGGCGCTGGACGGTCTGCTTGGCGGAGAGGGTCGAGCCGGCGACGCCCGCCAGGCGGACGATCTCCATGCCGAGCTTGAGCACCAGCTCCTTCATGTCCTCGGGGCCCTCGCCCTTGAGCAGCTGGATCGCCTCCTTGATCTCGAGCGAAGTGCCGACGGTGTCGCCCAGGGGCTGGTTCATGTCGGTGACCAGCGCGACGCAGCGGCGCTTCATCGAGCGGCCGACGCGGGTCATGGACCGGGCGAGCTGCTTGGCCTGCTCCAGGTCCTTGATGAACGAGCCGTTGCCCCACTTGACGTCGATGACCAGGCCCTCCGCGCCCTCGGCCAGCTTGCGGGAGAGGACCGAGCCGGTGATGAGGGGCAGGCTCGGGATCGTCCCGGTCTCCTTGCGCAGCTCGTAGAACTTGGCGTCGGCCGGGGCCAGGTCGTCGGTCTGGGCGACGACGGCGCCGCCGATGCGGTTGAGCTGGGAGGCGAACTGCTCGTTGGACTGCTCGCCCTTGAAGCCGGGGATCGACGCGAGCTTGTCGAGGGTGTTGATCAGGTAGTCGTGCTCGACCCCGCACATCATCGGCACCACCACGCCGGCGGCCATGGCGAAGGGCACCAGCACCAGGGCGGTCTTGTCGCCCACCCCGCCGGTCGAGTACTTGTCGATCTTGGGCTTGGCGATGTGGGACAGGTCGATCACCTCGCCGGAAAGCATCATCTCCTCGGTCAGATCCGCGGTCTCCTGGGCCGACATGCCCGAAAAGTAGATCGCCATCGCCAGGGCCGCCAGCTGGTGCTGGGGCATCTCCCCGTCCAGGGTGCTGTCGATGATGTAGCGGATCTCCTCCTGGGTGAATTCGCCGCCGTCGCGTTTCTTCTCGATCAGGAAGGTGAACGAGGGTTTGATGAAGCGGCGGGCGGGAATGTTTCTTTTGCTCGTCATGGGAGTGCGTGAGGTGGTATGAGGAACCGGCCTGCGGCCGGAAAAGCTTACGAGCCAAGATACTCCCCAGGAAAAGTCGAGCTAAAACGGGCCCGCGCCCGGGGAGGCCGACCGGGCCTTAATTCCACGCTTGCAGTGAAATACGCGCAGCCGCTTCCCTGTCCGAACCCATGCCAGCCTCCTTTCAAACCGCCGACCGGCTGAGCCGCCTCGTGGCCGAGGCCGCGGCCGAGGCCGGGATGGATTCGGGCTTCGCGCCCGCCGTCGAGCCCTCCGCCCAGGCCGGCACCGACTACCAGGCCAATGGGGTGCTGGGGTGGGCCAAAAAGGAGCGGAAGAACCCCCGCCAGGCGGCGCAGGGGCTTTTGCAAGCCCTTGAGCCCAAGCTAAAAGGCCTCGCCTCCGCCTCGATCGGGGGGCCCGGCTTCATCAATTTCGCCCTCACGCCCGAAGCCCTGCTGGAATGGCTCCGCGCCTTCCCCGACGCCCCCTCCCTGGAAGCGGGGGCCGCGGGCGCCCTGGGGGGCCAGACCTGGATCGTCGACTACAGCTCCCCAAACACCGCCAAGCAGATGCATGTGGGGCACCTCCGCTCGGCCGTGATCGGCGAGGCCATCTGCCGGCTGCTGGCCTTTTCCGGGGCCCGCGTGATCCGCGACAACCACATCGGGGACTGGGGCACCCAGTTCGGGAAGCTGATCTGGGCCTACAAGCGGCAGGCTGACCCGGCCGCGCTGGAGCGGGATCCGATCGAGGAATTCGAGCGGCTCTACAAGGCCGGCAGCGGCGCCTCCGACGCCGACCCCGCCGTGCTCCGGGAGGCGCAGCAGGAGCTGGTCAAGCTCCAGTCGGGCGACCCCGAAAACCTGGCCATCTGGCGCCGCATCACCGAAGGAAGCCTGCGCTCCTTCCAGCAAATCTACGACCGGCTGGGCATCCGCTTCGACCAGACCCTGGGCGAGAGCTTCTACAACGACAAGGTCGAGCGGATCTACCGCGAGCTGCAGGGCCACGGCCTGGCGGCCGAGAGCGAGGGGGCCCTGGTCGTGTTCCATCCCGAGCACCCCCGCTTCAAGACCCAGCCCTTCATCATCCGCAAGTCGGACGGCGCCGCCAACTATGCCTCGACCGACCTGGCGACCGTCCTCTACCGCGCCGAGCACCTCCACGCCACCGGCGCCCTCTACGTCGTCGACACCCGCCAGAAGGACCATTTCGAGCAGCTCTTCCTCACCGTCCGGAAGTGGTTCGCCGCGGCCGGCCGGGCCGCCCCGCAGCTGGAACTGGTGGACTTCGGCACCGTGCTGGGCGAGGACGGCAAGCCGCTCAAGACCCGCAGCGGCGACAACATCCGGCTGAAGGACCTCCTGGCCGAGGCCGAGGAGCGGGCCTACGCCCTGGTCTCGGAGAAGAGCCCCGATCTGCCCGAGGCGGAGCGCCGGGCGATCGCGGCGGTGGTGGGGGTCGGCTCGGTGCAGTACGCCGACCTGGCCCAGAACCGCTCCAGCGACTACCTCTTCGCCTGGGACAAGGCCATCTCCCTCGAGGGCAACACCGCCGCCTACCTGCTCTACGCCGTGGCCCGGATCCGCTCCATCTTTCGCAAGCTGGGCGCCGATCCCCGCGCGCCGGAGGCGGGCGCGCCCGCCGGCGCGCCCGAGAGCCCGGGCGAGCTCGCCCTCGCCCGCAAGCTGGTGCGCTTCGCCGACGCCGTCCGGCTGGCGCAGTCCTCGCTGCGCCCGCACTTCCTCTGCCTCTACCTCTACGAGCTGGCGGGCGACTTCAGCGCCTTCTACGGCACCGACAAGGTGGCGGTGGACGAGCCGGCGGTCCGCGCCCGCCGCCAGCTGCTCTGCGCCCGCGCCCTCCTGGTCCTGGAGACCGGGCTGCGCCTGCTCGGCCTGCGCACCCTCGAGCGGATGTGAGCGGCCAAAGACGGACTTGCCACCGGCCCCCCGCCCTCTAGCCTCGGCCTCTTTCGCCCCATGATTTCCTGGATTCAGCGCTCCTTCCAGAACCACTTTAAGCTCATCTTCGCCGTCATCCTCGGCGCCACGATCTTCACCTTCGTCGTGGAAATCGGCGCGACCCCCGGCATCGGGCGGGCCGAGCGCCGGAATGTGCGCCGGGACTTCTTCGGCCACAACCTCGGCTCCCCGGCCGACATGGACCAGGTGATGCACGACGGCATGATCAGCGCCGAGCTGCAGGGCGGGAACCTGGACGAGGACCGCCTCAAGGAGTACGCGCTGCAGCGGATCGCGGCCCTCTCCCTGGCCAAGCAGCTGCGCCTGCCCGCCGCCACCCCCTCCGAGCTGGAGGGATTCATCCGCAACCTCCCCGCCTTCGCCGACCAGAAGGGCCAGTTCGACGCCGCGCGCTACGACCAGTTCCGCCGCAACCCGGAGCAGTTCTTCGGGGTGAGCGGCGACGAGATCGCCCACGTCCTGGCCGACGACATCCGGATCGACCGGGTGGAGCGGCTGATCGACGGCCCGGGCTACGTCCTGCCGGCCGACGTCCGCGACCAGATCCAGCGCAGCGACACCTCCTGGACCCTCGGGGTCGCGACGGTCGACTACGCCAGCTACCATCCGGCGATCAACCCGAGCGACGCCGAGCTCGCGAAATACTTCCAGGCGAACATCGAGCGCTACACCGTCCCGCCGCGGGTCCACGCCGACTACATCGACTTCGCCGCCCAGGCCTACGTCGGCCAGGTCCAGGTGAGCGACGCGGAGGTCCGCGCCTACTACGACGCGCACGCCGCGAAGTACGACCAGCCCCAGCCCGCGCCGAAGGCCGGCGCCAAGGCCCCCCCGGCCCCCAGCGCCGACGCCAAGTTCGCGGCCGCCAAGGCCCAGGCCGCGAGCGACCTCAGGCTGGAGAAGGCGCGCCGCCTCGCCGCCAAGGACGCCTCCGACCTCGCCTACGCGCTCTACCAGGACAAGGTTCCGGCCAGCGGGCTCGCCGCCTACCTCGCCTCGCGCCACCTTGGCCTCAAGCCGCTGGCGCCCTTCACCCAGCAGGCCGGCCCGGCGGAGCTGGGCGGCTCGCAGGAGATTTCCGAGGCCGCCTTCAAGCTCACGGCCGACCGCTACTATTCCGACGCCCTTCCCGCGCCCGACGGCTACGTGATCCTGGTCTGGCAGTCGACCGATAGCGCCCGCCAGCCCGCCCTGGCCGAGGTCCGCGCCAAGGTCCTGGCGGACTACCGCGAGAACCAGAAGCGGGCCGACTTCGCCGGCCTCGGCAGCACCCTCCGCGCCGACCTGCAGGCCCGGCTCAAGGCCGGGGCCAAGTTCGACGCGGCCGCCCAGGCGGCCGCCGCCCAGGCCGGGGTCAAGGTCGACGCCAAGGTCCTCCCGCCCTTCACCCTCGAATCCCGCCCCGCCGCGGTGGAGGAGCCCGTCCTCGCCCCGCTCGACCACCTCGACGCCGGGCAGGTCGCCCCGATGGAGATCGACGGGGACAAGGGCTACCTGGTCTACGCCGAGGCCAAGAAGGCCCCCGATCCCAAGACGGACGCGCCGCGCGCCGCCGAGGTCCGCCGCCAGCTCGCGCTCTACGCCTCCCGCGGCGCCGCCATCGCCTATTTCTCGGATCTGGTGAACCAGGAGCTGAAGCGCACCGACGACACCACCAAGGCCCAGTGAGGCCGATGGCGGCCGAAGCCCGCAACTTTCCGTCGCGGCAGCCGTCTCAATCAAAAATCCGCAACTTTCGGCCGGCTCCGGTGTTCTACTCGCCGAGCCACCGCTCGTCCCCCGCCTCCATGCTTCGCTTCCTCCTCCGAGCCGCCCTCTTTGCCGGCGCTTGGGCCGCACTGGCCCGGGCCCAGGACGCCGCGCCTGCGCCCGGGGCGCCGCCGCCCGCGCTGACCGACGCGACCCCCTCCCAGTCGAGCCAGCCGCTCACGATCGACGAATGCGTCGCCCAGGCCCTGGCCAAGAACTTCTCGGTCCGGGTCCAGGGCTACTCGGTGGACTCGGCCAAGGCCGGGGTGATCATCGCCAAGTCCTACTACGATCCCGTCTTCGGGGTGCAGTGGCAGAAGCAGGTGAGCCAGTCGCCCCAGGTCGTGACCACGCTGGCCACGGTCGGCGGCGGGCAGAAGCCCAAGACCGACAACCAGTCGACCTCGGCCAGCCTGACCCAGCAGATCATCACCGGAGGCACGGTCACCGCCAACTATTCGCTGGCCCGCAACAGCAACAACAACCTGCAGACGCTGCTCAATCCGGCCTACGACGGCGCGGACTCGATCGTCGTCAGCCAGCCGCTGCTGGCGGGCGCCGGCAGCGCCTACGCCCGCGCCCAGATCGACCTGGCCAAGCTCGGCCTCACCGTCGCCAACCTGAACTTCCGGAGCTCGGTGCTCACCGCCATCTTCAACGTCGAGACCGCGTACTACAATCTGATCTACACCCGGAAGAACCTGGAGGTGACGCGCGCCAACGTCGTCCTGGCGCAGCGGCTCCTGGATGAGAACACCACCAAGCGGCAGACCGGCGTGCTGACCGACCTCGACGTCGTCACCGCCCAGGCCCAGCTGGCCACGGCGCAGAGCCAGACCATCACCGCCCGCCAGGCGATGGAGAACGCCGAGGACACGCTCTACGCCGCGATGGGCGCGACGGACTTCAGCACCCCGGTGGGGGTGGTCGACTTCCCGCCCCTCCCCGCGGCCAGCGCCTCCTTCTTCGTCTCCTACAAGCTGGCCCGCGACAACGGGCCGAGCCTCGCCATCGCCCAGACCATGATGAGCGAGCTCAAGCTCGACGCGCTCCGCGCCAAGCGCAACGCCCTGCCCACCCTCAACGTCAACGCCGGCGCCGGCTACACCGACGCCGAGCACTCCTACACCGACGCCGAGAACCAGCTCTGGCCGGGGCCGGGCTACAACTGGAGCACCGGCCTCACCCTCAGCTTCCCCTGGGGCCTGCGCCAGAGCCGCGCCCTCTACCGCCAGGCGATGGACAACCTGAACCAGCAGCAGGTCAACTTCGACCAGGCCGACCAGCAGCTCATCGTCCAGGTGCGCCAGGCGGTGCGCGCGGTCGCGGCCGACCAGCAGAACGTCAAGTCCTCGTCCGAGGCCGCGGTGCTGAGCCAGAAGCAGTACGAGCTGCAGAAGGCGAAGTTCGACCAGGGCCTGGCCACCTCGCTCGATGTGCTCAACGCCCAGACCCTGCTCGAGCAGGCCCGGGTGACCGAGCTCCAGGCCGAGGTCAGCCTGCGGATCGCGATCGCCAACCTCCACTTCCTCGAGGGCAGCTCCCTCCAGGCCTACCGGGTCAATCTTCAGCCCTGACCCGGCGCGCCGGCGGCAGCTGGGTGCGAAACCAGGTCCGCTGCTTCTTCACCAGGGCCCGGGTGTTCCGGGCGATTTCCGCGGGCAGCGCCGCCTCCGGCAGCTCCCCCCGCAGGCAGGCGAGGCTCTCGCGGTAGCCGATCGCCGCCGCCGCGCTCGGATTGCGCTCCAGCCCCTGGGCGCGCAGGGCGCGGACCTCCTCCAGCAGCCCCGCCGCCAGCATGGCCGCGGTCCGCGACCGGATCCTCTCCTCCAGCTCCTCCGGCGGGCGCTCGAGCAGCAGCAGCTCCACCTTCCAATCGGCGAAGGGCCCCGGGCGCCGGGCGAAGTCCGCCGCCAGCTCCGCCAGGGGCCGTCCGGCCGCCCGGCAGCGCTCCAGCGCGCGGGCCACCCGCCGCGGGTTGGCGGTGTCGAGCGCGCCGAGGCCGGCGGGATTGAGCGCGCGCAGCTCGGCCACCAGGGCCGGCAGCCCCTCCGCCGCCAGCCGCGCCTCCACCTCGCGCCGGAGCGCCTCCGGCACCTCCAGCCCGTCGGTCACCGGCGCGAAGAAGCTCTTCAGGTAGAATCCGCTGCCGCCCACCACCAGGACCGGACGGCCGCGGCCGACGATCGCCTCCGCCGCCTCCCGGGCCAGCGCGGCGTAGCGGCC
Source organism: Opitutaceae bacterium (assembly GCA_035546595.1). GTDB lineage: Bacteria > Verrucomicrobiota > Verrucomicrobiia > Opitutales > Opitutaceae > Palsa-1447. The sequence continues at coordinate 33,110 of DASZWO010000015.1, forward strand.
GACGTTCATCGGCTCGGTCACGGCGCAGACGTCGACCAGGTGGTGCGGGACCCGCGCCCGCTCCGCCGGGGAGGGCTTGGCGGTGCCCACGTCCATGCCGCGGTAGAAAAGAAGCGAGTCGCAGGAGAGGATCTCCGCGCCGCGGGCCTCGGCCCAGCGCAGCGCCCAGGCCGACTTCCCCGCCGCGGTGCAGCCGGTCAGGACCTGGAGCGTGCGCATCCCCGCGCGAGGTCCGCGGTCCTGGCGGCCAATTCCGGCGCGATCCGCGCCCGGGCCCCGAGGTGGTCCCGCACCACGTTGACCAGGGCGCTGCCCACCACCACGCCGTCGGCGACGGCCGCCACCTGGGCGACGTGGGCGCGGGTGGCGATGCCGAAGCCGACCACGATCGGCAGCGGGCTGTGGCGGCGGATGCCGGCCACCGCCTCGGCGATGCCCCCGGCCAGCTGCTCGCGCACGCCGGTGACCCCCTCGCGCGAGACATAGTAGATGAAGCCGGTGGCCGCCGCCGCGATCTTCGGCAGCCGCGCCTCCGGCGTGGTCGGCGCCACGATGCAGACGGTGTCGAGGCCGTGCTGGCGGGCCGCCTGCGCCACGTCCGCCCCCTCCTCCGGCGGCAGGTCCAGGGTCAGCATCCCGTCCACGCCGGCCGAGCGGGCGGCGCGGATGTAGGCCTCGACCCCGTTGGCGAAGACTAGGTTGTAATAGGTGTAGAAGACGATCGGGATGTCGCTTTCCTCCCGCAGCTTGCGGACCAGCTCGAAGACCTTCGGGCCGGTCATGCCCCCTTCCAGCGCCCGCTGCGCGGCCTGCTGGTTGGTGGGGCCGTCCGCCAGGGGGTCGGAGAAGGGCACGCCCAGCTCCAGCACGTCCGCCCCGCCGTCGATCACCGCCCGGCAGGCCTCCAGCGAGGTGTCGAAGTCCGGGTCCCCGGCGCAGAGGTAGGCCACGAAGGCGGCCCGCTGCTGGGACCGGGCGCGGGCGAAGGCTTGGGCGAGGCGGGACATGCGGGGGGCGAGCCTGCCCCCGCGCCTAGGGGATCGCAAGCTCGACCATGACCGGGCGGTGGTCGGAGAGGAAGCTGCGGATCACCTCGCAGCGCACCTGGCGGCACTGGGCCGGCACGAAGACGAAGTCCAGCGTCCGGCGCGGGAGCGGCGAGGGGAAGGTCGGCGCGTTCTGGGGATGGGCGAGGTAGTCGCCGTATTCCGCCAGGTGCCCGAGCAGCGCGGCGGTGGCGTCGTCGTGGTGGCTGGGATTGTTGAAGTCGCCGCAGATGATGGGGGGAAGCGACCAGTGGGCGCCGCGGCTGCGCTGCTTCAGCCGCAGCCAGTCGAGCAGCAGGTCGAGCTGCCGCAGGCGCCGCTCGCGCGAGCCGAAGTGGAGGTGGAGGTTCAGCACCGGCACGCAGCGGCCGCGCACGTCCAGCTCGGCGAAGAGGAAGCCCTTCTCCCCCACCCGCCGCTGCCCGAAGACCACCGTCTCGGTCTCGAGCAGCGCGTGGCGGGAGAGCAGGGCGTTACCGTAGCAGAGGTTGAGCATCCCGGCCCGCCGGTTGTTGATCCCGAAGGCGGCGAAGGGGAAGGCGGTGTGGACCCGGAGGTAGTCGAGGTGGTCGAAGTTGCCCGCCCAATGGGAGCATTCGTCGATCTCCTGCAGCGCCACGGCGTCGGGGGCGAGGCGGTTGAGCAGGGCGGCGATCCGGCGCAGGTTCAGGCGCAGCTTGCGCGGCGAGGTCAGCCCCTGGATCGGGGTCAGGCCGCGGCCATGGGCGATGTTGAAGGTGACGAGCCGCAGCCGGATCACGGTTCCGCCAGCAAATCCCACCGGCGGGGAATTTCAACCCAGGTCAGAGGACCCAGGGGATCACCGCCTTGGTCCGGCGCCTGTATTCCGGATAGGCGGCGGGGAACTGCTGGAGCATCAGCTTCTCCTCCACCCGCAGCTTGAACCAGAAGGAGACCGCGACCGCGGCGAAGACCAGCGCGTCCAGCGGCCGGCTCCCGCCCAGCGCCGAGCCCAGGACCGCGAGGTAGAGCGCCGAATAGATCGGGTGGCGGACGAGGCGGTAGGGGCCGCTTTCGACCAGCTGGTGGCCCTCCTTGATCGTGGGATTGGCGCTCCAGTTCGTCCCCAGGGTGCGCCGCGCCCAGACGCCCAGCGCCACGCCCGCGGCGCAGATCAGGAGCCCGGCCAGCTCCAGCGCGGGGGTATGCCGCAGGAGCGGCCGGTCCCAGGCCGGGGGCAGGATACGCCGGTCGAGCAGGAGCAGGACCAGGCAGGCCGCGACCACCAGCCGCGGGGTGGCGCTGGCGGTCCGGACGGTGCGCTTGTTGCCGCCCCAGCGGAGCAGCCAGTAGCCCGCGAAGATGGCCCAGAGGACGCAGTAGCCCCAGGAGTAGATCGTCATGGCAGCGGCGAGAATCTCGCCGGGGCGCGGCGGCGCTTCAAACCGATTTCGCCGATCTGTCCGGCCAATCCGCGCTGGCCGGGGCCGGGAACCGGGCTAGGCTGGCCCCATGGCCACCTCGCCCTTCCCCCTCTCCTGGGCCTCCCTCGCCGTCGCCGCCGCCCTCGCGCCCGCCCTCCGGGCCGAACCGGCGGCGGCGCCGCCGCCCAACATCATCTTCATCCTCGCCGACGACCTCGGCTACGGCGACCTGGGCTGCTACGGCCAGCGCGAGATCCAGACCCCCAACATCGACCGGCTGGCGCGCGAAGGGATGCGCTTCACCCAGTTCTACGCCGGGGCTCCCGTCTGCGCCCCCTCGCGCACCGTGCTGATGACCGGAAAGAACACGGGCCACGCCACCATCCGGGGCAACGCCAAGGTCAACCTCAAGCCCAGCGACGTCACGGTGGCGGAGGTCCTGCAGCGCGGCGGCTACGCGACCGGGCTCTCCGGCAAGTGGGGGCTGGGCACGGAGGGCTCCGAGGGCTCGCCGCTGCACAAGGGCTTCGACCACTTCTTCGGCTACGTCGACCAGACCATGGCGCACAACTACTACCCCGCCTTCCTGGTGCGGGACGGGCGCCGGGTGCCGCTGCGCAACGTGGTGCCCCATCCCGGCCGCTACGGCCAGGGCGTGGCCACCGTCCGGCTCGACTACGCGCCGGACCTGATCGCGGCGGACGCCTACAACTTCATCGAGCGGAACCGGGACCGGCCCTTCTTCCTCTACCTCTCCCAGATCCTGCCGCACGCCAACGACGAGCGGAAGCCCGACGGCATGGAGGTGCCCGACTACGGGCCGTACGCCCGGCGGGACTGGCCCGGCCCGGAGAAGGGCTACGCCGCCATGGTCACCCGCCTGGACGACGAGGTGGGCCGGGTGATGGCCGAGCTGAAGCGGCTGGGCCTCGAGGACCGCACCCTGGTGATCTTCACCTCCGACAACGGGCCCCACCACGAGGGCGGGTACGACCCGGCGTTCTTCCATTCCGCCGGCCGGCTGCGGGGCCTCAAGCGGGACGTCTACGAGGGCGGGATCCGCGAGCCGATGATCGCGCGCTGGCCCGGGCACATCGCCGCGGGCTCGGAGACGGACCAGGTCGGCTATTTCGGGGACTTCCTGGCCACCGCGGCCGAGCTCGCGCGGCAGGAGACGCCGCCGGGCCTGGACAGCATCAGCCTTGTCCCCACCCTGCTGGGCCATCCCGCGGCGCAGGAGCAGCACCGCTTCCTCTACTGGGAGTTCTACGAGGGCGAATCCTCCCAGGCGGTGCGGATGGGCAACTGGAAGGCGGTGCGGATTCCGATGCTCACCGGGCCGATCCAGCTCTACGACCTGGCCCGCGACCCCGGCGAAACCCACGACGTGGCGGCGGAGCATCCCGGCGTCGTCGCCCGCGCCCGCGCGGTGATGGAGCGCGAGCACGTCCCCGATCCGGCGTGGAAGGTGGGCGCCGCGGCCAATCCCAACTAGGCTACGGCACCGACTGGCGCTCGGCCGCGGCCACGCTCAGGTCCGCGACCCCCGGGCAGTCGCGGGCGGAGAAGCCGCGGGTCGCGCGCAGCACGAAATGGGGCGCGCCCCCCGCCGTCTCGGCCTGGAAGTCGATGAAGCGGGCGCCGGCCACGTCGTCGAGGACCGCCGCCGGGCGGGTGTCGGGCTCGACGAAGCCCACCCGCACGTCGCGGAGGAGGAGGCCGGCCGCGTGCCGGGCGTAGAGCCCGTAGGCGGGCAGCAGCCCGAACATGGAGGGCTCGGGATAGGCCTTCTCCTGCTCCGGCGGCCGGTAGGGATCCCGCGGCCCGGCCAGGCCGGGTCCGCGGAGGAAGAAGGTGTTCACCAGCTCGCGCGGCTGCGCCGCCGCCTGCTCCAGGCTGAGCCCGCCGCGGTAGCGCACCTCGATGTCGTCGAGGGTCACGTCCTCCACCGGGTGGCCGGGGAGGCCGGCGATGAGGATGGGGTAGCGCGGATCGACGTCGGAGGCGACGACGTGGCTGATCCGGACCCGGCGGATGGAGCCGACCGGCGTGCCGGCGGGCCCGCGGGCGCGGTTCCCCAGCCGGATGAAGATCGGCGCGTTGGAGACGTGCCGCATGGTGATGTTCGAGACGCTCACGTCCTCGATCACCGAGCCGTCGACGCTCTCGAAGGCGAGCCCCCGGCAGCGCTCGAAGACGCAGTTGGAGATCGCGATGTTGCTGAAGCGGCCGTTCGACTCCGTCCCGATCTTGATCCGCCCGGTCGGCCCGTCGCGGTCGGGCGCCAGCGCCTGCTCGGTGCGGTAGGTGCCGTCGAGGAAGGAGCCGGGGTCGAAGCCGCTGACCTCGCAGCCGGTGATGGTGATGTCCTCGCAGGCGCGCAGCGCGCCGAGGGCGTACGAGTTCTTCAGCACGATGCCGTCGTCGTTGAGCGTGTTCACGTCGCAGCCGGAGATGCGGACGTGGCGGCAGGCGTCGATGTCCAGGCCGTCCCGGTTGGTGTCCACCTTGACCCGGTCGAGGTCGAGGTTGTCCACCCCCGTCGCCAGCAGCGAGAACCAGCCGCCCATCAGCACGGAGAAGTCCCGCAGGCTGACGTTGCGGCAGTTCTTGAGGGCGATCGCCTTGTTTCCGCTGCCGTCCTGCGGCGCCTGCGCCACGCCCCGCGCCCGCTCGGCGGGGCTGACGGTGCCATTGGGGCCCTGGGCCAGGACCTTCGGGTTCAGGCCCCGCCCGAGCCCGCGCCCGTCGATCAGCCCGGGGCCGGTGATGGCGACGTCCTCGATCCCGTCGCCCCAGATCAGGCTGTTGTGGAAGTGGCTGTGGCCGAAGTCCTGGTACTGCTTGTCGCCCCACTCGTTCGGCTCCGGCGGATCGTAGCGCCCCCCGTCGGTCCCGGCCACCGCCGCCACCACCACGCAGCCCGGGTCGAGGTGCAGCTCGGTGTGGCTCCGCAGCCGGAGGGAGAAGCAGAGGTAGGTGCCCGCCGGCAGCCGCACCGTTCCGCCGCCGGCCGCCGCCGCCGCGGCGATCGCCCGGTTGATGGCCGGACTGTCCACGCTCCTCCCGTCGCCGCGCGCGCCGTAGTCGCGGACGTTGTAATCGGCGGCCGCCGCCGGCAGGGCGGCGGCCAGAAGGGCCAGGAACAGGAGGCGGGAGGGGGTCATGGGGCGTCGGCAGCGCTAGACGCAGGCCCGCGGGGAGCGTTTCCCGGTTTTTGCGGTCCAACAACTTGCATGCCCCCGGTCCAGCGGCTCCCCGAAATCTCGGTCGGCGCCGGCCCGCGCCCGATTCCGGCGCCGGCCCGGCTCGCCGTCGCGCTCCTCCTGCTGGGCTCGCTGGCCTGCAACGTGGCGGCCCTGAAGCTGCCCTTCATGCACCTGCGGATCGGGCTCAAGACCCAGCCCTACTCCCTCTTCCATTCGGTCCAGATGCTCTGGGCGGCCCACCTGGAAATCCTGGCGGTGCTGGTGGTGGCGTTCTCGGTCGTCTTCCCCTTCGTCAAGCTGGGCATCCTCGCCTGGCTCTGCGCGGCCGGGAGGATGGACCGGCGGCGGACGTCCTGGCTCGCCCTGGTCGACCGCCTGGGCAAATGGTCGATGCTCGACGTCTTCATCGTCTGCCTGATCCTGGGGCTGGCCTCCGGGCAGCTCCTGGTCGGGGCCGAGCCCCTGGTCGGCCTGCCGGTCTTCGCCGGGGCGATCGTCCTGAGCATGTCCGCCGGCGAGATTCTCTCCGCCTCCCTCCCCCATGCGGAGTCGCCGCGGCCGGTCGCCTCCTTCGCGTTCGGGATGAGCGGGCTCTGGCTGCTGCTCTCCGGCGCCGCCCTGGTCGGCGCCCTCCGCTACCCCTACCTCCAGCTCGACGACTGGTTCGTGAGGAAGAACGCCTACAGCGTGACGAGCCTGGTGCCCGCCCTCGGCGCCTCCAAGGCCGCCTTTCCGGCCGCCCTGATCGGCGCCTTCCTGGTGGTGATGCCCATCGCCTCCTGGATCGCCAGCTGCCTGTGGTGGGCGCGGCTCAAGGCCGGGGCCCCCGCCACCGGTCTCTACCGGCTGATGATGTTCACCCGGCGCTGGAGCATGCTGGACGTCTTCGGGCTGGCGCTCGCGGTCTTCGCCGCCGAGGGCGACGCCCTGATGAAGACCCAGGTCCGGCTGGGCGCCCTCTTCCTCGCCGCGGTGGTCGGGATCCAGCTCGCCCTCCAGACCGCCCTGGTTCGGGCCTTCGCGCACCGGCGCGCGCGCTAGCGAGCCGGGGCGCCGCCGCGGTGCGGGCCCGGTCTGTAGTTATTCCATAACTACACAAAGGGCCGCCTGGGTATTTGACCCCAGGGGTATTCCCCGATTTTATACCAATTCGGACTGTCATCTCCGGCTGAAATTTGCGGCGCGCCGCCGTGAGGGCGGATATCCCGCATCGGCCACCCCGGCCGGCTCCCGGCGGAACCCCGCCGGGATTTCTACTCCCCGTCCTACCCCTATTGCCGATGAATCCGCTGCGTTTCCTCGCCTCGCGGCCCGTGGCCGCCGTCCGCGCCCTGCTCCCCGCCCTCCTCGCCCTGGTCCCCGCCGCCGCCTACGGCGCCTTCGGCTATTCCGACAACGGCAGCGCCTACGTCGTGGACACCGGCGCCGGCCTCGTCTTCCAGGTCAGCAAGAGCAGCGGCGACCTGACCTCGATCCAGTACAACGGCACCGAGTACGTCGCCACCTCCGGCAAGTTCTCGCAGCTCTCCTCCGGCCTGGGGACCGCCACGGTCACGCCCAGCACCGACGGGGCGACCTACGTGATGATGACCCTGCAGACCGGCACGGCCGGGACGGCCGATCCGGACATGACCCACTACCTGATCGTCCGCAACGGCATCAACACGATCTACATGGCCACCCTGCCCGGCCAGGAGCCGACCGTCGGGGAGCTGCGCTGGATCACCCGGCTCAATTCCAGCCTGATCGGCAACGGCCCGGTGCCCTCCGACACCCGCGGCTCGGTCAGCGGGGTCGAGAACAACCCGGCCGACGTGGTGCTGATGTCCGACGGCACCACCCGCTCGAAGTACTATGGCGACGACCTCACGCACGGCAAGGACCGGGCGATGGACCTGACCTACACCGGTGCAACCGGGCCGGGCATCGGCTGCTGGATGGTGTTCGGAAACCGGGAGAGCAGCTCCGGGGGCCCCTTCTTCCGCGACATCGAGAACCAGGACGGCGGCGACCAGGAGATCTACAACTACATGAATTCCGGGCACAACCAGACCGAGGACAACCGGCTGGGCGTGCTGCACGGGCCCTATGCCCTCGTCTTCACCAGCGGCGCCCCGCCGTCCCTGCCGGTCGACTTCTCCTGGATGGACAGCCTGAACCTGGCGGGCTGGGTGCCGGCCTCCGGCCGCGGCGCCGTCAGCGGCACCGCCACCGGCATCGGCGCGGGCTTCCAGGGCGTGGTCGGCTTCGCCAACGCCGCCGCCCAGTACTGGAGCGTGATCCATGCGGACGGCACCTACACCTGCCCGGGGATGAAGCCGGGAACCTACAGCGCGACCCTCTACCAGGGCGAACTGGGAGTGGCCACCGGCTCGGTCACGGTCACGGCCGGGGCGAGCGCGCCGCTCAACCTCAGCTACGTCCCGCCCACCAATCCGGTGATCTTCCAGATCGGCGCCTGGGACGGGACGCCGGCCGGCCTGATGAACGCCGACAAGATGATCGCGATGCATCCCTCCGACGTGCGGATGAGCCCGTGGGCCCCCACCACCTTCGTGGTCGGGCAGGACAGCCCGGCGGCGAAGTTCCCCGCCATCCAGATGCGCGGCGCCGACACGCCGACCAAGATCCAGTTCAAGCTGGCGGCGAACCAGGTGACGGCCCTGACCCTCAAGATCGGCATCACCTGCGCCTACAACAACGGCCGGCCCCAGGTCTCGATCGGCAGCTTCACCTCGGCCGACCCCGGAGCCTCCACCCAGCCCAACTCGCGCAGCTTCACCATCGGCACCTACCGCGGCAATAACACCACCTTCACCTTCACCATCCCGGCCAGCGCGCTGGTCGCCGGGGTGAACACCCTCACCATCACCCCCATCAGCGGCTCGAGCGACCTCAGCCCCTGGCTCAGCGCCGGCTGGGTCTACGACTCAGTCGAGCTCGACGGCCCGGTGGGAACCCCGGTCGTGACCTATGTCGGCGGCAGCAGCCCGCTGGTGGTCAGCGGCACCTCCGAGCCTGGCCGCGCCATCACGGTGATGATGGACAGCTCCACCCCGCTCGGCACCGCCACCGCGGACGCGAACGGCAACTGGACGCTCGACTACAGCGGCACCGTCCCTCCCGGCAGCCACGTCTTCACCGCCGTGGCCAGCGACGCCAACGGCAACAGCAGCCCGGCCTCTGCCACCTTCCCCGTCGACGGGGACCTCGCGACCCCGGCGATCCTCCAGGCCCAGGGCACCTTCGGCACCTATCCCAACGGGGCCACCACCGCCGACAACACCGTGACGCTTTCGGGCACCGCCGCGCCCAACGCCAGCCTCACCCTGACCCAGGTCGGGGTCGGGACCATCGGCACCGCCACCGCCGACGCCAGCGGCAACTGGAGCTTCGACGACACCGCCACGGCCCTGCCCCAGGGCGCCAACCGATTCTTTGCCACGGCCACCAGCGGCGCCAACAGCAGCCCCTCTTCGGCGGTCTTCACCCTCCAGATCCAGGGCGCGCCCTTCGTCGCGGTCCAGCGGGAGACCCCCGCCGGCGAAACCGTCAGCAACACCCTCGCCAGCGTGACCTGGAACGTGACCTTCGCCAGCCCGGTCAGCGGCGTCACCCCCTCGGCGTTCGCCGTCGCCACCGTCTCGGGCAGCGCGGCCGGGACGGTCTCGGCCGTTTCCGCCGGCAGCGGAACCTCGTTCGAGGTCACCGTCTCGAACCTCGCCGGCTCCGGGCAGATCCGCCTCGACCTGGTGGCGGGCAGCGGCGTGGTCGACGCCTCCAACCAGCCGGTCCCGGCCTTCCACGCCGGCGAACCCTACAACCTGATCGCCCCGAGCACGGGCAACGGCACCTGGGTCTCGGCCGCCGCGGCCGGGTCCTGGAGCGACATCGGCAACTGGCTCAACGCCATCATCCCCGACGGCGCGGCGGACAGCGCCAGCTTTGCGACGCTCGACCTCCCCGGCGACGTCACCGTCCACCTCGACCGGCCGCGGACCGTCAACAGCGCCAGCTTCGGCGACACCGACCCCGGCACCCCCGGGGCCTGGCTGATCGACGACAACGGCAGCACGGCCAACGTCCTGACGCTGGGCGGCAGCGCCCCCACGCTCACCGTCGGCGCCCTCGGCACCGGGGCCGCCGCCGCCATCACCGCCCCGCTCGCCGGCACCGCCGGCCTGACCAAGGCGGGGGCGGGCACGCTCGTGCTCGGCGCCAGCGAGGCGGTCAGCGGCAACCTCACCATCTCCGGCGGGGTGCTGCAGCTCGGCGCCGACGCGGCGCTCAACCTCGGCTCCGGGGCGGTCAACCTCAGCGCGACCGGCACCCAGCTCCAGGTCAACGGCGGCGCCCTCGCCACCACCGGGGCGGTCTCCTCGCAGGGCAAGCTGGTGATCAGCGGCGGCTCCGCCACCCTGGGGAAATTCGCGACCTCGACCGACTTCGGCGCCACCCTCGAGCTCGACTCCGGGACGCTGAATGTCGGCGACGTCAACGTGCTGCGCAATTCCGGCTCCTCGCCCGACCAGACCACCGGGTTCCTGGTCAAGGGCGGGACCGCGACCGCCACCACCATCGAGATGGGCAGCAAGAATTCCTACGGCTCGATGAACGTCTCCGGCGGCTCGCTCACCGCCACCGGGACGGTCACCCTCGGGAACCAGCAGACCGCCGGCCGCGGCGGCACGCTGACGGTGAGCGGCACCGGTACCTTCATCGCCACCGACGCGGCCGAGGGCGTCCTCCTCTGCCGGACCAACGGGAGCAACGCCAACAATGTCGGCACCGCCACCTTCAGCGGGGGCACCAGCCTGGTGCAGAAGTTCACCCTGGGCTTCGACTCCACCGTCACGGCGGGCTCCGCCACCGTCACGGTCAACGGCGGCGCCCTCTACCTCGGCTCCGGCGGCATCGTGAAGAATGGCGCCTCCGGGCTGGCCACCAACCTGAACTTCAGCGGCGGCCAGATCGGTGCCACCGCCGACTGGGGGACGTCCCTCAACGTCAACCTCCCGAACGGGGGGAACATCGCCTTCACCGCGGCCGACCCGGGCGGCAATCCCTTCGACATCACCCTCGCGGGCGTGGTCGGGGGCGCCGGCGGCCTGACCAAGAGCGGAAGCGGGACCCTCGTCCTCTCCGCCGCCAACACCTACTCCGGCGCCACCGCGGTCAACGCCGGCACCCTCGACCTCACCGGCAGCCTCGGCGCCTCCAGCGCCGGCCTGGCGGTCAACGCCAGCGGCGTCCTCGAGGGCACCGGCACGGCCAACCAGGCCGTCACGCTGAACTCGGGCGGCGCCCTCGCCCCGGGCCAGGGCGGCTCGATCGGCACTCTGAGCGCGGCTTCCCTGACCTGGAACAGCGGCGGGGTGGTCGCCGAGACCCTGGGGGCGAGCGGCAGCTCCGGGCTGGTGGCGCTGAGCGGGGCCCTGACCAAGGGCGCCCCCGCCGGCACCTACAGCTTCGCCTTTGCCGCCGGCCCCGGCTTCGCGGCGGGCAACACCTACACGGTGGCGACCTTCGGCTCGACGAACTTCTCGGCGGCGGACTTCACCGCCACCGGCCTCCCGGCGGGCACGGGCGCGTTCTTCATCCTGAACGGCTCCAGCCTGCAGATCCAGATCCAGGCCCCGCCGTCCCTTACCGGGCCCGCCAGCGCCAACGCCGCCTACGGCGCGGCCTTCACCTACACCGCCACCGCGGCGGGCCTGCCGGCCACGCTCAGCGCCAGCGGCCTGCCCCCGGGCCTGAGCTTCGACCCCGCCACCGGCGTCATCTCCGGCACCCCGACCGCCGCCGGCGTCTTCACCGTGACCCTTTCCGCCGCCAACTCGGCCGGCACGGCCAGCAGCACCCTGACGATCGACATCGGCATCGCCGCCTTCGTGCGCCACGGGCTGACGGTCAACGGCGAGCTGGACGGCTCGGCCGAGGTGATGCTGGGCGAGAACGACACCCTCAACGGGGGCGCGATGATCTCGGGCGATCTGCTCGTGCCGGGGACCCCGGCGGTCGTCCTCAACGGCCATCCCACCTACGGCAGCACGGTGGACCAGGGCGGCAGCGCCTCGCCCGCCAACTATTCGGTCACGCTCAACGGCAGCTCCGTCCTGCGGCACGTGGAGCGGCGCACCGACTCCGGGGCCATGCCCGCGGTCGCGGCGCCCCCGGCCCCGGCCGGCACGCGCAACGTGACGCTCAACTCCTCGGGCCAGAGCCCGGGGGACTTCACCACGGTCAACAACCTGACGCTGAACGGCAACGTGGGCGCGGTGGCCGTGCCGGCCGGCACCTACGGGAACTTCACCGCCAACGGCGGGAGCTCCTTCGTCCTGGGCACGGCGGGCGCGAGCCAGCCGTCGGCCTACAACCTCCAGGGCCTGACCATCAACGGCAACGCCCAGCTCCAGGTGGTCGGGCCGGTGGTGGTCACCCTGCCCAGCGGGGTCACCTTCAACGGCTCCGCCGGCGATCCGGCGCATCCGGAATGGCTGCTGCTCCAGACGGCGAACGGCGGGGTGACGATCAACGGCCGCGTGAGCGTGAACGGCTCCGTCATCGCGCCCCACGGCCAGGTGACGGTCAACGGGACCCTGAACGGAAGCAGCGCCAGCGACACCCTGGTGATCAACGGCCAGGGCGTGGTTTCCCCTCCCTCGCCCTGATTCCGGGCCCGCCGCCCTGATCCGGACATGGCCGCCCCTTCCAGGGCGGCCGTTTCGTCGTCCAGAAACGGCTTGAAATACCTCTTTTAGAGGTATCTAACAGGGCCATGCCCCGGGGCTCCCGCACCCCCTACGTCGTCCTCGGACTCCTCGGCCTTTCCGGCCGCCGGCCCCGCTCGGGCTACGAGATCAAGAAGGCCATCGACACCGTCATCGCCAATTTCTGGCACGAGAGCGACGGTCAGCTCTACCCCGCCCTGAGGGAACTCGAGGTGGCCGGGGATATCGCGGTGAAGCAGCAGACCACGCGCGGACGGCACAAGACGCTCTATGCCATCACCCCGCAGGGCCGGAAGCGGCTCCGCCAGTGGCTGGCCCGCCCGGTCGAGGTCAGCCGGCCCCGCGAGGAGCTCATCCTCAAGCTCGCCTTCGGCAGCGAGGCCGAAACCGCGGATTTGATCCGCCACGTGGAGGACCACCGCCGGCGGGCCGAACACGGACTGGCCCAGTGCCGCCGCTGGCTGCAGGAGGGGGCGAAACACCCCAGCCGGTACCGGCCCTACGTCCAGCTCACCGTCAAGGCGGGAATCCGGATGGCCGAGGCCAGCCTGCGGTGGGCGGACGAGACCCTCGAGGCCCTGCGGGCCATGAAATCCGCTTCCTCCCCACCATGAAACCCGCCCTCGCCCTCCAGCTGCTGGTCCTGGCCTACCACCAGGTCACCACCCGGTTCGACTTCTACCCCTTCAACGGCGCCCGCTTCGCCTCCCCCAAGGAGCGGCAGGCCGAGGCCGGCATGAACTTCGTCATCATGTGCTGGCCCCCGGTCGGGTTCGCCTGCGGCTGGCCGGGGATGATGAAGGCCGGGGTGATGTTCTATTTCGTGCTGCTCGCCTGCATCGGCGCCACCTGGTTCATCCCCTATTTCTTCGGCGCCTCGCCCAAATGGCAGGAGATCTATTCGCGGGTCCAGGGGCGCACGCTGATGGTGCTGCCGCGCCGCGGAAACAATCCGAACCCCAACCTCGAGCATCTGATCCTGATGGCCCTGACGCTGGCGGCGGCCCTCGCCTCCCTGGCCGCCTACCGCCGGCTGCCCGGGGCGGACTTCCACGGCTGGCCCTATGCCGCGGCGGTGGGGGCGCTCATGGTGGGCGGAATCGCGGCCACCCATTGGCGCTGGCCGAGCCCGGATCTTCCCAAGGCCACCTGAGACCCGGCCACCGGACCCTGGCCCGGAACGGGCGATTCTTCGCCCGCGCCCGGACTGGTGAAACCGGCTCCCAGCAGGTTGGAGCGGGCCCTTGACACGGATTTTGCCGCTCCCGATAGTGGCCATTCGTCATTTTACGGCGGCCATAGCTCAGTTGGTTAGAGCACAAGATTGTGGATCTTGGGGTCGCGGGTTCGAGTCCCGTTGGCCGCCCCATTTTGATAACAAGCCACTTACAAAAACGGAAGGCGTTAGTGGCAACGCCCAGTGGCAACAAGGCCACTGAAACGGCAGATGCTCCTGGTGCGTTTCCTCGGACTGAGCTGTCGACGCGCTGAACAACCTCGTCGCCGCGCACGCCGCCCACCGGCTAAAGGCCGAACTCAAAAAGTACCTCACGCCGAAGCTCCTCGTCTTAGATGAACTCGGCTACCTGAGCCCCGATCAACTCGGTACAGAAAAATTGGTGCGGTCGCGTCGTAAGCAGCGGGTGACATGCATTCAGCCTTGATGTCATGGAATGCCGACTTGACGCTCTTGAACACCGCTTCGTGGTCGAAGAGTGGAAGCTCCGTAGGATGTCCCGAGGACGAAAGGCGTAGCAGGTAGTTCTCGGCTGACGCAACCTTTGCAATGTAGCCATCACCCTGATCGTAGTCGGCCCAAATCCGATCAACGTCGATGTTCTTCCCCATCCAGTAATCGTCCAGCGGCATCGTCGTCGGTATTCAGAACTTAAGGTATCTGGTTGTCGCTCAGGTGCTCTTTCTTTCGTCCTTCTTGCGCTTTGGCTTCTCCTCAGTCTCTTCCTATTCGGCGGTTCCTCAGCCATGAGTACGTGCTCTAGTTCGTGCATTAACATATCCCTTGAGGAAGAATGCCGCCTGACCGGTCTCGAAAAACCGCGCATCCCGCCTCTGGGCAATGCTCCGATCAATCGGCCGGTATGCGGTCAAAAGCGTTCCGACGCCCAGCCTGCCCGCCTCGCGTAATCCCGAGCGGATGGTGATGGCCTCGTTCGATGTTCGGATTGATCTCGTAGGCGGGCGCCAGTCGCCAGCCGTCCGCAGACATCGAAGGCGACACGCGCAGATTCAAAGGCGCCGTAATCGCTGGATTCTGCTGACCTGAGCCCCGCAACTGGGGATGCTTTGTCAGGATTGCGCAGCGGTCAGAATACGCGGCAGTCTCTTTTCGAGAAATGACTGAAGCTTCGAAAGCCCCGTGGGTTTTAATTCAGCGAACAAATCGCGAGGGATTAGCCGAAGATCGGCGCAGGCCTTGCGACCATGCGGTGATGTCACCACCTCAAGGAGCCGCTCGATAAATTCGATCAACTTGCGTTCGTCTAATGCGCCTTTTTCCACGAGTGCACGCAGGTCTTCGAGATAGGCGGGCATGATTCGCGCAAGAATCACAACATGCCGTCCATCTTGCCGGCCGCTCTGGTTTATCTCGGCAAGATTTGCGATCTTAGCTTGCAGCAGCGCAATTGGCCCCGGCGCTTGCACGCGAACCTGATTCTCGCCCAGTGCGAATTCATACGCGGGTTGTCGCAGATTTTCATTGGTGGCGCCTTTGACGTAGCGCAGCACATCGATGAGGAGCGGTTCGCCAGCCTTGTCACTGGCGATCACGACGCCGACTTCGTTTGACGGCGGTTTAATCGGGAAGAACTGCGGCTTAGCTCCGGCGAGCTTTCCAAGAAGAGCCAGCGTTGCGCGATCTCCAAGCACGTCGGCATCGCGCGAAACAAACGGCGCGAGGTCGCGCGTGCGGTCAGCGTAATAGAGCGCCCAAAGGTTTACCGCCTGACCACCCACGAGCAGAAGAGGCTCCGGCGCGGCGAGTGCCTTCGCGAAATCTGCCGGCGGGCGGGGTGTCGCCTTAGACGGATGAGGCATGTGCGCTCGCGAAATTCAACAAGCGAATGGGACGGTTGCTTGGCACGATGGAATTTCGTGCCTGCACTTCAGCGGGCGCCGCGATGCGCAGATCGAGGAGCACTTGATCGAATTCGCGTTGCGCGCGCTTAAAGCGGGAGAGCTGAGCGGGCGTCTTGAAGCGAGGCGGCATCTGGGGAGCCATTCCCCAAACCACCGAGCGCAGGGCTGCTGCGTGTGCGGGGACGGCGGCGCGCTCACGAACAACCTGCCGAGCTGCGGAACGCAAAAGATCCATTACCGTGGTGTCCTCACGCTCGGCAATGGTCGTAAGCGCCGCCAAGACCGCGGCGTGCTCCGCGAGACTCTGACGGCGCTTGGTCTTGGCGAGTTGATTGGGCATGAATAAAAGGTTGATTCAACCTTCGTGCTAGAACCGCTGAATCGCAAGCCGATTTTCATCCGGGCCGGCGCTTGAAAGATGGCGCCGCGCTTAGGCGGGTATCGGAATTGAGGCAGACATCGATTCGTTGCCGGATGGCGTTTGCTGATTCTTTCGCGCCGGCACTCATGGCGAAGAAGGTGTGGGGCGAAAGGGATCGCTGACGTCGATCGCGGAAGTTTTTCCGGAGGTCGAAGCGCGACGCGAAGCCACCTTCCGCGTTGGCAATTTCAAGTCTTGGAGTTTGCGGCCGAGCACGTCGTCGCGCGCTACGAGATCAAGGTCGCCTTGTAGTCCTAACACGCGAAGCACACTGGCGTAGGTGGCGATGCTAACGCCGGGGTCGCCTTTTTCTACGCGATAGAGGGTCCTGCCTCGGCCGGCGGTCTCTATTCTCGATGATCCGGGAGCCTTCAAAGGCCAAATCAGCCCGTCTCGCAGCCCGCTTCCTGGGGCCCCTGCCGGTTCGGCGGAGAGGCTTGCGCCCGGCCGAGTTCGGTCACCTAGTCTAACCCCCGAAAAGCCCGCGATTTTTGCAACCCGCGGGCGAATCCAGCGTCTCACCCTCAGCTTTCCGGCTCCATGGCTGCCACCGCTCGGCCCGCGTCCCGCCTCTCCACCTGGTTTCCCCCTGGGGAGCGGCGCGTTTTCAAGGTCCAGTTCGCGGTGGTCTTCGTCATCATCACGCTGCTCGAGCTGGGCTACTACCGGACCCACCGGCTGATCGAGATCGACACCCAGCTCAACCTCCGGCGCGCCGTCCGCGGCTGGGACGGGCTGGCCTGGTACGTCTGGCTGCTGGCGGCGCCCGCCACCCTGGCCCTGATCCGCCGCTTCCCCCTGAACCGGGAGCCGCGCTGGCGCAACCTCGCCGGGCTTTTCGTCGGCAGCCTGGCGATCTACACCATCGTGACCAACCTCCGCTACCTGCTGCGGCTGGCCACCGGCCACAGCGCCGCCGGGGCGGACCCGCTGCGTAACTATCTCGACACCGAGTCGGTCTTGCTGCCGCTGGATTTCATCACCTACTGCGGGTTCTTCGCCACGTCTTTCGCCATCGACTACTACTTCAAGTTCCGGCAACGGGCCGAGGAGGTGCAGCGGCTCCAGCTCGAGGCGGTCCGCCTCCGGGCCGAGCTCACCCAGTCCCAGCTGGCCACCCTGCGCGGCCAGCTCCACCCGCATTTCCTCTTCAACGCCTTCAACGCCGTCGCCACGCTGGTGCGCGCCCGCAAGAACGAATCGGCGGTCGACATGATCGCCCAGCTCAGCTCGCTCCTGCGCCTGACCATGGACAGCATCGACCAGCAGGAGCAGACGCTGGGCCAGGAGCTGGCGTTCATCACCAGCTACCTGGACGTCGAGCGGGTCCGCTTCAGCGACAAGCTCCGGACCGAACTCGATGTGCCGGCCGAAATCCAGGGCTGCGCCGTGCCCAACCTCCTGCTCCAGCCGCTGGTGGAGAACGCGATCAAGCACGGCGTCTCGCGCCGCACCAGCCCCGGCTGCGTCCGGGTGGCCGGCGCGCGGCGCGGCGAGCGGCTCTTCCTCGAGGTGATCGACGACGGCCCCGGGCTGCCGGAGGCGGGCCCCGGCCGGCCCGGGGGCATCGGCCTGCGCAACACGCGCTCCCGGCTGCAGCACGCCTACGGGGACGATTTCCGGCTGGAGATCTCCCGCCGGCCCGAGGGCGGGACCAGCGTCCGCCTCGACCTGCCCTGGCGCGAAAAGCTCTCGCCGGCCCCCGCCCTGACCCATTTCACCAGCGCATGAAGACCATCCGGACCATGATCGTCGACGACGAGCCGCTCGCGCGCGAGGGCATCGCCCTGATGCTCGCCGACGATCCCGACATCGAGATCGTGGCCCAGTGCGGCGACGGCGAGGAGGCCCTGGCCCAGGTGATGGAGCACAGGCCCGACCTGGCCTTCCTCGACATCCAGATGCCCCGGCTCAACGGGCTGGAGGTGCTCGACCGGCTGCCGCCCGAGCGTCGGCCGGTCGTCGTCTTCGTCACCGCGCACGATCAGTACGCGGTCGGCGCCTTCGAGCGCTCCGCCTCCGGCTACGTGCTGAAGCCTTTCCAGGACGAGCGCTTCCGCAGCACGGTCAGCCGGGCGAAGGAGCAGGTGCGCCGCGCCGACCTGGGGGAGATGCTCCGGCGCACCGAGAGCGTGCTGGAGAAGATGCTCCAGGCCAAGGCGCCTCCGGGCCCGGAGCGCGAGCCGGAGCCCCGCCGCCGCCTGACCTTCAAGTCCGCCGGGAGCTACGTGGTCGCGCCCCACGACGAGATCGCGTGGATCGAGGCCCAGGGGAACCAGGTCAAGATCTGCGCCAACGGCAAGACCCACCTCGTCCGGGAGACGCTGGACCAGACCGAGCGCCGCCTCGCCGGCGGCCAGTTCCTGCGGGTGCACCGCTCGTATATCGTCAACACCGACCACATCCGGGAAATCATCCCCCTGCTTTACGGCGACCACACCGTCGTGATGGACGACGGAGCCAAGATCCGCCTCAGCCGCAGCTACCGGCACCAGCTCAAGGGCCTGCTGCCCCCCCGGGGGCAGTAACGCGTCCGGAGCGCCCGCTCAGCCCAGCCGGTCCGCGGCCGCCTCGCGCAGGCCCGCCAGCGCCGCCTCGTAGAGCACGAGATCGCGGGAGTTGAGGGCCAGGATGTGGTCGTAGGTCGAGCGCGAGATCGGATAGTGGTCCGTCACCCGGCGGGGGTTGACGTTCTCCAGCGGAGGCACCGCCGGGACCCTCACGCCGAAGGCCTCGCCGAAGAGCCGGAGCGAGTCGACATAGCGCTCCATCACCCCGACGAAGCGGAAGGAGGAAAGCGGCTTGCCGGCGAGGAACTGCGCGGCCTCGTTGCGCATCCCCTCGAGTTCGGCGAACTGCTCGAGGGAGAGCCCCCGCTCCGTCAGCGCCCGCCAGGAGGCGTTGCCCGGCTCGTCATGGCGCAGGAAATGGTAGTAGGCCGACACCACGCGGTCCACCGGGTGGCGGAACCAGGTGACCAGCTCCGGCTGCGGCACCAGGTCGTCGAACGTATCCGCCTTGAAATGGCCGTGCACGCAGAGCGTGCCGCGGGGAATCAGCTCATACCGGGCGCCCTCGCGGCCGGTGAAGGCCCCGTAGTTGAGCCAGAGCTTCTTCCCGAAAATTCCGCGCAGGACGTGCTGGAAGCTGATGCCGCCGCACTTCGGGACATGGACGCTGACGAGCATGGCCCTTCTGACGCCCTCCTCGGGGGGAAGTAACCGCGGAGTTCCCCCCGATCCGAGCGTCTCGTCACCGAATCCAAGCGCCTCATCCCACCCCCCGCCGGAAGAGCTAGGGAAAAGGAAAAGAAGCGTATCGGACTATGCCCTACCCTATCCCCGGAAATAGAGGTAGGCGAAGCTGATGCAGGCCAGGACCAGCACCGAGGCCCAGACGTCGCCGGCCGACCAGCTGGCCCGGGTGCGGGCCCGGTCCTCGTCGGTCGCGGTGGCGAAGGTCAGGCCGCGGATGTGGGCGTCGTCGGGCGCCGTGGTGGCGTAGCTCACCGCCACCATCACCACCGCGGAGACCAGGGTGATGACGATGCTGAAGTACTGGAAATTGATGTTGTTGATCACCCAGAGAAACGACCCGTGGGGATACCCGTTGGCCAATCCGGCGAGGCCCATGCTCACCGGCGTGTCCACCAGCATGCGGAAGACGCCGAGCGCGAAGCCGACCACCATCGACCAGAAGCAGCCCGCGGCGTTGAGGCGCTTCCAGAAGACGCCGAAGAAGAAGACGACGAAGATCGGCGGCGCCAGGTAGCCCTGCACCGACTGGAGGTAATCGTAGAGGCCGTGGGCGCCCTGGATCACGGGGATCCAGAGGAGCGAGATCACCACCATCACGATCGTCGCCGCCCGGCCGGTGCTGACCAGCTTCTCCTGGGAGGCGTGGGGCTTGACCTTCTGGTAGAGGTCGACCGTGAACAGCGTCGAGCAGGCGTTGAAGACCCCGGCCAGCGAGCCCATCAGGGCGGAGAGCAGCCCGGCCACCACGATGCCGCGGAGCCCCGGGGGCAGGAGGTACTTCACCATCAGCGGGAAGGCGGCCTGCGCCTCGAAGTGGGCCGTGAGCTCCGGGACCTTGTTGGCCTTGACCAGGGCGTAGCAGATCAGGCCGGGAATGATGAAGAGGTAGACCGGAAAGAGCTTGAGGAAGCCGGCGAAGAGGCTGCCGCGCCGGGCGGTGGTCTCGTCCGGGGCCCCCAGCACCCGCTGCACGATGTACTGGTCGGTGCACCAGTACCAGAGCCCGATGACGGGGGCGCAGATCGCCATCCCCAGCCAGGGGAAGTTGCCGTTGAAATACCAGGCCTGGCGGACCAGGTGCCCCGCCGCGTCCCTCTCCATCACCGGCGCCCAGGTCGAGGCCACCCCGGGCGGAGTCAGCGGCTTCCAGAGGTTGAGCATGTCCGAGCCGCACAGCCGGCGCATCTCGCCCCATCCGCCCAGCCGGTGCAGCCCGTAGAAGGTCAGGCAGGCCGAGCCGCAGATCAGCACCACCACCTGGACGGCGTCGTTGTAGACCACCGCGCGCATGCCCCCAAGGGTGGTGTAGAGGCCCGTCAGCAGGATGATCGCGACCGTGCCGATCCAGAAGCTGTTGATGTCCATCCCGCCGAGCTGGAGATGGAGCTCCGGCAGGAGCGCGGCGAAGACCACCCCGCCGGCGAAGATGCCGACCGCGATCTTCGAGACGACGAAGGTGACCAGCGAGACGAGCGAGAGCACGATCCGCGAGCGGGCGCTGAAGCGCCGCTCCAGGAATTCGGGCATGGTGAAGACGCGGGAGCGCGCGTAGAAGGGCACGAAGACCCAGGCCAGCACCAGCAGGCACCAGGCGTGCAGCTCGTAATGCGCCAGGGCCACCCCGTCCGACGCGCCCGAGCCCGCCAGGCCGACGATGTGCTCGGAGCCGATGTTGGAGGCGAAGACCGAGGCCCCGATCACCCACCAGCCGAGGTTGCGGCCGGCCAGGAAGTAGTCCGCCGCGGTGTTCTTGTTCTTGCGCACCACCCACCAGCCGACGGCGATGAGGATGCCGAAGTAGCCGGCGAGCGCGAGCCAGTCGATTCCGGTCAGCGTGGTCTCCGCCAGGAAGGCGGGAGGCGGGGTGAGGAGGGCGATCATGGGGTTTAAGGGGTGCGGGAGGCTGCGGAAAAGCGGCCCGGGGGGCAAAGCGATACGTCGGTCTAACGGTAGCTCGGAGGCGGGGCCGCGGAGCCCATCGGGCGGGAGGTCGCCAGGGCGATGGCCCGGCCCTGGTCGCCCACCGCGCAGTAGAAATGGTAGACGACCCCCCGCCACTGGATCAGCCAGGGCTTGTGGGCGAAGGTGGCGTCCCAGGGCCGCGAGGAAGAAATGAGGCTGGGCCCCTCCCAGGGCGTCCAGTGCGCCAGGTCCCGGGAGCAGGCGAAGGTGTCGAAGGCGCCCGGCCGCCAGAAGGCCCCGAAGTAGAACATCACCCAGAGGCCGTCCATCCGCACGATCTGCGGGTCCCCGGAGATGCCGTAGCCGTTGTCCAGAACCGGCCCGGCCCCGTACCGCGTCCAATGGCGCATGTCCCGGGAGAGGGCCATGCCGATGCGCTCCGTCCAGGCGTGGTAGCCCCCTTCCTTGCCGTTGTAGAACATCACGAAGGGGTAGCCGAGGGAGGCGTCCGGATCGCGGATGACCTGGCTCTTGTAGAGCGTCTTCCGCTCAAAGGCCCGCGCGGTCGGGTCCGTGGGCGAGAGCACGGGATTCTCGGGAATCCGGTTCCAGGGCCGCGCCTGGCCCGGCTCGTCGGTCCAGGCGACCCCCACCGACAGCGGATCGGTCTCATAGCCCTGGAGCGCGCCGCCGATGTAGGTCATCCAGTATTTCCCGTCGTAGCGCTCCAGCTCGGCGGAGCCGCCCCAGCGGGGATCGACCAGCGCCGCCCCGCCGTCGCCCTGCCAGCGGTCCCAGCCCGCCCCGGAAAAGGGCAGCACCTTGCCCAGCGGCGTCCAATGCAGCAGGTCGCCGCTGCGGGCGAGATAGGTCTCGTAGCCCACCTTGCCCTGGTTGGCCACGTAGAGCATGTACCAGGCGCCGCGGTAGCGGTAGACGCTGGGGCAGTCGACCAGGCCGCCCGGAGCGGGCTTCAGCACGATGCCATACTTGTAGGGCGTCTGGACCTGCCGGTAGACCCGCTCCATCTCGCCCCGGGCGACCGGCGCGGGGTTCTCCGCGGAGAGCGTCACCGGACCCAGCAGGCCCGCGGGGAGCAGCGCGGCCGGGGATGGCGCGATCGTCCAGGTCCGGCGCTGGGCGGGCGGCAGCGCCGCGTCGCCCACCAGGCGGTTGGCCCAGGTATTGGTGACGTCGATGGCGAGCTCGTTGTCGCCTGGGCGCAGCGCGGAGGTCACCTCGAGGCGAAACGGCGGCGTCCAGGCGACGCCGCAGGGATGTCCGTTGAGGGAGACCTCGGCGAGGCTCTCCACCTTGCCCAGCTCGAGCCAAATGGGGCCCTTGGCCGCGGAAGGATCCCACTTGAAATGGCAGGTGTAGCGGGCCGTCCCGGAATAGTACTTGATGCCCGGCTCGGGCCGGCTCGTCCAGTCCGCCAGCGCCGGGAAATGCACGGGCTGCTCGGGGCCGCCCGCTGCCGGGTCGAAGGCCACGTCCCAGGCCGGCCCGATCTGCTGGATGGAGACCGGCAGATGCCAGTTGTAGTCCCCCCGCGGTCCCGGCACCGCCTCGCCCGAGCTGCGGAAGACCACGAAGACCGAGCCGTGCGCCGCCAGCCGCACCGCCACGTCGGAGGGGCGCCTCGGTCCCTCCGAGGCGGGGGGCTCCGCGGCCGCCGGCCGCCGCTCGCCCGTGACCGGATCCCAGAGTTCGATGGCGCGGCCCGGCCCAGCCCCATCGCGCAGGGAGAGCATCAGGGTCCGGGGCCGGTCAACCTGGTTGGACACGAAATAAAAATCCCACCCCTCTGCGCTGCGGTGGGTCCAGGCCACGTCGGCCAGCCGGCGGCCGTCGGGATCCCGAGCCACGAAGTCGGGCGGGACGCCCAGAAGCGGTGCCCCCGGAATCGCCGCCGGAACGGCCGAGACCTCGCCTCCGGACTCAAACCGCCGGGATCGGTCCCCCACCGGCCAGACCGAGGCGGCGGCCGCCCGCACCGCCGCGTCGCAGCCGGGATAGCCGGCCAGGCCCGGCGAATGCGTGGGGGCGGTCTGCCAGAGGATATCCGCCCCGGCCCGGGCCATCGCCGCCAGCTTGGCGGCGACCTCCGGGCTCATCGCGGCGCCGTCGGGGTTCATCCGCCGCGCCCCGGGGACGACCAGGACCGCATAGCTGGCCCCCCCGGGAAGGACGATCCGTCCGTTCCGGACGCGGGCGCGGTGCAGCAGCACGTCCGGGTTGATCGTGTCGTAGGCGTAGCCCCGCAGGGGATCGGCCGCGTCCTCCGCCGGGTCGGCCAACGCCGGCAGAACCCCGGTCAGCTGGTCGGCCAGGACCGCCCGCCGCGGCAGCTCCTCGCCGGAAAAGACGGCGACGTCCGCCACCGGACGCCCGGCCTGGAGCATGGCCTGGCAGCGGGCCACGTAGTCGAACCAGGCCCTGCCGGGCCTCCACCAGGTCTGGTTGGCGGAGAAGAAGGTGCCGACACCGTTGAGCGTCATTCCCGGCTTGCGCTCCGGCCAGGGATTTTCGGCCATGACGTGGAAGACCAGGCGGTTGATGCCGCGGCAGAAGTTGAGGTCGGCCAGCGGCTTGAGCATCTCCGGCCGCTCGTCCCACTGGTTGCGCAGCTCGGTGAAGGCCTCCGCCTCCGCGATGGGATGGCCGTAGCTATGGGCGCCGGAGACGGCGTCGAGGATGTCGTTGGGCTTGTCGTGGCTCGCGCTCCGCAGCCAGAACTCGCCCATCGGCACGTCGGTGTCGCGGTAGTGCCGGAGGTCGTCGGACTCCATCACCGGGGCCACGCATTCGGAGCGGAAGGCGAAGCCCCGCTCGTGGGCCAGCCGGGCCAGCGTGCCGAGGAAGCGCTCCTGCAGCAGGTCGTCCACCGTCGCGCGCACGTCGCGGAGGAAGCGCTCGGTGCGCTCCGCGCTGCCCACCGGGATGCCGGCCAGGGCGGGGAGGTAAGGCGCCAGCTCATAGCCCCGGCGCCGCCGGAATTCCGCGGGGAAGTCGTCGGTCCAGTTCTGGCTGCCGCATTCCCAGCTATCCATGTAGAAGGAATCCAGGACCCGCTTGGCCAGGTCCGGGCCGATCTGGCGGACGGCCTCGCCGAACCAATGGTCGAACTGGATTTGCGCCGTCCGGGCGCTGAGCTTGTCGCATTCCAGGCCCCGCCCTCCCCCGCCGGTGTCGTTCTCATGCCCGGTCGAGGTGTGGCCCAGGCGCAGGATGGTCCACTCGCCCGGGGGCGGCGTCCAGTCGAGCCGGCCGCCGGGCCGGAGCCGGGCGGTCAGGTCGACCATCCGCGCCGGCGAGACGCAGTCCCGGTCGGGCAGCGTCGCCGCCGGGGTCGGGGCCGCGATCCGCCACATCGCGGCGTTCTTCCCTTCATAGGCGTCGATCCTCGGCTCGCCCCCGAGCGCGATGCCGAGGATCCGCAGCTTCGTCCCGAATTTCGCCGAATCGAGATCCTCGGAGCCGGCCTCCGAGCCGGCCGGATCGTAGAGGAAGCGGAAGTAGCGGGCGGTCGCCGCGGGGATGGCGTGGGTGTTCGGCTCGTCGTTGTCCTCCCAGCCGTGCCGCGCGCTGACCAGGGGCGGCAGCGGGCGGAAGTGCACGCCGTCGTCGCTCGCCTCCATCCCCAGGCGGTTGGCCTGGTAGCCGACCCAGGGCGGGGTGCGGATGGTGACGGTGCGCACCGTCACCGGCCGCGGGTAGGCGTACTGGATCCAGGCGGGCTTCTCCGCGGCGAACTCCGCCTGGTTGCCGGGCTGGCTCAGGGCCGTGCCGTCGGTCCGCCCGGGGATGCTGGTCGTCACCGCCGGCGGCGGAAGGGAGGCGGCGCCCGGCAGCGAGGGAAAGGCCACCACCGCGATGTCGCGGTAGTACCCCCGCACGGCCGGCGGCTGGGCCAGGGTCGCGGAGACCGGCGCCCCCCCGCTCGCCTGGGTCTCGCTCCAGACGACCCGCTGCATCGAGTCGGCCGGCGTGATCCAGGGGCCCCCGGCGATGGAAAAGCCGTCGGACGAATGCAGCGCCAGCTTGAGCCCCTGGCGGTCGGCCTCGGCGAAGGCGTACCGGATGAGGTCCCACCACTGCGGGGTGAGCTGCACCACGGCGGGGCCGCCGAGCGGCGCGTGGTCCGCCGGGCCCTTGATCGCCACGAGCAGGGCGCCCCGCAGGCCGTCGGCCTTCATCGCCGCGAGGTCCGCGGCGATTCCCTGCCTCGAGACCGCCCCGTACATCCAGTACCAGTAGATCCAGGGCTGGGCCTGCGGCGGCGGATGGGCGAAGGGGGCCTCAAGCTCCGGAGACGCGCTTCCGGGCGTTCCGGCCGCCCCCAGCGGGCGGGCCAGGGCCAGCAGCAGCAGGAGCGCGAGCGGCCGGCGCATCAGCGGACGGGCAGCCAGACCGTCATGTCGCCCTCGCCGCGGTTGCCCCAGGCGAAATACGGCACCAGCTTGACCTCGATCGGGCGGCCCGGCGCCGCGTCGGCGCGCCGGTAGAGCGCGCCGTCCTCCGTCCCGGTTTCGCGCCCGAGCGCCACCGCCGGCACCCGCAGCGCCAGCAGCTCCTGCCCGGCGATCCGCTCCCGCTCCGTGCCGAAATCCCCCCGCAGGTCCGAGGCCGACAGCGCGACGTCGGTCAGCCTCACCCCGGAGGGAAGGTCGTTCGACTCCAGGCAGTAGACCAGCGGGCCGTACTTCACCGCGACCTGGTTGAGCGTGTCCTCGACCAGGGGATTGGCCTCCCAGACGCTGGCGGCGAAGTCCAGCCTGAGTTCCAGCTCGTCGCCGGCGCGCCAGACCCGGCGGATTTCCGCGTAGGTGCCGGGCTTGAGCTCCAGGTCCTGCCGGCGGCCGTCGAGCGCGGCGGAGGCCGCGCCCGGCCGGATCCACCCCGGGATCCGGAAGCGGAGGGCGACGGGGCCATCGGGCGCCTGCTCGATTTTCAGTCGGATCGCGCCGCTCCAGGGATAGTCCGTTTCCTGGACCACCCGGATGCGCGATCCGTCCGCCCAGGCGGTGTCGAGGCGGCTGGCGCCGTAAAGGTTCACCCAAAGGGCGCCGGGCGAGAGGCTGTAGATGTAGTCCTGGGCCTCGGCGATCGTGCGGACCACATTGGGCGGGCAGCAGAAGCTGCTCTGGATGTTGGGCCGGCGGGTGCGCGACCAGCGCAAGGGCCAGTCGTAGCCCCGCACCTTGCGCAGGGGGTTGACGTAGAAGTAGTCCTTGCCCTCCAGGCTGATGGCGGCGAGCAGCCCGTTGTAAAGCGACTGCTCGAAGAGGTCGGCGTAGCGGGCGTCGCCGGTCGTCTCCAGCATGCGCCAGTTCCAGAGCATGTAGCCGACCGTCGCGCAGCTCTCGTTGTAGGCGGTCAGGTTCGGGAGCTGGAAGTCCCGGCCGTAGGCCTGATGGACCAGCTGGATCGAGGCGTTGTTGGCCGAGCCGTCGGGCGAGGCGCCGTCGTAGAGGGCGCCGGTCGCGCCGGTGACGTAGAGCTTGTGGTCGGCCACGTCGTCGCCCAGCAGCCGCAGCGTCCGCAGCAGCCCGGCGTCGCCGGTTTCCGCGACGACGTCGGCCACCCCGGCATAGAGGTAGTTGGCCCGGACCGCGTGGCCCACCGCCTTGGTCATGTCGCGGAAGGGCACGCGGTCCTGGTTCTGGTCCTCCCCGTTCTTCACCTCCCCGCGGATCTCGATCATCTGGCGGGCCAGCTCGAGGTAGCGGGGGTCGCGGGTGGTGCGGTACATCTCCACCACCCCCATGTAGTGCGAGGGGCAGATGGCGTTGCGGGCCAGTTCCGGCGAGGCCGTCTGGTAGAAGCGGTAGAGGTAGTCCGCCGCCTTCCGCGCCACCTCGAGCAGGCTGGTCTTGCCGGTGGCCCGGTAGTGGACGCAGCCGGCGGTCATGAGGTGCCCCAGGTTGTAGGTCTCGAAGTTGTCCCGGTTGACGAATTCGCGCGCCCCGCTCTTGCCGGTGAGTTGGGCGATGGTGGTCATGGTTCCGAGGTAGCCGTCGGCGCGCTGGGCCCGCGCCACCACCGCGATGATCCGGTCCATCAGCCGGTCCAGGTCGGGGTCGCGGGTGATGGCGTAGACCTGCGCCACGCCCTCCAGCCACTTGAAGAAGTCCCCGTCGGCGAAGGGCGGCCCCTGGTGGACCTGGGCCAGGCCCCGGCCCATTCCCGCCGCGATCAGGAAATTGTCCCAGGCGTGGCTGTCCTTCGCGCTCTGGAATATCTCCCACATATGGGGGATCATGGTCGTGCGGCAGACCGCGAAGCGGTCCGCCCAGAGCCCGCCGGTCCAGCGCGCGTCGCCCAGGTCCGGCATGTACATGCGCGCGTCGGGCGAACGGACCGTGTCGACCAGGGCGCGCTCGCCCGCGCGGGCCCCGGCCGCCCCGCCGAGCAGGCCGGCCAGGATGAGGATGCGGATCGTCTTCATAGATGGGAGCCCTCCAGGGTGACCTCGCCGCCCGGCCGCAGGACGATCGCGGTGGCGCGCCCCCGGTAGCGGACCTTTACGTCCGAGCCGCCTCGGCTGCGGATCACCGCCCGGGTCAGTTCTCCGCCGCTCCAGGCGAGGTCGACCTCGTAGCCGCCGCGGGCCCGCAGGCCGCGCACGCTGCCCTCCGGCCAGGCCGCCGGCAGCGCCGGCAGCAGGTCGATCTCGCCCGCGCCGCTCTGCAGCAGCATCTCGGCGATCAGCGCCGCCCCCCCGAAATCCCCGTCGATCTGGAAGGGGGGATGGGCGTCGAAGAGATTCGGGTAGGTGCCCCCGCTCCAGCGGCGCGGATTCGGGCCGGTGTCCGCCGGGGAGAGCTGCTGGCGCAGCAGCTTGAAGGCGTGGTCGCCGTCGCCCAGCCGGGCCCACATCAGGGCCTTGAAGGCGACGCCCCAGCCGGTGCCCTCGTCGCCCCGGGCGAGGAGCGAGCGCCGGGCGCCCTCCGCCAGGGCCGGCGCGCCCCGGGGGGTGATCTCGTCGCCCGGATACAGGCCCCAGAGGTGCGCGACGTGCCGGTGGTGCGGATCGACCTCCCGGTAGGGCTCCTGCCATTCCATGATCCGTCCGTCGGGCCCGAGGCGGGTGGGCGCCAGCCTCGCGCGGGCGGCTGCGAGCTGGCGCCGGAGGCCGGGGTCCTCGCCCAGGATCGCCGCCGCCTGAGCGGTGGCTCCGAAAAGGTAGCGGATGATCTGCTGCTCGGTCGTGGCGCCGAGGCAGACGTGCGCCACCTGGCCGTCGGGCAGGTAGAAGGAGTTCTCGGGCGAGTTGGAGGGCGCCGCCACCAGCCAGCCGTGGGCCGGCTCGGTGATGAGCATGTCGAGGAAGAACTCGGAGGATCCCTTCAGGATGGGATAGGCCCAGGCCAGGAACTTCCGGTCGCCGGTGAAGAGGTAGTGGTCCCACAGCTGCTGGCAGAGCCAGGCCCCGCAGCTGCTGGTCGAGCCCCAGACCGCCGACTCCCCGGGCGAGGTGAAGCCCCACGGATTGGTGATCACGTGCGCCACCCAGCCGCGGGCCCCGTAGTAGGCGCGCGCGGTTCTCCCTCCGGGCGCCTGAAGCGAGCCGACGAGCGCGAAGAGGGGCTGGGCCAGCTCGGACAGGTTGCAGGTCTCCGCCGGGAAATAGTTCATCTGGACGTTGATGTTGAGGTGCCAGTCGCCGTTCCAGGGCGTCTGGATCTCCTCGGCCCAGAGGCCCTGGAGGTTGGCGGGCAGGCCGCCGGGCCGCGACGAGGAGATCAGCAGGTAGCGCCCGAACTCGAAATAGAGCGCGGCGAGGCCCGGATCGGAGGCGCCGGCCCGGAAGGCCTGGAGGCGCTGGGGCAGCGCCAGCGGGGACGGCGGACCGCCGAGTTCGAGCGCGGCGCGGTCGTGCCAGGAGCGGTAGTCGGCCTCGTGCCGCGCCAGCAGCTCGTCGTAGGTCCGGCCGGCCGCCGCGACCACGTCGTCCTCGGCCTGCCTCGCCGGATCGTCCGCCCGCCGGCCGGCGAAGGTGCGGATGTCGGTGCAGGCGCCCAGCCGCACCAGGACGGTGCTGGCGCCGCGGATCTCGAGGCGGCGCCCGGCGAGGCGCACCGTTCCGCCCGCCGCCTCGACCCGGAGCGCCGCGGCGAAGCGCACCCCCCGCCCGTCGGTGCCGTTGTTGAGCCGGCCGCCGAGCAGCAGGCCGTCGGAGCCCCAGGGAGAGACCTCCGCCCGCTCCGGCCGGTCGATCGCGAGGTCGAAGGAGAGCGCGCCGGGACGGTCCGCCGCCAGGCGCAGCACCAGGCACTGGTCGGGGGCGCTGACGAAGGCCTCGCGCGTCCAGTGCACGCCGGCCCGGTCGTAGGCCACGCGGGCCACCGCCCGGCCGAGGTCCAGTTCGCGGCGGTAGCCCGTCACCGGTCCGGCCGCGCCCGCGGCCCCGAAATCCAGCCAGAGGTTGCCCAGGACCTGGTAGCACCCGTAGGGGGCGTTGGCGCCGGCGCCCAGCGCCGAGCCGGCCCCCGCGCAGGTGAAGCGCTCGTCCACCAGCTTCTCGGCCTCGGCGTTCTTGCCCGCCAGCAGGAGGCGCCGGATCTCCGGCAGCGCCTCGAGGGCGTCCCGCCGGTCCGCGTCCTGGGGGCCGCCGGACCACATCCCCGTTTCGTTGAGCACGATCCGCTCGCGGTCGGTGCGGCCGAAGACCATCGCCCCGATCCGCCCGTTGCCCAGCGGGCAGGAGGCGGTGAAGGCGTCGGCCGGGGCGCCGAACCAGTAGGGCGAGTCCGCGCGCCCCGCCGGGGCCAGCGCCGCCGCGGCCATCAGCCCGAAGATCCAGGGCCGCCCCTTCACGGCGCCTCCCCTTCCTCCACCGGCCGGCGCCGCCAGAAGTTGGCCAGCATCGAGCCGGAGATGTTCATCCAGGGGCTGAAGATCGCGGGGGCGAGCCCCATGGTCGCGATCTTGCCCATCCCCGCCGCCAGCCCCGAGGCCATCGCCCCGTTCTGCAGCCCGACCTCGAAGGCCACGCTCCGCGCCGAATTGCGGTCGAGCCCGGCGCCGCGGCTGAGCCAGTAGCCGAAGAAGTAGCCCGCGCTGTTGTGGAGGACCGAGGCCAGGACCAGCCAGAGGCCGACCCGGATCAGGTTGTCCCGGCCCTCCGCCGTCGTCACCACCGTGAAGTAGCAGACCCCCGCCATCGCCACGCCCGGCATCGCCCGCTCGATCCGCGGCCAGGCGCGGACCAGGAAGTGGTAGGCGGTGCCGACGGTCAGCGCCTCGGCCGCCAGGTTGGCCGCGAGGAACCCGGTCCCGGGCGGGGTTCCGCCGGCGTGGTTCATGCGCCAGTATTCGGCGCCGGCCAGCCAGGCCGCCCCCAGCGCCGCCGCGCCCAGCCAGGCGCGGCGTCCGGCGGGCGGGGCCCGCCGCAGCACGTCGTGGAGCAGGGCGGCGAAGATCGGCACGATCACGATTTCGATGATCTGCATCATCATGTCGAAAAACCGGATTTCCACCAGCCGGCCCGCGAGCAGCTTCATCAGCAGCGGCGTCATGACCGGCGCGATCAGGGTCGTGACCGCGGTCACGGTGACCGAGAGCGCCAGGTTGGCCCGAGCCAGGAACGCCATGACGTTGGAGGAAAGCCCGCTCGAGCAGCACCCGATCAGGATCACCCCGGCGGCGATCTCCGGCTCGAAGCCGAAGAGCCTGGCCAGGGCCAGCCCCACCAGCGGCATGATCGAGAAATGGCAGAGGATGCCGACCAGCACGCCCCGGGGCGCGCGCCCGACCTGCTCGAAGTCGCGCAGGGTCATCTGCGTGCCCATCCCGAACATGACCGCCTGGACGACGGCGAGGAAGATCCACCGGGTCCGGATGTCGAAGTAGGCCGAGCCGTTGAACCAGCCCGGCCGCAGCAGCGCCACCGCCACCGAGGCGGCGACGGCCAGGGTGAACCCGTAGCCCCGCAGGGGCCCCTCCGGCAGGTCCTCCGGGGCGGCGCTCATGCGCGGCCGAGGGACTCCGCCAGGTGGTCGACCGCGATCTCCGGGCTGGACAGGACCGGCACCGCGCCGGGCGGGCGCCCGGCCTCGGCCGCCACCCGCGCCATCGAGGCCTGGGCCAGGACGATCACGTCCACCCTCCCTCCCAGGCTCTCCAGCGCGGCGCGGACCGAGGCGTCGTGGCCCGCGGTGTCCCCGGCCATCAGGGCGGCGAAGGCGCCCTCGCAGAGCTGGGCGGTGAGGACGATCTCCTTGCCCGCCTGCCGGGCGCGCCGGCGGATCAGGTCCGCCGTGGGCTCGAGGGTGGTCGCCAGGGTGGCGATGACCCCGATCCGGCCTCCCATCCGGACCGCGCGGTCCGCCATCGGCTGGTCGACCCGCAGGACGGGGACCGCGACCCGCTCGGCCGCCGCCTCCACCGCCGGCCCGATCGACGAGCAGGTGACGAGGATCTGGTCGGCGCCCGCCGCCGCGGCCGAGAGGACGTGGCCGGCCACGCGCTCGGAGGTCTGCGGCGTCAGGCGGCCTTTGGCGATGACGTCCTTGATCAGGCTGTCGTCGGCGATGTTGAAGGTTTCGACGCCGGGAAGCTTGGCGCGGCAGAGCGCCTGGAAGACCGGAACCAGCGTGGCGGAGGTGTGGATCAGCCCCAAAGTTTTCTTATTCATAGAGGTGGCGGCGGGCCAGCCGCGGATCGAAGCGCCCGAAATATTCCGGGCCGCCCACTTGGCCCCCCTTGAAGACCACCTCGCACCCGTCGAGGGGCGAGGCGGGCGCGTCCGCCCGGCAGAGCGGGCCGCCCCGGGTCACGGCGGCGGTCATGGCCAGCGAGCGGACGCCGAGGGCGCGGGCGGCGTGGCTCGAGGTGTCGCCGCCGGCGACCACGACCCGGCGCAGCCGGACCGCCCCGAGCACGCGGCGGACCGTGAGCCCCAGGGCCGAGCCCAGCCGGGCGCCGACCGCCTCGGGGGCGAGGGCGCGGCGCCGGCCCCAGCGGCGCGCCGCGGCGAAGCGCGGATCGGAGGTGCCGCGGCTGGTGTGCAGCACCACGCTGCGCCCCCGGCCGAGGTGCCGGGCGGCGGCGGCCGCGGCGGCCTCGTCCGCCCAGGGCGCCAGGCCCCCGAGGGCCGCCTCCGGATCGAGCTTCACCTCGGCGAAGCCGTGCGCGAGCGCGAAGGCGATCTGGCTTTCGGTCACCGGCGAGCAGCTGCCCGAGGCCACCAGCACCGGGCCGGCGGCCGGCGCGGGCCGGCGCGGCGGCGGGCGCCGCCCGGCCAGGCCCCACTGCGTCGCCAGCGCCGCCTCGACCGAGGAGGGGCCCACTGAGAAGAGAGCATGCCCCGGCCGCGCCGCGGCCTCGAGCAGCTCCCCCACCCGCCGGAGGTCCCCCTCGCCCAGCGCGTCGAAGAGGACGACTTCGGCCCCGCCCGCCACCAGCCGGCGGAGGGCCGCCTTGCTCTCCCTCCGGGAGAGGCCGAGCTGAAGGAGGTCCAGCAGCCCGATCCGCTTCCGGGTCTGCCTCCCGAGGTGCCGCCGCAGGTCGCTTTCCTCGGCGGGCGTGACCGCATGCCCGGCCATCGCCTCCAGCCGGTCGAGCCGGTGGATCGCGCCGGCGGTGCCGATGCCGACGCGGGCGAAGAGATTGCCGAAGACGCAGTAGCGGCCGAGGCCCGGAGCGCCGCCGAGCAGCGGGACATAGGGGGCGCCGAACACCTCCGCCCCCACCTCGATGGCCCGGCCGATGCTGCCGATCGCCGCGGACGAATCGAAGGTGGAGCAGATCTTGTAGTGGACGTGCCGCGGCCCCAGGTCCCGCAGCGCGCGGAAGGCCGGGCGGAGGACCCCGGCCATCGCGGCCGTCCGCAGCGCCCGGGTGGCCCCCGCCACGCCCACCGCCTCGACGCCGGGATGCCGGGCGAGGTCGGCGGGGGCGGGCGGATCGAGGAAGAGCACGGCGCGCGACCCGGCCAGGACGAGCGCCTCGAGCGCGTCGGTCGATCCGGTCAGGTCGTCGCCGTAGAAGGCGAGCCGCAGCCTGGAGCGCGCCGGGGTCATCGGGCGCGGCCGAACTTCGCGGCCGATTCGGCGAGGAGCGGATGGCGGCTCGCCGCCTCCTCCGCGCTCAGGCCCGCCAGGGCGCATTCCCACCACAGGCGCAGCGCCCGCACGCCCTCGGCCGGGCCGCGGGGATGCGCAAGGATGCCGCCCCCCGCCAGGTAGAGCAGGTCGGCCGTGCCGGTCCGGCGGTAGGTCTCGGCCGCCTGGCCGCCCCACTGGCCGGAGGACACGACCGGCAGGAGGGGGGCGAGCCGCCCCAGCGGCGAGCGGCAGGCCGCGATCGAGGCCACCACCGAGTCGTCCGGCTCCCAGAACTTGTTGGCGAGGCCGTTGACATGGAGGTGGTCGATCCCCGCCAGCCGCCAGATCTTCTGGTAGGCCGCGAACTCCATGCCCAGGAGCGGGTGGCGGCTGAGCATGCCCCAGCCGTTGCGGTGCCCGTGGACCGCCAGGGCCCCCAGGTCGCAGATCCGCTTCACCCCGGCCAGCCCGACGCTGTTGAGGCTCAGCATCACGCAGGCCCCGCCCGCGGCCGCGACCCGCTCGTAGCTCCGGAGCATGGCGTCGATCTCGCCGCTGATGTTGAAGGCGTAGAGCACGCGCCGGCCCGTGCGGTCCGCGTGCCGGCGCAGCGCCGCCATCACCGCGTCGAGGCGGGCGGCCAGCGGCGAATGGGGCGGATCGGCCATCAGCTCGTCGTCCTTGATGAAGTCGATCCCGGCCTCGGCCAGCCGGCCGGCGAGCGCCCCGGTTTCGGCGGGGGTGAGCCCGACGCTGGGCTTGACGATGGTCCCGATGAGCGGGCCCGTCCCGACGCCGCTCAGCCGCCGCGTCCCGGCCACCCCGAAGCGCGGGCCGGGGAAGGCCGCGGCGAAGGCGTCCGGCACCTCGAAGTCGAGCAGCTTGAGCCCCGAGAACTGCGGCAGCTCGTAGAGATT
>DASZWO010000016.1:0-7925 GCA_035546595.1 Opitutaceae bacterium
CGGCGAGCGCGCGCTCCAGCCGCTGGTGCGGGCCCTCGCCGCCGCCGGCGCGATGGCGGCGGTCCCGCTGTCCGCGGCCGAGGCGCCGCTCGCCGCCAATTGGAACGAGCCCGCCTCGGTTCCGGGAATCCCTTGACCCAAAGCGGGTTGCCGCCGATCTAGTCCCCCCGATGATCTCCCTCCTGGAAGGCAAGGGCTCGCGCAAGCGGAAGCCCGCGGAGCGCGTCTTTTCCCTGCACCTCAAGCTGGCGGCCTGCCAGCCGCCGATCTGGCGGCGGCTCCAGGTGCGCGAATCGATGTGGCTGTCCCGGCTGCACGACGCCATCCAGCTCGCCTTCGAGTGGTTCGACTACCAGACCCACAGCTTCGCCTTCGGCGACCTGCGCTTCGGCAATCCGCTCAAGCGCGAGGGGCTGATGGTCGAGGACGACCGCGACGCCAGCCTCGCGGACGTCGACTTGGAGCATAACACCCATTTCACCTACACCTACGCCTTCGACGAGGGCTGGGTCGTCGACATCACGATGGAGAAGGCGCTCCCGATGAGGAAAGGCGTGCGCTACCCGCTCTGCACCGGGGGCGAGCGCGCGGGGCCGCCCGAAGACTGCGGCGGGCCCGAGGCCTACCACGACATGGTGGAATGCCTCAAGGAGCCGCACACCGAGCTGGGGCGGGAATGGCGGGAGTGGCTCGGGCCCGGGTACGACCCGGAGGCCTGCGATTTGGAGAAGATCAACCGGAATTTGAAGAAGTTGGGCAAGTAAGGCCGGGCCCGAGGAAACCCGTGGGATTCCCCCGTGTCCGAAGGGGGCGATGCACGAGGTGTTCCTGGCCGCGGCCAACGCGCGGAGGCGGATGTTTCCCGCCGTCGGGCTCAGCGTCGGGATCAGCCTGGCGAGCACGGTTTCGGCCCATCCCTCGCAGCCGCCCCCGCCGCCGAAGGTCGAGCTGATGGCCGACGCGCCCGGGCCGCAGTACGTCTGGATCGACGGCTACTGGCACTGGGGCTGGGGCCAATACGCCTGGGTGCCCGGCCGCTGGGAGCTGCCGCCCCGCGACCATGCGATTTGGACGCCGCCGCATTGGGAGTCCCACGGCGCAAGCCACGTGTTGGTCCATGGATACTGGAGCTGAAGCATCATGATCCCGTTCGCCGAAAAGCCGCGCCAGGCGCTGGCCTGGCTCTTCTTCTGGAAGCGCTGATTAGAGAATTCTACCCAGCCGGGGTGGATATTCTTTAGCAATCAGACTGTCAGCGCCGGATTGAAATCGCGAGCCGGGCCCGGGTGCGTCCCGGTGGAAGCAAGGCCGGGCCCGTCCCCGCGAAATGGCGTCCCGCCCAGCCCGTGAACTTTGTCAGGGGTGGTGTGCAGGGCTCCTAGCCCGCCAGCCGGTCCATGAAAACGTGGACCGGCTGGTTCTCCAATTTCTCCCGGTCCGCGAACTGGTCCACCAGCGGGCCCCCGCGCTCCGGGCCGAAGCGCCCGAGGAAGGCCCCCTGGGCCTTCCTGACCAGCAGCGGGATGCCCTGGGCGCGGCGGCGGCGGTGCCCAAGGGGGTACTCGACCTCGATCTTCTCCGTCTTCGTGCCGTCGGCGAAAAAGACCTGGACGGCGTTGGCGATAGAGCGCCGCTCCGGGTCGAGGTACTCCCGGCTGTAGCGCGGATCCTCCGCCACCGTCATCTTCGCGCGCAGCGCGTCGATCCGCGGGTCGGCCGCGGCGGCGTCCTCGTAGTGCGCGGCCGTGAGCTCGCCGTGGATCAGGCCGACGGCCGTCATGTACTGCAGGCAGTGGTCCCGGTCGGCCGGGTTGTGCAGCGGCCCGCGCTTGTCGATGATCCGCATCGCCGACTCGTGGGTGGTGAGCTCGACCCGGGCGATCCGGTCCAGGCGGTCGCGGACCTGCGGATGCAGCTGGAAGGCGCACTCCACCGCGGTCTGGGCGTGGAACTCCGCCGGAAAGGAGATCTTGAAGAGCACCTGCTCCATCACGTAGCTGCCGAGCGGGCGGGCCAGTTTCACCGACTGGCCGCGGAAGCAGACGTCCTGGAACCCCCAGGTCTTGGCGGTGAGGGCCGAGGGGTAGCCCAGCTCGCCGGTCATCGCGATCAGGGCCAGGCG
This sequence comes from Opitutaceae bacterium, assembly GCA_035546595.1. Classification (GTDB taxonomy): domain Bacteria; phylum Verrucomicrobiota; class Verrucomicrobiia; order Opitutales; family Opitutaceae; genus Palsa-1447. Next base: position 2,123 of record DASZWO010000016.1, read on the forward strand.
CACCGCGCGGCTGGTGGCGTCCCCCGCGGCCCAGGACTTGCGGGGGCCGGTATTGGGCGCGTGGCGGTAGGTCCGCAGCGCCGAGCCGTCCAGCCAGGCGTGGGAGAGCGCGCTGAGCACCTGCTCGCGGCCGCCGCCCAGCATCGCGGTGGCGACCGCGGCGGAGGCCACCCGCACCAGCAGCACGTGGTCGAGGCCGACGCGGTTGAAGGAGTTCTCCAGCGCCAGCACGCCCTGGATCTCATGGGCGGCCACCATGGCCCGCAGCACCTCGCGGAGCAGGAGCGGCTCCCGCCGCTCCGGGAGGGGGGTGTGGAAGGCGGCCGGGCGGCGGCCCGCCGCCGCGTGGCGGCTGAGCCAGTCCGCCACCGCCAGGATCGCGCCCAGGTTGTCGGAGGGGTGGCCCCATTCCGCCGCCAGCCAGGTGTCGTTGAAGTCGAGCCAGCGGACCATGGCGCCGATGGCGAACGCTCCCTGGACCGGGTCGAGCACGTGGCTCGTCCCCGGCACCCGGCTCCCCAGCTCGATCGTGGCGCCGGGCACGACCGGCCCGAGCAGGCGGGTGCAGGCCGGGTAGCCCAGCGCCAGCATCCCGCAGGCCAGGGTGTCGAGCAGGCACCAGCGCGCGGTCTCCATCGCCTCGGAGCTGGGCGCGGGCTGCGCCAGGACGTAGTCGGCGAGCTCCGCGAGCAGCCGGTCCGCCGGCGGGCGGAGGTTGGATACCGGGGCCGACATCAGGAGCGCTGCGCCAGCGGCACGAACGGGCGGGGGGCCGGCCCGGTGTAGTTCGCGCCGGGCCGGATGATCTTCCCGTCGAGGCGCTGCTCGATGATGTGGGCCGACCAGCCCGCGGTCCGCGCCACGACGAAGAGCGGGGTGAACATCGCGGTCGGCACCCCCATCGCCCGGTAGGCCGGGGCGCTGTACCAGTCCAGGTTGGGGAACATCTTCTTCAGCTCCATCATCACCAGTTCGATCCGCTCGGCCACGGCGAAGAGGCCGAACATCCCCGCCTCGGCGCAGAGGCCGCGCGCGATCTCCTTGATGATGGGGTTGCGCGGGTCGCCGGTGGTATAGACCGGATGGCCGAAGCCGATCACGATCTCCTTCCGCGCCACCCGGGTGCGGATGTCGGCCCCGGCCTCGTCGGGCGTCCTGTAGCGGAGCTGCGCCTCCAGCGCCACCTCGTTGGCCCCGCCGTGCTTGGGGCCGCGCAGCGCGCCGATCGCCCCGGTCACCGCGGAATAGAAGTCCGCGCCGGTGCCCGCGATCACCCGGGCGGCGAAGGTCGAGGCGTTGAACTCGTGCTCGGCGTAAAGGATGAGGGACTGGTCCAGCGCCCGGACGTGGTTGGCGCGCGGCGCGCGCTGGTGCAGCAGGTGCAGGAAGTGCCCCGCGACCGTCGGATCGTCGGTCTCGACCGCGATGCGCCGGCCCGAGAGCGAGAAGTGGTGCCAGTAGAGCAGCATCGAGGGGAACGAGGCCAGCAGCCGGTCGGCGATGGCCCGCGCTCCCGCGACGTTGGCCGGGCCCGGCCCCGTCGCCGGCAGGTTCTCCTGCTCGAGCGTGCCCAGGACCGAGCAGCCGGTGCGCAGGACGTCCATGGGGTTGGCCGTGCGCGGGACCTGCTCGAGGATCGCGCGCAGCGCCGGCGGCAGCCCCCGCAGGCGGTGCAGCCGGCCGCGGTAGGCGTTGAGCTCGGCGTGAGTCGGCAGCCGCTCGTGGATCAGGAGGTGGGCGACCTCCTCGAACGAGGCCTCGCGCGCCAGCTCGGCGATCTCGTAGCCGCGGTAGTGCAGGTCGTTGCCGCTCCGGCCGACGGTGCAGACCGCGGTGTTGCCGGCCGCGACGCCGGAGAGGGCGACGGACTTCTTCGGTACGGGCGCGCCGGCCGCGGGCTCCAGGCTCATTTGGGCCCGCCCTCGCGGAAGAGCCGGTCGAGGCGCCGCTCGTATTCGTGGTAGCCGAGCACGTCGTAGAGCTGCTCGCGGGTCTGCATCCTCTCCAGCACGGCGCGCGGCGTGCCGTCGCGCCGGATGGCCGCATAGGCCTCCTCCGCGGCCCGGCTCATGGCCCGGAAGGCCGAGAGGGGGTAGAGCGCCATCGCGATCCCGGCCGCCTTGAGCTCCGCCGGAGTGAAGGAGGGGGTCTTCCCGAACTCCGTCAGGTTGGCCAGCACCGGGACCTTGACCTCGGCGGCGAAGCGCCGGAAGTCGTCCAGCGAGGAGAGCGCCTCGGCGAAGATCATGTCGGCGCCGGCGGCGACGTAGGCCCGGGAGCGGGCGATCGCCGCGGCCAGGCCCTCGCCCGCCGCGGCGTCGGTGCGGGCCATCACCACGAACTCCGGATAGGGCTTGCCCGAGACCGCGGCCTTCACCCGGTCGCACATCTCCGCGGCGTCGACCAGTTCCTTGCCCGGGCGGTGTCCGCAGCGCTTGGCCGCGACCTGGTCCTCGAGGTGGACCGCCGCCGCGCCGGCCCGCGCCAGCTCCCGCACGGAGCGGGCGACGCTGAAGGCGTGCCCCCAGCCGGTGTCGATGTCGACCAGGAGCGGCAGCGGCGACGCCGCGGTGATGCGGCGGGCGTCGGTCAGGACGTCGTCCAGGCTGGTCATGCCCAGGTCCGGCAGCCCCAGCGAGGCGTTGGCCACGCCGGCGCCGGAAAGGTAGAGGGCCCGGAAGCCGGCCCGCTGGGCGAGCAGCGCGGCGTAGGCGTTGACCGCCCCGGCGATCTGCAGCGGCTGCTCGGCCGCGAGGGCCGCGCGAAAGGCTTCGCCGGGGGTCGTGCTCACCGCCCCACCCTGGAATCAAACCCCCGCCCTGTCGAGTTAGGTGTTCTCGTCCGCGGCCGGCGGGACGCCGCCCCGGTTGGCCGGCAGGTGCTGGGGGAGGAAGAAGTAGTAGTTCATCAGCCACCAGCTCCGGGTGGAGCGGTAGATCAGGATCGGGACCAGGACCGCGCCGGCCCCGCCGATGATGGTGGCCGCCGTTTCCCCCAGGACCCCGTGGAAGGCCAGGATGAAGATCGGCGTGAGGAAGACGATGACGGTGAAGCCGAAGTTGAGCGAGAGCGAGCCGAGGAAGAATCCCTCGTCCCGCTCGATGCGCAGGCCGCAGGCCGGGCACGCGGCGTTGACCTGGAAGAGGGTGCCCTCCTTGAACAGGGTCCTGCCGCCGCAGTTGGGGCAGCGGTGGGTCAGGCCCCGGCCCACGATCTGGAGGCGGGTGACCTTCACCGGGGCCGGCTCAGGCGCCGAGCGCGTAGCGCGTGAAGCGGCGGACCTGGATGTTCTCGCCGATCTTGGCGATCTTCTCGGTCAGAACCTCCTTCACGGTCTTGTCGTTCTGCTTCACGAACGGCTGGTCGAGCAGGCAGACGGTGGAGTAGTACTTCTCCAGCTTCCCTTCCACGATCTTCTGCACGGCGGCCGGCGGCTTGCCCTGCACCTGGGCGGCGGCGATCTCGCGCTCCTTGGCGAGGTCGGCCTCCGGCACCTGGTCGCGGGAGACGCAGGTCGGGCTGGCGGCGGCGATCTGCAGGCAGAGGTCCTTGACGAAGGCGCGGAACTCCTCGTTGCGGGCGACGAAGTCGGTCTCGCAGTTCACCTCGATCAGGACGCCGACCTTGCCGCCGACGTGGATGTAGGACTCGACCAGCCCCTCCTTGGTGGTGCGGTCGGCCTTCTTCGCCGCCGACGCCGCGCCCTTCTTGCGCAGGATGGTGGCCGCCTCGTCGGCGTTGCCGTTGGCCTCGGTCAGGGCCTTCTTGCAATCAAGAAGCCCCGCGCCCGTCGCCAGGCGCAGGTCGTTGACCATTTGGGCGGTGATGGGAGTGCTCATGCTCAATTACTCCGCCTTGACGGCGACCTTGCGGCGGGTCGGGCGGGGGCGCTTGGCGCCGGTCCCGGCGGGCTCCGCCGTCTCGCCCTCGACCGCGCCGACGACGTCGGCCGGCAGGTCGACCTTGGTCAGGTCCACCTCGGCCTCCGGCGCGGGGGCTTCGCCGCTCTCGACGGCGGCGGCCTTGAGGTCGGCCGCGCCGCGCTGGGCGCGGCGGTTGTCGCGCTGGCCCAGGCCGGCCTGGGCGGCCGCGACCAGGGTCTCGACGATGATGCGGACCGACTTGACCGCGTCGTCATTGCCCGGGATGGGGTGCGAGACCTGGCCGGGATCGGAATTGGTGTCGGCCAGGGCGATACAGGGGATGCCGCAGCGGGCGGCCTCGGCCACGGCGATCTTCTCGTGGTTGATGTCGATCACCACCAGGACCTGGGGCAGCCCGCCCATCTCGGCGATGCCGTTGAAATTGCGCTGCATCCGGACCATCTCGCGCTTGATCGCCGACTCCTCCTTGCGGGGGAGCTTGGCCATGTCGCCGGAGGTCTCCATCTGCTGGTACTTCTTGAACTTGGCGATCGACTTCTTGACGGTCGCGTAATTGGTCAGCGTCCCGCCCAGCCAGCGGTCCACGCAGAAGGGCATGTTGGTGGTGGCCGCGGCCTCGCGGATGATCTCCTTGGCCTGGCGCTTGGTCCCGACCCAGAGGACGGTCCCGCCGTCGGCGAGGGTCTCGGTCAGGAAGTCGGCGGCCTTCTCGAGGGCCGCGTGGGTCTTGGCCAGGTCGATGATGGTGACCCCCTGGCGGTGGTCGAACACGTAGGGCTTGGAACGGGGGTTCCAACGCTTGGTCTGGTGCCCGAAATGCACGCCGGCATCGAGCAGGTCTTTGACGGTAACGCTAATGCTCATGGATCTGATGTATCGGTCGATACACAGGTCGGCCGATGGGCCGCCTTGCGATCGGAACTGACGGTTAAGGTTGAGGATTGACTGACGCCCCCGGCGCGGCGCGAGCCGCGACAAGGAGGGTCAAACGAACCGGATAGCCGCGTCCCTGGCAAGCGAGATTTTGCCGGGGTCCCCTGCCCCAAAAAACCGGGGCGCCATTGGGAACTTTTCCCCAGGGGGTGACACCGGGGGTATGTTCCTTTGGATTAGGTGGAATTGCCCAGCCATGACCCCCTTGCGCATCCTCTTCGCGGACGATCTCGCAGCCTTCCGGATGGCTGCGAGCGAGTGGCTTGAGGCGGACGGCCACGTGATCGAGGTGGCGCAGAACGGACGAGATGCTGCCAAGCTACTCTCCGGCAAGCACTTCGATCTCCTCATCACCGACATCATCATGCCCGACGGCGACGGAATCGAGCTCATCCGGAATGTGCGGAAGACCCATCCCGAGCTGAAAATCGTGGCGATTTCGGCGGGAAGCGAACACCTCGGCCCGGACTTCTACATCTCCATGGCCAAGCGGTTCGGGGCCGACGGGGTCATGCTCAAGCCGTTCGAGCATCGCCAGCTCCAGGATGTCATCCACGGCCTCTTTCCCGCGCCGGGCGGCGCGGTGGGCGCCCGGACGAGCTAGGCCGGCGGCCAGGCGCCGCCCGCCATCTCAGGAGGCAACTGCTTCGGATCGGCGGGATAGATCTGCTTCAGGTCGAGCGGCACCCCCGGCTCGGTCTCGCGGTCCGGCGCCCCGACGATCAGCCACAGGGTCTCCTGCTCGGTGTCGTTGAAAACCTGCCTCAGCTGCTCGGGGCCCACCAGGACCCCGCCATGGCGCGGAACCGTCAGGGTCCGGCCGCCGACGCGCATCCGGCCCGTTCCCTCGACGACAAAGTAGAATTCCTCGGCCTTGATATGCCGGTGCAGCGTGTTGGCGCTGCCCGGGGGCAGCCGCCAGAGGCGGGCGCCGAGGAGCTCGCTTCCGGTCCGCTCCAGGAAGTCGGCGTTGGGGATCTTCATCA
>DASZWO010000017.1:0-82996 GCA_035546595.1 Opitutaceae bacterium
GACAACGCGCTCCACCTTTCCGGCAAAAGACGACAGTACCGGAAATTATGCCCGTCCGGAGTCCGAGTTGAACGTTGGATGCTGGGCGTTGGACGTTGAGCTCGAAATTCAGTCAGGGAGCCAACCAGCCAACCCCGCAAAAAAAAGGCGCCCCCCTTGCGAGGAGCGCCTTCGAATTCTTCAGGCTGCCTTGGAGGCCGGGCTTAGTAGTCGCCCATGCCACCCATGCCGCCGCCGGGGCCCGGAGGATGGGCTTCCTTCTTCTCCGGGATCTCGGTGATCATGCACTCGGTGGTGAGCAGCAGGCCGGCGATGGACGCCGAGTTCTGCAGCGCGGTGCGGGTGACCTTGGTCGGGTCGACGACGCCGGCCTTCACGAGGTCCTCGTAGTCGCCGGTCGCGACGTTGTAGCCGTAGTTGCCCTTGTTGGAGAGCACCTGGCCGACCACCACCGCGCCCTCGACGCCGGCATTGGCGCAGAGCATGCGGATCGGGGACTCGATGGCGCGGCGCACGATCTGCGCGCCGATGGCCTCGTCGCCCTCGAGCTTGACGCCATCGATGGCCTTCGCGGTGCGGAGCAGCGCGACGCCACCGCCGGCGACGATGCCCTCTTCCACCGCAGCGCGGGTGGCGTGAAGGGCGTCCTCGACGCGGGCCTTCTTCTCCTTCATCTCGGCCTCGGTCGCGGCGCCGACATTGATGACGGCGACACCGCCGGCGAGCTTCGCGAGACGCTCCTGGAGCTTCTCCCGATCGTAGTCGGAGGTCGTCTCCTCGATCTGACGGCGGATCTGCTTCACGCGGCCCTGGATGTCGGACGACTTGCCCGCACCCTCGACGATCGTGGTGTTCTCCTTGTCGACCACGATGCGCTTGGCGCGGCCGAGGTCGCTGACCGCGATGTTCTCGAGCTTGACGCCGAGGTCCTCGGTGAAGCACTTGCCGCCCGTGAGGATGGCAATGTCCTCGAGCATCGCCTTGCGGCGGTCGCCGAAGCCGGGGGCCTTGACGGCGCACACGTTCAGCGTGCCGCGGATCTTGTTCACGACAAGCGCGGCGAGCGCCTCGCCCTCGACTTCCTCGGCGATGACCAGGAGGGGCTTGCCGCCCTTGGCGACCGTCTGGAGGAGGGGCAGGAGGTCCTGCAGGCTCGTGATCTTTTTCTCGTGGATGAGCACGTAGGCGTCCTCGAGCACGCACTCCATGGCCTCCGCGTTGGTCGCGAAGTAAGGCGAGAGATAGCCCTTGTCGAACTGCATGCCCTCGACGACATCGAGGGTGGTCTCGATGGACTTGGCCTCTTCGACGGTGATGGTGCCGTCCTTGCCGACCTTGTCCATGGCATCGGCGATGATGTTGCCGATCGTGTCGTCCCAGTTGGCGGAGACGGTCGCGACCTGGCGGATCTCCTCGCGGTCGGAGACCTTCTTGGAGATCTTGGCCAGCTCGGCCACGGCGGCCTCGACGGCCTTGTCGATCCCGCGCTTGAGGAAGATCGGGTTCGAGCCGGCGGTGACGTTCTTCAGGCCCTCGCGGAAGATGCCCTCGGCGAGCACGGTGGCGGTGGTGGTGCCGTCGCCCGCGGCGTCCGAGGTCTTGGAGGCGACCTCCTTCACCATCTGGGCGCCCATGTTCTCGTAGGGGTCGGGGAGCTCGACCTCCTTGGCGACGGTCACGCCGTCCTTGGTGACGGTCGGAGACCCGAATTTCTTGTCGATGACGACGTTCCGGCCCTTCGGCCCGAGCGTCACCTTGACGGCGCGGGAGAGGAGCTCGACGCCGCGGAGCACCTTGTGGCGCGCGGCCTCTTCAAAGAGGAGTTGTTTGGCGGGCATATGCGATGTGATTTGAGTTTAAAGGATGGGATGGAAGCTGCGGGTTAGCTGACCAGCACGCCGAGGATGTCGTCCTCGCGCACCAGGGTGTACTTCTGCTCGTCGATCTTCACCTCGGTGCCGCCGTACTTGCTGATGAGCACGCGGTCGCCGACCTTGACCTCGAAGGCCTGGACCTTGCCGTCCTCGTCCTTCTTGCCGGTGCCGAGGGCGATGACCTCGGCCTCCTGCGGCTTCTCTTTGGCGGTGTCCGGGATGATGATTCCCCCGCGGACCTGCTCTTTTTCGTCGGCGTGCTTCACGAGGACGCGATCGCCGATGGGCTTGATTTTGACTTTGGCCATATGGATTTGGGTTTTGGTTAAGGATGGGTTGTTGGCTGGTGCCGCCAAAACGCGCCTTCCGGGGGGCCGGAGAGGCGCGAAAAGGGGCAGAAATTACTTTTTGTTCTTATCCTCGTCAACCACTTCGAAGTCGGCGTCGACCACGTCGGCCTTCTTCTCGGTCTTGGGCTGGGGGCCGGCCTCGCCGCCGCCCTGGGGCGGGGGGGCGCCCGCGCCGGCCTGGGCGGACTGGGCGGCCGCCTGGGCCTCGGCGTAGATTTCGCCGCCGGCCTTGGAGAGGTTCTCCAGGGCCGCCTTCATCCGGGCCGCGTCGTTGCTCTCCAGGTCCTTCTTGGCGTCGGCCAGGATGCCCTCGAGCTTGGTCTTCTTGTCGGCCGGGAGCTTGTCCCCGGCGTCCTTCAGCGTCTTCTCCAGCTGGTAGATGGTGGTGTCGAGCTGGTTCTTGGCCTCCGCGGCCTCCTTCCGCTCCTTGTCCGCGGCCGCGTTCTGCTCCGCCTCCCGCGTCATCCGCTCGACCTCGTCCTTGGACAGGCCCGAGGAGCCCTGGATGGTGATCTTCTGGTCCTTGCCGGTGCCCAGGTCCTTGGCCGAGACGTGCAGGATGCCGTTGGCGTCGATGTCGAAGGTGACCTCGATCTGGGGGGTGCCGCGCGGGGCCGGCGGGATGCCGTCCAGGCGGAAGGTGCCGAGGGTCTTGTTGTCGCGGGCCATCGGGCGCTCGCCCTGCAGGACCACGATTTCCACCGAGGGCTGGTTGTCGCTGTAGGTGGAGAAGACCTGGGTCTTCTTCGAGGGGATGGTGGTGTTGCGCGGGATCATCGCCGTGGCCACGTCGCCCGCGGTCATGATGCCGAGGGTCAGGGGGGTGACGTCGAGCAGGAGCACGTCCCGCACGTCGCCCTTGAGCACGCCGCCCTGGATGGCGGCGCCGACCGCCACGACCTCGTCGGGGTTCACGCCCTGGTGCGGCGGCTTGCCGCCCAGATCCTTGGCGATCTCGACCACCTTGGGCATGCGGGTCATGCCGCCGACGAGCACGAGCTCGTCGATCTGGGCCGAGGTCACGTCCGCGTCCTTCAGGCAGTTCTTGAAGGGCTGGATGCAGCGCTGGAAGAGCCCGTCGCAGATCTGCTCCAGCTTGGCGCGGGTGAGCTGGACGTTGAGGTGCTTCGGCCCGGAGGCGTCGGCGGTGATGAAGGGGAGGTTGATGTCGACCGACTGGGCCGAGGAGAGGGCGATCTTGGCCTTCTCCGCCTCCTCCTTGAGCCGCTGGAGCGCCATCGGGTCCTTGCGCAGGTCGATGCCGTTGTCCTTCTTGAATCCGTCGACCAGCCAGGTGATGACGGCCTCGTCCCAGTTGTCGCCGCCGAGGTGGGTGTCGCCGTTGGTCGCCTTGACCTCGAAGACGCCGTCGCCGATCTCCAGGACCGAGACGTCGAAGGTGCCGCCGCCCAGGTCGAAGACGGCGATCTTCTCGTCCTTCTTCTTGTCCAGGCCGTAGGCGAGGGAGGCCGCGGTGGGCTCGTTGATGATGCGCAGGACCTCGAGGCCGGCGATCTTGCCGGCGTCCTTGGTCGCCTGGCGCTGGGAATCGTTGAAGTAGGCCGGGACGGTGATGACCGCCTGGGTGATCTTCTCGCCCAGGTAGGTCTCGGCGTCCGCCTTCATCTTCGCGAGGATGAACGCGCCGATCTGCTGCGGGGCGAACTGCTCCTTCTTGTCGCCGACCTGGACTTCGATGTAGGCGTCCCCGTTTTTCCCCTCCACCACGGCGAAGGGCATGTTCTTGGCCTCCTCGCGGACCTCCGAGAGCTTGCGGCCGATCAGCCGCTTGGACGAAAAGACGGTGTTGCGGGGGTTGGTGACGGCCTGGCGCTTGGCGGCCTGGCCCACCAGGCGCTCGCCGGTCTTGGTAAAGGCGACGACGGAGGGGGTGGTGCGACCGCCTTCCGCATTGGGGATCACCACCGGCTCTCCGCCTTCCATCACCGCCATGCAGGAGTTCGTGGTGCCCAAATCGATTCCGAGGATGCGACTCATGCCCCGTCTTTAGCAGCGGACGTGCCCGGAGGGATGAAGCTAGTATTAAGCATTAATTGACAGGCGCTTGCGGGGCAGTTTGTCTTGTTGTGATCCCGCCGTGCGGCTCCGAATTCACGCCAACCTGTCTCACTTCGGCGCCGACTGTGCCACCGCTTGGCCCAGTCCGCGCCCGTCCTTTTGCACTGGTGGGCCCGGGGCGGCGGCGGTAGCACATCCTCTTTAAGATAGCACATGAGCGACACGTCCCATTTCTACGCCTGCATCCTCGCCGGCGGCAGCGGCGAGCGGTTCTGGCCGATGAGCCGGGCCAAGACCCCGAAGCACCTGCTGCGGCTGGTCTCGGAGCGCACCCTGCTCGAGGAGACGGCCCGCCGGCTGGAGGGGGTGGTGCCGCCCTCCCACATCTTCGTCCTGACCAACGCGGCCCAGCTCGAGGGGATCCGGGCGGCGCTGCCGGAGGTGCCCCCCGCCCAGATCGTGGCCGAGCCGGCCCGCCGGGACACCGCGCCGGCCGCGGCGCTCGCGACCGCCCTGGTCCGCGCGCGGGATCCCCAGGGGGTCCTCGCGGTCCTGGCCGCCGACGCCTTCATCGAGGACCGCGCCCGCTTCTCCGCCCAGCTCGCCGCCGGCCTCGGCTGGGCGGCCGGAAGCGGGGCGCTGCTGACCTTCGCCGTGCCGCCGACCCACCCGGCGACCGGCTTCGGCTACCTCGAGATGGGGGAGGAGCTCGCCCGCGATGCGAGGGGCGGGGCTTTCCGGCGCGTCCTGCGCTTCGTGGAGAAGCCCGACGCCGAGACCGCCCGGGGGTATCTCGAGAGCGGCCGCTACGCCTGGAACGCCGGGCTCTTCGCCTGGAAGGCGGAATCCTTCCTGGCGGAGGCGGAGCGCAACGCCCCGGAGCTGGCCGAGTTCATCCGCGGTTTCCCGCGGGGAGACGGCGCGCGGTACCTCGCCGAGCGGTTTCCGGCGCTGCCGAAGATCTCGGTCGACTATGCCATCATGGAGAAGGCCCGAACCGTGGCCACGCTGGTGGCCGAGTTCGACTGGGACGACGTGGGGCTGTGGACCGCGCTGCCCAAGCACCTGCCGGTGGACGCCGCGGGCAACGCCAGCCGCGGCGCCGTCCGGGCGGTGGGCTCCTCGAACAACATCGCGGTGAGCAACGGCCGGGTGATCGCCCTCTGCGGGGTGAAGGACCTCGTGGTGGTCGAGACGCCCGATGCCATCCTGGTCTGCCACCGCGACGCGGTGCAGGACATCAAGAAGCTGCACCCGCTGCTCCCGAAAGAGGTGCTGTGAGCGGCGCTCCCCGCGCGCTGGACTGCCGCGGTCGCCCCCTCAGCCTGGGCGGGGCGGCGGCGCTGTTCGGGATTCTCAACCTTTCGCCCGACTCGTTCTACGACGGGGGCCGAGTCGGCGGGCCCGAGGCCGCGCTCGAGCAGGGGCGCCGCCTCGCCCGGGAGGGCGCCGCCGCCATCGACGTCGGCGGCCAGTCCACCCGGCCGGGCCACGCCGAGGTCTCCGCCGCGGAGGAGACGGCGCGGGTGCGGCCGGTGGTCGAGGCCCTGGCCGCCGAGCTGGAGATCCCCGTCTCGGTCGACACCTACAAGCCGGAGGTGGCGTGGGCGGCCCTGGCCGCCGGGGCGCACCTCCTCAACGACGTCCGCGGCTTCCAGGGCGATCCCGCGATGGCGCAGGTCGCGGCGGAGTTCGGCTGCCCGGTCATCCTGATGCACTGGGAGGCGGGCTTCGCCGCCGCGCCCGGAGACCCGCTCCCGCGCCTGGGGCGCTACTTCGCGCGGTCCCTCGAGCTGGCCCGGGCGGCGGGCGTGCCGGCGGGGCGGATCATCCTCGATCCGGGCATCGGATTCGCCAAGACCGGGGAGCAGAGCCTGGAAATCATGGCGCGCCTGGGCGAGCTGCGCAGCCTGGGCTGCCCGCTGATGCTGGGCGCGTCGATGAAGTCGGTCATCGGCCGGGCGCTGGGCCTGCCGGAGCCGGCCGACCGGCTGGAGGGGACGCTGGCGACCACCGTCCTGGCGGTGTCCCAGGGGGTGGAGTGCCTCCGGGTCCACGACGTCCAGGCCAACCTGCGGGCCGCCCGGATGGCCGAAGCGGTCTTGAAATTCCGGCGTTGAGCGGTCCCTCTATTCCACTCCCATGACCGGGCGCATCCACCTCAAGAACATGGCCTTTTACGGCTATCACGGGCACCACCCGGAGGAGAACGCCCTCGGCCAGCGCTTCCTGGTCGACCTGGTGCTGGAGGCGGACGTGGAGGAGGCGGCCCGCACCGACAGCCTCGGCGCGGCGGTGGACTACGTCCGCGTCCACGCCATCTGCCGGAGGGTGGTGGAGCAGGAGAAGGTGAAGCTGCTCGAGACCCTGGGCGCGCGGATCATCGACGCCGTCCTGCGGGAGTGCCCCCGGGTCGAGCGGGTCGAGATCCTGATCAAGAAGCCGGCGGCGCCCATCCCCGGCACCCTCGACTATGTCGCCTTCGAAGGCAGCCGAAACCGCGCTGATCGGCCTGGGAAGTAACCTGGGCGAGCGCGCCGGCCGGATGGCCGAGGCCCTCCGGCGGCTGCACCGCACCCCGGGCCTGCGGGTCGCCGCGGTCTCCTCGCTTTACGCCACGGCGCCGCTCGGGGTCACCGGCCAGCCGGAATTCCTCAACGCGGCCGGCGAGCTCCGCTCCGAGCTGGGACCGCGCGAGCTGCTGGAGGCCTGCCTGCGGATCGAGGCCGAGCTCGGGCGGGTCCGCGGGGAGCGCTGGGGCCCCCGGACCATCGACCTCGACCTGCTCTGGTTCGGCGGCCGCACCGTGCGGGAGCCGGGCCTGGAGCTGCCCCATCCGCGGATGCGGGAGCGGGCCTTCGTCCTCGTTCCCGCGGCCGAGATCGCCCCGGACCTGCGCCTGGAGGGCCGGCCCCTCTCGGCCTGGGCCGCGGAGGCCGGCGCCGCCGGCGTCCGGCGGCTTGCCAACCCGCGGCTCGACCTGCCTTCCTAGGCGACCCCATGGCCCTCTTCCTCGGCATCGACTCCGGCACGCAAAGCACCAAGACGGTCGCGCTCGACCTAGAGACCGGCCGGGTGGTGGCCGAGGCGCGGGCGCCGCACCGGATGATCGAGGGCCTGCCGCTCGGGCACATGGAGCAGGATCCCGCCGAGTGGACCTCGGCCCTGGAGGCGACGCTCGGCCAGGTCGCCGCCCGGATCGACCGCCGCCGCGTGCGCGGGATCGGCGTCTCCGGCCAGCAGCACGGCTTCGTCCCGCTGGACGCCGCCGGCCGCGTGATCCGGCCGGCCAAGCTCTGGTGCGACACCAGCACCGGCCCGGAGTGCGCGCTCCTGACCCGCCGGCTGGGAGGGCCGAAGGCGGTGCTGCGCCGGACGGGGATGCCGTTCCTCCCCGGCTACACCGCGCCCAAGATCCTCTGGCTGAAGCGCCACGAGCCGGAGAACTTCCGCCGCCTCGCCCACGTGCTGCTCCCGCACGACTACCTCAACTTCCACCTCACCGGCAACTACTTCATGGAGCACGGCGACGCCTCCGGCACCGCCCTGATGGACGTGCGCCGGCGCGCCTGGTCGCGGGAGGTGCTGGCGGCCGTCGACCGGCGGCTCGGCGAGTGCCTGCCGCCGCTCTCGGATTCGCGGGAGATCGCCGGCACCCTGCGGCCCGAGCTGGCCTCGAAGTTCGGGTTTCCGCCCGGGGTGATCGTCAGCGCGGGCGGCGGCGACAACATGATGGGCGCCATCGGCACGGGCAACGTCGCGCCCGGGGTGGTGACGGCGAGCTTCGGGACCAGCGGCACGATCTACGCCACCGCGGCGAGGCCGGTGGTGGATCCCCGGGGGGAGATCGCGGCGTTCTGCTCCTCGACCGGCGCCTGGATGCCGCTGCTCTGCACCATGAACGCCACTACGGTCACCGAGCAGGTGCGCTCGATGTTCAACTTCGACTTGGCGGCGCTGGAGGCGGCGGCCGCGTCCGTGCCGGCCGGCTCCGGCGGCCTGCTGCTGCTGCCTTACCTCGCGGGCGAGCGCACGCCCAGCGTGCCCGACGGCTCGGGCGCGCTGCTCGGGCTCACGGCCCGGACGGGCACGCCCGGCCACCTGGCGCGGGCGGCGATGGAGGGGGTCGCGATGGGGATGAACTACGGCCTGCTGCGGCTCACCGCCCTGGGGGTGAGGGCGAAGGAAATCCGCGTCACCGGCGGCGGGGCCAAGTCGCCCCTCTGGCGGCAGATCATGGCGGATGTCTTCGGCGTCCCGGTGGTGGGGATGCGCGAGGAGGAGGGCGCGGCCCTGGGCGGCGCGCTGCAGGCGGCCTGGGCGCTGGACCGGCGCGAAGGGCGCCGGACGAAGCTTTCGGACCTGACCGGCCGGGTGGTGGCGCTGGACGAGTCCACCCGCTGCGTCCCCGACCGCCGGCGGGCGGCGCGCTACCGCGGGCTGCAGCGGCTGCAGGACCGGCTGGGCCTGTCCCTGAGGGACCTCTTTGCGGCGCAGCGCCGGCTGGCCGATTAGGCCCGGGGGGCGGGCGCCCGGCCACTTTGGGGTCGACCCCTCGGGGGAGGCGGAGCAGCCTCCGCGCCTACCCCATGCCCCGCGACCTCAGCCGGCGCTCCTTCCTCCGCCAGCTTCCCCTCGGCGCGAGCGCGCTCGCCCTGGCGGCCAAGGCCCGGGCCGAAGGCCCTCCGCCGCCGGCCGGCCGCGCCGCCCGCGGCTTCCGGGTCGGCGCCAAGGAGGACCGTTACGCCGAGGAGCTGCGGATCATGGGCGGCGCCTTCGACCTGAAGGTATCGACCAAGGACAGCGGCGGCGACCTCCTCATCTACGACACGACGCGCCAGCAGCGGGGCGGCCCGGCGCTCCACCGGCATTTCAGCCAGGACGAATGGTTTTATGTCCTCCGCGGCGAATTCGTCGTGAAGGTGGGCGAGGACACCGTGCGGCTCGGCCCCGGCGATTCGGCCTTCGCGCCCCGGATGATCCCCCACGCCTGGGCCATGGTCAGCGAGGGTCCGGGCCAGGTCCTGGTCCTGTTCCAGCCCGCCGGCTCGATGGAGGATTTTTTTCACGCGATGAGCCGCCTGGGGCCGAACATCCCGAAGGACCAGGAGGTCTTCCGCCGGCTCTGGGCGACCCACGGCCAGGAAATGCTCGGCCCGCCGCTGGCGATCTAGCCGCTCCGCGGACGGTCCGGCGGCAAGGTTTTGGCGGCCGGTTCCGGAACGACGCAGGGTGGGCTGCGTCTAGCGCCCGCGCTTCCCACCCCATGACCTCCTCCCGCCTCGTTTCGCTCGCGTGTCTCAGTCTGGCCCTCGCCGCCCTCCCGCGCCTGCGGGCCGACGCCACCGTCCATTGGCTCGAGGGCGCCCCGCCGCTCCCCTCGGGCGTCAGCTTCGGCGTGCCCTGGCCGCGGGGCGCGGTCCAGAGGGGCCAGGCCTTCCAGCTGACCGCGGCGGGCGGCGGCGCCCTGCCGGTCCAGACCTGGAACCTGGCCTATTGGCCGGACGGCTCGATCAAGTGGACCGGGGTCGCGACGGTGGCCGGCGCGAAGGGCCCCTTCCAGCTCGCCCCCGCGGCCGCCGCCCCGGAGGCCGCCGGAGCGCGGCTGCGGGTCAAGCGCTTCGAGACCGGCTGGGAAATCGACACCGGCGCGCTCCAGGCGCGGATCCCCCAGGAGGGCGACCGCCTGATCGACGCGCTGGTGGTGGGCGGGCATGAAGTGGCGCGCGACGGCCGGCTGGTCTGCATCCTGCAGGACGGGCCGGACGGGGGCCCGGCCGACACCCCCGCGCGCGAGACCTTCGTCAGCAAGCTCGACAAGGTGACGGTGGAGCAGTCCGGGCCGGTGCGGGCCGTGGTCAAGTTCGAGGGCAGGCACCGCGGCCTGCGCGACAACCGCGAATGGCTGCCCTTCGTGGTGCGGATGTATTTCTACGCGGGCGAGAGCACGGTGCGGGTGGTGCACACCATCGTCTTCGACGGCGACCAGGACCGCGACTTCATCCGCGGCCTCGGGATCGTCTTCGGCGTGCCGATGCGCGAGGAGGTGCAGAACCGCCACGTCATGTTCACCGGCGACGGGCAGGGGCTCTGGTCGGAGGCGGTGCAGCCGCTGGTGGGCCGCGGCGGCCAGGCGGTGACCGATCCGACCCGCCGGCCCACCGCGGCGCAGGCGGCGGCCTTCCCCGGCTACGGCCGCCGGCGCCAGGGCGTCGACGTCTTCCCCGACCAGGTGGCCGGCCGGCGGGTGCCGAACCGGGCCCAGGTCAACGAGCACGGCCAGGACCTGCTCTCCGACTGGGCGGTCTGGGACGACTACAAGCTGCTCCAGCCCAACTCCGACGGCTTCACCATCGTCAAGCGCACCAACCCGCAGAGCACCTGGCTGCACGCGGACGAGGGCAAACGCTCCTCCGGCCTGGTCTTCGCCGGCGACGTCAGCGGCGGCCTGGCCGTGAGCGTCCGCAATTTCTGGCAGTCCTACCCGGCCGCGCTCGAGGTCAGCCGCGCCGCCAGCCCCGAGGCGGAGCTCACCGCCTGGCTCTGGTCGCCGGACGCGCCGGCGATGGACCTGCGGCACTACGACATCAAGGCCCACGGGCTGGATGCGGTCTACGAGGACGTCCAGCCGGGCTTCAGCACCGCCACGGGCGTGGCCCGGACCAGCGAGCTGACCCTCTTCGCCACCCCGGGCGTCCCCAGCCGGGAGCAGGCCGTCGCCATGGCCGCCCAGGGCGCGGCCCCGGCGGTCCTGGTCTGCAGCCCGGAATATCTCCACTCGACCGGGGTCTTCGGCCTTTGGAGCCTGCCGGACCGCTCCACCCCGCTGAAGCGGGCGGTGGAGGACGACCTGAACGACGCCATCGCGCTCTATGAGAAGGCCATCGACCAGCGCCACTGGTACGGCTTCTGGTACTTCGGCAACCTCATGCACTCCTACGACCCGGTCCGCCACGTCTGGCGCTACGACCTCGGGGGCATGGCCTGGGACAACACCGAGCTGGCGAGCGACATGTGGCTCTGGTACAGCTTCCTGCGCACCGGGCGGGCCGACATCTACCGGATGGCGGAGGCGGAGACCCGCAACACCAGCGAGGTCGACGTCTACCACCTCGGCCGCTTCGCCGGGCTGGGCTCGCGCCACAACGTGGTGCCGTGGGGCTGCGGCGCCAAGGAGGCCCGGATCAGCCAGGCCGCCTGGAAGCGCTTCTATTACTACCTCTCGACCGACGAGCGGGTGGGCGACTGCATGCGCGAGGTGGCCAACGCCGACTACAAGGCGGTGGAGTACGACCCGATGCGCCTGGCGCAGCCCGAGAACGCGCGGGAGAAGCAGTATCCCGGCCGGGTGCGCGGCGGCCCCGACTGGCTGGCCTTCATCGGCAACTGGATGACGGAATGGGAGCGCACCGGCGACACCCGCTGGCGGGACAAGATCTACGCCGGGATGGATTCGCTCTCGGCCATGCCCTACGGCTTCCGCTCCGGCCGCAACCTGGTCTACGGCTACGACGCCAAGACCGGGAAGCTCTACCAGGTCTCGGACGAGCTCGGGGACTACAACCTCACCACCATCCAGGGCGGAGCGGAGGTGGTCTTCGAGCTCAACGGCCTGATCGACAACCCCGGCTGGCAGAAGACCTGGCTGCAGTACTGCCGCCTGGAGGACGCCCCGGCGGAGGTGATGGCGAAGGACCGCCAGAGCGGGACCGAGGGCGCGGACGCGCGCTACGCCGGGAGCGAGCAGGGCGGGGCGCGCCTGGCGGCCTACGCCTACTACAAGACCAGGGACGCCGCCTTCGCCAGGCACGCCATCGACAGCCTCTTCAGCGGCTTCGGCGGGATCCGTCCCGGGATGTACGCCACCCACCGGGTGGCGGGGCCGGAGGTGCTGAACCCCGTGGACGAGGCCAACGCCAACGTCGGCACCAACGGCGTCGCCCAGAGTTCGCTCGAGGCGATCGAGGTCCTGGCGATGTGCCGGGACCAGCTGCCGGCGGACGTCCCGCCGCCGCGCGCGCCCAACTTCGAGCGGGGGCGCGGGCGCCGGCCGGGCGGCTCGGCCGGCGACCAGCGCACGCCGGGGCAGTAGCTCAGCGCCTCACCCCGGCCGCCTCCTCCTTGCTCATCACGTAGTTGCTGCCGACCTGGCTGCCGGCCTGGATCGCCGGGTTCTGCAGCATCCGGATCAGCTCGGCCCCCGCCAGCAGCGTCGGGCCGTAGCCGTGCGCCGCGGCGGTGCTGGTCGGGCGGTAATAGTAATAGGGCAGGTCGAGGGCGAAGTTGGTGCCGACGCAGGTGCCCCGGACCGCGCCGTCGGCGTCGACCTGGCCGGCGACCGCGTTCCAGCCGGCCTCGGCCAGGCTGCCGTAGAGCGGGCTGATCCAGCCCCGGTCGATGGCATGGGCCATGGAGTAGACGAACATCGCCGAGGCGGAGGTCTCGAGGTAGGAGTCCGGCCGGTCGAGCAGCTGGTGCCAGAGGCCGGAGCCCGACTGGAGGTCGGCGACGCCGCGGATCTGCGCCCGGAGCAGGGCGAGCACCGGGGCCCGCCCCGGATGGTCCGCCGGCAGCACGTCCAGCAGCTCGCTCATCGCCATCATGCACCACCCGTTGGCCCGCGCCCAGTGGATGTCGATCGGGTCCGGGTTCCCGGAAATCCAGCCGTGGCGGAAGATGCCCTTGGCCGGCTCGAAGAGGCGCTGGGAGATCTGCAGCACCTGCCGGACCGCGTCGTCGTAGTAGCCCCGCTCGCCGGTCAGCCGGCCCATCTGGGCCAGCGCCGGGACGCTCATGTACATGTCGTCGGCCCAGACCGAGTCGGGCACCGGCCATTGCCGCGCCAGGGTGCCGTCGGCCAGCCGGAACTGGCCGTGGGAGAGGTACTGCTCGGCCGTCGCGATCACGGGGGAGAGGTCGGGTCCGACGCCGGCCAGGCGCGCCTTGATCAGGGCCGCGCTCATCGCCCCGATGTCGTCGAGGGCGCGCGGGGCGATCAGGCCCCGGAGCGGGTTCCGGAAATTGTTGGTCGGCTGGGCGCGGAAGGAGGGCAGGGCGTGGCCGATCAGCGCGAAGCGCCGCGCGACGAAGTCGCGGAAGCGCTCGTCGCCGGTGGCCTGGGCGGCCGAGAGCATGGCGGCGTAGGTCACGCCCCACTCGTAGCTCACCAGCTGGAAGGAGTGCTGGGGGTTGCGCTCGAAGACGGCGTTGGGGTCGGGGCGGCTGAAGTCGGTGATCTCCCGCTGCGTCTGGCGGTCGAGCAGCCGGGCGGGGGTGCCCTGGTCGGCGTAGGCCAGCACCCGGTCCATCACCGCGGCGATCTCCGCGACGGTGGGCTGCTTGGCCAGCGCCGCGTAGGCCGGATCGGTGGGCCCGGGCGGGCCCGCGAAGCGGGGGGCATGGTCCGCCGGTCGGTTCTGGGCGGAGGCGAGCGGGGCCAACGCGGCGAGCGTCAGCAGGGTGGCGAGGGGCAGGCGCATGCCAGCCAGACGCACCGCGGGCCCGGGCGTCACGGGCAATCTTCGGCGGAGGGCGCCGCCCGGGCTACTGGGGTGCCTGGCGGAGGAACTTCATCCGGTTGACGGTATCCTCCAGCCGCTCCTTCAGCTCCAGGTTCTCCTCCTCGGGCGTCATGGTGTAGGCGGTGCCCTCGAGAATGCGCTCGGCCAGCTCGGTGCTGATCACGAAGACGTAGCCGTTGTGGAGGAAGACGAGGTTGCCGCGCTTGGCCGGCGGCAGCTTGCGGGCGGGGTCGAAGATCACGACCTTGTTGGCGAACATCGAGCCGCCCGGCAGCTCGGCGTAGACCAGCAGCGCCCCGTCCAGCAGGTGGGGCATGAAGGTCGCGTCCTTGTCCACCGTGACGCCGGGAAAGGCGCGGGCGAAGTCCGGCAGGACGTACTGGTCGAAGAACTTGAGCAGGTACTGCTTCGGCCCGTCGAGCTGCAGCTTCCAGCGCTCGCCGGCGTTCATCGGGAAGGTGGCGATCGAGATCACCGTGCTGACGTCGTCCTGGAAGGTCACCACGTTGCCGTTGTCGTTCACCGTCCCGCCGAGTTCCGGCAGCACCGGAGAGTCGATCTGAAACGCGCCGGTCGGCGAGGTGTAGACGTTGTCCTCGATCTGGCCGCTGAGCGGCGCCGCCGTGGGATGGACGGTGGCGGCGGCGGGCGCGGCCAGCCCGGGGACGGGCGCGCCCTTGAGCGCGGCAGCCGGGGAAAGGGCGGCGCCGGCGCCGAGCGCGGGCCGCGCGGGCGCGGGGATATCCAGGTCGCTGCGGGCCGGGGCCGCGGGCTGCCCCGGGGCGGGCGCCTGCGCCCGGCACAGCAGCGCGGTCCCGGCGAAGAGGGCGAAGGACAGGACGCGCAACATGTTTCAGGGGAGGATGAAGAACAACGGAGCCGGACCTTTCAAGCCGGCGCTGCGGCCAGCGCGACCCAGAGGGCCGCGGGCACGCTTTCCGGCCGGGCCTGGGGTGAGAGCCCGGCGGCGGCGATATGTTCCAGCCACTTCGCCCCCCCGTCGGGCAGGCGGCCGCGCAGGAGCGAGCCCAGCTGCTTGCGGCGCTGCTGGAACACCCCCCGGATGAGGGCGCGGGCGGGGGCGGGGAAGACGAAGGGCTCGGGCTTGCGCACCAGGTGGAGCAGCTGCGACTCGATCTCCGGCGCGGGATGGAAGCACGCCGCCGCGACCCGGTGGCCGGGGGCGACGTCGTAGGCGGCCTGGAGGAAGATCGAGATCGCGCCGAAGGACTTGCTCCCCGCCCGGGCCGCGTAGCGCTCGGCCGCCTCCCGCTGCAGCATCAGGACCATGCGCCCCGGGAGGGGGCCGGCGAGCACGGCCTCGAGCCAGGGGCTCGAGATGGCGTAGGGAAGGTTGGCCACGATCTTGAAGGGGGTTCCCGGCGGGAGGCCGGCCAGGGGATGCTCGAGCGCGTCGCCCTCCATCAGGTGGAGCCGGCCGCCCGAGGCGGGGGCCAGCTCGGCGGCCAGATGGCGGAAGAGCGCCGCGTCGCGTTCGATCGCCCACACCTCCGCGCCCCCCTCGAGCAGGGCCCGGGTCAGGGTGCCCAGCCCCGGTCCGATTTCGACCACCCGCTCGCCCGGCGCGAGCTCGGCCAGGGCGAGCGACTTGCGGACGATGTTGCCGTCGACCAGGAAGTTCTGGCCCAGGCGCCGCTTGGGCTCGTGGCCCAGCCGGCCGAGCAGCTCGCGGGTGGCCGAGGGGGAGAGCGGCATCGCGCGGCGGCGCTCGCCCCTCAGGCGCGCCGGAAGTCGCCGATGAGCGCGGCCGGATCCGGGGCCCTCATCAGCGCCTCGCCCACCAGGACGGCGTGGGCGCCGGCCGCCCGCAGCCGCCTGGCGTCGGCGCCGGTGAGGACGCCGCTTTCCCCCACCGCGGTGGCGCCGGCGGGGAAGCGCGGAATCAGCCGCTCGCTCAGCCCCAGGTCGGTGCGGAAGACCGCCAGGTCGCGGTTGTTGACCCCGATCAGCCGCGCCCCGTGGCGCGCGGCGCGCTCGATCTCCGGCTCGCTGTGCACCTCGAAGAGCGCGTCGAGCCCGGCCGCCCGGGCGGCGCCGTGGAGCACGCGGATCTCCTCGTCCGCCAGCGCGCGCACGATGAGCAGGATGGCGCTGGCGCCCGAGGCGCGCGCCTCCAGCACCTGGACGGGATGCACCATGAAGTCCTTGCGCAGGCAGGGCAGGGCGGAGGCGGCCGCGGCCTCGCGCAGGTCGGCGAGCTCCCCGCCGAAATACTTCGCGTCGGTCAGGACCGAGAGGGCGTCGGCGCCCGCGGCGCGGTAGCGCCGGGCCTGCTCGGGGGCGGAGGCGCCGGGGCGGATCTCCCCGGCCGAGGGGGAGCGGCGCTTGATCTCGGCGATCACCGCCAGCTTCCCGTCCGGCCGCCGCAGCGCCGCGGCGAAGGAGGGGGGCCGGGGCCCGGACGCGTCCAGGGCGGCCAGCTCGGATTCGGGCACGGGCCGCTCGCGCGGGGCCACCTCGCGCCGCTTCCAGGCCATGATCTCGGCGAGCTTGTCTTCCATCGGGAGGGAAGGAGAGAAACGCGGAATCCGGCCCAGCGGGAAGCCTTTTCCGCTTCCCGCGCCGGGGGTTTGGGCCTTTCCTGGGGCATGAGCCCGATCGAGGAACTGAAGGCGACCATGGTCCGGCTGCGGGCCGAGTGCCCGTGGGACCGGGAGCAGACCCATCAGAGCCTGGCGCGCTGCCTGGTCGACGAATGCAGCGAGCTGCTCGAGACGATCGACGCGCTGGACTACCCCCACATGCGCGAGGAGCTGGGGGACGTCCTGATCCAGGTGGTCTTCCACGCCCTCCTGGCGCAGGAGCAGGGGCAGTTCGACTTCGACGACGTGGCCCGGGAAATCAACGCGAAGCTGATCCGCCGCCATCCGCACGTCTTCGGGCCGGACCGCCTGGCCAGCACCGAGCAGGTCCTGGCCCAGTGGGAGGTGATCAAGGCGGAGGAGAAGCGCGCGGGCGGCAAGAGCGAGGCGGGCCTCTTCAAGTCCCTCCCCCCGCGGCTGCCGGCCCTGATGTTCGCGGAGGCGGTCTGGAAGCAGATGGAGAAGAAGGCGCTGCCGGCGGGCGGGGCGGCCGACGCCGCCCGGATCTCGGAGCTGGCGGCGGAGCTGGACGAGGAGACGCTCGGCCGGAGGCTTTTCGAGCTGGCGGCGGCGGCGCGGCAGCGCCGCCTCGACCCCGAGGGCGCGCTGCGGCGCCGCGCCGAGGCGGTGATGCGGGAGGTTTCCCGCCAGGCGGCCGGAGCGTGAGCGCGCCCGCGCCAGCCGGGGTGCCCGCGTCGGTCCGGCAGGACTGGTGGGAGCCGTTCGGCCGGCACCTGGCGCTGGAGCGGCGCTGCTCGCCGCACACCGTCCGCAACTACCGCCAGGCCTTCGAGGACTTCTACCGCTGGCTGGCGGCCGCCGGCCGGTGGCGGGGGGGGCTGGGGGATCTCACCTCCCGCGACCTGCGCGATTTCGTGATCGAGGCCCAGCGCCGGCTCGACCGGCGCACCGTCCACAACCACGTCTCGGGCCTGCGGACGCTCTGCCGCTTCTGGCGGGCGCGGGGCCGGCTGGCGGGCAACCCCTTCGCCGGCGTCCCTCTGCCCAAGCTGGAGAAGCGCCTGCCGCAGTTTCTCACCGAGTCCCAGGCCGAGCTGCTCCTGGCCGGGCCGGAGCGGCTGGAGGCGGGGGGCGGCGCGGACCCCTTCACCGCCGCGCGCGACCGGCTGGCGCTCGAGCTGCTGTACGGCGCGGGGCTGCGCATCAGCGAGCTGGTCGCGCTGGATTACGGCGCGCTCGACCTGCCCGCCGGCGTGGCGCGGGTGCGGGGCAAGGGCGGCAAGGAGCGCCTCTGCCCGGTGGGGGCGGCCGCGCTCGCGGCGCTGCGGCGCTTCCGCGCCGAATTTGCGCCGCGGAGCGCCCCGGGCGACCCCATCCTGGTCACCGCCGCCGGCCGGCGGCTCGGGCCCCGCGCGGTCCAGCTGATGCTCAAGCGCTACCTGGCCCTGGCGGGGCTCCCGCACGACCTGACCCCGCACAAGCTGCGGCACGCCTACGCCACCCACCTGCTCAACGCCGGCGCCGACCTGCGGCTGGTGCAGGAGCTCCTCGGGCATGCGCGCCTGGCGACGACGCAGGTCTACACCCACGTCAGCGCCGCCCGCCTGAAGGACGTCTACGACCGCGCGCACCCCCGGGCGTGAAGGTGGCTTCCCGTCTAGGGGAAACACCTCATTTTTCACTTTTTTGGGATATTGCGTAGAGGTTTCGGGCAATTTACTTTTGAGAACAGTCCGTCCCGTCCGCTGCATGCCTGCCACCCCCCTGACTCGAGCGGCTGTCCGGTGCCGCGTCGCGCTGATCGACGACCATCGCTCCATCGTGGAGATGCTGGAGCAGTTCATTGGCCTGGTGCCGGGCTTCAAGGTGGTGGGCCACGCCGGCGAGGCCGACGGGGCGATCGAGCTGGTGCGGCGCGAGCAGCCGGATGTCATCGTCCTCGACCTGATGCTGCCCTCGGGCTCGGGGCTGACGCTCCTCGGCGAGCTCCGCAAGCTCTGCCCCCAGGCGCGGGTGCTGATCTTCTCCGGGAACCTCCAGGCGTTCTCCATCCAGCGCGCGCTCTCCTCCGGGGCCCACGGACTGGTGGGCAAGGTCTCCGGGCTGGAGGAGTTCCGGCAGGCGCTGATGGCGGTGAGCTCGGGGCGCATTTTCTTCAGCCGCTGCGCCAGCGAGGAGATCCGGGACATGGTCCATCTCCAGCCCGGCCGGGGCCTGCCCTCCGCCGAGCTCACCGAGCGGGAGCGGACGGTCCTGCAGGCGATCGCCGACGGCCTGAGCTCGAAGGAAATCTCCAGCCGGCTCGGCCTGAGCATCCACACGGTGGTCAACCACCGCACCCGCCTGATGCACAAGACGGGGCTGAGGGGGGTGGCGCAGCTTTCCCGCTACGCGGCCCAGATCGGCCTGGTCACCGACCCGGTCAAGCTGCCCGCCGCCCCCGAGCTGGCCGGCGGCCGCAGCCGCCTGGCCTCCCCGAAAGCCGCGATCTCCCGCCCGCTTTGAGGGGCGTGGCGCGGGGTCACCGGCCACGCCCCCGGATCCGGCCAGTCAGCCTCGGCTGCCGGCACGGCCCGAAAGCGGCGGGGAGATCAGAACGAGCTGGCGATGCCGACCGTCAGCGTGGTGGCGTCGTGGGCGTAGTCGCGGCCCGGGCCCGGATCGACGACGAAGTCGATGGTGGTGCCGGGAACGACCGCCTGCACGAAGCTGAAGGAGTGCGTCCGGGACGAGCCGGAGTTGCCGATCACGGCGCGGGGCGACTGCGGGCGCCCGTTGACCATGACGGTGACGCCTACTCCGTCACCGTCATGGCCGATGTTGAACGAGCCTGAGACCTGGACATTGCCTGTGTAGGTGCTGGTCCAGCGCTTGACCGCAGAATATTGCACGATGCCGGCCGCCGAGGGCGACAGGGTCGTGGCCGTGATGCCGAGCGAGGGGAACGGGCCGGACCAGGACGAGCCGGACGAGCTCATGGTGGTCAGGGTCGCGTTGGCCGCGGGCCCGATGGCCCCGAGGGGGCCCACGAAGTAGCCGTAGATCCAGCCGCCCTGGCCCTGGGTCAGCGAGAAGTCGCTGGCGGCGTTCGCGGCGACCGAGGTGGCGGTGGAGCCCGACGAGCCGGCGCCGGCCGGGCCGGAGGCGCCGGAGGAGGAGGAGCTTCCCGACGCGCTGTCGCCGCTCGTGCCGTTCGCGGTGCCGGTGACGGCGGCGGAGACGGAGATGCCGGTGGTCGGCGCGCTGGCGCAGGAGGCGATGGTGGCGTTCAGCACCGTGGCGTCCCCGGCGTAGTCGCGGCCCGGGCCCGGATCGACCACGAAGTCGATGGTGGTCCCGGGGATGACGGCCTGCACGAAGCTGAAGGTGCGGGTCAGGCCGTCGCCGGTGACGCCGATCAGGCTCCGCGCCAGGGCCGCCTGTCCGTTGACGCAGATGCAGACGCCGACGCCGTCGCCGTTGCGGGTGTCGGTGAAGGAGCCCGAAACCTGGACGTTGCCCGTGTAGTTGCTGGTCCAGCGCTTGACCGCGGCATACTGCACGATGCCGACCGCGGAGGGGCTGAGGGTGGAGCTGCCGACCGCGAGGGAGGGGACGGGGCCGGTCCAGCCGCCGCCCGAGCTGCCCAGGGCGCTGAAGGAGGCGTTGCCCCAGGAACCGATGGCGCCGGCGCCGCCGACGAAATACCCGTAGGACCAGCCGCGGGCCGGGGCGGTGGCGGAATAGTCCCCGGTCGCGTCGACCTGGACGCCCGACGCCGTGTTGGTGTCATTGGCGGCCGAGGCGGCGCTGCCGGAGGAGTCGCTCGAGCCGCTGGAGCCGAGGACGGCGCCCAGCCCGGAGCCCGCGGTGCTCGTGCCGGTCCCGGCGGACGAGCCGGAGCCGGAAGACGACGAGGACGCGGTGACCGTGGCGCTCAGGCCGGTGGCGTCGAAGTTGATGTCGGCGGCCGGGCCGGGATCGACCGCGAAGTCGAGCGTGTCGCCGACCTTGAGCGTGGCGTTCAGGCTGAAGCCCTTCTGGGTCGGGGCGCCGGCCGCGCCGATCGCGGCGCGGGCCAGGAGGGGCTGGCCGTTGAGCAGCACGGTCACGCCCACGCCGTCGCCGCCGGTGTTCTCGGCCACGAACTGGCCGTTGATCGAGACGGCGCCCGCGTAGGAGCTGGTCCAGCGGCGGACCACGGAGACCGGGCCCCCGTTGACGGTGGAGGGGTGCTGGTCGCCGGAGGTGATGGAGATGTAGGGGTAGGAGGCGCTCCAGGCGACGCCGCTGAAGGCGGTGAGGTTCTGGAAGTTGGTCCCGCTGGCGAAGTCGCCGTAGGACCAGCCGGCCTGGCCCTGGGCCCCGGAAAAGTCCCCGTTGGCGTCGGCCAGGACGGTCCCGTCCGCGGCGTTGGAGCTCGGGCCGCTGGAGGCGGCGGAGCCGGAGCCGGTGGAGGCGCTGCCGCCCAGGCTGGTCGAGCCGCCGCCCGAGCCGGTGCCGGTGGAATTCACGCCGCTCCCCGGCAGGAAGGTGCCGGACTGGGCGGAGGTGGAGATCTTGGCGTAGACCCCGCAGGCGTCATAGCTGTTGTCCGCGGCCGGGCCCGGATCGACCACGAAGTCGATGGTGGTGCCGACCTGGACGGTCTGGACGACGTCGAAGTCCGACTCGAAGGGGGTGCTGTTGGTGCCGATGAGGGCGCGGGTGGTGATGGGCTGCCCGTTGACCCGGACCGTCACGCCGACGCCGTCGCCGCCGTAGCCGGCGTTCTCGGCCACGAAGCTGCCGCTGATGTGGACGTTGCCCGCGAAGGTGCTGGTCCAGCGCCGGATGGCGAGGAGCGGGGTGCTGCCGCTGCCCGAGGGCTGCTGGTCGCACGCGGTCATCAGCAGGTAGGAGGCCGGGCCGTTCCACTGGCCGGCGGCATAGCCGGTGAAGGGGACGAAGTTGGTCGAGCCCGAGCCGCTGGCGTAGCCGTAGCTCCACCCGTTGTTGCCCTGGGCGTTGCCGAAGTCGGTCTCGGCGTCGGCCAGCGGGGTCTCGGTCGCGGCCGGGAGGCCGGAAAGGGGGCCTTCGACGTAGACGGGGGCGTCGCTCAGCTTGAGGGTGCCGGTGACCGCGACCGGGTTCCCGGTCATGTCGACGATCTTGGTGGCGCCGGAGGCGGCGAAGCTGGCGTTGTCCAGCGACCACATCACCCGCACCTGCGTGCCGTCGGCGCGCTGGAAGAGCTCGGAATAGAGGCCGGGCAGTGAGGCCTCGCGGCGCACGAAGTTGGCGCCGCTCAGCTCCTGGCTCATGGCCTTGAAGGCCAGGCCGGAGGCCCGCGGGGTGTTGCTGCTGTCGGTCAGGCCCATGGTGGAGATCCCGACGTCGTCGCTGTAGTCGTACCAGTAGACGCGCTGCGCGCCGGCCGAGAGGAGGAGGGGATAGGCCCGGGCCAGGAACTTGGCCTGGGTGGTGGCGTCGATGTTGAGCGTGGTGTTGTTGCCGCTCTGGATGACCCAGCCGATCTCGCTCACCCAAATCGGCTTGGCCTGGCCGTTGTTGTACCGCTTGGTCAGGTTCTGGAGGGCGATGACGTCGTCCTCGATGCCCTCGGGGGCCTGGTTGTAGCGGTAGGGATGGATCGATTCGACGTCCATGGCGCCGAGGGCGCCGTTCTGCATCAGCTGCTCCCAGTAGCCCAGGGCGATGCCGGCGGTGGAGCCGCCGCTCACGACCACGTCGGGCCGGGCGGCCTTGATGCCGGCATAGGCGGCCTTGAGCATTGCGGTGTAGTACTGGGGCCGGTTGTTGGTGGCCGGGCCGCTGCACCAGGTGCCGTTGTACTCGTTCCAGATCTCGACCGCGGAGACCTGGGAGCCGTAGTGGCTCAGCACCTGGTTGGAGTAGTTGGTGTAGCCGGTCAGGCCGTCGGCGTCGAAGGGGGAGTAGTCGGTGTCGTAGTTCTTGTTGCCCCAGTCGAGGACGATGTAGGGGGCGATATTGCCCGACTTGAGCTTCGCCATGTAGTTGTCGAACTCGCCGGTGAAGGAGTAGACGCCGCGGGAGGTCTCGACCGAATCCCAGTAGAGCTCGTCGCGGACCGTCGCGATGCCGAGGGAGGAGACGGTGGCGGCCCAGGCGGGGTTCTGGCCCTGGGCGAAATGCGTCATGGCCCCGAAGCGCACGTCCGTGGAGGCCGCGCCGGAGGCAACTATCGGGGTGAGCACTGCGATGAAGGCCGAAGCGAGGACGTAGGACGGTATCCGGTATTTCATGATGGGGGTAGGTCGGGGAAATCCCCGATATGTAAACCGGAAAACGCCCGATGGCGCCCAATCGATTAATTTTCAATATTTTAGGACATGAGATTTTTGCCGCACTGAAAATAGACGTATCCAAAAGTATCATACACACGGTAGAACGGTTCCCGATGGCCGGTCAGGGAACCCCGGATACGGCATCGGGGAAGACCCCTAGGGTATCGGGCATTTTGCCCGAAAACTGCGCCTAAACGGCGCGAATCGCCCCGGAAACCACCTCGCAGGCTCGGTCCACCGCCGCCGCGTCGTGCGCGGTGGAGAGGAAGCTGGCCTCGTACGCGCTCGGCGGCAGGAAGACGCCGCCCTCGAGGCAGGCGCGGAAGACCCGCGCGAAGATCGCCGCGTCGGCCGCCAGCGCGGAGGGCAGGTCCCGCACCGGCTGCGCGGTGAAGAAGAGGGAGAGCATCGAGCCGGCCTGCGGCGCCTGCAGCGGCAGGCCCTTGGCCCGGGCGGCCTCGAGCGCGGCCTGCCGCAGCCGCCCGCCCTGGGCCTCGAGGAAGGCGTAGGGGGGCTGCTCCTCCAGCAGACGCAGGGCCGCGATCCCGGCCGCCAGCGCGAGCGGATTGCCGCTCAGCGTGCCGGCCTGGTACACCGGCCCGAGCGGGGCCAGGAGGTCCATCACCTCGGCCCGGCCGCCGAAGGCTCCGACCGGAAGCCCGCCGCCGATGATCTTCCCCAGGCAGGTCAGGTCCGGGACGATGCCCTCGAGCTCCTGCACCCCGCCCTTGGCCAGCCGGAAGCCGGTCATGACCTCGTCGAAGATGAGGAGGGCGCCGTGGGCGGTGCAGGCCTGGCGCACGCGCCGGAGGTAGCCCGGCTCGGCCCGCACCAGCCCGACGTTGCCGATGTAGGGCTCGATGATCACCGCCGCCACCGCGCCGGCCTCGGCGGCCAGCGCCGCCTCCAGGGCCGCCGGGTCGTTGAAGGGGACGACCAGGGTCTCGGCCGCGAAGGCCGCGGGCACCCCGGCGCTGTCGGGATGGCCGTGGGTGAGGGCGCCCGAGCCGGCCTTGACCAGAAGCGAGTCGGAGTGGCCGTGGTAGCAGCCGGCGAACTTCACGATCATGGAGCGGCCGGTGAAGCCGCGGGCCAGCCGGAGGGCGGACATGGTGGCCTCGGTGCCGCTGTTGCACATCCGCACCTTGGCGACCGAGGGGAAGAAGCGCGTGATCAGCTCGGCCATCTCCACCTCGTAGGGGTTGGGGGTCCCGAAGCTGGTGCCGTTCTCCAGCGCTACGGCGATGGCGGCGCGGATCCGGGGGTGGTTGTGCCCGTGGATCGCCGGACCCCAGGTGCCGACGAAGTCGATCAGCTCCCGGCCGTCGACGGTGAAGAGCCGGCAGCCGTCGGCCCGCCGGACGAAGAAGGGGGCCCCGCCGACGGCGCGGAACGCCCGGACGGGGGAATTCACCCCGCCGGGGATGAGGCGCTGGGCGCGGGCGAAGAGCTCGGCCGAGGCCGGGGCGCGGTCAGTTGACATATTTCTGGACGATCGGGATCCGCCGGCCGACGCCGAAGGCGAGCGGGGTGATCTTGAGGCCGGGAGCGGCCTGCTTGCGCTTGTATTCGTTGAGGTCGACCTTGCGCACGACGTCGTTGACCACCGCGGCGGGGAAGCCCTGGGCCGCGAGGTCGGCGCGGGAGAGGCCCTCCTCGATGTAGCCCCGCAGCACCGCGTCGAGCACGTCGTAGGGGGGGAGGGTGTCCTGGTCGGTCTGGTTCGGCCGCAGCTCCGCGCTGGGGGGCTTGTCGATGGTGGACTGCGGGATGGGCGGGGACCGGCCCCCGGCGCGGGCGTCGGCGTTGATCCAGTTCGCCAGGGCGTAGACCTGGGTCTTGTAGACGTCGGAAATGACCGCCAGCCCGCCGCACATGTCGCCGTAGAGGGTGCAGTAGCCCACCGCCATCTCGCTCTTGTTCCCGGTGGTGAGCAGCAGGGCCCCGAACTTGTTCGAAAGCGCCATCATCAGGACCCCGCGCACCCGCGCCTGGATGTTTTCCTCGGTCACGTCGCGGGGCCGGCCGGCGAAGACGGGCGCCAGGGCGGCCTCGGCGGCGCCGACCATCCCCTCGATCGGGAGCGTCTCGCAGCGGATGCCGAGGTGGCGGGCCAGCGCCAGGGCGTCGGCCTTGGAGTGCTCGGAGGAGATGGGGGAGGGCAGGGAGACCCCGGTCACGTTGTCCGGACCGAAGGCGGCGGCGGCGATCACCCCGACCACCGCCGAATCGATCCCGCCGGAGAGGGCGACCAGCGCCCGGCGGAAGCCGCTCTTGTGGCCGTAGTCGCGCAGCCCGAGCACCAGGGCCCCGAAGATGTCGGCCAGCTCCGTCTGGGCGAAGGAGGGGGAAAGCGCCGGCGCCTCCGGGGCGCGGGCGGCCGGGCGCAGCGGCACCTCCACCACCCGCAGCTCCTCGGCGAAGGCGGCCAGGCCGGCGACGACGCGCCCGGAGGGGTCGCTGACTAGCGAGCGCCCGTCGAAGATCAGCTCGTCGTTCCCGCCCACCGCGTTGACATAGGCCACCGGGCAGCCGAGCGCGGCGGCGGCGTCGGTCACCAGCGTCTGGCGCACGCTGCCCTTCTCGTTGTGCCACGGGCTGGCGGAGAGGTTGAGCATGAGGTCGCAGCGCTGGGCGGCGAGCTGCCTCACCGGGTTCATCCCATGGTAGAGCCGGTGGGTGCTGATCATCGGGTGGGTCCAGATGTCCTCGCAGATGGTGAAGCCGAGCCGTACCCCCTCGTGGACCAGGACGGTGGGTTGGCCGGCCGGCTCGAAGTAGCGGTCCTCGTCGAAGACGTCGTAGGTGGGCAGCAGGCACTTGCGGGCCAGGGCGGCCACCGTCCCCCGGTGGCAGAACGCGGCCGCGTTGTAGAAGGGGCGGCCCTGGCCGGTGGCGTTGGCCTCGACGGTGCCGACCGCGGCGGGGACCTCGCCGATCCCCGCGGCGATCTGCTTCAGGGACTCCTGGACGTCGGCCACGAAGTGCCGCTTGAAGAGGAGGTCGCGGGGGGGATAGCCGCTGACCGCCAGCTCGGGGAAGAGGACCAGCTCGGCTCCCCGGGCGACCAGCGCCGCGTAGGCCTCGAGGATCTTGCGGCGGTTGCCGGCAAGATCCCCGACCGTGGTGTTGATCTGGGCGAGGCCGAGGCGCATGAAGGCTTGGAAGGAAAGTGTTGAGCGTACCCTTCCGGCCCTTTTTGTCACGCCAACGCGCATGTCAGCCCCGCCGCCCCCCCTCATCCTCGCCTCCGCCTCGCCGCGCCGGCGCGAACTGCTCGGGCGCCTGGGGGTGCCCTTCACCGTCGAGGTGGCCCAGGTGGTCGAGTTCGAGGAGCCCGCGGCCGACCCCCGGCACCTGGTCTCGCACAACGCGGCCCTCAAGGCCGACTGGGTGGCCGCGCGCCATCCCGGCGCCCTCGTCCTCGGGGCGGACACCACCGTCTTCCTGGACGGCACGGTGCTGAACAAGCCGGCGGACGGAGCCGAGGCCCGGGCCATGCTGCGGCGGCTGTCGGGGCGCACCCACACCGTTTTCACCGGGCTGGCGCTGCGGCGGCGGGCCGACGCCCTCCGGCTGGACGAGGGCGTGGCCAGCGAGGTCACCTTCCAGCGGCTGGACGAGGCCCGGATCGAGGCCTACCTCGGGCGGGTCCACACCCTGGACAAGGCCGGGGGCTACTCGATCCAGGAGGGGACGGAGCTCATCATCGCGGGCTACCAGGGCTCCTTCACCAACATCATGGGCCTGCCGCTGGAAACGACGAAACATATTTTGACCCGCTGCGGTCTCCTCGGATAGTTACTCC
Organism: Opitutaceae bacterium; assembly: GCA_035546595.1. GTDB lineage: Bacteria > Verrucomicrobiota > Verrucomicrobiia > Opitutales > Opitutaceae > Palsa-1447. The sequence continues at coordinate 26,424 of DASZWO010000017.1, forward strand.
CGCTTCCATGGCCGTTTCCGCATGACCGCCGCGCCTCCGCCGACCGCCCCGACGCGGCCGCGCCGCAAGCGCGCCCTCATCCCCTTTTTCCAGGACCCCGAGAAGCGCTCGGTGGAGATCGGCATCTTCGCCACGATCCTGATCCACCTGCTGCTGCTGCTGCTGATCCCGGCGGTCTTTCCCAACCGCCCCGGCGCCGCCCACGCCAACCGCCCGACCCCGCGGAGCAAGTTCAACATCGAGATGGCGCCGCCCCCCCGGCCGTCGCCGGCGAAGAAGTTCGTCGAGGCCAATCCCAACGCGAACAACAACATCCCCGACAAGACCAACAACATCGCCGCCCAGAACCAGACCGCGGCCCAGGAGAAGCCCAATCCCAAGGGCGACAGCGACCACGCCGCGCTGGAGGGCCGCAAGGACATCCAGTCGACCCAGGTCGTGTCGGGCACCCTCAACCAGGAGCAGGAGCGGATCCCCCCGACGCCCCAGACCCCGCCGACCCCGCCCAAGCAGGCCACCGCCGCCCCGAAGAAGGCGCAGAACCCCCTTTCCGGCTTCGACAAGATGGAGGGCGAGACCAAGGACTCCTTCGGCACCAACACCGGCCCCCGGGCGGACAACAACCAGGCGATCCCCAAGCGGGTCGAGGGCAGCAAGACCGCGACCGACAACGCCGCCGCCGCCGCCGACAGCCCGCAGATCGACCCCCTCCATCCCCGGCCGCGCCGCTCCCTGGCGCAGCACGTGCGGCCCGCCGTCTTCGCCGAGAACAAGGTCGGCACCCGCAACATCGGACTCGCCGCCTACGACGCGAAGTGGGACAGCTACGCCGAATACCTCCAGCGCCTGATCGAGAGCGTCCAGGTCGAGTGGGACCGGATCCTGATGGCCAGCGCCGTCTACCCGCCCCACGGCAGCACCGTCACGGTCAAGTTCATCCTCGATTCGAAGGGGCGGGTGAAGACCCTGGTCGACGTCCAGAGCACCTCGAGCGACCAGGGCAAGACCGCCTGCGAGGCGGCGATCACCGACCGCTCCCCCTACGGGGAGTGGACCAAGGAGATGATCGCCACCCTGGGCGACCAGCAGACCCTCACCTTCACCTTCCTCTACGAGTGAGCGGCCCGGGGGACAGTTTCTGGGCGGGCCTGCCGCTCGGAAGCGGCGTCGCCCTGCTCCAGCGGGACGGGAACGGCCTGGCCGCCCTCAACAAGCCGGCGGGCGTCCGCTCCCACCCCAACGAGCCCGGGATCGACGCGCACTCGCTGCTGCGGGCGGACTACGACCTGGAGGAGGAGTGCTACCGCTGGGCGGGCGGCCGGCTCTGGCTGCTCAACCGGCTCGACGCCGCCACCTCCGGGGTGCTGCTGGCCGCGGCCGACGGCGAGCTGGCCGCCGCGGTCAGGGCCCGCTTCAAGGAGCGCGGGGTGCGCAAGCTCTACCGGGCCCTGGTCTTCGGCAGGCCCGGCCTCCGGCCCGAGCTCTGGCGGGACCGCCTGGCGGTGGAGAAGCGCGGCGGGCAGATCCGCACCGGCGCGGGCGGGGGCGTTCCGGCGGAAAGCGCGGTGCGGGTGGTCCGGACCGGCGGCCAGCCCATCCCCCTGGCGCTGCTCGAGCTCGAGCCCCGCACCGGCCGCAGCCACCAGCTCCGCGTCCAGTGCGCGCGGCGCCACCTGCCGATCGCGGGCGACCAGACCTACGGGGACTTCCGGCTCAACCGGGAGTTCGCCCGGCGCGCGGGCACCAAGCGACTCTTCCTCCACTCCCTCGAGACCAGCTTCCGCTACGAGTTCCGGGGCTCGGGCTTCAGCTTTTCCGCCCAGGCGCCGCAGCCGCCGGAGTTCGAGGCGGCCCTATAGCAGGCCCAGCTGCCGGTCGTCGGGCGCCGGGGCGACGGTGAGCTTCTTCCTCGGGCGGGCCGCGGGGGCGGCGACGGTGACGGACGCCTCCTCGCTCTCCAGGCCGGCCAGGATGGCGCGGGCGCGCTCGATCACGCTCAGGGGCAGGCCGGCGAGCCGCGCCACTTGGATTCCGTAGCTGCGGTCGGCCGCGCCGGCCTGGACCCGGCGGGTGAAGATGATCTCCTCGTTCCATTCCTTGACCGTGACGCTGAGGTTCCGCAGCCGCGGCAGGTGCTTCTCCAGCTGGGTCAGCTCCTGGTAGTGGGTGGCGAAGAGGGTGCGCGGGCCGCGCTCCGGCCCGCGGTGCAGGTGCTCGACCACCGCCCAGGCGATGCTGAGGCCGTCGTAGGTCGACGTCCCGCGGCCGATCTCGTCCAGGATGATGAGCGCGCGCTCGCCGGCGTGGTTGAGGATGTTGGCGGTCTCGTTCATCTCCACCATGAAGGTGGAATTGCCCCGCGCCAGGTCGTCGCTGGCCCCGACCCTCGAGAAGATCCGGTCGACCAGGCCGACCCGGCACTTGCGGGCGGGCACCCAGCAGCCGAGGTGGGCGAGCAGCGCGATCAGGGCGACCTGGCGGATGTAGGTGGACTTGCCCGCCATGTTCGGGCCGGTGACCAGGGCGATCTGGGCGCCGTCGCAGGCGAGGGCGGTGTCGTTGGGCACGAAGGCGTGGCCGCCGGCGGACGCCTGCAGCATCTGCTCGACCACCGGATGGCGGCCGTCGGCGATCTCCAGCACCTCGCTCTCGTCGATCTCGGGCCGGCAGTAGGAGGACTCGCGGGCCAGGACCGCCCACCCGGCGAGGACGTCCAGCTCCGCCAGCGCGTCGGCGGTCCGGGCCAGGGCCGCCGCCTGCTCGAGCACGGCCGCGACCAGCTGCTGGAAGAGCTCCTGCTCCCGCGCCAGGGCGTTCTCCTCCGCGTGAAAGATCTCCTTCTCCTTCTGCCGGAGGGCCTCGGTGACGTAGCGCTCGCCGCCCACCGTGGTCTGGCGGCGGACGTAGTCGGCCGGCACCAGGTGCAGGTTGGCCTTGGTCACCTCGATGTAGTACCCGAAGTTGCCGGTGTACTTGACCTTGAGGCTGCGGATGCCGGTGCGCTCCTGCTCCGCCCGCTCCAGCTCGGAGAGCCAGGTGCGGTTGCCGGAGGTCAGGGCCCGCAGCCGGTCGAGCTCGCCGTCGTGGCCGGCGCGGATGTAGCCCCCCTCGGCCAGGTCGGCGGGCATCTCGTCCGCCAGGGCGGCGGCCAGCAGCCGGCGCAGCTCCGCGAATTCCCCGACCTCGGCGCGGAGCCCCCCCAGGTGGGGCGCCTCGGCGCCGAAGCCGGCCAGGTCCTGGCCCAGCTCGGGCAGCCGGCCCAGGGTGTCGCGGATGCCCCCCAGCTCGCGGGGGTTGCGCAGGCGGTTCTGCAGCCGGCCCAGGATGCGCGGCAGGTCGCGGATCCCGCCGAGCGAGGCGCGGAGCGCGGCCAGGCGCGAGGGCTGGGCGAGCAGCTCGCCCACCAGCGCCTGGCGCCGGCGGATCTCGGGCAGCTCGAGGGTGGGCGCGGCGAGCCAGCGCTCGAGCAGCCGGGCGCCGGCGGCGGTGACGGTGCGGCTCACCGCCTCGAGCAGCGAGCCCTGGCGTCCGCCGCGGCTCGAGGCGAAGACCTCGAGGTTGCGCAGCGTGGCCGGATCGAGCAGCAGGGTCCCGCCGCTGCGGTATTCGCGGAGGCTGCGCAGGTTCGCGGGCTTGGCGCAGAGGTTCTCGGTGGCGTAGTGGAGCAGGGCCCCGGCCGGCCCCAGGCCGCGGTGGCCCTCCTCCAGGCCGAAGCCCTGGAGGTTGAGGACCCCGAGCGCCTCCCGCACCGTGCGGGCGCCCGAGCCCGCGTCGAAATGGTACCCCGCCAGCTCGGAGCAGAGCCGCTCGGCGCAGAGGGCCGCCAGCAGATGCAGCGGGTCCCCGTGCGGGGCCGCCTGCCAGCGCTCGCGCTCGCCCTCGGCCACCAGGACCTCGGCCGGATTGAGGGCGGTGAGGACGGGGAGGAGGCTCTCCAGCCTGGCGTCGGTCGCGACCCGGAACTCCCCGGTCGAGAGGTCGAGCCAGGCGGCGTGCAGGCCGGCGGCGTCGGCCGCGACCGCGGCCAGGTACTGGTTGCGCCCCTCCTCGAGCTGGTTGGAGGCGAGCAGGGTGCCGGGGCTGAGGATGCGGGTGAGCTGGCGCTTGACCAGCTTGCCGGGCTTGGCCGCCTCCTGCTGGTCGCAGATCGCGACCTTGCGGCCCGCCGCGAGCAGCCGCCGGACATAGCCGTCGGCGGCGTGGTAGGGCAGGCCCGCCATCGGCTGCCCCTGGCGCTGGGTCAGCGTCAGGCCGAGGATCTTCGAGGCCAGGGTGGCGTCCTCGAAGAACAGCTCGTAGAAGTCGCCCAGACGGAAGAGCAGGAGGGTGTCGCGCGGCAGCCCGCGCTTCACCTCGAAGTACTGCTGCATCATGGGGGTGAGCGTCGTCTCGGCCATGGAGCCCAGAAGTGAGAAAGCAGTCGCCGGGACTGGCGATACCAATTTGGCTCGGCCGATGGAGCTCAATTTCCGGGACCTGGGAGGGGAGGGGAAGCCGCCCCTGGTCATCCTCCACGGCATCCTCGGCTCCTCGCGCAACTGGCAGAGCGCGGGCCGGGACCTGGCGGCCGGGAACCATGTGCTCGCCCTCGACCTGCGCAACCACGGGGGCTCGCCCCACGCGGCCGGGGCCGGCTACGAGGCGATGATGGGCGACGTCCTCGCCTGGCTGGAAGCCCGCGGCCTGGGCCGGATCGCGCTGATGGGCCACAGCATGGGCGGCAAGGTGGCGATGCTGCTGGCCTGCCGGAATCCCGAGCGGGTGGAGCGGCTGGTGGTGGTCGACATCGCGCCCAAGGACTATTCCGGCGCGGGGCGGCACCGGGAGTTCGCGGCCATGAACGCGCTCGACCTCACCCGGCTGCGCTCGCGCGCGGACGCCGAGCGGGAGCTGGAGGCGGCCGAGCCCGACTGGGCAATGCGGAAGTTCCTCACCACCAACCTGGACCGGGACGAGGCGGGGCGCTGGCGCTGGACGGTCAACCTGCCCGTCCTGACCGCGGCGCTGCGCGAGCTGGAGGGCAACCCCCTGGGAGCGGGCGAGCGCTATGCCGGGCCGGCCCTCTTCATCCTGGGCGGGCGCTCGCGCTACGTGGCGCCGGGCGAGCATGCGCTGATCACCGCCCATTTTCCCGCCGCGCGGATCGAAACCCTCGCCGCGGGCCACAATCCCCACATGGAGGACCGCGAGGCCTTCGTGCGGGCGGCGGCGGCCTTCCTCGGCGCCGGCCGGGCCTAGGCGAGGACGGCGGCGATCGCCGCCTTCAGCTCGTCCCGGGTGAAGGGCTTGGCCAGGGTGCCCTGGGCCCCCAGCTTGGCGGCGACATCGAGGAAGTCGCTGTTGCTCAGCCGCCCGCCGCCGGAGATGGCGATGATCCGGACCGCGGGGTGGCCGCGGCGGAGGTCGACGATGGTCTCGAGGCCCTCCTTCTCCGGCATGATCAGGTCGGTGATCACCAGCTCCGGGAGCCACTGGGCGGCCCGCTCCAGCCCCGCGCGGCCGTTGGGCTCGAAGGCCACCTCGTGGCCCAGCTTGAGGAGGGTCTGGACCAGAGCCTCCCGCATTTTTTCGTCGTCTTCGATGACCAGGATGCGCGGCATGGGATTACGGGGCGGGGCGGTGGGGGGCGAGGTAGATGGAGAAGGTGGTCCCGGCCCCCAGGGTGCTCTCCACCTGGATCTCGCCGCCGTGGTTGCGCACGATCCCGTCCACCACCGAGAGCCCGAGGCCGGAGCCCTCGCCGACCGGCTTGGTGGTGAAGAACGGCTCGAAGATCCGCCGGATGATCTCGGGAGGGATGCCCTGGCCGGTGTCGCTGACCTGCAGCCGCAGGTAGCGGCCGGGGGCGAGGGCGCCGAGGCGGGGCCGGCCGCCGCCCCCGAGCTCGACCCCTTCGAGGCGGAAGGCCAGCCGGCCGCCCCGCTCCCGCATCGCGTGGCTGGCGTTGGTGCCCAGGTTGAGCAGCACCTGGTGCAGCTGGACCGGGTCCGCCACGGTCCGGTCGTCCTCCTCCTCCAGCTCCAGCCCGATCGCGATCGTGGTCGGCAGCGTCGCGCGGAGCAGGGCGGCGACCTCCCGGACGACCGTGCCCAGGCGCACCACCTCGCGCGCCGGCGGGTCCTGGCGGCTGAAGGCGAGGATCTGCCGCACCAGCTGCTTGGCCCGCTGGGTGGCGGCGAGCAGGTCGTTGATGAAGCCGAAGCCGCGCTGGTCCGGGGCGAGGTCGTCCTGCGCCAGCTCGGCGTAGCCCACGATCGCCCCGAGGATGTTGTTGAAATCGTGGGCGATCCCGCTGGCCAGGGTGCCGACCGCCTCCATCTTCTGGGCCTGGAGCAGCTGCTGCTCCAGGCGCGCCGCCTCGGCCTCCGCCTCCTTGGAGCGGGTGATGTCCCGGATCGTGCCCTCGTAGTAGAGGACCTTGCCCCGGCGGTTGCGCGCCACCCGGGCGTTCTCCGAGATCCAGAGCACGCGGCCCCCGCGCTGGCGGACCTGGTACTCGAGGTCGCGCACCTCCCCGTCGCGCTCGATCTGGTCCCGGAAGCGCCGGCGCATCTCCGGGTCGAGGTAGATCTCCTCCGCGATGTTGCCGACCGAGGCCATCATCTCCCCGGGGGTGGCGTAGCCGTAGAGCCGGGCCAGGGCGGGGTTGACGCTGAGGTACTGGCCCTCCGCGCTGCTTTGATAGGCGCCCTCGGCCGCGTTCTCGAAGAAGCCGCGGTACTTGCGCTCGGCGGCCCGCAGCGCGCGCTCGGCCTTCCGGCGCTCGAGGATCTCGTTGTAGAGCTTCTCGTTGGTGGTCCGCAGCGCGGCGGTCCGGGCGGCGACGCGCGCCGCCAGGTTCCGCTGGGTCCGGACCAGCTCCGACTCCAGCTCGCGGCGGGCCTGCAGGGCCTGCTCCAGCGGGCTGGGATCGAGCTTTGGTTCGGAGGATTCGGGGAGCACGCGGGCGGCGGGCATCCCCCGGGCGGCGGGATCCCCGGCGCGCCGAACAGCAGGCCGCGGGCCAGTTGCCCGGCCGGGCGCTAGCGCCGGCTCCAGAGCCGGAGCGAGGAGAGCAGAAAGTCCTCCAGGGCGGCGGATTCGTTCAGGTTCAGGCGGAGCAGGCGGGCGTCATGCTCCAGCTTCCGCACCGCGGCGATGAAGGCCCGGCTGGCCGCGCCCTCGCCGTCCTCGCCCAGGCGCGGCCGGGCGAAGGCGCGGGTCGCGCCCTCGATCTCGGCGAAGAAGCGGGCCCGCAGGCCGGCGGAGAGCCCGCTCTCGATCGCGATCTGCTCGTCCTCCTCCAGTTCGGCGGGGAGGGAGGCCTTCTGGCGCTCCCAGGCCTCGGCGGCGCCGCGCTCGAGGATGAATCCGAACCGCGCGGCGAGGCCGTAGAGGGAGAGGATATGGTCGGCGGCCGCCCGCTTGTCCGGGGTTCCCTGGGAGATGCGCCCGAGCCAGGCCTGGTAGTCGCCCAGCCAGCCCAGCCAGGCGGCCTCGGCGGAGGCGGGGTCGGCGCGGGCCCGCTGGGCCTCCGGCGAGAGCTCCCCGCGGACGGCCGAGAACTTGAAGTGCAGGCAGCGGCTCAGGATGGTGGGGAGCAGCGCGTAGGGGTGGGTGGTGAGCAGCAGGAGGATGGTGTGGGCGGGCGGCTCCTCCAGGGTCTTGAGGAAGATGTTGGCCGCGGGCGCGTTCATCCGCTCGGCCTCGTGCACGATGGCGACCTTGGTCTGGGCGACGGCGGGGGTGACCTGCACCTTGGCGATCAGCTCGCGGGTGGCCTCGGCGGTGATGACCCGCATCTTGCCGGAGGGCCGGAGGGCGAAGGCGTCGGGGTGCTGGCCGACGGGAAAGGCGGCGGGCGCCCCCTGGCGCAGGAGCCGGTCGGCGATCGCCTCGGCCACCGCCGTGAGCAGGCCGAGGTCCTCGCCGTGGAGCAGGAGGCTGTGCCCCAGCCGCCGGCCCTCGATCGCGCGCTCGATCACCGCGATCGCCGGGGTGCCGGCGAGGGCGGGGGGCCAGGGGGAGGCGGGCGCGGCCGGCACTACTTGATGACCCGCTGCACCTCGGCCCAGATCTTCTTCTCGATCACGTCCTCGGTCTTGGCGCCGTCGATCACCGCCACCCGCTCGGGCATGCCCTTGGCCAGCACGAGGTAGCCCTCGCGGACCTTGTGGTAGAAGTCGATGTTCTCGCGCTCCATCCGGTCGGGGATGTCGGTGGCGCGCTGGCGGATGCGCGCCAGGCTGACCTCGATCGGCACGTCGATCACCAGGGTGAGGTCGGGCATGACGGTGCCGACCGCGAAGCGGTTGATCTGGTGGACCGGGTCCAGGGCGAGGTTGCGGCCGATCCCCTGGTACACCGTCGAGGAGTCGAGGTAGCGGTCGCTCAGGACGATGGCGCCGCGCTTGAGCGCCGGGGCGATGATTTCGCGCACCAGCTGGGCGCGCGCCGCGGTGAAGAGCAGGAGCTCCGTCTCCGCGCACATCTCGTCGCCCTTGGAATTGTGGACGATGATGTTGCGGATCTGCTCGCCGATCTCGGTCCCTCCCGGCTCCCGGACGCTCACCACGTCCCGCTTGAGCTTCTGCAGGTGCGCGGCGAGCCGCGCGATCTGGGTTGATTTGCCGCTGCCTTCGGAACCCTCGAAGGAGATCAGCTTTCCGGAGACGGGTTTGAGGGACATTGCGGCCCAGTTTGGGCCGTCAGGCGCACGCGCTTCAACACAAATGGTCGCCGGGGGCGCCCGACCCCGCCTGCGGCTGCGGCCCGCGGCGGGGGCCGCGCGGCGGCTTTCCCGGGGGAAAGGCGCCACCTTAGGATCCAGTGATAGTTGTCGCCAAGGAAGGGAGAATCGGCAGTAAAATTATCCTAATCTCCCCCTGAAGGCCCCTGCCCCGGTCCGCGGCGATCTTCCCCGGACCCCCCAGCCCACGCTGACCCCGCCCATGACGCCAACGCTCCGCCCCCTCCGCCCCTGTCTTCTGGTGCTCGCCGCCTTCGCGGCCCTGGCCGCCGGCCTCCCGGCGTCCGCCGAGGGCGGGGCCCGGCCCAAGATCGCGGTCATCATCTCGACCCTGAACAACCCCTGGTTCGTGGTCCTGGGCGAGACCGCGCGGGCGCGGGCGGACGAGCTGGGCTACGACGCCACGCTCTACGACTCCCAGAACGACACCGCGAAGGAGGCGGCGCATTTCGAGAACGCCATCGCGGGGGGCTGCAAGGCGATCCTGTTCAACCCCACCGACGCCGACGCCTCGGTGGCCAACGTGCGGCGGGCCAAGGCGGCGGGGATCCCGGTGATCTGCATCGACCGGGAGATCAACGCCACCGATGCCGCCGCGGCGCAGATCCTCTCCGACAGCTACTCGGGCTGCGTGCGCGAGGGGCAGTACTTTGTCGAGCAGGTGGGCGAGCAGGGCACCTATGCGGAGCTGCTCGGGCTGGTCGGCGACAACAACACCTGGAACCGCTCCAAGGGCTTCCACAGCGTGGTCGACCGCTACCCCGGGCTGAAGATGGTGGCCCAGCAGAGCGCGGATTTCGACCGGGCCAAGGCGCTGGAGGTGATGGAGTCGATCCTGCAGAGGAATCCGGCGATCAACGCCGTCTTCTGCGGCAACGACGCCATGGCCATGGGAGCCTACCAGGCCCTGGTCTCGGCCGGGAAGGACCGGCAGGTCAAGGTCTTCGGCTTCGACGGCGCCGACGACGTGGTCCGGCTCATCGCCCAGGGCAAGATCGCCGCCACCGGGATGCAGTTTCCCAAGAAGATGGCCCGCCAGGCCGCGGAGTTCGCGGACCAGTGGCTGAAGGGCAGGCGCGACCTCCCGCAGAAGGTGCCGGTCAAGGTCGACCTCGTGACCGCCGCCAACGTGGCGCGGTACGGCGACTACGGGAAGAAGCCGTAGGCGGCCCGCGATGCGCCGGCCCTGGGGCATTTTCTTGGCCGGGGCGCTGCTGCTGGCGGCGGCGGCGCTCTTCCCCCCGGTCCGCTTCCACCGCCTGAGGGCGGAGCGGCCGGCGGCCGCCGGCTTCCAGGCCCCGGCGTACGCCCGGAAATTCTGGCGGGAGCGCCTGCTGCCGGCCGGGGAGCGGGCCGCGCCCGCCTCCGAGGTGCTGGCCGCCCTGCGGCGCGACCCCGCCGCGGCCGAGAAGAAGTACGGGCGCACGATCGGCGACAGCGACACGCGCTACTTCTTCTTCCAGGGCACCGGCACGGTCGTCGCCGACGGAAAGTCCGGGGTGGCGCTCGCCCTCGCCGGGGGGGGCGCCGACCTGATCTTCCCCACCGGATTCCTCTTCGGCAACGCGGTGCGGGACGCCTCCGGGCTGCTCGATCCCGGCGCCTTCGCGAATTCCCAGGACTTCAACGCCGTCGCGGCCGAGCTCAACCACTTGGTGGAGACCCGCGTGCTTCCCGCCCTCAGGGACGGGGCCCGGCCCGGGCGCCGGCTCCGTTTCGTGGCCGCCGCGGAGGTCGATCCGGACGACGGCCCGGCCCGGCCCCTGCCGGCCGTCCCGGTCGAGGCCGCCTTCGAATGACCCCCTCCGGCGTCATCCTCGAGGCGCGGGGGATCGCGAAGTCCTTCGGCGGGGTCCGGGCGCTCGCCGGAGCCGACATCGCGGTGCGCCGGGGGCGGCTCAACGCGCTGCTGGGGGAAAACGGCGCCGGCAAGTCGACGCTGATGGCGATCCTGGCCGGGGCGCTGGCGCCCGACCGGGGGGAGATCCGGCTCGACGGCCGGCCGGTCCGCTTCCGCGATCCCCGCGAGGCCCGGGCGGCGGGCATCGCGATCATCTTCCAGGAGCTCAGCCAGGTGCCCGGCCTCAGCATCGCCGAGAACATCTTCCTCGGGCGCGAGCCGGTGAACGCCCTCGGCCTGGTCGACCCGGCCAGGCGGCGGCGGGAGGCCGCCGCCTGGCTGGCGCGCCTGGAGGTCGGCCTCGACCCGGACCTGCCGGTGGCAAGCCTGCGGGTGGGGGAGCGGCAGATGGTGGAAATCGCCAAGGCCCTGTCGCTGCGCGCGCGCGTCCTGATCCTGGACGAGCCCACCTCGGCCCTGTCGGCGCAGGAGGCGGCGTCCCTCTTCCGCCAGATCCGCCGCCTGAAGGAGGACGGGGTCGGCCTGATCTACATCACCCACCGGCTCGACGAGCTGCCCGGGCTGGCCGACGACGTCACCATCCTGCGCGACGGCGCCTTCGTCGCCGCCCGGCCCTTCGCCGAAATCGACCGCAGCGAGATGATCCGGCTGATGGTGGGGCGGGACCTGTCGGGCCTGTATGCGCGCGCCCGCCGGGCCCCGGGCGCCGAGGCGCTCCGGGTCGAGGGCCTGTCCCTCCCGCATCCGCGGCGCCCCGGCGAGCACCTCCTGCAGGGGATCTCCCTCTCGGTCCGGGCCGGCGAGGTGGTCGGGATCTTCGGGCTGATGGGCGCGGGGAGGACCGAGCTGCTCGAAACCCTCTTCGGGCGCCGCCCGGCCTCGGCCGGCACGGCGTGGATCGGCGGGGCGGAGGGCCTGCCGGCCTCGCCGCGGGCCGCGATCCGCGCGGGGCTGGCCCTGGTGCCCGAGGACCGCAAGGACGACGGCCTGGTCCTGGGAATGTCCATCGCCGAAAACATGGGCCTGGCCGGCCTGGCCCGGGCCGGCGGCCCCTGGTGGCTGCGCCCCGGCCGCGAGCGCGCGGAGGCCCGCGCCTGGGGCGAGCGCCTGCGGCTGAAGGCGGCCTCGACCCGCCAGCCGGCCCGCCAGCTCAGCGGCGGCAACCAGCAGAAGGTGGTCCTGGCGAAGGGGCTGGCCACCGGGCCGCGGGTGCTCCTGCTCGACGAGCCGACCCGGGGCATCGACCTGAAGGCCAAGCGGGAGATCTACGGCCTGATCGACGGCTGGGTGGCCGAGGGCCTGGCCGTGCTGCTGGTCTCCTCCGAGCTTCCCGAGATCCTGGCGGTCGCGGACCGCATCCTGGTGCTCTGCGAGGGGCGGCTGAGCGCGGAGTTCGCGGCCGGCGAGGCGACGGAGGAGGCGCTGCTGCGGGCGGCGGTGCCGGAGGGGGCGGGGACATGAGCCGGCTCCGCTCCTGGCTCTCCCGCTACTCCACCGTCCTCGCCCTGGCGGCGATGGCGGCCGCCCTGGCGCTGGGCACCGACACCTTCCTCACCGCCTCCAACCTGCTCAACGTCCTGCGGCAGATCTCGGTCAACCTCTGCCTCTCGATCGGCATGACGCTGGTGATCCTCTCCGGCGGCATCGACCTGTCGGTCGGCTCCGTCCTGGCCCTCGCCGGGGCGGTGGCGGCGGGCCTGCTCAAGCACGGGTTCGTCCTCCCCGGGGGCGCGGTCGGGGCCGAGGTCACCGTCTCCGGGGCCCTGCTGGCCGGGCTGCTGGTCGGCGGGGCCTGCGGGGGCGCCAACGGCCTCGCCGTCACGCGCTTCGGCCTGCCCCCCTTCGTCGCCACCCTCGGCATGCTCAGCATCGCCCGGGGGCTGACGCTGCTGTGGACCGGCGGCTTCCCGATCAACGACCTGGGGCCCGGGTTCGGCTTCCTCGGGACCGGCCGGGTGGCGGGAGTCCCGATGCCGGTCTGGATCTCGGGCCTGCTCGCCCTCGTCTTCTTCGGGGTGACCCGCCGGACCCGCTGGGGCCGCCGCCTCTACGCCGTGGGCGGCAACGCCCGGGCGGCCGCGCTGAGCGGGGTGAACGTGGCCGGGGTCCAGCTGGCGGCCTACGTGCTGGCCGGCGCGCTCTCGGGGGTGGCCGGGCTGCTCGCCGCCGCCCGGCTCGATTCGGCCACCCCGAGCGCCGGCGCCGGCTACGAGCTGGACTCGATCGCGGCGGTGGTCATCGGCGGGACCTCGCTCAGCGGCGGCCGCGGCTCGGTGCCGGGGACGGTGCTGGGCTGCCTCATCATCGGCGTCCTCAACAACGGGCTGGTCCTGCTCGGGGTCTCCCCCTTCTGGCAGCAGGTGATCAAGGGCGCGGTGATCCTGCTGGCGGCGGCCTTCGACCGGCGCGGCGCGGAAGCGGAGACATAACGCGGAGCGCGTTGACCTCCGCGCGATTTTGGGCCCAACCTTGCGCCCACGATGTCCTGTTTTGCCCTGCTCAATCCGATGACCGTGTTCCTGCGGTCCGACGTGGTCGGCCAGACCCTCATCGCCTTCCTCGGCGTCTGCAGCATCATCGCCTGGGCGGTGATGATCGGGAAGCGGAGCGAGCTGCGGAACCTGCGCCGCCTCAACCACGCCTTCGAGCAGCGGCTGCAGGAGGAGCGCAACCTGCTCGAGCTGCCGGAGTCGCTGCGCAACCGCCGCGGCATCCCCTACGCCGACCTCTTCGCCGAGGCCTACGACGCCTACTGGCGGGCGGCCTCGCTGGGGAAGGAGAAGGGCATCGAGACCAGCCGCTTCCGCCTGGAGCACGCGGAGAACGCCCTGCAGCGCGCGCTGGCCCGCCAGTCGCTGCGCTACGAGTCGAGCATGATCTTCCTCGCCAGCATCGTCTCGGGCGCGCCCTTCCTCGGCCTGCTCGGCACGGTCTACGGCGTGATGGACGCCTTCGGGGCGGTCTCGCTGCAGCAGTCCGCCAGCATCCAGACGCTCGCCCCCGGCGTCTCGGCCGCGCTGCTCGCGACCACCTCGGGCCTGATCGTCGCCATCCCCTCGGTCTTCGGCTACAACTACCTGCTGGCCCGCACCCGGGTCATGGTCACCGAGCTGGAGAACTTCGCCAGCTCGCTGGCCGACCGGATCGAGACCGAAAGCCAGTAGCCGCGCCATGGCCCGGACATTTCGCAGGCAGAGGGTCTCGCACCCGATCGCGGAGCTGAACGTCACCAACCTGATCGACCTCGGCTTCCTCCTGCTCATCATCTTCATGATCACCACCTCCTCGAGCAAGGAGGAGCAGACGATCCCGATCCACCTGCCGGAGCAGTCGAAGCAGATGCAGCCCAAGACCGAGGACACCCGCTTCGTCGCGGTCTCGGTGGACGCGCGCGGCCAGTACTACATCGACAACCGCCCGGTGGACCTGGCCGACCTGCGCCAGCGCCTGAAGTCGATGGGCGAGGACCCGAAGCCCCCGGTCATCCGCGTCCGCGGCGACGGGGCGGTGACCTACGACAAGATCATCGGGCTGGTGGACGAGATCCAGCGCGCCAACCTCCACCAGCTGACCTTCGACACGCAGATCAAGCCATGAACGCGCAGTCGCCGTCGGCCTACGTCTCCTCCGCGCTCCTGCACGCGGCGGTGGCGGTGGCCCTGCTCCTCCTCGGCTACGAGCTGAGCCAGAACCAGGCGCAGGCGCCGAAGATCTTCGAGCTGGTGGTGGGGCCGGGGGACAACTACGCCGCCACCAAGGCGGCGGCCCTGGGCTCGCCCGACGCGCCGGAAATCAAGGTGCCGGTGCCCCCGGCCCCCCCGGAGCCCGCCCCGGCCCCGCCCGCCCCCGCGCCGGTGGCGCAGGCGGTGGCGGAGCCCGCGCCCGCTCCGGTCCCGGCGAAGGCGCCGCCCAAGCCGGCGGCGAAGCCCGCCCCGAACTTCCTCCACACGGTGCAGCGCACGGTGAAGCGGGCGGAATCCCGCGTGGAGACGCGGATCCACCGGCAGCAGGCGGCCGAGGCCAGGCGCCAGCAGCAGCAGGAAAGCTACGACAAGTTCCTCAAGGAGCACCCGGAGAAGGTGGCGCAGGCCCGCGGCATCGCCACCGGGGTGGCCGGCGGCTCGGTCGCCAACACCAAGGGCGGGGCGGGCGGCAAGGCGCTCTCCCGCGAGCAGGGCAGCGAGATGGACGCCTACTACGCCCTGCTGATGAGCCGGATCCGGGAGAACCACCAGCAGCCGGCGAACGTCAGCACCTCGCTGACCGCGAAGGTGGAGTTCCGCCTCGGGCCGGACGGGAGCATCTCCGCCCTGCGGATCGTGCGCTCCTCCGGCAGCGCGGAATTCGACCAGTCGATCAAGGAGGCCTTCGCCCGCACCCGGCCGATCCTGCCGCCCTCGTTCTTCAAGGGCGACACGGTCTCGCTCACCTTCTCCCTGGAGGAGGACAGCTCGAACTAGCGCCCCGGCGCCTTACCAAAGTGTAATTTTGCGGAAAGGAGGGGGTAAGGGTGGCGTGCGATCTTCGCCGCACCATGAATTCCACCGTTTCTCCCCTCCGCCGCCGCCTGGCCATCGCCGCCGGCGGCCTCTGCGCGCTGGGCCTGGTCGCCGGCACGGTCCTCCGGGCCGAGCAGGGCCACGACGCCCCCAAGGTCGCCGTCCAGTCGGACAGCAAGCCGGTCGACCGCAGCGCCATGATCCCCGCCAGCTTCGCCAACATCGCCAAGCGGGTCAGCCCCTGCGTGGTCAAGGTGACCGTCCAGATCACCAACCCGAACGGCGGGTTCGACTCGCACGGCTTCGACAACCTGCCCGATCCCTTCCGGCAGTTCTTCAACCAGATCCCGCAGCATCCGCAGCGCGAGTCCGGCATCGGCTCCGGGGTCATCATCAGCCCCGACGGCTACATCGTGACCAACAACCACGTTGTCGACCACGCCACCGAGGTGCACGTCAGCTTTTCCGACGGCCGCGACATGAGCGCCAAGGTCGTCGGGCGCGATCCCGAGACCGACGTCGCGGTGATCAAGGTCAACGCCCACGGCCTCCCCGCCATCACCTTCGCCGACAGCTCCAAGGTCGAGGTGGGCGACCGGGTGCTGGCGATCGGCAATCCCTTCGGCTTCGGCGAGAGCGTCACCAGCGGCATCGTCTCCGCCACCGGCCGCCAGATGGGCATCCTCGACGACCAGCCCAACCACGGGCTGGAGGACTTCATCCAGACCGACGCGGCGATCAACCCGGGCAATTCCGGCGGCGCCCTGGTCGACATCGAGGGGCGCCTCATCGGCATCCCCAGCGCGATCTACAGCCACACCGGCGGGTTCCAGGGGGCGGGCTTCGCCGTCCCCTCCGACCTGGTCAAGCATGAGCTGAACAGCCTGGTCACGACCGGCCACGTCTCGCACGGGCGGATCGGCGTGACGGTGCAGAACCTCAACCCCGCGCTGGCCGACAGCTTCGGGGTCAAGAACGGCACGAACGGCGCGCTGGTCACCGACGTCAGCCCCGGCAGCCCGGCCTCGCGGGCGGGCCTGCAGAGCGGCGACGTCATCACCGGCCTCAATGGCGAGCCGGTGAAGGACTCGGAGGCCCTGCACCTCGCCATCGGCGAGATGAGCGCGGGCACCCACCTCAAGCTCCAGGTGCTGCGCGAGGGCAAGACCAAGGACTTCGCCCTCACCACCACCGGCGAGAACGGGATGCGCGAGGGGGCCCAGGGCCAGTCGGGCATCGCCAGCAACGACGACAAGGGCGTGCTCAACGGCGTCTACGTCGGCGACCTGGACGACCAGGCCCGGCAGCAGTACAACATCCCCGAGCGCGTCCGCGGGGCGGTGATCACCGAGGTGTCGCAGGACTCGGCCTCGGCCGAGGCGGGCCTGGAGCCCGGCGACGTCATCCTGGAGATCAACCACCACCGCGTCACCGACGCCGACCAGGCGGTCAAGCTGAGCGAGGACGCGACCAGCAAGAAGACCCTGCTCAAGCTCTGGTCCCACGGCGGCACGATTTACACCCTGGTCGACGAGTCCGGCACCCCGGCCTCCTAACCGACCGGCGGATCCATGAATCACGCGGGCGCCCCCGGTTCCGGAGGCGCCCGCTTCCGCTTTGCCACCGTGCCCTCCGCCGCCCAGACTGTCCCGATGCGAATCCTGGTGGTCGAAGACGACGAGAAGATCGCCTCCTTCGTCGTGCGCGGCCTGAAGGAGTCGGGCTTCTCCGTCGACCACGCGGCCGACGGGGAGACCGGCCTGGCCCTGGCGGAGACCACCGACTACGACGCGGCGGTGGTGGACATCATGCTGCCCCGCCTCGACGGGCTCAGCCTGGTGCGGCGGCTGCGCTCCGCGCGCCGGACCACGCCCCTGCTCTTCCTCAGCGCCCGGGCCGGGGTCGACGACCGGGTCAGGGGCCTCCAGGCCGGCGCGGACGACTACCTGACCAAGCCCTTCGCCTTCTCCGAGCTGCTCGCCCGGGTGCAGGCCCTGATCCGCCGCGCCCTGCAGGCGCCCGAGTCGACCCGGATCGCGGTGGGCGACGTCTCGGTGGACCTGACCACCCGCGAGGTGCTGCGCGGCGGCCGGAAGGTCGAGCTGCAGCCGCGGGAGTTCTCGCTCCTGGCCTTCCTCCTGCGCCACGCCGGCCGGCCCGTGACCAAGACCATGATCCTGGAGCACGTCTGGGACTACAGCTTCGACCCGCAGACCAACGTGGTGGACGTGCTGGTCCACCGCCTGCGGAACAAGATCGACCCGGAGAAGACCCGGCTGGAGACGGTGCGGGGGGTCGGCTACATCTGGCGCCATGCTTGAGCGGCTGCGCCATTCCCTCGCGGTCCGGCTCGGCGCCCTCTTCGCGCTGCTCTTCGCCCTGGGCTCGGCCCTGGTCTTCGCGCTGCTCTACTGGACCCTGGCGCACGTCCTGGACGTGCGCGAGCGGACGGCGGTGGAGCAGAAGGCCCAGGACTACGCCGAGGTCTACGAGGCGGGCGGGGCGGCCTCGCTCCGGGCCCTGCTCAACGCCGAGCAGCGCACCCCGGGCGTGCGCTCGGTCTTCGTGCGCATCATCGGCAACGGCGGCGAGACCACCTTCGCCCAGGTGCCCCCGGACTGGCTGCAGGGCCAGGCCGCGCAGGTGCTGGTGCCGGACGGCTGGGGCGGCTGGCAGCCGGAGATCGTCCGCAGCGTCCGCGTGCCGCGGGACGCGCAGAAGGACTTCACCGTGGCCTCGCAGCGGCTGACCGACGGCGAGCTGCTGCAGGTGGCCCGCAGCACCGACAACCGCACCGTGCTGCTCGAGCCGCTCCGGCGCACCTTCCTCACCGCCGGCGGGGCGGTGCTGCTCTTCGCCGCGGTCGGCGGCGGCATCCTGGCCTGGCGGATCACCCGGCCGGTGCGCGAGGTCAACGCCACGGCGCGCCGGATCATCGCCACCGGCGACCTGGCGGCCCGGGTGCCCGACCCGGCGGGCGGGGGCGAGCTCGGGGAGCTGGTGCGCCAGCTCAACGCCGTCCTGGGCCAGAACGCGGCCCTGATCGGGGCGATGCGCGAGACCCTCGACAACCTCGCCCACGACCTGCGTACGCCGCTGGCGCGCCTGCGCGGGACCGCCGACCTGGCCCTGCAGGCGCAGGGCGACCCGGCGGCGGTGCGGGACGCCCTGGCCGACTGCGTGGAGGAGTCGGAGCGCGTCCTGCGGCTGCTCGAGGCCATCCTCGACGTCTCCGCCGCCGAGACCGGGACCCTGCCCCTGCGCCGGGCCCGGATCGACCTCCAGCCGGTGCTCGGCCGGGCCGCGGACCTCTATCGCGAGATCGCGGAGGAGAAGGGGATCGCGCTCTCCTGCGCGGAGGGCCCGCCGGTCTGGGTGGACGCCGACGGCGCCCGCCTGGGGCAGGCCGCGGCCAACCTGGTCGACAACGCCCTGAAGTACACCCCGCGCGGCGGCTCCGTCCGCCTCTCGGCCCACGCGGAGGGGGGGCAGGGGATCCTGGAGGTGGCCGACAGCGGTCCGGGCATTCCCGGGCCCGAGCGGGACAAGATCTGGCGCCGGCTCTACCGCGGCGACACCAGCCGCTCCCAGCGGGGGCTGGGCCTCGGGCTCAGCCTGGTCAAGGCCATCGCCGAAGCCCACGGGGGCGCCGCCGCCGTCGGCCCGGCCCCCGGGGGGGGCGCGTGCTTTTCCATCCGCCTGCCGCTCGCGGCGGTTTCCGGCTCGCCCTCGGCGCCGGTGCTGGCCTAGGTTCCGGGGCGTGCTCACGCTCAGCCGGAAGGCCTTCCTGGCCTCCTTGCCCCTGATTCCCGGCTCCCTGGCGCGCGCCGCCGCGCCCGCGCCCCTGCCGCAGAACCGCAACGTGAAGTGGGCCCTCAGCCTGGCCCTCTGGAAATACTACCCGCGGGGGCCCTTCGGCGGGGTGCTCGACGTGATGCAGCAGACCGGCTTCACCGGGATCCGGCTCACCAGCTTCCCCGGCTTCCTGCGGGAGTACGGCCTGAGCGCCGACTCGCTCCGGGGCCAGCTGCAGGACCGCGGCCTGCACGCGGTCTCGATCTCCTGGAACGCCCCGCTGCAGGATCCCGCGCGGCGCCAGGAGTGCCTGGAGAGCGCCCGGACCGCGATCCGCTTCCTGGCCGGCCTCGGCGCCAGCCACCTGGTGGTCTTCTCCCCCGACCGCGCCCGCCCCGGGGCGGGGACGCCCGAGGGCTACCGCTCGCTCTACGAGCGCTGCAACGAGATCGGCCGGATCGCGCGCGACCTGGGGTTCACCGCCGGCCTGCACAACCACTGGGGCCAGATGGTGCAGAACCCGGACGAGATCGACCGGTTCATGGACGCCGTCGACCCGGAGCTCTTCGGGCTCTCGCCGGACACGGCCCATCTCAACCTGGCAGGCTGCGACGTGGTCGGAACCCTGGACAAGTATAAGGAGCGGATCCATTTCCTGGACTACAAGGACTCGCGCTGGACGACTCCAGCGGCGGACGTGGTGCAGCCCAACGGCAAGGTCCTCAAGCGGGACTCGGGCGAGGCCAAGTTCTTCTCCAGCATCTACGACCTGGGCGACGGCCAGGTGGACTTCCCGGGCTGCCACCGCGTCCTGCGCAGCGTCCCGTACCGCGGCTGGGTGTGCGTGGACCTGGACACGGCGCGCCGGGGAATCCTCGCGAGCTACCGGCACTGCGACGCATATATCACGAACCGACTCGAGCCGATCTACGTCTAGCTGGGGCTATGAGTTCACCCCTCGGCCGGGCCCCGGCCGGCCTCGACCGGCGCTCCTTCGTGAAGAACCTGGCCGCCCTGGGAGCGGGCGCCGCCACCGCGGCCGCCCTCCCGTCCCGCAGCCGAGCCCAGGAGGCCTCCGCTCCGGCCCGCACCGGGGTCGTCGCCTCCGACGCCTCCACCGTGGTCGAAACCAGCTCCGGCAAGGTCCGGGGCTATCGCCGCGACGGCGTCTATGTCTTCAAGGGCATCCCCTACGGCGCCCCGACCAGCGGCGCCAATCGCTTCCAGCCGCCGCGGAAGCCCGAGCCCTGGGCCGGCATCCGCAACGCGCTGGCCTACGGCCGGGTCTGCCCGGGCCTGGGTCATCCCAATCTCGATGGCCATAATTCGGCGGGGAAGGACGAAGATGCCTTCCTGCTGCACCGCGGCTGCGCCGAGCAGGTGGCGGGGGAGGATTGCCTGCGGGTCAACGTCTGGACCCCGGAGATCAACGGCTTCCATCGCCGGCCCGTGCTGGTCTATATGCACGGCGGGGGCTTCACCGGCGGCTGCAGCCAAGATCTGCTCTCCTACGAGGGTGAGAACCTCGCGCGCAACCAGGACGCCGTGGTGGTGAACCACAACCACCGGCTCAACCTCGTCGGCTACCTGAACCTGGCGGAAGTCGGCGGCGAGCGCTACGCCGACTCCGGCAACCTCGGAATGCTCGACATCGTGGCGGTGCTGGAATGGGTCCGGGACAATATCGCGGCCTTCGGAGGCGATCCCGGCCAGGTGATGATCTTCGGCCAGTCGGGCGGCGGGGGGAAGGTGTCGGCGCTGATGGCGATGCCGCGGGCGAAGGGCCTCTTCCACCGGGCGGTGATCGAGAGCGGGCCCTACCTCAAGTTCAACCGGCCGGAGACCTCCGCCGCCAGCGCGGCGGCGATCGTGGCCGAGCTCGGCCTCAATGCCTCGAGCCTCGAGCAGGTGCACACCCTTCCTCTGGAGCGCATCATCGCCGCGGCCAACGCGGTGGCCCTGCGCGCGCCGGCGGCGCCGCCGCGGCCGCTGCGGCGCAGCGACCCGTCCGGCTGGGGGCCGACCACCGACGGACGGCTCCTGGTCAGTGATCCCTACGAGCCGGCGGCGCTGGAGCTTTCCCGGGATATCCCATTGATCACGGGCACCAACCAGCACGAATACATCAACGGCGTGGACAACTCCGTGGGTCTGGCGATGACCGAGGAGGAATTGAACCGCCGGGTGGGGGAGGCGTTCGGCGCCCAGGCGGGCGACATCATTGCGGCCTACCGCCGCGAGTATCCCCAGGGATCGCCCTTCGATCTCTACGCCACGATCGGGATCGCGGGCTGGCGAGGCGCGATGTACACCCAGGCCACGCGCAAGGCGGCGGCCGGCGGGGCGCCGGCGCGCGCCTATGTCTACGCCTGGCGCACGCCCCAGCTCGACGGCCGGCCCGGCACCTTCCACAGCGCGGAGATTTCCTTCGTGATGGATAACGCCGAGCTCTGCGACCACTACAGCGGGCTCCGCCCCGAGGCCCTGGCCCTCTCCCGGCAGATGAGCCGCGCCTGGGTGGCCTTCGCTCGGACGGGCGACCCGAACCATCCCGGCCTCCCGGACTGGCCGGCGCTGACGGCGGCGACGGGCGAGACCCTGGTCTTCAATGTGCCCTGCGCGGTCCGCGGCTTCGTCGAAGCCGAGGGCCGCCGCCTGATTTCCGCCGCCACCGCCCTGACCGCATGAAAAAGCCCCTCGCCCTGCTCGCCTGCTGCGCCCTCGGCGCGGCGGCGATGGCCCAGAATTCCGACGACCGCCTGGTGCGGGAGTTCCAAAGCCCGCCGGACTCGGCCAAGCCGCGCACCTGGTGGCACTGGACCTCCGGCAACGTCACCCGCGATGGGATCACCAAGGACCTGGAGTGGATGAAGCGGGTGGGGATCGGCGGCTTCCAGCTTTCCGACGTGGGCGCGGGCGGGGGCCAGACGGTCGAGCCCAAGGTGCTCTTCGAGAGCCCGCTCTGGTTCCAGGACGTGAAGTATTCCGCCGAGCTGGCGGACAAGCTCGACCTGGAGATGTCCCTCTTCAGCTCCGCGGGCTGGAGCGAGACCGGCGGCGCCTGGGTCAAGCCGGAGCAGGCGATGAAGAAGCTGGTCTGGAGCGAGACCACGGCCGAGGGGCCGGCCGCCTTCTCCGGCCGCCTGCCGCATCCGCCCTCGAACAACGGCCCCTTCTCCAACCTCCGCGCCGGCGCGCCGCGCCGTCCCCCGGGGACGCCGCCGCCCCCGCCCGATCCCACCTTCTACGCCGACAGCGCGGTGATCGCTTACCGCACGCCGGCCGACGAGTCGGCCGCCGCCGGCCTTCGACCGACCGCCACCACCTCGGGCGGCCCGGTCGACCCCCAGGTCCTGATGGACGGGGACCTCAACACCTCGCTGCCGGTCGCCGCGCCGGCGGGCGGGGGCGCGGCCTGGATCCGCTACGAATTTCCGCAGCCGATCGCCGCGCAGGCGGTGACCATCATCGCCCCGGGCCGGGGGGTGCCCTTCGGCCGCTTCCAGGCCAGCGAGGACGGCGTCAGCTACCGCACCCTGGTGGAGACCCCCGGCCCGGTGCTCTACCGCGCGGGCGCCTTCCAGACCTACTCCTTTCCCGAGACCAGGGCCCGCTTCTTCCGCTTCGAGATGGACCGGGCGGCGGCGACGCCGGCGGGGGTGATGAGCCAGGACCAGACCCAGCCCGCCGAGCGCTACGTCCTGAGCGAGTTCGCGGTGCACACCGGCGCCCGGGTGAACCGCTGGGAGGAGAAGGCCGGCTTCAGCTTCATCTACGACTACGCCTCCTCCGCCACCCCGCCGGTGCCGGCGGCCGACGCGATCGACCCCCGCGGGCTGGTCGACCTCACCTCCAAGATGGACCGGGACGGGACGCTGCACTGGGACGTGCCCCCCGGCCGCTGGACCATCCTGCGGATGGGCTATTCGCTGACGGGGGCGAAGAACCGCCCGGCTCCGCCCAACGGCTCGGGCTACGAGGCGGACAAGCTCAGCCGCAAGTGGATCGAGGACTACTTCCACGGGTACTTCGACCCGATCGCCAGGGATCTCGGGCCCCTGGTTGGGAAATCCGTCCGGTACATGACGATGGATAGCTGGGAGGCGGAGTACCAGAACTGGACCGACGACATGCTGGCCGACTTCGAGCGCCTGCGGGGCTACGACCCCCGGCCCTTCCTGCCCGCCCTGGCCGGCCGGATCGTGGGCAGCGCCGACCAGAGCGACCGCTTCCTCTGGGACTTCCGGCGGACCCTGGCCGACCTCTTCGCCGAGAACCACTACGGCACGATGGCCCGGCTGCTGCACGAGCGCGGCATGGGGCTCTACGCCGAGGCCTCGGGGGTCTCGATGGACATCATGGAGGACACGCTGCTGAACAAGAGCAAGGTGGACATCCCCATGGGCGAGTTCTGGGTCCACGCGCTGCATCCCGAGCTGCAGTACTACGTCGACGTGCGGGGCGCGGCCTCCGCGGCGCACGCCTACGGCAAGCGGATCGTCGGCACCGAGTCCTTCACCGGCGGCGGCTACGAGGCGCCCTACACCCTGAAGAAGATCGGCGACTACTGGCTGACGCAGGGCGTCAACCGCTTCATGTTCCACGACACCGCCATCCAGCCGCTGGATACCAAGCCCGGCAACACCATGGTCGGGACGCACCTCAACCGGAACATGACCTGGGCGGAGCAGGCCGGCCCGTACATGACCTACCTTTCGCGGTGCTTCGACCTCCTCCAGCAGGGCCTGTTCGTGGCCGACTTCGCCTACCTGCTTCCGGAAGGCATCCCCTCGAGCCAGCCGTTCTGGGGCGGCGGCCTCAAGCCCGAGCTCCCGCCGGGCTACGACTACGACTGCATCAACACCGACGTGCTGCTCAACCGCATCAGCGTCGGCCCCGACGGCCGGCTGCGCCTGCCGGACGGGATGAGCTACCGCGTGCTGATCCTCCCGGAAAGCCGGAAGATGACCCCGACCGTCCTGGCCAAGATCAAGGAGCTGGTGGCCGGGGGCGCGGTCGTGGTCGGCCCCCGCCCGCTCAGCTCGCCCAGCCTGGCCGGCTACCCGCAGTGCGACGCCGAGGTCCGCGCCCTGGCGAACGACGTCTGGGGCGACCTGGACGGGGTGATGCGCAACAAGCGCTCCTACGGCGCCGGCACCGTCTTCTGGGGCTTCCCCCTGGACCAGGTGATCCGCGAGATCGGCCTGCAGAAGGATTTCGACTACAGCCGGCCGCTGGACTCCGACGTGGACTGGATCCACCGCCGCGACGGGAGCACCGACCTGTACTTCGTGGTCAACCACACCGACCGGGTCCAGGACCTGGAGACCCGCTTCCGGGTCGCCGGGAAGGAGGCCGAGCTCTGGCACCCCGACACCGGCCGGGTCGAGCCCGCCAGCTATTCGATCGCGGAGGGGCTCACCACCGTTCCGCTGCACCTGGACCCGCGCGAGTCGGTCTTCGTGGTCTTCCGCCATCCCGCGGCCGCGCCCGCGCGCGTCCTGCCCCGGCCCGGCCGCACCCTCCTCGCGACGGTCGAGGGTCCCTGGAACGTCGCTTTCCCGCCCCATTGGGGGGCGCCAGCCTCGGTCGTGCTGCCCTCGCTCCGGTCCTGGACCGACAGCGCCGACGAGGGCGTGAAGTACTTCTCGGGCACCGCGACCTACACCAAGACCGTGGACGTTCCGGATTCCTGGAAGAGGCCCGGCGCCCGCGTGCTGCTCGATCTGGGCGATGTCCGCGACCTGGCCCAGGTGTCCGTCAACGGCCATCCGGTGGGCCTGCGCTGGAAGCAGCCCTACCGGCTGGATGTGACCGACGCGCTCCAGGCCGGCTCGAATGAGATCTCGATCCAGGTCACCAACCAGTGGACCAACCGGGTGATCGGCGACCGGCTGGCACCCGAGGGCCACAAGGTGCTGACCTCCGAACCGGTGCGCGCCTTCGGGCGCGGGCCGACGCTCCAGGAATCCGGCCTGCTGGGGCCGGTGCGGTTCGTGGCGCAGTCCGGCGGCGAGCCCTGAACGGCTGCGCCGGAGGCCGGGCTGCGGCCCGGCGCTGCCGGCGTGCCGCGCCTCCTCTTCCGCCGGACTCCCGCCCGCCGCCAGGTCGGGATCGGCGGCCGCGGCCCCGCGCGAGGCGGGGGCGCGGGCATTGTGTCCGGCCCCGGATGGATACGCCGGGCCCGGGGACGCCGCAGTGAGCCCCGCGCGCGGGGGATTAGCGTTGCTCCGCGCGGAGCGTTGGGGCTTTCTCCCGGCAACCCCTCCGTCGGTTGCCCCCCACAACCCCAGCGCCGCGCGCGTCGTCTCGTTCCAAACCCCGGGTCAGGCTCGACCTGGCCTTCGGGCTGCTCCTGGTTTCGGTGGCGATCAACTACGTCGACCGGGGCAACCTCTCGATCGCCGCGACGGTCCTGGAGGGGAAGATCTTCTCCCCGCTCCAGCTGGGGACCCTCCTCTCCGCCTTCTTCTGGAGCTACGCCGCCTTCCAGTTCGTCAGCGGCTGGATCGTGGACCGGACGGACGCGAACTGGACGCTGGCGATCGGGTTTCTCTTCTGGTCGCTTGCCACCGCGGCGACGGGATGGGCGAGCGGGTTCGCCTCGATCCTGGTCTTCAGGGTCCTGGTGGGGGTCGGCGAATCGGTGGCCTATCCCGCGTACTCGAAGATCTTCTCCCGGCACTTCGATGAGAAGCAGCGGGGCATGGCCAACGCGCTGATCGATTGCGGGACGAAGATCGGGCCGCTGATCGGGACCTTTCTCGGCGGCCTGCTGGTCGCGCGCTACGGCTGGCAGCCGCTCTTCTGGGTGCTGGGGTTCGGCGCGCTGCTCTGGCTGCCCTTTTGGATCAAGTGGATGCCGCGGGAGGAGGCGAGGGCGGCCGAGGCGGCGCCGAAGCCCGCCGGCCCGCTTCCGGGTTATTGGGACATCATCCGCCGCCGCGACGCCTGGGCGACCTGCCTTGGGCTCTTTTGCGCCAACTACCTCTGGTATTTCCTGCTCACCTGGCTGCCCTCCTATCTGGTGCAGGAGCGGCATTTCACCATCTCGAAGATGGCCTGGGCGGGCGCGCTCCCGTACCTGTTCACGGCGACCGCCACCGCCGTCGCCGGCGCGATTTCCTACCGGGCCATCGCCCGCGGAGCCTCCACCACCCGCGTGCGCAAGACCTGCACCGCCGCCGGCCTGGCCGTGACGATCGTGATCGCCGCGGTGCCGGCCGTCCCGAGCGCCACCGCCGCCATGGCGATCCTGATCGTGGCCTGCATCGGCTACGGCGTGTACACCTCCAGCCATTGGGCCATCACCCAGACGCTGGCCGGGCCGGCCGCGGTGGGGAAGTGGAGCGGGCTGATGAATTTCTGGGGCAACGTTCCGGGCTTCATCGCGCCGCAGGTCACCGGCTGGATCGTCTACCGGACCGGCCATTTCTTCTGGGCCTTCGTGGTCATCGCCTGCGTGACGCTGGTCGGCGCCTTCAACTACCTGTTCTTCCTCGGCCGGGTCGAAACCGTCGACTGGGAGCGGGAGCTGGGCGGGGCTAGCGGTGCGAGAATCCCGGGGCGGACGGGATAGGCTGGAACATTCGGCGGAGTTCTGTTTCGCATAGCCCGCTGTGCTGAACCGGCTTCCCACGGTTGGAGCGGCCCTCTTCCTGCTCGCGGGCGGGGCGAGCTGCGGGGCGGAGCCGTCAGCCCTAGCTCCCGGCGAGTGGCGCCGGGCGCTCGCTTCGGAGTACCGCTATTCCCCGCCTCCGGCCGCAGCCCAAGCCGTGCCGGCTGGGTCGGCCCCCAAGCCGGCTCCCGGAACCGTCCTGCTTCCGGCGGTGGTGGTGGAGGACCGGGATCCCACCTCGAGCCGCCTCGAGGCGCACCTGCAGGCCGCCCACCAGGCGCGCCTGGTGGAGGATCGAGTCAGGATGCTGGGCATCGGCTACCACAGCATCGGGACGAAGCATTTCCGGGTGGGGTATGTCAGCGTCTTCCATGTTCCCGTCATGCTGCTCGGGAGCGTCAGCTGGTGAACCTTCGGATCGCCCTCGCCAATCTCGCGGTCCCGCGCGGGCGCGAGGACGCCCTCGCCGCGGCGGCGAAGGCCATCGCCGAGTCCGCCCGCCGCGGGGCGGAGATCGTCTGCTTCCCCGAATGCTTCGTGCCGGGCTACCGTGTCGCGGCGGCTCCCGCGCCCGCGGCCGACCCGGCCTTCCTGGAGCGGGCCTGGTCGGAGCTGGCGGCGGCGGCCGGGAAGGCGGGCATCACCGCGATCGTCGGCACCGAGCGGGTGGTGGACGGGGCCCGGCGGCTCACCGCGCTGGTGGCGGGCCCCGCCGGGGGGATCCTGGGCTTCCAGGACAAGGTGCAGCTCGATCCGTCGGAGGAGGAGCTCTACGCGCCCGGGGTGGACCGAAGGGTGTTTCAGGCGGGGCCGGCCACCTTCGGGGTCGTGATCTGCCACGAGGGCTGGCGTTATCCCGAGACCGTGCGCTGGGCCGTGCGCCGCGGGGCGCAGATCGTGTTTCACCCGCACTTCGACGAGGCGAAGCCGGGTGCGTACCCGGCGGAATTTGGCGACCCGGCGAATTCCTTCCACGAGAAGGCGATGCTCTGCCGCGCGGCGGAGAACACCTGCTATTTCGCCAGCGTCAATTGCGCCGGGGCCGGCTCGGCCACCACCTCGGCCATCGCGCGCCCCGACGGGACTCTGCTGGCCCACCAGCCCTACGGGGAGGCCGGCCTTCTGGTGGCCGACCTCGACCTCGGCCTCGCGACGGGCTTGCTGGCGAAGCGGCTGCGGCCCGGCGCGTAAACCGTTCGGGGAACGCGGCCCCCGCCGGGCTCATTTTCCCATCTGCCCCCGCGTCACGCCGAGCTGGTTGACCAGCTTGAGCTCGCGCCACAGCTCCGCGCCGGAAATCTGGCCGGCCAGGAGCCGCTGGTAGCGCCCCAGGACCGCCTTCACCTCGGCCGCGTCCTCGTTGACGAATTCGACCCGGAACTGCCGGGCCCCGGCGGCGAGCAGCCGCCCGACGTATTCGGCGCCGGTCTGGGCGCGGTTGTTGAAGACGGTGTTCCGGCAGCCGGCGTCCGCCCGCAGGGGAAATTCGGCCCCGACCCGGTCCCGCAGCGCCACCCGGTGCTTTTCGCAGGGCCGTCCGCAGTCGCGGTAGTCCTTCCCCTCGGAGAGGAAGGCGCAGAACACGCAGTGGTTCATGTGGAACATCGGCATGCGCTGGTGGATGGTGATGTCGACCCGCTCGCCGGGCACCTGCCGCAGCAGCGCCTCGAGCTGCTCGGCGTTGAGGTCGTAGCTGGCGGTGATCCGCTCCAGCCCGTGGCGGCGGACGAAGAGGTCGGCGGTCCAGGGGTTGGCCACGTTGAGCGAGAAGTCCCCCCGCCGGCGCAGGTCGGCGAAGGCCGAGAGATGGTCGTAGTTGCGGACGAGGACGCCGTCGGGATCGCTCGAGCGGACCTGCTGCAGGATCCACTCCTCGCCCGGCATGAAGATCCGGGGCGGAGCCACCCAGATCGAGCCGCCGGAGCCGGGGGAGGCGGCCTGCAGGGCGCGGAACCGGGCCACCGCGTCGCGGTAGTGCTTGGGATTCTCGAATTCGCAGTAGAGGGTGCGGACGCCGGCCGACCAGGCGGCCTCGACCTGCTCGGGGAGGCGGACCACCGCGATCAGCTCCGGGCCGGCCGGGGCCGCGGCCGGCTCGAACCGCGGCGCCTCCACCTTCGGGCTCAATTGCCAGCGCTGCGGCCGGGCCCGCTGCGTCTCGAGGGCGGCGACGGTTTCGCGGCGCAGCCGGTTGAGCTCGCTCACCGGAAGAATCAGGTCCCCTTCCAAGAAGGACTTCACCTCCTCCAGCCGGAAGGGGGTGCCGCCGAGGCGGCCCAGGGTCTGCCGGAGGCTCTCCTCCGTCAGCGGCCGGTTGCGGGCCGCCGCCAGCGGCGCCTGGGAGGCCGCCTGGGCGGTATGGCCCTCGCCATCGTCCGCGATGAGGGTGAGGGGGCCGCCGGCGACGCCGTGCGCCTCGAACCGCAGCGGGCGCTGGAAGCGGACCTGGTCGCCGGAGAAGCTGGCGCGGACCTCGCGCTCCAGCGCCGGGTCGCTGGTCTTCCAGACCCGCTGGCCGGCCCGCACCCGATCCCACCGGATGTCCCCGTGGCCGAAGCGCAGCAGGCTTTCGCCGCCGGCGCCGGCCGCGACCTGGTAGACGCGGCCGCCTTCCTCCCCGTCCTCGGGGCGCCCGGCGTCGAAGACCACGCCGTCGCCGGGCTTGACCGGCGCCTCCGGCCGCAGGCGCACCGTGCCCTCCCGCACGCCCAGGACCTCGCCGAGGAAGACGCCCCGCTTCGTTCCGAAGCGGGCGTGCACCAGGCTCTGGTTGTCGATGCCGCGGAACCATCCGGTCGAGAGGCCGCGGGAAAAGCTCATCTCCAGCTCGTAGCGGGCGGCCGCCCCGTCGAACTTCGGGGGCGGCTCTCCCGCGAGCTCGGCCATGGCGCGGTCCAGGGCCTGCCGGTACACCCGCGTCACGCTCGCCACGTATTCGGGGGACTTGAGCCGGCCCTCGATCTTGAGCGAGGAGACGCCGGCGCGCACGAGATCGGGGAGGACCTCGAGCCCCGCGAGGTCCTGCGGGCTGAGCAGGTACCGGCGGTCGCCCAGCGGCACCTCCCGCCCGTCGGAGACCAGATCGTAGGGCAGCCGGCAGGCCTGGGCGCACTCGCCGCGGTTGGCGGAGCGGCCGCCCAGCGACTCGCTGGTCAGGCACTGGCCGGAGAAGGCGACGCAGAGGGCGCCGTGGACGAAGACCTCCAGCGGCAGCGGCTCCGGGCCCTGGGCGGCGTTGATTTTGGCGATGTCGGCCAGGGAGTTCTCCCGCGCCAGCACGACGAGGTGGGCGCCCACCTCCCGCGCGAAGGCGACGCCGGCGGCGCTGGTCACGCTCATCTGGGTCGAGGCGTGGATGGGGAAATCCGGCGAGTGGGCGCGGATCAGCCGGCAGATGCCCGTGTCCTGCACGATGGCGGCGTCGACCCCGGCGGCGACGATGCTGCGGACGTAGGCCTCAGCCTCCTCGAGCTCATTGGCGAAGACCAGGGTGTTGAAGGTCACATAGCCCTTCGCCCCGCGGCGGTGGAGATACGCCATCAGCTCCGGCAGGTCCGAGCGGGTGAAGTTCTTCGCCCGCATCCGCGCATTGAAGCGCTCCAGGCCGAAATAGATCGCGTCCGCCCCGCTCTCGACCGCGGCCCGCGCGCATTCCCAGTCGCCGGCGGGGGCCAGCAGCTCGGGGCGGGACGGCTTTTTTTGGGACATCGGACGGATGCGGCTCCTCTTGGTGAGACTATTGAATTTGGGGGTCGCGCCCGGTCGATTTCAGGCCCTGGAGGTCAAATTCGCCGCCAAGATGGAAGAACAGCCGGCCGGTGATGCGCTTGCCCCCGACCAAAAAGGGAACGGGCGGCTGGGCCGGAGGATCCGGCGAAAAGTGGGGGATTTTATCGTTCATCGGGAATGATCCGCCCGCATCCCGGGCCGCGGGCAATGGCGGCGCCCCGCGTCGGATGCGATGGGCCTGACTGTGCTCAAGCCCCCGGATTTCTCCAAGTCCCGTTTTCAGCCGGTGGTGGTGCCGTTGAGCTCGGTCGGCAGGATCCGGTCGGTGGCGGCGCGACGCAGCTCGAGGTCGGCCTTGAGCCGGTAGCCGGTCTCCTCGTCGAGCGGATAGTGCCAGGCAAACCAGCCGACGGCGCAGGCACCGCCGAAGGGCAGCGCGAAATAGCTCCACTTCATCCAGAGGAGCGTCGAGGCCGCCTGGGCGCCGCCGCGCCCCGCGCTGAATCCAATCGCCACCAGAAAGAACCCGGAAATCAGCGTCCCGCAGGAATAGCTGATCCGGTCGAACCAGGCCAGCACGGCGGCGTAGAAGCCCTCGCGCCGCAGCCCCGTCCGGTGCTCGTCGAGGTCGGCGGTGTCCGGGAGCATCGCGTCGACCAGCATCGCCACGCCCGCATCGGCGGCCCCGTTGGCCGCGTAGACGACGACCTGCCACCAGGGATGGCCCGGAACGTAGACGAACAGCTTGCTGAGGCTGCCCAGCGCCAGGACCGCGCCGGAAAGGACCAGGGCGAGCCGCTTGCCGTGGCGCAGGGCGATCTGCCGGTAGGCCATCAGCGAGGCGATGGCGGCCAGCTGGAAGACCGTTCCGTTCCAGCCCTGCATGATCGCCGCGCCGCGGATGTCGCCGCGGAAGACCGCATAGTAGTTGAGGTAGAGCCCGAACATGCTGACGACGCTGTAGCTGAAGCGGAAAAGCGTCCGGATCGCGAGCAGGTGGACGAAGGCGCTGTTGCCCAGCGAGCTGCGCAGGCCCGCCCAGAACGGCGGCGGCGTCGAGCCGCCCTCCGCCGCCGGAGCCTTCCCCCGGACGAGGAAAAAGGGCAGGATGGCCCCCCCGCCCGTGAGGGCCCCAAAGATCAGGCCGAAGCAGCGGCTCCCATGCCGGGTGTCGGAGAAGACCGGGAGCTGGATGAAGGGGAACACCCATTGGGCGCAGATCAGCACCAGATACGTGACGATCTGCACGGAGGCGTTCAGGCGGGTCCGTTCATGGTAGTCCCCGCTCGCCTCCATTCCCAGGGCCACCAGGGGAATCGAGTAGCAGGAGTGCAGCGTGAAGAAGAGGAGCGAGGTGATCAGCAGGTAGGCCAGCAGCCCGCCCGGCCCGAGCCGCTCGGGGAAGCACCAGATGGCCGCGAAGGCGGCGGCCATCGGAAGCGCCGCGAAGAGGACGAAGGGCCTCCGCCGGCCCCAGCGGGTGCGGAGGCGGTCGGAGACCTGGCCGACGAGCGGGTCGACCGTCGCCTCCCAAACCCGCTGAAAGAAAAGAATGCCTCCAAGCAGCGCGGGGCTGAGCCCCATCAGGATGTTGAAGATGGGGAAAAGCAGGATGCCGAAAACCGCGGGCGCGGCGTTGGCGGCCGCATAGCCCGCCGCGATGCCGACCTTGACCCCGCTGGGCAGCCGGTCGGCCGGATGGGTTTCGAATCGAGAACGGGACATGGGCCGAGCCGGGGGCAGGGCACGGTCCCCGCCCCCGGCCGCCAAGTCGATTAGAACTTCACGGTCGTGGTCAGCGAATACTGCCGGGGCAGGATGATGCGCTCGGCCGCCGGCGAGCCGTCGTAGTTGAACGTGACGGGCAGGAGGTAGCCGTGCGAGGTCAGGTCGGCGACGTTGAGCTGAACCTTGGCCCGGAGGTGGGACCAGGGAAGCCGGAAGGCGTAGGAGGCCCAGAGGTCGATATGGGTCTGGGAGGGCGTGTAGATCGGGGCGCCGGGATTGGGCGCCGCGATCTGGCCGCTGGAGTTGAGGTTCGTCGTGCTTCCGTAGTAGCCGGCCACCGCCGCGCTGGTGAACTGCAGGGCCCCGCCGAGGCCGACTCCGGCCAGCGGACCGCGGTTGAAGGTATAGTTGGTGAGGTAGTTCCAGGCGTACCCGTGCTGATTGGCGGCCTGGGTGCCGTTGACGGCGGTATCGACCGCGAGCTGGGAGGCGACCACGTTCTGGTAGTACAGCTGGGTCGTGTTCCAGCCGCTGGCGCTGCCGGCGACGACGTTGCTGTCGTAGCCATAGGACTGCCAGAAATTGCCGAGGTACATCTGCTTCCCGCTGGAAAGGGTGTAGACCTGGGACAGGTCGGCCGCGGCGTACTTTTGCCAGGCCGGCAGGCGGTAGTTGATCCAGGCGGCGGCCTGGGAGGCGGCGTTGCTGACCGTGGTCTGCTGCTTGCCCCAGGTGAATTTCATCGTCCAGTTGGGCAGCGGGTTGTATTCAAGCTCGAGGTCGACGCCCTTGGCCTGCGAATTCTGCGTCCCGGTGGGATTGACGTATTCGCCGGTGGCGCCGATCTGGCCGCCATAGGTATAGGGAAGCCCGGTGAGCGCCGCGATCTGGCCCTGCATCGCGGTGGTGATGGGGTAGACCGAGGTGTTCCCGAAGTTCGGATCGGAAGGGCTTTCTCCGTTCCGGATCTCGACCACGGCGGTGGCCCAATTGTGCAGCTCGTTCTGGTCGATGTAGTTCGCCCGCGCCACCGAGGTGAAGTTCACCACCTGGTTCAGGTTGCTGGTGGTGAACCAGGTCGCGCGCAGGAAGAGCTTGTTGTCGGGCGTCGCGATCTCCACGCCGTAGTCCTTCTCGGTCCCCTGGGG
Source organism: Opitutaceae bacterium (assembly GCA_035546595.1). Classification (GTDB taxonomy): domain Bacteria; phylum Verrucomicrobiota; class Verrucomicrobiia; order Opitutales; family Opitutaceae; genus Palsa-1447. Next base: position 59,530 of record DASZWO010000017.1, read on the forward strand.
CTTCCCCAGCGGATTGCCGAAATAGTCGGTGTAGTACGCAGCCGGCGGATTGAAGTTGTCCGACTTGTTGAAGGTGAGGCTGAGGGTCCGGAGGAAGCCCGCCCAGATCTGGCCGGAATCGGCGGCGTGGTCGATCGCGCTCCAGTTCTTGAAGGGGTGGAGGACCAGCCCCTCCGTGCTGGTGTTGCCGCCGATGTAGTTCCAGGGCCCTTCGGCGAACCACACGTTGGGGTTGGCGTAGCCCGAGCTGTTGTATTCGACGGCGGTGGGATTCGTCGTCGGGAAGACCGTGTTCCGGTTCTTGACCTGATCGTCGTCGATGCCGAGCGAGCCCACGAGGCGGTCGTTCCAGAACCAGCTTTGCCAGAAGTAGGTCTTTGAATCCTGCAGGTTCTCCAGCAGGCCGCCCCCGGGCGTGAGAATCCCCGCCATGTTGAGGGTGGTGGTCTGCCAGGCGTTGGCGGCGTAGTTGTAAGTCTGGATGGGGACGGCGGTCGGGCCGCCGAAGCCGGTCCGGCTCATGAACCCCGGGCTCATGGTGGCCTGGCCGTTGGGCAGCCCGGTCGAGCCGGTGAGGTAGTAGATGGCCTCGGGCGCGCCGTTGGCGTTGAGGGTGAACCCCGAGCTCGACGCCCGCGCGGCGGCGGTAGGGAGGTAGTTGGCATCGCCGCCGACGACGGAGGGCCGGTAGACGAGCTGCGTCTGCACGTCGTCGTGCTGCGAATCGACGAAGAGGAAGCGGTGGTGGCCGAGCCAGCCCAGCCAGGAGGGGACCTTGTCCTGGAGGTTCAGGCTGTATTCCAGCATGGCGCGGAGGTTGTTGTTGATCTCGGGAGCCACCACGACGCCGCTCTGGTAGGTGTCCTCAAAGGGCTGCCCGACATGGGCGTTCGTCTGCCCGTTGGGCAGGAGGATGTTCTCGTCGACGTAGATGCCGTTGGCCTGCTCCTGGCCGAGCGGATCGTCGGAGGTCTGATGCAGCTCCTGGCGGAACCACCCCAGGTCGAGGTTGAGGTTCGGGAGAAGCTCCTGCTGCAATTCGGCGCTGTAGGTGTCGGCCGAGGTCCAGGCGTGATTGATCGAATTGGTGTTGATCGAGCTCCAGTCGTAAATCCCCTTGCTCACCACGCCCGGCAGCTGCCAGACAGCGTAGCCGGAGGGGATGGGCAGGGTGGTGGATTCGGCCATCAACTCCTGGTTGGCGACGGTCTGCGCCGGAGTCAGGGTCGTGGGGATGAAATTGGGGCTGTTCAGGCCGGTCTGCTGGCCCTTGAAGGTGTAGAGGTAGGAGCCCTGGTCGATGAAGCTGACGATGTGGCCGCCGGAGAAGAACGTCATCGCCGGCACGAAATAGGGCGAGGTGCTCGCAGTCAGGGCGGCCGTCCCCACCGGGCCGCCGGCGACGTAGTTGGGGTTGGTCGTCGTGAGGACGTAGGGTACGGTCGTCTTGCCCGTGTTCAGGTAGGTGACCGTTTCCGTGATCGGATTCCAGACGGGGCGGCCGGAGGCGAGCCAGGGGGTGACATAGTCCGCCGGGGTGATCGTGTCGGGGTTGTTGGCGTAGTTGCTGTAGTTTTCGAAGCTGAGCTTGATCTTCGTCTTGTGGGTCTTGAACGGGTTGGCGGTGAGCGCGACGTACTGGCGCCGCGTCAGGTTCGAGGACGGCTTCTGCTCGAAGCCTTTCGAGTCATAGAGCTGCGCCGCATAGAGCGCCAGGGTGTCGTGGAGGAGGGGAACGTTCAGGTTCAGGCTCTCGCGGAAGCCGCCCCAGCTGCTGACCGCCACGCGGGCCTCGCCGCCGAACTTGTCCAGCACCGCCTCCGCGCGCGACTGGTTGACGATTCCGGCCGGGCTGCCCGAGCCGAAGATGATCGAGTTCGGCCCGCGGTCGACCTCGACCGATTGGGTGTTGTAGGCGTCGAAGGGTATCCGGGACAGCGCGAAGAAATTGTCCTCCTCGTTGTCGGGGGATCCCACCCCGCGGACCCGCTGTCCGGCGGTGGAGGCGTTGCCGTAGGCGTTCACCTGGCCGCTGAGGATGTTTCCGCCGGCCCCCGAGAGAAGATCGGTGACGTTCCCGCGCTCGGTGGCGTTGGTGCCCGTCACGGGCGTGTAGGTGCTCGCGCCCTCGGTGTTGGCCTCGAAGCGCATCACGTCGTTGATGTCGTACGAATTGGTGTCCTCCAGCTGCTCCTTGGTCACCACCGTGATCGAGCCGGCGAGATCCCCGATGTTGGTGTTGAGCCGGGTGCCGGCCAGCGTGTTGGCGGTGAAGTACCCCTGGTCCTGCGAGCTGTTCACCTCGAAGGGCGACAGCTTCACCACCGTTTCCGCGGCGGGGGCGGCCTGGCGCGCGGGCGGGGGGATGGGGGCACTGGCCGCCGGCGCGTCCGCCGGGGCGGCGGGCGGGATCGTCTGGGCGAGGGCCAGCGAGGGGGCGAGCAAGGCGAGCGCGGCAAGCGCTCCCTGGATTTTGGGCGTGCGGAAGCAAACGGGTCTCATGTCCGGTGGGTGCAGGTTATGGTTTGGCGGCGCCGGAAGCATAGGGGTTCTCCGCGGGCGCCGGGATGGCTGTCTACTGACTGTGGGCGACGTTCCCATGATCGAAGCTTGCGCGCGGCGCGAAAGTTTATTTGTGCATATCAATGCATAAACCTCGCGCATGAAGGCCGGGCGTTCCAGGCCCGCCAGCATGGCCGAAGTCGCGGGCCTGGCCCGGGTGCACCAGACGACCGTCTCGCGGGCCCTGCGCAACGATCCGCGGATTTCGGCGAGGACGCGCCGCCGGGTCCAGCGCGCCGCCGAGCGCCTCGGCTATCGGCCCCATCCGCTGGTCTCGGCTCTCATCGCCCTGCGCCGTTCCCGCCGCCCCCCGCGCTCCCCGGTGGCGCTGGCCTTTCTCGCCCACACCGAAGACCGCGGCCGGCGGCTGCCCACCCACCAGTACACCTACGAGGCCTATTTGGCGGGGGCCAGGGCCGCCGCGGAGCAGCAGGGATATCAGGTGGATTTCTTCCCGCTCGATGCGGGCGGAATGACCGACCGCCGGCTCGACTCGATCCTGGCGGCCCGGAACATCCCCGGGATCATCATCGGCGCGCTGCCGCAGGGCCACGGCCGCTTCACGCTCGACTGGAAAAGGTATTCAGTCATGGCGATCGAGTACACCTTCACTCAACCCGCTTTCGACCGGGTGGTGCACGATAGCTATGACGGCATGCGCCGGATCATGGCCGAATGCCGGGCCCGGGGCCTCCGCCGGGTCGGGCTGGTGCTGACCGAGGCCGGCCATGAACGAACCGAGCAGCTCAACGGCGCGGCCTTCTGGATCGAGCAGAAGGCGGACCGTTTCTTTGCGCCCATCGCGCCGCTCTCGATGCCATCCTGGAACGAGAAGGATTTCTCGGCTTGGGCGCTCCGCGGCCGGCTGGAGGCGGTGGTGACCTCCAACGCGCTGCTGCCCGAGATCGGCGGGTGGAAAAAGGCCGCCCGCAGCCGGGGGAGGCTGCGCGTCTTCAACGTCAACCTGCTGCGCGGCAAAGCGGGTTCCGGTATCTATCAGGACCCTGCGACTATCGGCGCCACGGCGGCCCGGCTGGTGATCGAGAAAATCGGCCGCAACGAGCGCGGGGTGCCCCCCTTGCGGAAAACGATCCTGACCCAGGGGCGGTGGGTCGAATGCTAGGCCTGCCTGGTCGGTGATGGGCCCGGATTTTGGATCGGATGCTGCCGCTCGAGGCCCTGGCGAATGCATCCTTGGCACCCGGCGGCGCTTTGAAGCTGGTGGGCCCGATCAGGTCCGAACTGGAATCAAACGGTTCACAATCCTCCGGGAAAGAAGAGATTAAGAAAACAGTGAAAGCGATGCGCACAGAGAGGCGCACCTGATGCAAGGAACGTTGGCCGGGTCGTGGAACCTGGCGAACTCGACCGCATTTGGCGCAGGCTTTAGGCTCTTGAATCCGGGCACTCGTCCTAGGGTTAGGGCGCTGGCAACTGCGCGAGCAGCTCTCTGTTGACCCAGTCTCGTTCCGGAAAGGTTTGACCCCATTCGAGTGCCGTAACGGTCAAAGCTTCGTGCCAGCGGGGGGACTCAATCCAGTCCAGGAATTTGCGCAGGCTCGCGCGGTGCCCAGGGTCGGCGCCTCGGGCCAGCAGCGCGCGGCCCATGGCGGTGCCATGCCGGGAACCCACCACCGCGTTGAAGAGCGGCGTGTGTCCGCCAAAGCCGGCCGCGTCGATCGTCGCCGGGGCGTTCACCTCGGCGCCGTTCGCCAACAGCCAATCGAAGATTTCCTGCTCGTCGAAATCGATCGCCAGGTGCAGAAGCGTTCCGCCATCAATCGGCGTACCGCACATGCCGGACCGGTCCGGCCCCACGCAGCCGAGGTCGGGCGGATAGATTTCGGCCGCGGGAAACCGTCGCGCCAGCAGCGTGCGATCCCGCCCGAGGTGTTGCTCAAGCAGATCGAGCCGACCGCGGTGGAAGGCCATGATCGCCGTGTCAGGTAGCGTATAACCTAGGCGCTCGAAGATCGAAAGGCAGGCGTGCTTCTCGGCGGGATTGCGCGAGTAGATGGTCAGCACCGTGGCGAGTGGCGCCAGCCTGTTGCCATGCTCGTCTGTAAAGGGGGCGCCGGCGTTGGCGAGAAACGAGAGCCCCGCGCTGTTCAGCGTCTGGCATGGGCCCATGACGATGCCTGGCTCAAGTCGCGCGCCGTTACGCAGGAGCCATGCGGCGCATTCTAGATGGCCTTGGAGAATCGCGCGGTACAGTGCGTGCTGGTGGTCGGTAGAACCGAGTTTAGCTATCGCCTGCAGGACGCCGAGCTGGCCGATATTGGCGGCATAGCTCAACGGAGCGCCCCAGTTGCGGCTACGCAACGGTAGGTGGAGCAGCGATGGATTCTCCTGAAGAAGGACGACCGCGCGGCCAGCGTCGCCAGCACGGATCGCATCCTGGATGCCGACCGCGGCGGCGTTCCTTTCGATGCGATGTTTGAGGTCAGCCCAGGTCGCATAGGTATATTCCCGGGCGACGACCCACTGCGCGTCGGCCAAATGGGCTGGGCCAGCGGCGACCTCAGCCAAGGTGAGTCGCTTGAGCCGGGGATGCTGGGCGCGGACGCGCTCCAGGGCCACGTGATCCCCTCTTTTCCAGTCGGCCAGAAGTTTGCGGGCTTCGCGCCGCGGGACATCGAGATGAGGCCGGTCAGGAAGCCGGCGGGTGACATGAAACATACCAATCCTCCGTTGCGCCCGGATGTCCGCATTTCGGGCTGGAAGACAGGTTGAGAAACGAGTTGCCAACCCGGTTCAGGCTGGGCCCATTTCCGCGGACGGGAGGCTTTCCGGAAGCCGATGGAACGATGCTTCGCTCGGATAAGGATGCAAGCCTTTGCCGACCGCCCGTAATCGCATCTCACGACTTGACTGAGCCGTCGCCTTGTGTCACATGGTGTCACATGGCAACAATCACGATTCGACAGCTCCATGACGCCACCGGTCGTTGGATCCGCAAAGCAGCGGATCTAGGAGAACTTCAAGTCACCGAGCGAGGGCGGGTGGTGGCGAAGCTCATACCGGCGTCCGCGCCGGCAGCGACTCCATACTTCGCAGCGCGCAAACTGATTCCATCCTATCGGGCATTGAAGCTTCGAGGCGGTCTGGATTCAACGGTTGGGATCGCTGAGGAGCGGGATCAGCGCGTGCCGTGATCTATTTTGATACCAGCTATTTGGTTCGGCTTTACTTCGAAGATCCGGGATTCGAGCAGGTTCGCGAGCTGGCGGCAACGGATCACGTGTGTTGCGCCCCGCACGGCCAAGCGGAGACCGTTGCCGCTTTTCATCGGAAGTTTCGGGAGCGAGCAATCCCCCTTAAATCATATCGTGCGTTGCTGGCACAGTTCGAGGCCGACGACCAGGCTGAAGCCATCCGTTGGCTCCCCTCAGGTCCTGATACTATGGCGAGAATCCGACAGATCTTTCGGGATTTGCCGTCTGACGTCTATCTTCGGGGTGCGGACGCTTTGCATCTGGCCGCGGCTGCAGCGCATGGCTTGCGAGCCGTCTACTCCAACGACGTACGGTTCCTGGCGGCAGCAAAATATTTTGGTCTCAAAGCGGAAAATGTGATTCTTCCATCGTAACCAAGATGCCCGATTCTTCCGGGAAATGGCCGCAGCCAAAACCTGGGGAACCCAATTTGGCTTCCGTTTGTTCCAAAACTACCGCTTGTGCGTCATCGCCAATGCGGCTAACCATCAATCCATACCCTCGTCCCCACTTCGTGGTGGAGAACCAACCCGTTTCCGGCGGCGCTTTGAAACTGGTGGACCCGATCAGGTTCGAACTGACGACCTCCTCAATGCCATTGAGGCGCTCTTCCAACTGAGCTACGAGCCCGTAACAGTCTTGAAGGGTTAAAAAATCACCTTTCGGCCCATGGAGGCAAGGAGTTTTTCCGCCCCAAGCCGCCGGCGGACGCCGAGCTAAGGCCGATGAAGCAGGGGAGGCTCCGGCTCGTCGTTGGGCGGCGGCGGAACGTAGATCCGGGACATCATTTCCTTCCAGTGCGCCTCCGCCACCTCCTGCCTCAGGATCATGCGGTATTCCCCCTCGCCGGCCATGAAGATGAAGGCGAACAGAATGGCCGGCATGTAGGCGTGAAAATAGACGCTGGCCGCGATGAGCACCCCGCAGACCACCTTGCCGCAGGTGGCGGCCCAGCGGGTGGCCTTGAGGTAGGGGACGAAGCAGGCGAGGACGGCCCGCAGGATCCGCCCGCCATCCATCGGGAAGGCGGGGATCATGTTGAAGCAGCCCATGATGAGATTCCAGGCCATCAGCTGGTGGAGGAGATCGACCAGGCCGATCGGGGTCGAGCCGACGTCCGACAGATCCGGGGCGGCCCCGAGCGCGATGTAGAGCACCGCGGCGATGACGAAGTTCACGGCCGGCCCGGCGAGGGTCATGAGGATCTCCTGCCGCGGCTGGCGGGGGATGGCGTCGAACTGGGCCATCCCGCCGATCGGCATCAGCAGGATCCGCTGCACCCGCATGCCGAAGCGCATGCCGGTGAAGCAGTGCCCCAGCTCATGCAGGACAACGCAGGTGAAGAACGCGACCAACTCGGCCGCGCTCCAAAAGGCGCCGGCTAGGCCGGCATCCTGGTAGCCGAGCAGGGCCCACCACGCCAGCCACAGGACGAAGGTGAAGTGGACCGCGAGTTGGATCCCCCGGATGCGGAAGAGCTTGATGGACCAGCCGAGCATGGGAATGAGAAGAGAGGTTTGCCCTGCGACCGCAGGGACGCCACCATTGTTTCCATGTCCGAAGCGCCCGTCAAATCCCCGACCATCATGGTCATCGATGACGATGCCGAGATCCGGTACTCGCTCTCCCGCGTGCTTTCCGGCCGGAAATACCAAGTGGTGGAGGCCCCGGGGGGCGAGCAGGGGGTGGCCCTGGTCAAAAAGGGGCCCCTGCCGGACCTGATCTTCCTCGACGTCCGGATGAGCGGGATGGGGGGGATCGAGGCCCTGCAGCACATCCGCTCCGCCAACCCGAAGCAGCTGGTCATCCTGATGACCGCCTTCGGCACCGCCCAGACGGCGATCGAGGCGATGAAATACGGCGCCTTCGACTACGTGATGAAGCCCTTCGACCCGCAGCGAGTCCTGGCGCTGGTCGACAACGCCCTCAAGGTCCACGCCGACCTGCGGGCGGCCGGGGACTACAAGCCGGTGGTCAACACCGAGGACTACAAGGAGGGAATCGTCGGCCATTCGCCGGTGATGCAGGACGTCTTCAAGATCATCGGCCAGGTCACCGCCAGCGACGTCACGGTGATGATCACCGGCGAGAGCGGCTCGGGCAAGGAGCTGGTCGCCCGCTCGATCTGGAAGCACAGCCACCGCGCGGCCAAGCCCTTCATCGCGGTCAACTGCGCGGCGATCCCGGACAACCTGATCGAGAGCGAACTCTTCGGGCACGAGAAGGGCTCCTTCACCGGCGCCACCGGCCAGCGCCTGGGCAAGTTCGAGCTCTGCGACGGGGGCACGATCTTTCTCGACGAGATCGGCGACATGGCCCTGGCCACCCAGACCAAGATCCTGCGGGTGCTGCAGCAGGGCGAGATCCAGCGGGTCGGCGGCACCGAGACGATCAAGGTCGACGTCCGCATCTTGGCGGCGACCAACAAAGACCTGGAGGAGATGGTGAAAGCCAAGAGCTTCCGGGAGGACCTCTACTACCGGCTCAACGTGGTGCGGATCAAGATGCCGCCCCTGCGCGACCGCCCGGGGGACATTCCCGCGATCGTCGACTTCTGCCTGCAGAACCTGGTGAAGCAGCGGAAGGTCCGGGTGAGCAAGGTTTCGCCGGAGGCCATGGCCATCCTCGTCCGCCACGGCTGGCCGGGCAACGTCCGCGAGCTGGAGAACACCGTCTACCGCAGCGCGGTCATCGCCCAAGGCGACGCCATCCTGGTCAAGGACCTGCCCCCGGAGATCCGGGGCGAGAGCGAGCCCGCGCCCGCGGCGCCCGAGGCCGCCCCGTCCCCGGACACCAGGCGGGAGCCGCCGCTGACGCTCGAATCGGCCCTCGATTTTCTTTACGGGCAGCTGGCCGCGGCCGGCGAGCCGGTGCTGGGACGGCTCGAGCGGGAGATGATCGAGCGCGCGCTGCAGGCCGAGGGCGGGGACCAGGAGGCGGCGGCCGGGCGCCTGGGCCTGACCAAGGCGGCGCTGCAGCGGAAGGCGAAGGCGGCCCCGGCGGCCTAGTCGGCCGGCTGGGTCTTGCGGTCTCCGTAGCCCTTGGGATGGCGGGAGTGCCACCTCCAGGCGGTGGCGACGATCGAGTCGATGTCGGGAAATTTCACGGTCCAGCCCAGCTCGCGCTGGGCCTTGGTCGAGTCCGCGTAGAGCGCGGGCGGGTCGCCCGGCCGGCGCGGCCCCTCGGTCACCGGCACCTTCTTGCCGGTGGCCTTCTCCACCGCGCGGATCACCTCGCGGTTGGAGGTCGGCCGGCCGGTGCCGAGGTTGTAGAAGAGGCCGGTGCCCGGCTTGGCCAGCCGCTCGAAGGCGGCGATGTGAGCGCGGCTGAGGTCGTCGACGTGGACGTAGTCGCGCAGGCAGCTGCCGTCCGGGGTGGAGTAGTCCGTGCCGAAGAGCTGGAGGGCGGGCCGGCGGCCGGTGGCGGCGTCGATCGCCAGGGGGATGAGGTGGGTCTCCGGATCGTGGTCCTCGCCGATGGTCCCGTCCTCGGAGGCCCCCGCGGCGTTGAAATACCGGAAAGCCGCGAAGCTCAGCCCGTAGGCATGGCTGAAGGCCTTGAGGGCGTTTTCCACATCGAGCTTGGTCTGTCCGTAGGGATTGATCGGGGCCTGGCGGAGGGTCTCGACGATCGGGAGCTGGTCGGGCACCCCGTAGGTCGCGCAGGTGGAGGAGAAGACGAACTTACCGACCTTGGCGGCCAGCATGGCCTTCAGGAGGTGGAGAGGCCCGGAAAGGTTGTTCAGGTAGTACTTGAGCGGATCCGTAACCGATTCACCCACATAGCAATACGCAGCAAAATGCATCACTAGCTCGATCCTCTCCTCGCGCAGGATCTTCCCGATCGCGGCCTCGTCGGCGAGGTCGGCGGTGTAGAGCGGCACCTGGGGGCCGACCGCCGAGCGGTGGCCGTAGACGAGGTTGTCGGCGACCACGGGCCGGTGCCCGGCGGCGGCCAGCTGGCGCACGCAATGGCTGCCGATGTAACCTGCTCCTCCGACGACGAGTACGTTCATAAGATTTTAGCGGGAAGGGCCCTCAGACAGCTTCATATTGCTTTCGGCTCCCGCTTGGCTAGCGATTTCCCTTTGGGTGGGCGGCCTGAGCCCGAAAGGCTTCCTTTCCGACAGATTTCCTAATGGAGCCCGCACGCATCGTCATCACCGGTATCGGCCTGACCGCCCCCAATGGCAACAGCCTGGGCGAGTTCCGCCGCAACCTGCTCGAGGGCGTGTCGGGGGTCGAGATGAAGGAGATCCGCTACATGGGCCCCCAGCCGGCCGGGGTCTGCCATTTCGACCCCCTGAAATACCAGAAGAAGAAGGAGCTCCGGGTCGGCACCCGCGCCGGCAGCATCAGCATCTACTGCGCCCGCGAGGCGCTGGCGGACTCGGGGCTCGACTTCGGCGACCGCCCGACCGGCCGGGTGGGGATCTACGTCGGCTGCACCGAGCACGGCAACGTCGAGACCGAGAACGAGGTCTATGCCATCTCGAAGTTCGGCCACGACACCAAGTTCTGGTCGCATTACCACAACCCGCGCACCGTGGCCAACAATCCGGCGGGCGAGGTGTCGCTCAGCCTCGGCATCACCGGACCGGCCTACACCGTGGGCGCGGCCTGCGCCGCGGGCAACCTGGGCCTGATCCATGCCGCGCAGATGCTGCGCCTGGGGGAGGTCGACGTGGCGATCGGCGGGGGGGTGAGCGAGAGCATCCACACCTTCGGCATCTTCGCGGGCTTCCGCTCCCAGGGCGCCCTGGCCTCGCATCCGGATCCGGCCAGGGCCTCCCGCCCCTTCGACCAGGCCCGCAACGGCATCGTGGTCTCGGAGGGCGGCTGCCTCTACATCCTCGAGCGCCTCGAGGACGCCCGGGCCCGCGGGGCGAAGATCTACGGCGAGCTCGCCGGCTACTGCGTCAACAGCGACGCCAGCGACTACGTCCTGCCCAACCCCGCCCGGCAGTCCGAATGCATCCGCCAGGCGGTGGCCCACGCCCGGCTGAGCCCGAGGGACATCCACATCGTCAACACCCACGCCACCTCCACCCCCCAGGGGGACATCCAGGAATGCGAGGCGATCCGCGCGGTCTTCGGCGAGGGCTGCCCCGACACCTTCGTCAACAACACCAAGAGCTACATCGGCCACTGCATGGGGGCGGCCGGGGCCCTGGAGCTGGCGGGCAACCTCCCGTCCTTCGACGACGGCGTGGTCCACCCCACCATCAACGTGGACCAGCTCGATCCCGCCTGCGCCCTGCCGGGCCTGGTGCTGAACCAGCCCCGCCAGGCCGCCCGGGTCGACACCATCCTGAACAATTCCTTCGGCATGCTGGGGATAAATTCCACGTTGATTGTGCGGCGTTTTGTGGGTTAATTCTGGCCGCTCATGACCAAGGAAGAATGCAAGCAGCGGGTGCTCGACATCATCGCCGACATCGCGCCGGACGAGGACCTGTCCAATCTCAAGCCGGACGTCCGGCTCCGCGACCAGGTCCAGCTCGATAGCATGGACTTCCTCGACATCGTGATGGAGCTGCGCAAGCGCTACGGCATCGAGGTGCCGGAGGCGGAGTACGGCCAGCTCGCCTCGCTCGACAGCTCGGCGGAGTACCTCACGCCCAAGTTCAACGCCCTGCCGGCCAAGCCCTGAGGGGCGGGTCCGCCCGAGGTTGAATTCCCGCGGCCAGTACGACGTCGCGATCATCGGCGCCGGGCTCTCGGGTTTGGCCGCCGGCGTGCGCCTGGCCCACTTCGGCAAGAGGGTCTGCCTCTTCGAGCGCCACAACGTCGTCGGGGGCCTCAACAGCTTCTACGCCATCGACGGGCGCAAGTACGACGTCGGGCTGCACGCGGTGACCAACTGGGTGGCCCCCGGCGCCAAGGGGACCCCGCTCGGCACCCTGCTGCGCCAGCTGCGGATCGGCCGCGAGGAGCTCGACCTCTGCCCGCAGCGCCGCTCCCGCATCGCCTTCGGCCCCCGGGGCGAGGCGGCCCTGCGCTTCACCAACGACTTCGCCTTCCTCGAGGCGGAGGTGGCCGCGGTCTTCCCCCGGCAGGCGGACGGCTTCCGCCGCCTGGCCCGGCTGGTGCGGGAGACCGTCTATTCCCCGGCCAGTGCGCCGGCCTCGGCGCGCGAGGTGGTGCGCCGCCACCTCGACGACCCGCTGCTGGAGGACATGATCTTCTGCCCGGTGCTGATGTACGCGAGCGCCTGGGAGCACGACGTCGACTTCCGCCTCTTCGCCCTGATGTTCCGCGCCATCCTGCTGGAGGGCCTCTGCCGCCCCTTCGAGGGCATCCGACTCATCCTCCGGCTGCTGCTGGAGAAGTACCGCGCCGCCGGGGGCGAGCGGCGGATGAAGTGCGGGGTGCGGCGGATCGTGGCCCGGGAGGGGCGGGCCCGGGCGCTGGTCCTGGACTCCGGCGAGGAGATCGCCGCGGCGGAGGTGCTCTCCTGCATCGGCGGCCCCGAGACCGCGGAGCTGGTCGAGCCCGCCCCGGCGGCCAGCCCCGCGCCCGGGGTCATCACCTTCGTCGAGACGCTCTCGGTCTTCAACCGCCCGCCCGCGGAGCTGGGGTGGGGCGAGGACACGATCGTCTTCTTCAACGACTCGGAGCGGCTGGACTACGCCCGGCCCGAGGCGCCGGTGGACCCGCGCAGCGGGGTGATCTGCCTGCCGAACAACTTCGACTTCGGGGAGGGGCGCGCGCTGCCCGAGGGCGTGCTGCGGGCCACCTGCCTGGCCAACTACGACCGCTGGGCCGGCCTGCCGGAGGGGGCCTACCAGGCGCAGAAGCGCGCCTGGTTCCCCCGGGTCCAGGGCAGCGCCTGCCGGTTTCTGCCGCCGGTCGCGGAGTCGGAGCTGGCCGCGGCGACGATCGCCACGGACATGTTCACCCCGCGCACGGTGAACCGCTTCACCGGCCGGAGGAACGGGGCGATCTACGGCTCGCCCGACAAGAGCCTGGACGGGAGCACGTCGCTTTCCAACCTGCACCTCTGCGGCGCCGACCAGGGGCTGGTCGGCATCGTCGGGGCCATGCTCAGCGGGATCACGGTCGCCAACGACCGGATCCTCCGGAAGGCCTGAGCCGATGGCCTACGACTGGCTCAAGGGCGTCGCCGACGAGTACGACGTCATCGTGATCGGCAGCGGCCACGGCGGGATGACCGGGGCGAACCTCCTGGCCCGCGCCGGCCGCAGGGTCCTGCTGCTCGAGCACCACTACCAGTTCGGCGGCCTGGCCACCTGGTTCACCCGCAAGGGCGGCCACATCTTCGACATCTCGCTCCACGGCTTTCCGGTGGGGATGATCAAGTCCTGCCGCAAGTATTGGACCCGGGAGATCGCCGAGGCGATCGTGCCGCTGCGGGACATCCGCTTCGTCAACCCCGCGGGCGAGGTCCGGACCACCTTCACCCGGGAGGACTACACCCGGGTGCTGGTCGAGCGCTGCGGGCTGGAGCGGGCCCGGGTCGAGTCCTTCTACGAATACCTCCGCGGCCTCAACTTCTACGACCGGAGCAGCGAGACGGTGGGCCAGCTCTTCGAGCGCTTCTTTCCCGGCCGGGCCGACGTGCACCGGCTGCTGCTCGAGCCGATCGCCTACGCCAACGGCACCAACCTGGCCGACCCGGCCATCGCCTACGGGATCGTCTTCACCAACTTCATGGGCGCGGGGATCTACACCTTCCGCGGCGGATCGGACCTGCTGGTCGGGAAGATGACCGAGGAGCTGCGCCGCAACGGGGTGGAGCTGCGCAAGAAGGTGCTGGTCGAGCGGGTGCTGGTCGAGGAGCGGGGCGGCCGGAAGGTGGCCTGCGGGGTGGTGGCGGGCGGCCGCGCCATCCGGGCCCGCGCCGTGCTCTCCAACGCCAGCCTGAAGAACACGCTCTTTCGGCTGGCGGGGGAGGAGAACCTGCCGGCGGAGTTCGCGGCGGCGGGGCGGGCCGTCCGCCTCAACACCACCTCGTGCCAGGTCTACCTCGGGATCCGCCAGGGCGAGCGCCTGCCGCACCTCGGAGACCTGATCTTCACCTCCCGCGCGCCGGCCCTGAGCGCGGAGGAGCTGACCGACTTCCACACCACCAGCCGGACTTTTTCCGTGTACTATCCCGAGACCCGGCCCGGCTCCGGGCGGTATGCGGTGGTGGCCTCGATCAACGCCCGCTACGAGGACTGGAAGGACCTGTCCGAGGCGGACTACGCGCGGGAGAAGGGCCGGCTGATCGAGGAGACGATCGCGGCCCTGGAGCAGCTCGCGCCCGGGGTGCGGGAGAAGATCGACTGGAAGGAGGCGGCGACGCCGCGGACGATCGAGCGCTACACCACCCACCTCGGCGGCGTCTCCTTCGGGACGAAGTTCGAGGGGCTGGCGGTGTCGATGGACCTGCCCAACCAGCTCCCGGGGCTCTATCACGCCGGCTCGGTCGGCATCATCATGTCCGGCTGGCTCGGCACCATCAACTACGGGGTCATCGTCGCCAACAAGATCGAGGAGCGGCTCTTCCGGGCGGGGGCCTAAACTGGGTTGCAGTCCTTCCGCCGGTGCTCTGACATGGCCGGCCCGAAATCAGCGATGTTTCCCGCCGTCACCGACCTCATTCCCCACCGGCCGCCCTTCCTCTTCGTGGACGAGATCGTTTCCGCCGACGCCATGACGCTGGTGGCGCGGCGGACGTGGCGGACGGACGAGGACTTCTACATGGGGCATTATCCCGGGGCGCCGATCACGCCGGGGGTGCTGCTGTGCGAGTCCATCCTCCAGACCGGGGCCCTCTTCCTGGCCCTGAGCCGCACCGGCCAGCCCGGGGGCGGGGGCCTGCCCATCGTGGCCAAGCTCACCGAGGTGCGCTTCCGCCGGCCGGTGCGGCCGGGGGAGACGACGCTGATGCAGGTTAAGCGCAAGGAGATCACCGCGAGCTTCGGGCTGATGAGCGGCACCATGACCTGCGGCGACGCCCGGGTCCTGAACATGGAGTTCACGGTCACCACCCGCGAATCCTCCGCCATCGGCGCCGGCGCGGCGGCCCCATGAGTTTCCTCGGCCTCGAGGGAAAGACCTTTCTCGTCTTCGGGGTCGCCAACCGCAAGAGCGTCGCCTGGTTCGTGGCCCGCACCCTGGAGGAGGAGGGGGCCCGGGTGCTCTACAGCGTCCGTTCCGAGGAGCGGAGGAAGTCGCTCGAGGCCCAGCTCGGGGGCCGGACCGTCTTCGTCTGCGACGTGGAGCGGCCCGGAGCGCTCGAGCGCCTGGCCGGCGAGGTGGCCGGCGGCGGCTTCGCCCCCCTCCACGGCCTGGTCCATTCCATCGCCTTCGCCAACTACAGCCGCGGCCTGCAGCCCTTCCACGAGACCGACCGGGCCGACTTCCTCCAGGCCACCGCCGTCTCCGCCTTCTCCCTGGTCGAGACCGCGCGGGCCTTCCGGCCCCACCTGGCGCCGAAGGCCTCGGTCGTCTCGATGGGGATCTCCTCCCTCGCCGTCACCCCGCGCAACTACGGCTACATGGGCCCGGTCAAGGCGGCGCTCGAGTCCTGCGCGCGCTTCCTGGCCAAGTCCTTCAGCGCGGAGGGGGAGGTGCGCTTCAACGTGCTCGGCTCGGGGCCGCTCAAGACCAGCGCCTCGGCCGGGATCCCCGGGTACCTGGAGAGCTACCTCTACGGCGAGAAGATGACCCTGCGGAAGCGGGCCCTGGAGACCCAGGAGGTGGCCAATGCCGCCGCCTTCCTCCTGAGCGAGCGCAGCTCGGGGATCAACGGGGCGACCCTGGTGATCGACGCCGGCATGGGGCTCAACTTCTTCGACGAGGAGATCGTCCGCCTGGCCATGCGGCCGGAGGGCGGCGGCCGATGAGGTTCGAGCGGGTCCGCCTGGAGTCCGTGGCCGCGGCCCTCCCGGAGGAGGTCTGGACCTCCGCCCAGCTCGAGGAGCGGCTGCGCCCGCTCTACGAGCGGCTCAAGCTGCCCTTCGGACGGCTCGAGCTGATGACGGGCATCCGCGAGCGCCGGATGTGGCCGGAGCAGACGCGGCCCTCCGAGGCGAGCGCGGCCGCCGGGCGCGCGGTCCTGGCCCGCTCCGGGCTCAGGGCGGACCAGGTCGACCTCTTCATCCACGCCGCGGTCTGCCGCGACATGCTGGAGCCGGCCACCGCCTCCTTCGCCCACCACCGCATCGGGCTCCCTCCCACGGCGCAGATCTTCGACGTCTCCAACGCCTGCCTGGGCTTCGCCAACGCGGTCACGATCGCCGCGGGCCTGATCGACTCCGGGCAGATCCGCTGCGCCCTGATCGCCACGGGCGAGACCGGCCGGCCGCTGGTGGAGCACACGCTCGGGCTCCTGCTGGAGCGCCCCCTGAGCCGGAACGAGATCAAGCCCTTCTTCGCCAACCTCACCATCGGCTCGGGGGCGGCCGCCGCCATCCTCTGCCACGAGTCGCTGGCGCCGCGGGGCCACCGCCTCCTGGGCGGGATCGCCCGGGCCGCCACGCGCCACAGCGAGCTCTGCCAGGGGGACACCTACGGCGCCGAGGCCCTGGCGATGCAGACCGACTCCGAGCAGCTCCTGCTCGCGGGCGTCGCCCTGGCCAAGGAGACCTGGGGCGCGTTCAAGGCCGAGCTGGGCTGGAGCGAGGCGAGCATCGACCGCTTCGTCGGCCACCAGGTCGGCTCGACCCACCGCCGCGCGGTCTTCGAGGCGCTGGGCCTCGACCTGGCCAAGGATTTCTCGACCTTCGAGACGCTGGGCAACATGGGCTCGGCCTCGCTTCCCGCCACCCTGGCCGCGGCGGCGGACGCCGGCGCGCTCCAGGCGGGCGACCGCCTCGCCCTCTTCGGGATCGGCAGCGGCCTCAACTGCCTGATGCTCGGCCTCGAATGGTGACGGCGGCGCCGCTTCCGGACTGGCTGCGGCGGCTCTATCCCTTCGAGCCGCGGCGCTTCGCCACGCCCGGCGGGGCCGCCCTCAGCTACCTCGACGAGGGCCCGCGCTCCGACGAGGCGGTGCTCTTCGTGCACGGCAACCCCACCTGGTCGTTCTTCTACCGCGACCTGGTCCGGGAGATCTCCCCGCAGCTGCGCTGCGTCGCCCCGGACCACGTCGGCATGGGGCTCTCCGACAAGCCCGAGCGGCACGACTACACCCTGGCCGGCCGCATCGCCGACCTCGAGGCGCTGGTGGAGTCGCTCGGTCTGCGGACGGTGCACCTGGTCGTGCACGACTGGGGCGGGGCGATCGGCCTCGGCTGGGCGGGGCGGCATCCCGAGCGGGTGGGGCGCATCGTGATCCTCAACACCGCCGCCTTCTTCCTCCCCCGGCTGCCCCTGCGCATCGCGCTCTGCCGGGTGCCGGGGGCGGGGGGCCTGCTGGTGCGGGGCGCGAACGCCTTCGCCGCCGGGGCGGCCTCGATGGCGGTGCGCGCGCGCCGCCTCAGCCCGGACGAGCGCCGGGGCTACCTCCATCCCTACGGCTCCTGGGCGGACCGGGTCGCCGTGCACCGGTTCGTCCAGGACATCCCGATGGACCCGGCCCATCCCACCCGGGCGACGCTGGAGGCGGTCGCGGCCGGTCTGCCGCGGCTCGCGCCGAACGCCGCGCTCATCCTCTGGGGCGGGCGGGACTTCTGCTTCAACGACCTCTTTCTCCGCCACTGGCAGGTCCTTTATCCCGCGGCCGAGTCGGTCCGCCTGGCCGAGGCCGGCCACTACGTCCTGGAGGACGGCGGCCTGCCGGCCCGGGCGCTGGTCCGGCGCAAGTTAGGGTTGAATTCCTAGCTCCTCCCGGCTCCGCTTTCCCTTCCCCTATGAAATTCGAGCATCACGCCGTCAACGTCCCCGACGCCCGGGCCTCCGTCGCCTGGTACGTCAAGCACCTGGGCCTGCAGGTCATCCGCAGCATGCCCGACGAGCCCTGGATGACCTTCCTGGGCGACGACACCGGGCGGGTCTTCCTCGAGCTCTACACCAACAAGAAGGTGGCGATCCCGGACCACCAGGCCGCCCTCCCGCTCAACTTCCACATCGCCTTCGTGGCCGCCGACGCCCGCGGCACCAAGGCCAGCCTGGAGGCCGCCGGAGCCAAGACCGTCTCGGACGACACCCTCCCGGACGGCTCGGTCCTGGTGATGATGCGCGATCCCTGGGGGGTCCCCCTCCAATTTTGCCAGCGGTCCAAGCCCTTCTGATCCAGGGGGCTGAATGGCCCAAGATCAGGCTTTAAATCGTCCGGGGGAGGGGTATGTTGGACCTTCTACGTATGCAGAAAACCCTGATCATCTTTAAGCCGGACTGCATGGAACAGCGGCACGTCGGCAACGTGCTGGACCGCTTCGAGAAGGCGGGATTTTCCATCGTCGGCTGCAAAATGACCCGGCTGACGCCGGCCATCCTGCGCGAGCACTACGCGCACGTGGCGGACAAGCCCTTCTACCCCGAGATCGAGAAGTTCATGGCCTCCCGGCCGGTCATCGTCATGGCCCTGGCCGGCGAGAACATCGTCCAGAAGGTGCGGGACCTCCTGGGGCCCACCGACTCCCGCAAGGCGGCCAAAGGGACGATCCGGGGGGATTTCGGGACCGAGATGATGAAGAACGTGGTCCATGCCTCGGACAGCGACGCCAACGCGGCGATCGAGGTGAACCGGTTCTTCAAGGCCGACGAGATTTTCGGCTAAAAAGAAACCGCCCCGGGGTTTCCCCCGGGGCGGCGTTGTTTTCTTACTTACTTGCTATCCGTCCTGTAATCGGCCGAGGCCAGGAGAAGAATCCCGGCAACGGCCAACCAGGCGATAGAGAGGGCGATAGTCGGCATGACTAGGTCCTTTCTATACCGCACGAGGCGGCTGCTTGGACCCTACCTCAGAGAGGTCGGGTGGTTAACTGTCAACTAACGTGTATAGGACTATCGACTTAGGGGGCCCGGTCAATAGCAATAAAAAGGGGGATTTGACTACACGTTGATAGTAAGTAACAAACGGCATATCTATGCCGTTAGGTAAGGCATGGCACCATTCAGGCCCGGCCCCGATTCAGCCCCTAGCCGGCTGCCTGCATCATTTGGGAGCAACCTGCGTCCTGCTGGCCGATGAGCCCCTCCCGTTGCGTCCTGATCCTCGCCGCCGCGTTCGTGGCGTCGGCCGTCTCCCTCTCCGCCCAGGACCGCTTTGCCGGCATTCCGGCGGCGGTGCAGCCCTTCGTCGACCGCCATGAGATTTCCGGGGCGGTCATGCTGGTGGCGGACCGCGACCGGATCGAGCACCTCTCCGCCATCGGGACCAACGACATCGCGACGGGGCGGCCGATGGGGACCGACGACCTCTTCTGGATCGCCTCGATGTCGAAGCCGATCACCGCCATCGCCGTCGGCATCCTCGTGGACGAGGGCCGGCTCGCGTGGACGGACCCGGTCGAGAAATACCTCCCGGAGTTCCACGGGCAGTGGGTGGTGGCGGAGTCGGCGCCGGGGCGCCGGGTCCTGGTGCCGGCCGCCCGGCCGATCACGATCGCGGATCTGCTCACCCACACCAGCGGCCTCGGCGAATACCCAGTGACCGCTCCGCACTGGAGCCTGGCCGAGTACGTCAAGGTGCTCGCCCGGGAGCCGCTGCGGTTCCAGCCCGGCACCCGCTGGAGCTATTCGACCGCCGGGCTCGACACCGCCGGACGGATCGTGGAGGTGGCGAGCGGCGAGCCGTTCGCGGCCTTCATGCAGAAGCGGATCTTCGACCCGCTCGGGATGACCCAGACCACCTTCTGGGTGGCGCCCTCCGATCTGCCGCGCTACGCGCGCAGCTACGTGCGCAACGCGGCGGGCCAGCTGGTCGAGACCACGATCCACTACATGTACGGCGGAGCCGTGACGGACCGGGAGCGGCCCGCGCTCGGCGGGGCGGGCCTGTTCTCCACCGCGAAGGACGTGCTGAAGATCTACCAGATGATGCTCCACGGCGGCGAGCTCGGCGGCGCGCGCATCCTCAGCGCGAAGACGGTGGCGGTGATGACGACCCCCCACATCGGCGATCTGACGGCGCGGCCGGGGATGCCCTGGGGCTACGGCTTCTGCGTGGTGACGGACCCGTCGAAAATGGAGGCGAACGTCGGGCTCTCCCCCGGCACCTTCGGCCACGGCGGCGCCTTCGGCACCCAGAGCTGGGCGGATCCGAAGACCGGGATGATCACGATCCTCATGCTCCAGCGAGACAAGATGGGGAACCCCGACAATTCTCCGATGCGGCGGGCGTTCCGCTCGGCGGTGGTGGCGGCGGCCGCCCGATAGGCCCCCGGCCGTTTCTCCCAGGGTCGATTCACCGACCCCAGGAACGGGGAGGGTCCCCCTAGCCACTGGCTCGGTTCTGGGGAAAGGTGCTCCTATACCCGTGACCCTGGCAGGATTGGCAACGCTGCGCCGGTTCGCCCGACGGACTCGCCGGCGGGTGAGTCCGGGCGCCGTCATTCTCCTCTATCATCGCATCTCGGAGGTCCGCCCGGACCCCCAGTGGCTGGCAGTCGCTCCCTCGCGCTTCCGCGAGCAGCTGGCGGTGCTGCGCGAGATCGCCTCGCCGATCTCGATGAGCCAGCTGGCCGACGGCCTCGCCGCCGGCAAGCTGCCGCCGCGCGCGGTGGCGGTGACCTTCGACGACGGCTACCGCGACAACCTGGAGGCGGCCAAGCCCGCCCTGGAGAATTTCGGGGTGCCGGCCACCGTCTTCGTCGCCTCGGGCTACACCGCCGGAGGCCGGGAGTTTTGGTGGGATGAGGTCGAGCGCGCGTTCCTCGAGCCGGGGGAACTTCCTCCGCGGGTGGAGTTCGATCTAGGCGACAAGACCGCCGCGTTCGAACTGGGGGAGGCGCGCCGCTACACCGCGCAGGAAGCCGCGCGCCACGCCGGCTGGAACGTGACGGCCGCGAACTATCCGACCCGCCGCCATGAAATCTATGGGCAAGTCTGCGAGCTGCTGCGGGGCGAGACCATCGAGCGGCGCGAGCGCGCCCTCCAGGGGCTGCGCGCCGCCGCAGGGCTGGCGGAGGCGGCTCCGCGGGAAACCCACGGCATCCTCGACGCCGAGGGGGTGGGGCGGCTGGCGCGCGGGGGGCTGGTCGAGGTCGGGGCGCACACCGTGAACCATCCCCGCCTCGCCACCCTTCCGCCCTCCGATCAGGAATACGAGATCGAGGCGGGGAAGCGCGCCCTCGAGCGAATCCTGGGGCTGCCGGTGGCGGGCCTGGCCTATCCCTTCGGCGACCGGGCGGACTACGACCACCACTGCATCGCCGCCGCGGCGCGCTCGGGCTACCGCTGGGCCTGCGCCAACGTCGCCGGGGTCGCCTGGGTCCGCTCCGGCCGCTACGAGCTGCCGCGCATCCTGGTGCGCGACTGGGACGGCCCCGCCTTCCGCCAATTCCTGGAGGAATGGCTGTGAGCCCCCGCCCGCCGATGAACGTCCTCCACGTCAACTATGCGGACATCGCCGGCGGGGCCGAGGCGGTGGCGTGGCGGCTGCATGAGGGCTACCGCCGGCGCGGGCACCGCAGCCGCATCGCCGTGGCGCGGAAGCGCTCGCGCGATCGCGACGTCGTGCTCATCGCCGACCGCCAGGAGCGGCCGCTGCGGCTGCTGCCGGACGGATTCTCGCTGCCGATGCCCGAGCCGGTGGCGCGGCTGCTGCGGGGTCCCCGCCGGCTCTTCTCCTCCCTGGGGATGGCGCTGACCGACCCCGGCCGCTTCCGCCGCCGGCGCCGGGGGGAGGAGGATTTCGACTTTCCGGAGACCTGGCGGCTGCTCGAGCTGGTCGAGCCGCGGCCGGACCTGCTGCACCTCCACAATCTCCACGGAAACTACTTCGACCTGCGCGCGCTGCCGCAGCTGAGCCGGCGGGTGCCGGTCTTCGTCACCCTGCACGATCCCTGGCTGCTCAGCGGCCATTGCGCGCATTCCTTTGACTGCGACCGGTGGAAGATCGGCTGCGGGCAGTGCCCGGACCTCGCGCTCTTCCCGCGGGTGAGCCGGGACGCGACCGCGTTCAACTGGCGGCGAAAGGCGGAAATCTACGCCCGCAGCCGCCTGTACGTCGCGACGCCCTCGCGCTGGCTGATGCGGCGGGTGGAGGAATCGATGCTGGCGCCGGGGATAGTCGAATCGCAGGTGATCCCCAACGCCGTGGATCTCGGGGTCTTCCGGCCGGCTCCGGCCGAACCCATCCGCCGGCAGCTCGGCGTCCCGCCCGACGCCTTCGTCCTGCTTTTCACCGCGCAGGGGGCCCGCCGCAATCCCTTCAAGGACTACGCGACGGTGTGCGCGGCCGTGGCGCAGGCGGCGGAGCAGCTGCCGGGCCGCCAGGTGATCCTGTGGGTGCTGGGGGACGCCGCGCCGCCGGAGCGCCTGGGGCGGGCGGAGGCGCGCTTCATTCCCTTCCAGCGCCGGCCCGAGGACATGGCCCGGTACTACCAGGCGGCCGACGTCTGCCTCCACGGGGTTCTGGCCGAGGTCTGGGGCCTCACCGTCACCGAGGCGATGGCCTGCGGGCTGCCGGTCGTCGGCACGGCGGTCGGCGGGGTCCCCGAGCAGATCGACGATGGCGTCAACGGCTACTGCGTGCCGGTCCGCGACAGCGCGGCGATGGCGGCGGCTGCGCTCCGGCTGCTGCGGGACGACAAGCGGCGGCAGGCCTTCGGCGCCCGCGCGGCGGCCAAGGCCCGGGCCCTATTTGGCCGCGAGCGGATGGAGGAGGCCTACCTCAATTGGTATGGCCGGGCCCTGGAGGTATGGGCCGGGACGGAGCCGGACCTGCGGCCCGCCGAAGGGGCGGCCGCAGCCGGAGCTTGTTCCGCGGGCGCGGTGGCGCAGACTGCCGCTCCGCTTGAAGTCGATTTCCCCAGCGAACCGGACCCGGATCGAAGGGTTGTTGCGTGAACTCGAGCTCGGGCTGAACCATCCCCGGTTGGCAAGGCTCGAGGCCTTCGAGGAGGCGACGGCGCTCCTGGAGGCGGCGCGCGACGCCCAGGGGCGGGGAACCTATCTGGCGCCCGCGGCGGCGCGGGCCTGGAAGGAGCTGGCCGCGGCGGCGGCCCGCGACGGCGTGGTCCTGGAGCTGGTCTCGGGGTTCCGCTCCTACGAGCACCAGGCCCAGCTGGTGCGCGCCAAGGTCGTCGCCGGCGAGCCCCTCGAGGCCATCCTGCGGGTGGTCGCTCCGCCCGGCTACAGCGAGCACCACACCGGCTTCGCGGCCGATGTCGGCGCCCCAGGGGAGGAGGCGCTGGAAATGAGCTTCGCGCGGACGCCGGCGTTCACCTGGCTGGCGGAGCGTGCGCCCGCGATGGGCTGGCGCCTGAGCTACCCCGGCGGCAACCGCTCGGGCTACATCTACGAGCCCTGGCATTGGCGCTTTTGGCCCCCAAAATCCGGCAATCCGCAATAAGCGGGGGAACAAAGTTTTCCGGAATGTGACGGAAGATCCGTTGTCCTTGGCTTACCCCAGCCTAAGATGGCGCTCCCAATCTTCCTTTGCCATGAATCTGTCCGATTCCCACTCCGGATCCCCCGTTGCCTTCGCGGACGACGAGCTTCTTCGACTCGAGTTTCAGGTCGCCCAGCGGGCGGATGAACTGTCGCACCGCGACGGCTGCGAGCGCGGCCGCGACCTGGAGCATTGGCTGCAGGCCGAGCGCGAAATCCTCGAGGTGATCGGAGAGGATT
>DASZWO010000018.1:0-3886 GCA_035546595.1 Opitutaceae bacterium
CGCCGCGATGCGTCGTCGTCGTGCGGCGGCGTAGACGGAGAGTCCGACGGCGAGGATGAGGATTGCGCCGTTGAAGAAGTACTCGACGAAGAAGGGTGCGCCCATCTGCTGGACGCCGGAGAAGGAGAAGGCGAGGACGAGGATGCCGAGGA
Organism: Opitutaceae bacterium; assembly: GCA_035546595.1. Lineage (GTDB taxonomy): Bacteria > Verrucomicrobiota > Verrucomicrobiia > Opitutales > Opitutaceae > Palsa-1447. The sequence continues at coordinate 153 of DASZWO010000018.1, forward strand.
TGGTGCCTCCGACGTTGACGCGGCCGGGGCGGATGGAGGTAGCGCCGAGCAGGGCGCCGGCGAAGGCGGGGAGGAGGTATTCGGCGCCGACCGAGGGGGTTCCGGTCTGCAGGATGCTGCCGAGCAGGACGCCGGCGATGCCGCAGAGCAGGCCGGAGGTGATGAACGCGCCGGCGACGTGGCGCCCGACATGGATGCCGGTCAGGGAGGCGGCGCGGGGATTGGCGCCGATCACGTAGAGGCTGCGGCCCATCGGCAGGTATTCGGTGACGACCCAGAGGCCGAGCGCGATCGCCGCCACGAACACCGCCGGCAGCGGGATGCCGTCCAGGATCCTGGAGAGGTCGATGAACCCTTCGGCGAGGTCCATGCCGACGATCTGCTGGCCCCCGGTATACCAGTTGGAGATGCCGAACAGCAGCGTGCCGGCGCCCATCGTGGCGATGAAGGAGTCGATCTTGAAGGCGGTGACCAGCAGCCCGTTGACTGCGCCCACCAGCGCGCCGATCAGGATCACCGCGACCACCGCCGCCGGCCAGGGCAGGCCCTGGTTCACCTGCAGCCCGATCACCAGCACCTGGGCCATGCCCACGTGATAGCCGACCGAGAGGTCGAACTGCCGGGTGGCCAGCGGCACCATCACCGCCAGGGCCAGCAGCGCGGTCACCGACTGGCTGATCAGGATGTTGTTGATGTTGCCGGCGCTCAGGAAGGTGTGCGGGCGCAGGATCGCGAACAGCACCACGACCAGGACGAAGACGATCGCCAGCCCATAGGTCGCGGCGAACTCCGAGAGCCGGCGGCCGCCTTGGCCCGGCCGCGGGCCGGCGCTTCTCCCCGCTCCCTCCCCGGCTCCCCCCCCGGCTCCCCCCCCGGCTCCCCCCTGGGACGCATTCTCCCGATCCATCTGTCTCGATACCTCCAGAGCCATGGGTGTCAGCCGGCCGGCGTTTGCCCGATGGGCGTTTCATGGGTGGGCGTTTCACGGGTGGGCGTTTGGCCGGTGGGCGTTTGGCCGGTGGGCGTTTGACTAGTGGGCGTTTGACCGGTGGGCACGCCGATCGTGGCCTTGGTCACCAGCGCATCCATGGTCAGCGCGCTGCCGCGCAGCTCCGCCCCGACCCGGCCCCGGCTGATGATCACCGCCCGGTCGCACAGCGCCACCACCTCCTCGAAGTCCGACGACACCACCAGGATCGCCGCCCCGTCCTCGGCCGCCCGCCGCAGCATGGCATGGATCGCCAGCTTGGCGCCGATATCCACCCCGGCGGTCGGCTCCTCCAGCACCAGCAGCCGGGCCCCCGCCGTCAGCCAGCGCGCCAGCACCACCTTCTGCTGGTTGCCGCCCGAGAGCCAGTCGATCAGCGCCCACTCGTTGCGCGGCCGGATGTCGAACCGCTCCATCAGCTCGCGCCCCTGCCTTGCCTCCGCGCGCACGTAGCCCAGGCTCCAGGGGCGGTGCCCCGCGACCTCCGGGTTGGGGAACAGGTTCTCGGTGACGCTCATGCCGTTGAACGTGCTGTCGCGGGTCCGGTCCCCCGGCACCAGCACGATGCCCCGGGCCAGGCGGTCGGCGATCGTGTCCTGGCGCGGCAGCTCCCGGTCGCCCAGCCGCAGGCTCCCCCCGCTCCGCGCGACCGCCCCGCAGATCGCCCGCCCGATGCTCTCCTGCCCGGCACCGCGCAGCCCCACCAGCCCCACCACCTCGCCGGCCCCGATCGCAAAGTCGATCGGCCCCCAGTGCTCCACCTGCAGCCCGCGCACCGTCAGCAGCGGCGCCGCCGCCGCCGGCCCCTGATGCACCCCCTGGCTCGACTCCACCGCCCGGCCCAGCATGTCCTCGACCAGCCCGAGCGGCGTCGCATCGGCGATCGCCACCGTCCGTACCACCCGGCCGTCCCGGAACACCGTCACCCGGTCGGCCAGGTTGAACAGCTCGCCCAGCCGGTGCGTCACGTAGATCACGCTGGTCCCGCCCGCCCGCAGCTTCTTGAGGATGCCGAACAGCAGCATCGCGTCCGGCTCGGGCAGCGCCGCCGTCGGCTCGTCCAGCACGATCACCTCGGCCTTCAGCGCCAGCGCCCGCACGATCCCCAGCACCGCCCGCTCCGCCGCGCTCAGCGTCTGCACCAGCCGGCGCGGGTCCGGCGCCTCCACCTCCATCAGCCGGTAGATCTCATGCGCCCGCGACCAGACCGCGTCCCAGTGGATCAGGCCCAGACGGCGCGGGAACCCGGCCACCATCGCCACGTTCTCCCCCACGCTCAGGTCCTCCACCAGCCCGATATCCTGGTGCACGAAGGCGATCGGCAGGTGCTGGGCATGCGGGTGCACCGCCTCCCCCTTCATCCGAACCACCCCGGCATCGGCCACATAGACCCCCGCCAGGATCTTGATCAGCGTCGATTTGCCTGCCCCGTTCTCCCCGATCAGGGCGTGGATCTCGCCACGCCGCACCGAGAAGTCGACGCCGGCCAGCGCCAGGGTCCCGAAGAACCGCTTGGTCAGGCCCTGGGTCTCGATGATCGCTTGGCTGTCCGTCATGCGACGCCTTCCGGCAAAAGGGAGGCGCGGACGGGCTCGATGCCGTCCGCGCCCCGGCGCGGGCTGGGAGGCCCCCGCGATGCCTAGCTGCAGGGCTCGCTCGTGCCCTTCCAGATGTTCACGTAGTGGCACGCGAAGTTGTTGCTCGGGATGAACTGGTTCTTGTCGCCCCCCTCCGCGTCGGCGTTCTCCTTGGTCACCAGGTAGGTCGGCTGCACGAACTGCGCCGGCGGCTCGCCCGCCATCGAGCGGATCACCGCATCGACCGCCTCGTAGCCGAACAGCGTGCTCGGCTCGGGCACCGTCGCCACCTCGTAGTTGCCCTTGCGGATCATGTCGTAGGCCGAGGGCGGGCCGTCCGCACCGATCAGCTTCACCTTGTCCGGCGTCGCCCCCGCCGAGCGCAGCGCCGAGGCGAAGTAGGGGTAGAAGTTGTCGCAGCAGGTCGTCATGTACCAGCTGTCGCCGTGATTGGCGATCAGCCCGGAGACCGCCGGCGGGATCCGCGTCGCCTGCTCGGCGATCGGGATGTTAACCATCTCCAGGAACGAGCAGTCCGCGCAGTTCTTCACCGGCTCGGTCGCCGCCTTGGCCTTGAAACGCGCGATCGCGAAGCTGTTGTCCAGCGAGTGCACCTGCTTGGCCTTGCCGTTGGAATCGGCGATCACGTAGGCCGCCTGCACCGCCCCGATGTCCGCCGGGTTCGACCCGATGTTCATGAACAGGTTCAGCTTGGGGTCCGGGCCCGGGAACGCCGTCGCGTGGATCCCGATCACCGGGATCCCCGCCGCAACCGCCTGCTTGATCGGCGCCTGCAGCGCGCTCGCATCCGCCGAGGTCACGATCGCCGTCGGGTGCATCGCAACCGCCTGCTGCATCGCCGACAGCGTCGCGCTGATCGTGCCCTTGCCGTTCAACACCACCACGTTCCAGCCCAGCGCCGTCGCCGCGTCGATAACCCCCTGGCCCCAGTTCACGAACGACACGTACGACTGGTCCGCCGAGACGTAGACGATCGTCGCATCCTCCGTCGTCGCCTTCGGACCCGTCGTCGGGCCCTTCCACTCCGTCTGCGGCTTGGTCCGCTCCGCAACCAGAGCCTTCGCCTCCTCAACCGTCATCTTCGACTGGATCACTGGCTCCGCCCACGCATCGAACGGCTCCGAACGGGGCCCCGCATACGCAGAGCC
>DASZWO010000019.1:0-24421 GCA_035546595.1 Opitutaceae bacterium
GGGGGCCGGAGCCGCGGCGGGGGCCGCCGGCGCGGGCGGTTCCGGGCGGGCCGGCGCTTTCCAGGTGTAGCGGGTGGCCTTCTTCATCTTCTCCAGCCACTGCTTGATCAGCTCGGGGTCGCGCACGCTTTCGATCCGCGAGCGGTAGGCTTCGAGGGACATGCGGTCGATCCGCTCGGCGTGGTGCTGCTGGACGATCTGGTTGTAGCGATGGTAGTTGGGCGGCCCGAGCAGCTCGCCGGTGATGGTGCAGCGGCTGACGACCTGGAAATTGCCCTTCGGCGGTTCGATTTCGACCTCGGCCTGATCGAAGAAGAGGCCGAGATGCTTGCTCATCACATGGGTGACAGCGGCCTCCTCGCTCTCGAAGGGGATCCCGTCGGGCACCGAGACGTAGAGCGGCGCGCGCGGGGGCGCGGCCTCGGCCGGAGCCGCGCCGTCCGGCGCCCGTTCCGCCGTCTTCCGCCCCACCAGCACGGTGAAGCGGTCGGGCTTGGCCAGGACCGTCCGGGCGATCTCGAAGAGCTCGATGGTGCGGCAGCTGGCGCGGATGGTCTTCACCAGCGCGCCGAAGCTCGCGTCCTCGGGATAAAAGGTGGCCGCAAAATAGGGGCTGACGTAGGGCGGGGCCTCGCGCTCGGGACCGCGGCGGCGGGGGCCGCCTTCGTACCCGCCATGGCCATGGGGGCGCCGCGGGCCGCCGCGGTGTTCGCCGCCGGCGCCGCGCGAGGCCTCGGGGCCCGAGCCGGGGGCGCCTTCGCCCCCGCTGGGGCGCCGGAAGGCGCGCCGGTCCTTGTGCCCGCCGGCGCGTTCGCCGCCGTCGTCGTGGCGGAATTCGCGCCGGGGCCGCTCGCGGGAGTCGGACCGGCCGGGGGAGGCCTTGTCCTGGGTCCACTGGGTCCCGAAACTGAACCCTTGCAGCTGGCTCAGGTCGATTTTGTTGAAGTCCGCCGCAGGCGGGGCCTCCTTGTCAGCTTCGTCTTCCATGTTGTCCCGAAAAGCGGCGTCGGTCCGAGTGATACGGGCCGACCCCGCGAGGTTGCTTGGTGGGCGGGGAGTCTCCTTCCGGGGCCGAGCCCCGGCAAGTGTTTTTACCGGCGCCTCCGGGCGCGCAGCGCCAGCCCCAGCATCGCCAGCCCGAAGGCGAGCAGCACGGCGCCCCACCCCAGGTCCACGTTGATGCCCAGCGAGCGGGCGTAAGCCGCTGGGTCGCCTATAAATCCATAAATCACCAGCATCAGGCCGAAGAGGGTGAAAAGCAGGCCGAGCGGGAGGCGGAGGTCGAAGTTCATGGCGGGAGGAGGGTGCGGCGGCTCAGGCGAAGATCAGGTTGAGGGCCAGGGTCACCGCCAGCACGATGATCCCCAGGGTGACCGGCCGGCGGTACCAGGGTTCGGCCTCCTCCTTCGGCTGCGGGGTGAGCGAATAGACCAGGCCGCGCAACTCCGGTTCGGTCTTGTTGTGGCCGGTGGCGAGCGAGACGCCTGCCGTCACCAGGAGGCAGACGGCAAAGGCGAAGATCGCGGTCCAGAAGTTCTGGGCCATCGGGCTCGGATAGGTGTGCAGCACCCCGCCCAGCCAGCCGCCGGCGAGCATCGCCGGGCTCTCGCCCTGCGGGAGGGTGAGGCCATGGTGGACGGCGGCGGCGGCGGTGCCGAGCAGCAGCCCGAAGAACGCGCCGTGGCCGTTGGCCCGCTTCCAGAACATGCCGAGCAGGAAGGTGGCGAAGAGCGGGGCGTTGACGAAGGCGAAGACCAGCTGCAACAGGTCCATGATGTTGTTGAAGTGCCGGCTGGCGTAGGCCACCACCACGCTGATCAGCACGCCGAAGATGGTGGCGAGCCGGCCCATCGAGAGGTAATGGGCGTCCGATTTTCCCGGGGCGACGTAGCTCTGGTAGATGTCGTAGGTCCAGACGGTGTTGAAGGCGGTGACGTTGCCGGCCATGCCCGACATGAACGAGGCCATCAGGGCGGTGAATCCCAGCCCGAGCAGGCCGGGCGGGAGGTAGTGCCCCAGCATCATCGGCGTCGCCATGTTGTAGTCGGGCGCGCCGTTGGCCATCGGGAGTGCGAAGCCCCCGCGGTGGTCCGTGGTCAGCGCGATCGCCGCCATGCCGGGCAGGATCACGATGAAGGGAAAGAGCATCTTGGGGAACGCGGCGATGATCGGGGTGCGCCGGGCGGAGGACATGGAGTCGGCCGCCATCGCGCGCTGCACCACCAGGAAGTCGGTGCACCAGTAGCCGAAGGAGAGGACGAAGCCCAGGCCCATGGCCAGGCCGAACCATTCCACGCCCATCGGGTTGGCCGAGGCGCTGCCCATGTGCCTCCACGACTCGGTCCAGGTGCCGGCCGCGTAATGCTGCTCGGTGGCGATCTTCGCCAGCCGGGCCTGCAGCCCGGCCCACCCGCCCACGTCCTTCAGCCCCAGCCAGGCCAGCGGGGCGAAGCCGAAGACGATCATGAAGAACTGCAGGACCTCGTTGTAGATCGCCGAGGTCAGGCCGCCCAGGCAGATGTAGACCAGCACGATGGCCGCGGAAATCGCGATGCTGTTGCCGAAGTGCCAGCCGAGCAGCAGCTCGAGGAGCCGGGCCAGCGCGTAGAGCGAGATGCCGGAGGAAAAGACGGTCATGACCGCGAAGGAGATCGCGTTCAGGCCCCGGGTCTTCTCGTCGAAGCGCAGCTTGAGGTATTCCGGGACCGAGCGGGCCTTCGAGCCGTAATAGAACGGCATCATGAAGATCCCGAGGAAGACCATGGCCGGGATGGCGCCGATCCAGTAGAAGTGGCTGGTGGTGATGCCGTACTTGGCGCCGGAGGCCCCCATCCCGATCACCTCCTGCGCTCCCAGGTTGGCGGAGATGAAGGCGAGGCCCGTGATCCAGGCGGGAATCGAGCGCCCGGAGAGGAAGAAGTCCGAGCTCGCCTTCATGTGCCGCTTCAGCGCCCAGCCGATGCCGAGCACGAAGAGGAAATAGATCAGCAGGATGGCATAATCGATCGGGGCGAGATGAATAGCCTGGGGCATAAGGGGTTGAACGCTTTTGACGCGGAGGCCGGGGGGGCCGCAACCCCAATCTCTAGGCGGGGACGCTCAGGCGCCGGCCAGCACCCGCCGCCACAGCTCCGGTTCCCCGGCAAAGCCGTGGGACCGCAGCTCGCGCTCGATCCGGGCGGCGTCCGGCTCCTCCACCGCGTGCCGCGGGTCGCCGGGCAGGTCCGGGCACACCCGCCGCGCCAGGGCCCAGCAGGCCCAGGCGCGCCAGCGCCGCTGCTCGCGGCGCGGCTCGTTCATCCGGCCGGCGTAGTGCTGGAAATGCACGCGCGGGTTTCCGAGGAAAACGCCCTCGGGGGTGTGGCGCAGCAGCCACACCACCGCCGCGTAGGGCAGCGGCCACTCGGCCAGCACCGGCTCGCCGCCGCTCAGCTCCGCCCCGAAGGCCCGGTCGAGGCAGAGCATGGCCCGGGCCGCCAGCCCCCGGCCCCACAGCGCGTGCGCGTACTCGAGGCAGTCGAGGTAGAAGTCCGCCCCGCGGTGCGCGTCGCGGTGGAAGGCCAGCAGGGTCCAGTCGAGCCCCGGGCGGGGCGCGGGCAGGTGCGGGCAGGCCGGGAACTCGGGCACGGGCGGCACTGTGCCCGATTTTGGGGATTGGAGAATCGAAATCGCTCCGCAAGCTGGCCCGCCATGGCTTCGGCTCCCCACGTCATCGGCGGCTGGCGCCGCCTCGTGCTCTGGCCGCTGGGGCTGGTGGCGAGAATCTGGGCGCGGACCCTGACCTTCGAGATCGACCCGGAGGAGCGGCGGGCCTTCGAGGACCAGAGCCGTCCCCTCGCCTTCGTCCTCTGGCACAACCGGCTTTTCCTGGTGGCGGAATGGTTCCGGCGCTACCGCCGCGGGCGGCCGGTCTACGGCCTGGTCAGCTCCAGCAGGGACGGCGCGTGGCTGGCGGCCTTCTTCTCGCTGGCCGGGCTGCGGGCGGTGCGCGGATCGAGCAGCCGGGACGGCCGGGAGGCGGCGACGGCCCTGGTCGGGGTGCTCCGCGCCGGGCACGACGTCGGCATCACCCCGGACGGGCCCCGCGGCCCCTGCTACGACTTCAAGCCGGGGGCCGTGATCGTGGCGCGGCACAGCGGCGCCACCGTGCTGCTGCTCGGCGGCCGCTTCGAGTCGGCCTGGCGCCTGAAGAGCTGGGACGGCTTCTACCTGCCCCGGCCCTTCTCGCGGGTGCGGGTGCGCTGCCTCCGGCGCGGGCCGGACCAGCTGCGCGACCGCGACGCCGCGATCGCCGAGGCGGCCCGGACCCTGCGGGAGATCAACCCCGACTAGGGGTTCAGAAGCTCGGGCTGTACTCCTGGGCGGAGCTGGGCAGCGCGGTGTAGTCCTCGCCGCGGCTCCAGGTCTCGTCGTTCAGCAGGAATTTGAAGATGACCGCGCGGGTCGCCCCCGGCAGGGAGACGGTCCAGGTGTCGCCCGAGACGCAGGTCAGCGGCAGGCCCTTGGTCCAGCTCAGGCCCGGGCCCTCGCCGCGGACGTAGAGGGCGTTGCCGAAACCGACGTCGATCCGGGCGGTGATCACGGTCGGGCCGGTGGCGGCCGGGTCGGCCGCCCCGTTCCCGTTCTTTTTGACCCGCGGGGCGCGGGCGAGCTTCGGCGCGGGGGCGGGCGCAAGGGAGGAAATCGTCGCAGGGGCGGGCGACTTGGTGGATTTCGTGGTGCTTTTCATGGATGGATGGCAATAGGGAGATTCCCCGAACCGCGTATCAAAGCAGTTGGAAGGCCAAACCGCAAGCGGGACCCCGGCTTTGCGCCCAAAAGACACAATTCCTTAACCGCGAGCGGATTGCCCGGGGCGGCCCGCGCGGCGGCGGGCCAGGGCGCGGCCGGTGAGCGAGGCGGCCTCGGCCTCGATTCCCTCGCGCGGGCCGCTGTACACGATCCGCCCCCCCTCCGCCCCTCCCCCCGGCCCCAGGTCGATCAGCCAGTCGGCCAGGTTGACGACGTCCAGGTTGTGCTCGATCACGATCACGGTGTTGCCGGCGTCGCGCAGCTTGAAGAGCAAGTCCATCAGCCGCTGGATGTCCACCCAGTGGAGCCCGGTGGTGGGCTCGTCCAGGACGTAGAGGGTGTCGCCCTGCTGCCGCTTGCTCAGCTCGAGCGAGAGCTTGAGCCGCTGCGCCTCCCCGCCGGAAAGCGTCAGGGCGGACTGGCCGAGGGTGAGGTAGCCCAGGCCCACCGCCTCGAGCGTGGCCAGCTTGTCCAGCGCCCGGGGGATGTTGCGGAACAGCGCGGTCGCCTCCCGCACCGTCATCTCCAGCACGTCGGCAATCGACTTCCCGTGGAAGAGGATCTCTAGGGTTTCGCGGTTGAAGCGCCGGCCCCCGCAGCTCGGGCAGGGGGCGTAGGCGTCGGCCATGAACTGCATGTCGAGCTTGATCACGCCGTCGCCCTGGCAGCGCTCGCAGCGGCCGCCGCGGACGTTGAAGGAGAAGCGGCTCGACTTGTAGCCGCGCACCTTGGCCAGCGGGACCTGGGCGAACAGGTCGCGCAGGATGTCGAGCAGCCCGACGTAGGTCGCGGGATTGGAGCGCGGGCTCCGGCCGATCGGCTCCTGGTCGACCTGGACCAGCTTCTCGAAGAATTCGAGGTTCTCGATCCGGCGGTGCTTTCCGGGGACGGTCTTCGCCCCGTTGAGCTTCCGCGCCGCGGCCGCCGCCAGGATGTCGTTGACCAGGGTGCTCTTGCCCGAGCCGGAGACCCCGGTGACGCAGGTCAGGAGCCCCACCGGGAACTTGGCGTCGATCCCGCGCAGGTTGTGCTCGCGCGCCTCGCGCACGTTGAGCCAGGCGTCGCCCGGCGGCTTGGCCGCGGCGTCCTTGCCCACCGCCATCGTCCCGGCCAGGTACGGCCCGGTCCGCGAGACGCGGGCCGGCTGGGCGGCGCAGGCCGCGGGGGTGCCCTGGAAGAGCAGCTGCCCGCCCTCGGTCCCCGCCTCCGGCCCGAGCTCGATGATCTCGTCGGCGGCGCGGAGGGTCTCCTCGTCGTGCTCCACCACCAGGACGGTGTTGCCGCGGTCGCGCAGCGAGCGCAGCTGCTCGAGCAGGCGCTCGTTGTCGTGGGGATGGAGGCCGATGCTCGGCTCGTCCAGCACGTAGATCACGCCCATCAGCCCCATCCCCAGCTGGGTCGCCAGGCGCACCCGCTGCGCCTCGCCGCCGGAGAGGGTGGCGTAGTCGCGATCGAGCGTGAGGTAGCCGAGGCCGGTCTCGCGCAGGAAGCCCAAGCGCTGCTCGATCCCCGCCGCCACCTCCTGCAGCGCCCCGTTTCCGCTGAAGCGGCCCGCCAGCTCCCGGCTCCAGGCGTGGGCGGCGGCGATGTCGAGGGCCATGAAGCGGGGGAAGGTGAAGCCCGCCCCCAGGGTCACCGCCGCGCTGCGGGGGTTGAGCCGGGAGCCGTGGCAGGCGGGGCACTCGCCGCTGACCATGAAGGTCGTGAGCCGGGCGCGGAAGCCGTCGCTGGCGGTGTGCCGGAAGCTCTCCTCCAGGTCGGCGATGACTCCGGGGAAGGGCATCGCCTTGGCCTCGCGCATGCGCCGGAGCTTGAAGGCGAAGAGCCGCTCCCCCGCCCCGTGCAGCAGCGTCCGGCGGAGGGCCTCGGGCAGCGAGCGCCAGGGCTGGTCCGCGTCGAAGGGCAGCTGCTCCGCCAGCTGCTTGAGCACGGCGTTGTGCTTGATGATCAGGTTCTTTCCCCCGATCCGCCAGGGCTTGATCGCGCCCTCCCGCACGGACTTCTCCGGGTCGGGCACGAGCAGCTCGGGCACGAAGTGGAGCTTCCGCCCCAGCCCGCCGCAGTCGGGGCAGGCCCCCTCGCTGTGGTTGAAGGAGAAATGGCGCGGGGTGAGCTTCTCGAAGACGTCGCCGCAGACCTCGCAGGCCAGCGACTGGCTGAGGGGCAGCTCGCGCCAGGGCGCCTCGGGCGCGGGCTGGGCCAGGACCAGGGCGCGGTCGCGCCCCTCGCGGAAGGCGAGTTCGAGCGAATCGGCGAGGCGCGAGCGGTGGTCGGCGGAGGCCACGAGGCGGTCCACCACCACCTCGACCGCGTGCTCCCCCGGGCCGGAGGGCAGGAGGTTCGGCTCGTCCAGCGCGCGGATCTCCCCGCCGAGGCGGACGCGCTGGAAGCCGCGCTGGCGCAGCCGCGGCAGCTCCTCGCGCAGGACGCTCGACTTGGCCCGGAGGAAGGGGGCGAGCAGCATCACCCGCTGCCCGGAGCATTCGGCCAGCACCCGGGCGACGTTGTCGTCGAGCGAGCGCTGCACCACCCGGCCTCCGTCCTTGGGGCAGCGCTGCTCGCCGGCCAGCGCCCAGCACAGCCGGGCGTAGTCGGCGATCTCGGTGGCGGTCGCGATCGTGCTCCGCGGGGAGCCCCCGCCGGTCCGCTGCTCGATCGCCAGGACCGGGGAGAGCCCGTGGATGTAGTCGACGTCGGGGCGCCTGAGCTGGTCGAGGACCTGGCGGGCCTGCGTCGAGAGGCTCTCCATGTACTTGCGGTAGCCCTCGGCGTAGATGGTGTCGAAGGCCAGCGACGACTTGCCCGAGCCGCTCGGCCCGGTCACCACCACCAGCTTCCCGCGCGGGATGCGCAGGTCGAGGTTCTTGAGGTTGTGCTCGCGCGCGCCTTTGACGTGGATGGGCGGAGGGAGGGCCATGGGCGAAACGCGCAAGTTAGCCAAAAATGCCCTGGATCAAAGCGGCAATCGCCTTTTCTATAAACCTCTTTGCCTCGTTTCCGCATCATCTTCTCGCTGCTGAGCGCGCTCCTCGCCCTGCCGGGCCTGGCGGCCGCGGCGCCTGCCCTGGCGCTGGGGGACGGCGAGGCCCTCACCTACCACGTCTCCTGGGTGATCGTCCCGGGCGCGGGGCTGATCAAGGTCGCGGCCCATGCGGTGCAGGACCCGCAGGGGCGCCCGCAGATGCGGATCACCACCGTCACCTCGACCCGCGGCCTGGCCTGGCTGCTGCTCCCCTTCCGGGCCCAGGCGGAGTCCCTCTACGACCTCGCCAGCGGCAAGCTGCTCTGGCTGGGCGAGACCAGCGACACCCGCGGCCGCAAGGCGGCCGACACGGTGGTGTTCGACTACCGCCGCCGCCAGGCGGAATTCACCGCCTCCCAGCCGCCCCAGCCCACCCGGATCCTGCCGCTGCCCCCGGGCGACCCCACCGACCTCATCACCTGCCTTCTCCTCGCCCGCACCTGGAACCTGCGGCCCGGCCAGACCCACGACGCCCTGGTGCTCTTCGGCGACGAGTTCTACCAGCTCACCATCCATGCCCTGGCGTACGAGGAGGTCTCGACCAACCTGGGGGACTTCGACACCGTGCTGCTCGAGCCGCGGATGGAGAAGACCCCTCCCAAGGGGATGTTCAAGCGGGGCTCGACGGTGAAGGTGTGGATCTCCCGCGACGCGCGGCGGCTGCCGGTGCGCTTCCAGGTCTCGTTCAACTTCGGCTCCGGGCTCGCGACCCTGGCGGACTACCATCCGCCGGCCGCCTCCAGGTGAAGCGCCAGGGCTTGGCCGACCAGATCGGCCCGGCGTAGTCGATCCCGACCCGCGGCGAGGCCTCGATCTGCGCCCGGGGCACGGCCGGGCCCTCCTCGATCCACAGGCCGCTGGCGCGCGCCGCCGGGCGGCCGTTGAGCGCGCGGCCGATCTCCAGGGCGCGGGTGAGCCGGCCCGGGCCGCTGATGCCCTCCACCCCCCGGATCAGGATCGCCGCCGGGTGCCCCGGCGGCCCGACCACCAGGTTGAGCATCTCGTGGATGCCGTAGCAGAGATAGACGTACCAGGCTCCGCTGGCGCCATAGAGGACCTCGGTCCGGGCGGTCCGGCCCCGGCTGGCATGGCAGGCCAGGTCCTCCTCGCCGTGGTAGGCCTCGACCTCGGTGATGGCCCGGGCCTCGCGCCGGCCGTCCGGATGGAGCCGGACCAGCCGCTGGCCCAGCAGCGAGCGGGCCAGGGCGGCGGTGTGGCCGTCCCGCCAGCGGCGGGGGGAAAGGACGCGCCCCATGGGAGTTAGCGGCGATCCCCGCCGTTTTCCGCTTGCGCCCCGGGCGCCGCGGATGATTTAGTTCTCCTTTTATTCATGAAGGCGACGATCAAAACCCAGGGCAAACAGTTCACGGTGTCCGAAGGCGACATCCTCGTGGTGGACCGCTATCCGGAGACGGAAGCGGGCGCGACCGTCGAGATCAAGGACGTGCTCGCCGCGGGCGAGGGCGACGGCTTCAAGGTCGGCAAGCCCACCCTCTCGGGCGCCTCGGTCTCGGCCAAGGTCCTGGAAAACCGCCGCGGCGACAAGATCATCGTCTTCAAGAAGAAGAAGCGCAAGGGATACGAGCGCAAGCAGGGCCACCGCCAGGAGCTTTCCGTCATCAAGATCGAGTCCATCAAAGTCTAATTTTCCGCCATGGCGCACAAGAAAGGTCAGGGAACATCTACCAACGGTCGCGACAGCCACTCCAAGCGGCTGGGCGTCAAACTCTACGGCGGCCAGGCGGTCATCGCGGGCAACATCATCGTCCGCCAGCGCGGCACCAAGATCCACCCCGGCAAGAATGTCGGCGTCGGCCGCGACTGGACCCTCTTCGCCCTCAAGGCGGGGACGGTCAAGTTCGACAAGGCCCACCGCAGCGTCTCGGTGGTCGAATAGGCCCTCAGGCGGGCCCCGGCTCGCCCTGGCGCACGACCAGCACCGGAATCGCGGTGTTGTGGCGCACCTTGTCGATGGTGCTGCCGTAGAAGATGTCGCCGATCAGCTTGTGGCCGTGCCCGGCCATCGCGATCAGGTCGCAGGCCTTCTCCGCCGCCACCCGGGGAATCTCGGTGGGGGGATTGCCCCGCGCCAGCTCGGTCGCCGCGCTCAGCCCGGCGGCGCGCAGCCGGGCGGCCATCCCTTCCAGATAGGCGCGGTCCGCCCGCATCTCGTCGGACTCGGCCAGCTTCAGCTCGTCGAAGTGCCGCGCGGCCCATCCGTCGGCCACGTGCAGCAGGAGCAGCTCCGAGCCCAGCTTCTGGGCCAGCGCCTCCACGTGGAGCACCAGCGCCTCGTCGGCGCGTCCATTCTCCAGGGCGACCAGGATGCGGTGGTACATGGGGTCAGGAGCCGGCGTGTCCGGTCAGCCCGAAATAATCGAGCACCCATTTGGCGTCGAGAACAAGGATGACCGCGGTCGCCGCCCAGGCCAGGATCCGCAGCCAGGGGGGGGTGACCAGCTCGCCCATCTTCCGCCGGTCGCCGGTGAAGAGGACGAGGGGAATGACGGCGAAGGGCAGCTGCAGGCTGAGGATCACCTGGCTGAGGATGATGAGGTGGTCGGCGCCCCGCATGCCGTAGAGGGCGGCGACCACCACCGCCGGAACCACCGCCAGCAGCCGGGTCATGAGCCGGCGCAGCCAGGGCCGCATCCGGAAGTCGAGGAAGCCCTCCATCACGATCTGCCCGGCCAGGGTCCCGGTCAGGGTCGAATTCTGGCCGGAGGCGAGGAGCGCGACGGCAAAGACCACGCTGGCCAGCCCCGCCCCCAGCATCGGGGAAAGGAGGCGGTAGGCGTCCTGGATCGCGGCCACGTCGTTCCGGCCGCGGGCGTGGAAGGTGGCCGCCGAGACGACGAGGATGGCGCCGTTGATCAGCAGCGCGAACATCAGGGCGAGGAAGGAGTCGAGCGAGGCGAAGCGGACCGCCTCGGCGCGGCCGGGCGAGCTCTGGTCGTACTTGCGGGTCTGCACGATCGAGGAGTGCAGGTAGAGATTGTGGGGCATGACCGTGGCGCCGATGATCCCGATCGCGGCGTAGAGCATGTCCGGCTGCCGCAGGATCTCGGGGCTGGGCAGCAGGCCGAGCAGCAGGGGGCCGGCGGCGGGCCTGGCGAAAAAGAGCTCGAAGCCGAAGCACAGGCCGATCAGGAGGATGACCGAGACCACCAGGATCTCCAGCCAGCGGAAGCCGTGGTGCCCGAGCCAGAGGACCACCAGCACGTCCAGCGCGGTGAAGGATACGCCCCAGACCAGCGGCAGGTGGAAAAGTAGGTTCAGCGCGATCGCCGTCCCGATCACCTCCGCCAGGTCGCAGGCGGCGATGGCGACCTCGCAGAGGATCCACAGGGCGAAGCTGACCGGCCGCGAATAATGCTCGCGGCAGGCCTGGGCCAGGTCGCGGCCGGTGGCGATCCCCAGCCGCGCGCTCAACGCCTGCAGCAGGATCGCCATCACGTTCGAGACCAGGATGACGCTGAGCAGGGTGTAGCCGAAGGCCGACCCGCCCTGGATGTCGGTGGCCCAGTTGCCCGGGTCCATGTAGCCCACCGCCACCAGGTAGCCCGGCCCGGAGAAGGCCGCCAGCTTCCGCCAGAAGCCCGCGCCCGCCGGAACGGCGATACTCCGGTGCGCCTCCTCGAGGCTGCGCCCGGGGGCGCTCGGAGCGGTCTGCCCTGTATCCATCGTCGCTGGGCTACTTCATGGGGGGCAAAAAGTAAAGAAGCCTTGCCGGTGCCGACAGGGCGCGGGCAGACTGCCCGCGTGTCGCAGCCGCTCGCGCGCCTTGTCCTCGGCCTGACCCTGCTCTTCTTCGCGGCCTTCTTCTTCTGGCCGCTGGCGCAGATCCTCCGCGGGGGCTTCATCGACGCCGACGGCCACTTCTCGGCGGCGACGCTGCGGGCGATCCTCTCCGACCCGACCTACCTGGTCGCCCTGCGCAACTCCTTCCTCCTCGCCGCCGTCTCCACCGCGCTCGCGCTGGCGCTGGCCGTGCCGCTGGCGGTGGCGCTGGGCCGCTTCCGCTTCCCCGGCAAGGAGGCGTTCGCCTCGCTGCTGCTCCTGCCGCTGATCCTGCCGCCCTTCGCCGGGGCGATCGGCATCCGCCAGCTTCTCGGCCAGTACGGCGCCCTCAACGCCCTCCTCGTCGCGCTCCACCTCCGGCCGCCGGGGTGGACCTTCGACTGGCTGGGCGCCGACCGCTTCTGGGGCGTGGCGGCGGTGGAGGCCCTCTCCCTCTACCCCATCGTCTACCTCAACGCGGCGGCGGCGCTGGCCAACGTGGATCCGGCGATGGAGGAGGCCGCCGAGAACCTGGGCTGCACCGGCCTGCGGCGGTTCTTCCGCATCACCCTGCCCCTGATCCGCCCGGGGCTCTTCGCCGGGGGCACCATCGTCTTCATCTGGTCGTTCACCGACCTCGGCACCCCCCTGATTTTCGACTACGCCCGGGTCAGCGCCGTTCAGATCTACTATGGGCTGGAGGACATCGGCGGGAACCCCTTCCCCTACGCGCTGGTGGCCGTCGTGCTCGCCGCCTCGCTCGGGCTCTACGTGGCGGGCCGGGGGCTGTTCGGGCGGGCGGGCCATGCCATGATGGCCCGGGCGGGCCCGGCCGCCCAGGCCCGGGCGCTGCCGCCCGCCCGCGCCTGGCTCTGCACGGGGGGATGCGCGCTGGTCGCGGCGCTCGCCCTGCTCCCCCACCTCGGGGTCATCCTCGTGGCTTTCTCCCGCGACTGGTACGGCTCGGTCCTGCCGCGCTCCTGGACCCTGGAGAATTTCCACCTCGCGCTCGGCCACGAGCTGACGGTTCCGGCGATCGGCAACAGCCTGAAGTATTCGGCGCTGGCGACGGTCCTGGACCTGGTGCTCGGGGTCGGCATCGCCGCGGTCATCGCCCGCTCCCGGATCCCCGGGCGCCGGGCGCTGGACGCCTTCGCCATGCTGCCGCTGGCCGTCCCGGGGGTGGTCCTCGCCTTCGGCTTCCTGGCCATGGCCCAGAAGGGCCGGCTCTTCGCCTTCCTCGATCCGGTCGAGAACCCGGCGGCCCTGCTCGTGATCGCCTATGCCATCCGGCGCCTGCCCTACGTGGTGCGCGCCGCGGTGGCGGGATTCGGCCAGGTGAGCGAGACCCTGGAGGAGGCGGCCCAAAACCTGGGCTGCCCGCCGCTGCGGACCCTCCGCCGGATCACCCTCCCGCTGATTTCGGCCAATCTCATCGCCGGGGGCCTGCTCGCCTTCGCCTTCGCGGTGCTCGAGGTGAGCGATTCGCTCATCCTCGCGCAGAAGCAGGCGTACTATCCCATCACCAAGGCCATCCTCGAGCTCTACCAGCTCCTGGGCGATGGCAAGTTCATCGCCAGCGCCCTCGGGGTCTGGACCATGGCCTTCCTCGGCGCGCTGGTCGCCGCGGCGGGCGTCCTCCTCGGCCGCCGGCTGGGGGCCGCCTTCCGGGTGTGACGGCCGAGCGCCCCGCCCGCCCGGCCCCGCCGCCGGTGCCCCCCCTCGCCGGCGCCGCCTGCGTCGCGGCGGCGACCCTCTTCGCCTACGTCCCCGCCCTGCGGGGGGGCTTCGTCTGGAACGACCTCGACTACGTCACGCGGCCGGCCCTGCGGCCCCTTTCCGGGCTGCTGCGCATCTGGTTCAAGGTCGGGGCCACCGAGCAGTACTATCCCGTCCTGCACAGCGCCTTCTGGCTGGAGCACCGGCTCTGGGGCGACGCGCCGTTCGGATACCATCTGGTCAACGTCCTGCTCCACGCGGGGTCGGCCTGCCTCTTCGCCTGGGCGCTCGAGTCGCTCTGGCGGCCGGAGGGGGCGGAGCCACACCCCGCGCCCTCCCTCGGGGCCTGGCTGGGCGCCGGGCTCTTCGCCCTCCATCCGGTCTGCGTCGAATCGGTCGCCTGGATCTCCGAGCAGAAGAACACCCTCTCGACCCTCTGCTACCTCCTCGCGGCCCTGGCGTACCTTGACTTCGACGCGCGGCGGGGGCGGCGCGCCTACGCCCTGGCCACCGCCTGCTTCGTCCTCGCGGTCCTGAGCAAGAGCGTCGCCGCCACGCTCCCGGCGGCGCTGCTGGTCGCCTTCTGGTGGCGCCGGGGCGCGCTGTCCTGGCGGCGCGACGCGCGCCCGCTGCTGCCCTGGTTCGCGATCGGCGCCGCCGCCGGGCTTTTCACCGCGTGGGTGGAGCACAGCGTGGTCGGAGCGCAGGGCGGCGACTTCGGGCTGGGGCCGGCCGGCCGCCTGCTGGTCGCCGGCCGCGCGCTCTGGTTCTACCTCGCCAAGCTGCTCTGGCCGGCCCACCTCGCGTTCATCTATCCGCGCTGGCGGATCGATCCCTCCCGGCCGGCCTCCTGGGCCTACCCGCTCGCCGCCCTCGCCCTGCTCGGGGCCCTCGCGGGATGGGCCCGGCGGGGCGGCCGCGGGGCGCGCGCGGGCGCGGCCGCCGCCTTCTTCTTCGCCGGCTCCCTCTTCCCGGTCCTCGGCTTCTTCAACATCTTCGCCTTCATCTTCTCCTACGTCGCCGACCACTTCCAATACCTGGCCTGCCTGGGGATCTTCGCCGCGGCGGCGGGCGCCTGGCGCCGCTGGGCGGGGCTGCCCGCGGCCCGGGGGGCCGCGGCGGCCGTGCTGCTGCTGCTCGGCGGCCTGAGCTTCGCGCAGGCCCGCACCTACGCCGACGTTCTGACCTTCTACCGGGCGAGCCTGGAGCGAAACCCGGCGTCATGGATGAGCCATCTCAACCTCGGCGTCACCCTGCTCGACGGGGGTTCGCCGGGCCCCGGCACCGCCGAGATCCGGGAGGGGCTCCGCCTCAAGCCGGACAACGCCCTGGCCGAATACGACCTCGGCACCGCCCTCTTCGCCCAGCAGGACCTCCCCGGCGCCGCCGCCGCCTACCGCAAGGCGCTCGAGCTCGAGCCTCGCTACGCCAAGGCGCACTATGGCCTCGGCAACGTCCTCGCCCGCGCCGGCCGCATGCCGGAGGCCATCGCGCAGTACGAGGCGGCGCTCGCCGCGGCCCCCGACTACGACGAGATCCGCGGCGACCTGGGCGCGGCGCTGCTGGCGGCCGGGCGCGCGGACGAGGCCGCCGAGCAGTTTCGGCGGGCCTTGGCCGCGAATCCCGGCCGCGCATCCCTGAGGGAAAGCCTCGGCGCCGCCCTGCTCCAGGCCGGGCGCTCGGGCGAGGCCGCCGAGGCGCTGGCGGCGGCCCTCTCCCAGGATCCGGACAATCCCGACCTCCACTACAACCTGGGCATCGCCCTGGCGGAGGGCGGCCGGCTGGCCGACGCCATCGCCCACTTCGGCCGCGCGGCGGAGCTCCGGCCCGACGACCCCGACGCGCAGGTGAACCTGGCCCAGGCCCTGGCGGACGCGGGGCATCCGGCGGAGGCTGCCGCCCACTGCCGGGCGGCGCTGCGCCTGAGGCCGGGCTTCCCGCCGGCGCAGGCGCTGCTGGCCAGGCTCCCGGGGGGATCCTGAGATGACCGCCCCGGCCCGCCCCCGCCTCGCCGCGCTTGCCGCCGGCCTGTTCCTGCTCGCCGCAGTGCTGGCGGCGTACGCGCCCGCGCAGCGGGGCGCTCCGGTCTGGGACGACGACTTCCACCTCACGCGCCCGGACCTGCGCTCGGCGCGGGGCCTGGCGCGGATCTGGTTCCAGCCGGGCGCGACCGCCCAGTACTACCCGGTCGCCCACACCGCCTTCTGGATCGAGCACCGGCTCTGGGGGGACGCGGTCCTCGGCTATCACCTCGCCAACGAGCTGCTGCACGCGGCCTCCGCCTGCCTGGCGGCGGCGCTGCTGCTGCGGCTGGGCCTCGGCCGCCGGGCCGCCTGGCTGGCGGCCGGCCTCTTCGCGCTGCATCCGGTCATGGCGGAGTCGGTCGCCTGGATTTCCGAGCAGAAGAACGCGCTCTCCGGCTTCTTCTACCTGGCGGCGGCGCTGGCCTACCTCCGCTTCGCGCGCACCCGCTCCCCCGGGGCCTGGGCGGGCGCCACCGTCCTCTTCCTCCTGGCCCTGGGCAGCAAGAGCGTGACCGCGACCCTCCCGGCCGCGCTGCTGGTCGCGCTCTGGTGGCGGAACGGGCGGATCGACGCGCGGCGGGACCTCCTGCCGCTCGCCCCCTGGTTCGCGGCGGGAATCGCCGGCGGCCTGTACACGGCCTGGTTCGAGCGCCAGTACATCGGGGCACGCGGCGCGGCCCACGCCCTGGGCGCCGCCCAGCGGCTGCTGATCGCCGGGCGCGCGCCGTGGTTCTACCTGGGCAAGCTGGCCTGGCCGGCCCGCCTCGCCTTCATCTACCCCCGCTGGGACGTCGACCCCCGCCAGGGGTGGCAGTGGATCTTCCCGCTGGCGACCCTCCTGGTCCTCGCCGGCCTCGCCGGCCTGGCGCGCCGCGCGCGCGGGCCGCTGGCCGGGGCGCTCTTCTTCCTCGGCACACTCTTCCCCGCCCTCGGGTTCTTCAACGTCTACCCCTTCCTCTTCTCCTTCGTCGCCGACCATTTCCAGTACCTGGCGAGCCTTGGGATCTTCGCCCTGGCCGCGGCCGCCTGGGCCCGCCTGCCCGCGGGGGCGGGGCTGGGCGTCGCCGCGCTCGCGCTGGCCGGCCTGGGCGCGCTGACCTTCCGCCAGAGCGGCGAATACCGCGACGCGGAGACCCTCTACCGCGCCACCCTGGAGCGCAATCCCGGCTGCTGGCTGGCCGACACCAACCTCGGGATCATCCTCCAGGAGCGGGGGCGCCCCGCCGACGCCCTGCCCTACTTCGCCGAGGCCCTCCGGCTCCATCCCGGCTCGGCCGAGGAGCACGTCGACCTGGGCAATGCGCTCGCGGCGCTCGGCCGCGACGGCGCGGCCCTGCTGCACTACCAGCAGGCGGTCCGCCTCGACCCGGACTATCCCCAGGCCCGCTACGACTACGGCATCGCGCTGGAGAAGGACGGCCAGGAGGCGCAGGCCATCGCCGAGTACCGCGAGGCGGTCCGCCTCGACCCGGGCGACGTCAAGGCCCACGGCAACCTGGCGCGCGCCCTGCGCCAGGCCGGACAGGCCGCGGCCGCCGCCGCGGAATTCCGGGAGGTGCTGCGGCTGCGGCCGGGCTCGCCCGAGGCGCGGATCGACCTGGCCAACCTGGATCGTCTGGCGGGGGACCTCGCCGGAGCCGAGCGGGGCTACCGCGCCGCGCTCGCGGCCGAGCCCCGCTCCGCCGCGGCGCACTACGACCTGGCGGCGCTGCTGGCCGCGACCGCCCGGATGCCGGAGGCGGCGGCGGAACTCGAGACCGCCCTGCGGCTCCAGCCCGACTATCCCGAGGCCGAGGACAGCCTCGGCAACGCGCTCCTCTCCTTGAACCGGCCGCAGGAGGCCCTGGCCCACTACCGGAAGGCGGCCGCCCTCGCGCCGAAGAACGGCGCCATCCGCTACAACCTGGCGCTGCTCCTCCACCGGCTCGGCCAGGAGCCGGAGGCCCTGGCGCAGCTGGCCGAGGCGCGCCGGCTCGGCTTCCGGCCGGGCCGGTAGCTCAGGCGCCGTCGGCGCGCGCCGCGGTCCGCAGCCGCACCAGGGCCGCGCGCACCCCGGCCTCCTCCGGGCCCTCGACCAGCAGACGCAGCTTCGGCTCCGTCCCTGAATAGCGAACCAGTACGCGGCCGCGCGCGCCCAGCGCGGCCTCGACCTCCCGGATCGCTGCGCCCAGCGCCGCCATCCGCTCGAGGGGGATCTTCTCCCTCACGGCCACCGCCTCGCTCGCCTGCGGAAACTTCCTCAGCCGCCGGCGCAGCTCCGACAGGGGCCGGCCGGTCCGGCGCATCACCTCCATCACCTTGAGCGCCGCCACCAGGCCGTCGCCCGCCGGGGAGATCTCCGCGCAGACGATGTGGCCGGAGGACTCCCCGCCCAGGGACGCCCCCTCCGCCCGCATCCGCTCGACCACGTAGCGGTCGCCGACCGGCGCGCGCACCACCCGGCCGCCGGCCGCGGCCACCGCCGCGTCGACCCCGAGGTTGCTCTGCACGGTCACGACCAGGGTGTTCGCCGGCAGGGCGCCCCGCTCCAGCGCGTCGAGGGCCAGGACCGTCAGGATTTCGTCGCCGTCCAGGACCGCGCCGAGCTCGTCGCAAAGGATGCAGCGGTCGCCGTCGCCGTCGTGCGCCACCCCCAGGCGGGCGCCGGCCGCGGCCACCCGGGCCGCGAGCGCCTCGGGATGCTCCGAGCCCACCCCGGCGTTGATGTTACGGCCGTCGGGTGCGCCGCCCAGGGCGATGACCCGGGCGCCGAGCCCCTGCAGGACGAGGGGGCTCGTCTCGGCCGTGGCGCCGTGGGCCGTGTCCAGCACCACCGTCCAGCCGCGGAGCGCGCCGGCGGGAAGCAGGCCGGAGACCGCCGCCACGTAGGCCTCGAGGGCGCCGCGGCTCTCGGCCAGCGCGGGGGACGGCCCGGCCGGGGGCTCCTCCGGCAGCAGGGCCTCGATCCGGGCCTCCTCCTCGTCCGCCAGCTTGCGGCCGTCGGCCTGGAAGAACTTCACGCCGTTGTCGCCGGCCGGATTGTGGGAGGCGGTGACGACGGCGCCGAGGACCGCGCCGGCCTCGCGCACGGCGCGGGCCACGGCCGGGGTCGGCAGGACCCCGAGCGAGCGCGGCTCGAGGCCGGCCGCGCCGAGCCCCCGGCCCAGCGCCTGCGCCAGGGCGGGCCCCGAGAAGCGCGTGTCCCGTCCGATCAGGACGGCGCCGCGCCGGCCCGCCCAGGCGCCGGCCGCCGCCCCCAGCCGGGCGAAGAAGGGCTCGTTCACCACCGGGCCGCCGTAGGCGCCCCGCACCCCGTCCGTCCCGAAGTAGCGCCGGCTCATGCGCGGAAGAATTCCCGGGTGGCCGCGATCTTGCGCCGCACCGCGCCCCCCACCAGGGCCTCCCGCGCCTGCGCCACGCCCTCGGAAGGGCTCCCGGTCAGGCCGCAGATCCACAGCGCCACCGAGGCGTTCAGCGCGATCGTGTCGGCCAGGCCCGCCGGGCCCCGGCCCGCGAGCAGGGAATCGATCAGGGCGCGGTTGGCGGCCAGGTCCCCGCCCTTGAGCTCCGCGAAGTCGCACGCGGGCAGCCCGAAGTCCGCGGCGGTCCAGGTGCCGCCGACCGAGGCGAGGCGGCCGAGCCCCCTCACCCGGTTCTCCGTCGCGGTGGTCAGCTCGTCGATGCCCCGGTCGGGCCCGAGGACGCCGTGGCCGACCAGGCCCGCCTCGCTCCCCAGGAGCGTCAGGGCCCCGGCCAGGCGCTCGACCCAGGATTCGGCGAAGACGCCGACCAGGCTGCGGGCCGGGCGGCCCGGATTGAGCACCGGACCGAGGATGTTGAAGATCGTCCGCTGCCCCTGCGCGGCCAGGGCCTTGCGCACCGGCCCGATGTGGCGGAACGCCGGATGGTAGGCCGGGGCGAAGAAGAAAGCGAAGCCGAGCTCGGCCAGCGCCGCGCGCTGCTTCTCCGGCGGGGCCTCGAGGTTCACCCCCAGGTCGGCGAAGAGGTCGGCGCTGCCGCAGCGCGAGGTGATCCCGCGGTTGCCGTGCTTCATCACCGCCACGCCGGAGCTGGCCAGCACCAGCACCACCAGGGTGGAGATGTTGAAGCCCCCGGCGTGGTCCCCGCCGGTGCCGACGACGTCGATCGCCCGGGCCGACCAGGCGCCGACGCCGGGGTCGACCGCGCGGGCCCGGAAGGCCCGGGCGAAGGCCGCGACCTCGGCGGCCGACTCGCCCTTGCGGGCCAGGGCGGTGAGGAAGTCCGCCTTCGCCGGATCGGGCACTTCGGGCGCCGCCAGCGCCGCGGCGGCCGCTTCGGCCTGCTCGGCGGTCAGGTCCCGGCGGGCGGCCAACTGGGCCGTCAGGTCGGCGAGGGAGGGCATGGAACGAGGCAAGGGGCTAATGCAAGCCACGGAAAGCGAAAATGCTGCGGTTGGCCCCGGGACCTTTTGCGTTTGACGGCCCTCCGGGGCGGCTTTTAATCCGACCCTTTCCAAGATCACTCGATAGCTCTTTGCGGCTCCGCCCGCACTCCTTCCCATGGCCAATCCGAAACGCAAGCAGTCCAAGCGCCGCAGCGCCAACCGCCGCGCCGCCAACGCTTTCCAAGCTCCCCAGTTCGCGCGCGACTCCGACGGCAACTACAGCCGTCCCCACCGCGTCAACCCGGTCACCGGAATGTACCGCGGCCGCCAGGTCCTCGATGTCGAGACCTGATCGACCCGCATGTCCATTTCCGGCGCCACGGACCGCATAGCGGTCGACGCCATGGGCGGCGATCTCGGGCCGTCCGAGGTCGTCGCGGCCATCAAGCTGGCCTTTCATCAGTTCCCGCAGCTCAACCCGATCACCCTGGTGGGTGACGAGGCGCAGCTGACCCCCCTCCTGGCCCGCGCCGGGCTGCGGAACGATCCCCGCCTGAGCCTCCTCCACGCCACGGAGGTCATCACGATGGACGACAAGCCGCTGATGGCGCTGAAGAAGAAGCGGGACTCCTCCATGGTCCGCGCCATCGAGCTGGTGAAGAACAACGAGGCGGGCGTGGTGGTGAGCTGCGGCAACACCGGCGCCCTGATGGCCGGCGGCACCCTGCGCCTGCGCACGATGGAGGGCGTGGCCCGGCCCGCCCTGGCCGCGGTGGTCCCGCGCGAGGGCGGCCATTTCGTCCTGATCGACGCCGGGGCCAACCCGGAGGCCCGGCCGGAGCACCTGGTTCACAACGCCGTCCTCGGCAGCCACTACTGCCGCGTCATGCTCGGGGTCGAGCGCCCCCGCGTCGGCCTGATGACCATCGGCACCGAGGAGGGCAAGGGCAACGCCCTGATCGCCGAGACCAACGAGCAGCTCAAGCGCATCGGCGACATCGTCAACTATGTCGGGCCGATCGAGGGCTTCCATGTCTTCGCCGAGCACGAGGAGGGCGGCAACGGCACCAACGGGCTCTCCGGCGGCGTCGACGTGGTGGTGTGCGACGGCTTCGTCGGCAACATCATGGTCAAGAGCTGGGAGTCGCTGGTCCGCTTCTTCTCCGGAATCCTCCGCGACGAGCTGCGCTCGAATCCCCTCCGGGCCACCGGCGCCCTCCTCACCCGGGGCGCGTTCCACGCCCTGCGCGAGCGGGTCAATCCCGAGCGCTACGGCGGGGCGCCGCTGCTCGGGCTGCGCGGCCACATCTTCAAGGCGCACGGATCTTCCAACCGCCAGGCGATCAAGAACGCGGTGCGGGCCGCGAACGAGATCATCAAGGCGGACATGAACCACCGGATCGAGGCCGACATCGCCCGCGTCAACGAGGCGCTGGCGCAGCCCCATTCGGAACTGGAGTGACGGGCCCGCATGCCCCCGCGCTCCGCCGTCATCCTCGGCACCGGCTCCTACGCCCCCGAGCGGGTCCTGACCAACGCCGAGCTGGCCCCCACGGTCAACAGCTCGGAAGAGTGGATCCGCACCCGCAGCGGCATCCATGAGCGGCGGATCGCCGCCCCCAACGAGGCCACCTCCGACCTGGCGGTGATGGCGGCCCGGCGGGCCCTGGAGGACGCCCGGGTGGCCCCGGCCGACGTCGACCTGCTGGTGGTGGCCACCCTGACCCCGGACATGCCGATGCCGGCGACCGCCTGCGTCATCCAGCACAAGCTGGGGCTGCCGACCGCGACCGCCTGCTTCGACCTCAACGCCGCCTGCTCCGGCTTCGTCTACGCGCTCGACACCGCCTGCGCGCTGATCGCGTCGGGGCGCTACCACCGCGCCCTGGTGATCGGCGCGGAGAAGCTCTCCAGCATCGTGGACTGGAAGGACCGCTCGACCTGCGTGCTCTTCGGGGACGGCGCCGGCGCCGTGGTGGTCGGGCCCGATCCCGACCCGCTCGCCCGCGGCCGCCGCGGCCTGCTTGGCACCCGGCTGGGAACCCTGGGGGAGGACGTGGAGCTGCTCTGGATCCCGGGCGGGGGCGCCGCCGCCCCGGCCTCGGCCCGGACGGTGGCCGACGGCGCCCACTTCCTCAAGATGAAGGGCAAGGAGGTCTTCAAGATCGCGGTCCGGGCGATGGAGGAGGCGGCCCGCGATATTCTGGAACAACAGGGGGTCGATGCGAATCAGATCGCCCTCGTCATCCCCCACCAGGCCAATCTCCGGATCATCGAAGCCATCGCCCAGTACCTCGAGCTCCCCATGGACCGCTTTTTCGTCAACGTCGACCGCTACGGCAACACCTCCGCCGCCTCCATCCCGCTCGCGCTGGACGAGGCCCGCCGGGCGGGGCGGGTCCGGCCCGGCGACCTGGTCCTTTTGGTCGCGTTTGGGGCGGGCTTGACCTACGGCAGCGCCCTGGTTCGCTGGTAACCCTTTGTCCCTCCCCGACCGCATGCGCCTTTCGCCCGCCCTGCCCCTCCGCCGCCTCGGCCTCGCCTTGGTCCTCTCGCTGCTGGCGGCGGCCGGCGCCAAGGCCGACCTGGTCTGGACACCCGGCACCGGCTGGCGGATCGAGGGCGGCGCCCTGGCCGGCCTCACCGGCGAGCAGGGGCCCCAGGCCCTGGCCCTGATGAACCGGGCCCGCAACGACGAGGAGAAGGGCAGCACCCACGCCGCGATCAGCCTCTACGAGAAGGTGGCGAAGAAGTACTCCACCTCGATCTACGCGCCCGAGGCCTATTACCGGGTCGCCCGGCTCCGCCTCGCCCGCAAGCAGTACTACAAGGCCTTCGAGGCCCTGCAGAACGTCATCGCCCGGTACCCGAGCGAAAAGCGCTTCGACGAGATGATCGGCGAGCAGTACAAGATCGCCAGCCTGCTGCTCGACGGCGCCCGCAACCACGTCTGGGGCTGGCTGCCGCTCTTCCGCAGCCGCGAGCGCGGGATCGGCTACTGCGAGATTGTCGTCTCCAACGCCCCCTACAGCGACTACGCCCCTCTGGCCCTGATGAGCGCCGCCCGGGGCTACGAGCGGCTGCACGACACCGAGGAGGCGATCGACGCCCTCGACCGGATGGTCAACGGCTACCAGCAGAGCGTCCTGGTCCCCTTCGCCTACCTCGAGCTGGGCCGGATGCACGCCTCCCTGGTGGAAGGCGCCTATTACGACCAGGGCGAGACCCGCGAGGCCATCACCTACTACGAGGACTTCATGATCCTCTTCCCGGGCGACGCCAACATCGCCGCCGCCGCGCGGGGCCTGGACAAGATGAAGGGCATCCTGGCCGACAGCAAAATGAAGATCGGCGACTTCTACTTCTACAAGCGGGACAATTACACCGCCGCCCGCGTCTTCTACAACGAGGCCATCACCGCCTATCCGGACTCCGACACCGCCAAGCGGGCCAAGCAGCGCCTGGCCGCCGTCGAGGCCAAGGCCACCGGCACCGTCGTCCCCGGCGCGAAGAAGAAGCACTTCCTGTTCTTCTGAGCGGCCGGCCTCCCCCATGACCGCGGCCCGCCGCCTCTGGCTCCTCGCGCTCTGCCTCGGTCTGGCCGCCTGCTCCCACTACCAGCTCGGCACGCCGGCCAAGCTGACGTTTTCCACGCTCTACATCGAGCCGGCCACCAACAAGACGCTGCTGCCGCAGAGCCGCGCGATCCTCACCACCCAGATCCGGCAGGCCTTCATCGAGGACGGCCGCCTCACCGTGGTCGATTCGCCGCAGGAGGCGGACGCCACCCTCTCGGTCGCGATCACCGACTACCACCGCGAAATCGCCGCCAACCGCGAGAACGACACCGGCCTGGCGAGCAAGTTCACCGTCACCTTCGTCACCACCTGCACCCTGCGCGACAACCGCTCCGGCCAGGCGATGATCGACCACCGTCTCATCCAGGTGCAGCGCGGGGTCTACACCGACAACGGGATGGTGCGCTCCACCACCCCCGGCGACCAGCTGCAGTCCGAATACAATACCCTGCCCTTGCTAGCGCAGGCGATGGCGTCCAAGGTGTCGCACCTGGTGCTCGATGTCTGGTGAGCCGCCGGGCGCGATGCTGCACGAAGCAATCCTCTCCCCCTCGATCCTGGCCGCCGACCATGCCCGGCTGGCGGAAGGCGCCGCCCTGGCCGCGCGCGTCGGCGCTCCCTGGCTGCACCTCGACATCATGGACGGGCACTTCGTGCCCAACCTGAGCTTCGGACCGGAGACCCTGGCCGCCCTGCGCCGGGACGGCTGCCGGCTGTTCTTCGACACCCACCTCATGATCGAGGAGCCCCAGAAGTACGTCGACGCCTTCATCCGCGCCGGGGCCGACCGGGTCAGCATCCACATCGAGCCGAAATACGACGTGATCGGCACCCTCACCGAGATCCGGGAGCGCGGCAAGCGCGCCGGCATCGTCCTCAATCCCGGCACGCCCGCGGCCGCGATCGAGGCCCTCCTCTCGCAGGTGGACCTGGTGCTGGTCATGACGGTGCAGCCGGGCTTCGGCGGCCAGGCCTTCCGCGGCGACATGGTGCCGAAGATCGCGCAGATCGCCGGCTGGCGGAAGGAGCGCGCGCTCAATTTCCGGATCGAGGTGGACGGCGGCATCGACCTGGCGACCGCCGCGCAGTGCCGCGCGGCCGGGGCGGACACCTTCGTCTGCGGCACCTCGTTCTTCCAGGCGCCGGATCCGGCCGCCTTCGC
>DASZWO010000020.1:0-8334 GCA_035546595.1 Opitutaceae bacterium
GGGGTGCCCTGCGGCGGGGCCGCCGGCTCCGGGGCCGCGGGGCCGCCGCGGCCGCGGCGGCCGGCGCCGCGCCCGGGCATCTCGCCCACGGTGTAGGTGCCGGCGGCGGCGGTCTCGTCCGCGTTGACGGTGTCGACCGAGGCCCGCGGCGGCAGCGTGGCCAGCTTGCGGGACTCGCCGGTGTCGAGGTTGGTGCTCCAGAGCTCGGCGGGCGCCGCGCTGCGGAAGCCGCCGCCCTTCAGGTAGAAGACGGTGTTGGTCTTGTGGCCGACGCAGATGGCGCGGACCGGGCCGGGGACCACGATCCGGTTCCGGTAGGTCCGGAGGTCGATCACGCCGATGGCCCCGTCGCTGGTGCGGGTGAAGATCATCTCCTTCCCGTCGGGGGTGTAGCCGTTGTCGTTGAAATACAGGCTGGCCGTCCCCGGGTCGTCGCTCAGCCGGATCACGCGGTGCCCCGTGTCGGGGTCGATCCAGGATTTGGGCGGCGCGGGAGCGGGCGCCGGGGCGGCGTTCTGCGCCCGGGCGGGCAGGAGCGCGAGCAGGCCGAGGCAGAGGGGGAGCGCGGGGTTCTTCATGCGCGCAGCCTGACGCAGATTTCAGCGCTCGCGATTCGACATTATTGCCACAACCTCCCAGCCTCCGCTCCGTCTTTTCCCGGTCCGCCCGCGGAAACCCCCATGAACCGACGCGACTTCATCGTAAAGACCAGCCTGGCCACCGCCGCGGCCACCCTCCTCAGCCGGCGCCTCGGCGCCCAGGACGCCTCCAAGGGCGTCTCCCTCGTGATGGAGGCGGCCGACCCCGACATGGGCGCCCTGCCGGTGCAGTGGGCCGCCGACCGGCTGAGGGAGACGCTGGGGCTGGCCGGCTTCGCGGTCCGCAACTGCGCCCGCCTGAGCGAGGCGCCGGAGGAGGACGTCTGCATCGTGGTCGCCGGCACCGGCTCGCGGCTCTCGCGCGAGGCGGGCGTGGTCGCGCCCGAGGACGGCGACGCGCTGTCCATCGGGACGGGTCTGATCGGCTCGCGCAACGTCCTGGTCGCCAGCGGCGGCGGCGTCCGCGGGGTGGTCTACGCGCTGCTCGAGCTGGCCGAGGCGGTGGCCGACAACCCGGCGGCGGCCCTCCAGCCCGCCGACACCGTCTCGGAGAAGCCCGCCAACGTGGTCCGCAGCGTGATGCGCTGCTTCACCAGCGACGTGGAGGACAAGGCCTGGTACCACGACAAGGACTTCTGGGACCGCTACCTCACCCTCCTGGTCTCGCAGCGCTTCAACCGCTTCAACCTCTCCTTCGGCCTGGGCTACGACGCCCCCAACGGGCTGCGGGACACCTACCTCTACTTCGCCTACCCCTTCCTCCTCTCCGTCCCCGGCTACGACGTGAAGGCGGTCGGGCTGGCCGACGCCGAGCGGGACAAGAACCTGGAGATGCTCCGCTACGTCAGCGACCAGGCGGCCCTGCGCGGGCTGGAGTTCCAGCTCGGGCTCTGGACCCACGCCTACCAGTGGACCAACAGCCCGCACGCCAACTACACCATCAGCGGCCTGACCCCGCGGACCCAGGCGGCCTACTCCCGCGACGCGCTGGCGATCCTGCTCAAGGAATGCCCGGGCATCACCGGCGTCACCTTCCGCATCCACGGCGAGAGCGGCGTGCCCGAGGGCAGCTACGACCTGTGGAAGACGATCTTCTCGGCCGTCGGCACCGCCGGCCGCCCGCTGCGGCTCGACATGCACGCCAAGGGGATGACCCCGCAGATGATCGAGGTCGCGGCCGGGACGAACCAGCCCTTCTCCATCTCGCCCAAGTTCTGGGCCGAGCACCTCGGCCTGCCCTACCACCAGGCCGACATCCGGCCGACCGAGATCCCCAAGCAGGCCAAGGGCCGGGGCCCCTACGCCGACAGCGAGGGCGCCCGCAGCTTCCTGCGCTACGGCTACGGCGACCTCTTCCAGGTCGGCCGCAAGTACAACGTGCTCTTCCGCATCTGGCCGGGCACGCAGAAGCTGCTGCTCTCCGGCGACGCCGCGTTCGGCGCGGGCTACGGCCGGGCGATGAGCTTCTGCGGGGCCGAGGGCTGCGAGCTGTTCGAGCCGCTCTCCTTCAAGGGGCGCGAGGGCTCCGGCCTGCCGGGGGGCCGCGGCGCCTACGCCGACGCGGGCCTGCGGGCGGCCGGCGGCGACCACGAAAAGTACCTCGTCACCTACCGCTACTGGGGCCGGCTGCTCTACAACCCGAAAACGAGCCCCGAGGGCTGGCGGCGCCAGTTCCGCCGCGACTACGGCCCGGCGGCGGAGCCCGCCGAGGTGCTGCTGCGCCACGCCAGCCGCATCCTCCCGCTCATCACCACCGCCCACCTGCCCTCCGCCTCGAACAATTCCTACTGGCCGGAGATCTACACCAACATGGCGATCGCGGCCGAGGAGCCGCCGCGGCCCTACCCCGACACCCCGGCCCCGCGCGGCTTCAACACCGTCAGCCCCCTCGACCCGCAGCTCTTCTCCACCATCGCCCGCCACGCCGAGGCGCTGCTGGACGGCGACGTCGACGGAAAGTATTCCCCGGTCGAGGTCGCGCAGTGGCTGGAGGACCTCTCCCACTCCACCCTCGTCCACCTCGAGGAGACGACCAAGGCCGCCAAGGACCCCGCGGCGCCCGCCTTCCGGCGGCTGGCGGTCGACACCCGGATCCAGGCGGGCATCGGCCGGTTCTTCGGCCAGAAGCTGCGCGCCGGCGTGCTCTTCGCGCTCTTCCGCCAGACCGGCGATCCCCGGGCCAAGGCGGAGGCCCTGCGGCTCTACCGCTCGGCCCGCGAGGCCTGGGCGGGCCTCGCCGAGGCGGCCCGCGGGGTCTACCGCGAGGACATCACCTTCGGCGACGCCCCCCACAAGCGGGGCTCGTGGGCCGACCGGCTGCCGGCGATCGACGCCGACCTGGCCGCGATGGAGGCGGCGTCGGCGCCGCCGAACATGTCGGTCCATCCCGACACCCTGGCCCGCCTCATCCAGGCCGCGGCCGCCAAGCCCCAGCGCCCCTCGGCCAAGGCCTCCGGCGAGCAGCCGGCCGTCTTCCGGCGGAACCAGCCGGTGGCCCTGGCCTTCGCCTGCGATCCGGCCCCCTCGCGCGTCACCCTGCACTACCGCCGCGTCACCCACGCCGAGCGCTGGAAGTCCGCGGCGATGACCCCGGAGGGCGCCGGCTGGAAGGGGGAAATCCCGGCCGACTACACCGACTCGCCCTACGCGCTCCAGTACTACTTCGAGCCGGTCGACGGCTCCGGGGCGGCGTGGCTCCATCCCGGCCTGGGCCAGGCGCTGACCACCCAGCCCTACTTCGTCCTGCTGCAGAAAGTCTGATCCCCGCCATGCGTTCCTCCCTCCTCCGCGCGGCGCCCGCGGCCGCCGCCCTCCTCGCCGCCGCCTCCGGCGCGCCCGCCGCGCCCGTCACGCTGCACATCGACGCCCACCAGGTCGCCGGCCGCGTCAGCCCGCTGCTCTACGGGCTCATGACCGAGGAGATCAACTACTCCTACGACGGCGGGCTCTACGCCGAGCTGGTCCGCAACCGCACCTTCCAGGACAACCCGCAGGCGCCGGAGCACTGGTCGCTGGTGCAGGAGGGCGGCTCCCAGGGCGCGATGGCGCTGGACCGGAACCAGCCGCTCAACGCCGCGCTGCCGGTCAGCCTGCGCCTCGACGCCGCCGTGGCCGGGGCGGGCCGGCGGGTCGGGATCGCCAACGACGGCTTCTGGGGGATCCCGGCCAAGCCCGACACCACCTACCGCGCCTCCTTCTACGCCAAGGCCTCCCCCGGCTTCGCCGGCACCCTCACCGTCTCGATCGAGAGCGACGAGGGCGGCATCGTCCGGGCCCGGGCGGAGGTGGCCTCGGTCGGGCCCGCCTGGAAGCACTACACCGTCGCGCTCACCACCGGCAGCATCGCCCCCTCCGCCGCCAACCGCCTGGTGATCGCGACCGACCGGCCGGGGACGGTCTGGTTCGACCTCGTCTCCCTCTTCCCCCCGACCTGGAACAACCGGCCCAACGGCAACCGCGTCGACTTGATGCAGCTGCTCTCCGACCTCCACCCGGCCTTCCTCCGCTTCCCCGGCGGCAACTACGTCGAGGGCCGCACCATCGACACGCGCTTCGACTGGAAGCGCACCCTGGGCGACCTGGCCGAGCGCCCCGGCCACCTGGACGACGCCTGGCACTACCGCTCCTCCGACGGGATGGGGCTCCTGGAGTTCCTGGAATGGTGCGAGGACCTGCACATGCAGCCGGTCCTGGCGGTCTTCGCCGGGCTGACGCTGGACCGGCAGGCCCCGCCCGTCGCCCCCGGGCCCGACCTCCAGCCCTTCGTCCAGGACGCCCTGGACGAGATCGAGTACATCACCGGCGGGGCCAGCACCAAGTGGGGCTCCCGCCGGGCCGAGGACGGCCACCCCTCGCCCTTCCCCCTCAACTTCGTCGAGATCGGCAACGAGGACCAGTTCGACCGCAAGCCGGGCAGCTACGACGCCCGCTTCACCCAGTTCTTCGACGCGATCAAGGCCAAGTACCCCAACCTCAACCTCATCGCCACCGCCAAGGTCACCACCCGCCAGCCGGACGTGCAGGACGACCACTACTACCGCTCCGCGGCCCAGATGGAGTCCGACACCCACCACTACGACGGGACCAACCGGGCGGGGAAGAAGATCTTCGTCGGCGAATGGGCCACCCGGGAGGGCGTCCCCACCCCGAACCTCGGCGCCGCCCTCGGCGACGCCGCCTGGCTGACCGGCCTCGAGCGCGACTCGGACATCGTGATCATGTCCTGCTACGCCCCGCTCTTCGTCAACGTCAACCCCGGCGGGATGCAGTGGCGGACCGACCTGATCGGCTACGACGCCCTCCGCAGCTACGGCTCGCCCTCCTACTACGTGCAGAAGATGTTCAACCTGCACCATGGGGACCAGATCGTGGCCGCGCGCGCCGACAACCTCCCCACCCGGACCTGGCGGCCGCCCCGGCCCCGCGGCGCGCCCGCCGGCGCGCCCCTCCCCCCCCCGGAGCAGGAGCCGGCGCTCTTCTTCAACGCCACCCGCGACAGCCGCAGCGGCCAGCTCTTCGTCAAGTTCGTCAACCCCACGGCCG
The DNA here is from genome assembly GCA_035546595.1 of Opitutaceae bacterium. Lineage (GTDB taxonomy): Bacteria > Verrucomicrobiota > Verrucomicrobiia > Opitutales > Opitutaceae > Palsa-1447. Next base: position 5,142 of record DASZWO010000020.1, read on the forward strand.
CGCCCCAGACCGTGCGGGTGGAGATCGCCGGGGCGGGCCCCCTGGCCGCCGACGGCCTGGCGGTGACCCTGGCCTCGGCCAAGCCCGACGACACCAACTCCATCGACCAGCCCACCAAGATCGTGCCGGTCGAGACCCGCCTCGGCGGGCTGGGGGACGACTTCAACCACACCCTCGCCCCGTATTCGGTCACCATCCTCGAGCTCCACCCCCGCTCCTGAGCCAACCATGTTCCACCAGCTTCTCACCCCCCTGGGCGGCAGCCTGGGCCTGTCCTTCCTCGTCGCCGCCCTGCCGGTCGCGACCGTCCTCGTCCTGCTCGGCGTCCTGCGGCGGCCCGCCTGGCAGGCGGCGGCGGCGGGCCTGGCGGTCGGCTTCGTCATCGCCGTGACCGCCTGGCGGATGCCCGCCCCCCTGGCGCTGGACTCGGCGCTCGACGGCGCGGTCTACGCGCTCTGGCCGGTGATGTGGCTCGTGCTGATGGCGCTGCTGCTCTACAACATCGCCGTCCGCTCCGGCCGCTTCGACGCCTTCCGGCTCTGGGTGCTGACCCACCTGCCCCAGGACCGCCGGGTGGTGCTGGTGGTGATCGGATTCTGCTTCGGCGCACTGCTGGAGGGCATCTCCGGCTTCGGCACGCCGGTGGCGATCACCAGCTCCCTCCTCATCCTGGTCGGCTTCCCGCCGCTGGAGGCCCTGGTCTTCGTCCTGATCTTCAACACCGCCCCGGTGGCGTTCGGCGCGCTCGGGATCCCCGTGACCATGCTCGGCGCGGTCACCGGGCTGCCCGCCGCCACCCTGGCCGCGATGATCGGCCGGCAGCTGCCGCTGATGGCGCTGCTGCTCCCCTTCTACGTCATGGCGCTCTACGGCGGCTGGCGCTCGGTGCGCGCGCTCTGGCCGGTGCTGCTGGTGGCCGGCGGGAGCTTCGCCCTCTCGCAGTTCGTGGCCTCGAACTTCGGGGCCTACACCCTGACCGACGTCCTCTCCTCCCTCGGCTCGCTCATCGTCACCATCCTCTTCCTCCGCTGGTGGCGGCCCGCCCCCGATCCGGAATTCGCCATCGGCGCCCTCCCGGGGGAGGCGCCCGCCGCCGGCGCCGTCCCGCCCTGGCAGGGCTGGCTGCCCTGGGTGCTGGTCTCGGCCGTCGTCATCCTCTGGACCTCGTTCAAGGTCGCGGCGCTCGGCCAGCGGAACATCCCCTGGCCCGGGCTGCACAACGCGGTCTCGATCACCCTCTACCACGGCAAGCCCTACGCCGCGATCTGGGCCTTCCAGCCGCTGGGGACGGGCACCGCCATCCTGGCGGCGTGCGTGCTGACCGCCCTCCTGGTCCGGCTCCGGCCCGCCGAATTCCTCAGCTGCGTCGGGGAGACGGTCCGCCAGCTCTGGCTGGCGGTGGTCACGGTGATGCTGATCGTCGCCCTGGCCTACCTGATGAACTACTCGGGCCTGGCCTACACCCTGGGCCAGGGCGTGGCCTCGACCGGCCGCTGGTTCGTCGTCTTCTCGCCCTTCCTCGGCTGGATGGCGGTGATGCTCTCGGGCAGCGACACCTCGGGCAACGCGCTCTTCGGCAACCTCCAGGTCGTCGCCGCCCGCCAGCTGCAGCTCAACCCCGTCCTCTTCGCCGCCACCAACTCCTCGGGCGGGGTGATGGGCAAGATGATCTCGCCCCAGAACATCGCGACCGGCGTCTCGGTCACCAACCTCAAGGGGCAGGAAGGCAAGGTCTTCGCCCGCACCTTCCCGCACAGCATCGCGCTCACGCTCATCCTGGTCGGGCTGGTCCTGGTCCAGCAGTACCTCCTCCCCGGCGTCATCCCGGGCGGCCCCCAGCCCTGAGCGGGCGCCCCGACCTCAGCCAACTCCTGTGAAAGGGGCGATTTTCGCCCGGGCGGCGGCCGATGGCCGGGAGCTCTTCAAATTATCTCGCGGCCTACAGCTTCCCCGACGTCGGCCCGTAGCGCTCGGTCTTGAGGATCCGGGCGCGGCGGGCGTCGTCCTGGCCCCCCGTCTCGCTCCCGCTCGCCGGCCGCTGCTTCCCCTTGGGATCGGTCGGCGCGACGCTCCCGGGCTGGAGCGAATTTTTCTCCGGCTTGGCCTCGCCGGCCGGGCGGTAGCTGACGTTGCTGTCCCCGTCCTCGGCCTCGAGGGGCCGCTTTTCCGGCTCGGCCGGCATGCTCAGTCCCCCGAGCGCCGCAGGCTCAGCTCCCCGGTGTGGCGCGGCGCCTCGGCGCCCGCGGCGGGCTTGCCCGGGACCCCGACGGGCGGCACGCTCTGGCTCTGCACCCACTGGATGGCGTAGCGGGTCATGTCCGAGCCCTTTTCCAGCATCAGCTTCAGCTTCAGGTGCTCGCGGTAGGACTCGATCGTCTTCACGCTGAGGTTCAGCTGGGCGGCGATCTGGCGGGTGCTGAAGCCGTTGCCGATGAGCTGGAAGACCTCCATCTCGCGGTCGCTCAGCTTGTCGATGGAGAAGACGTTCTCCTCGTTGCGGCCGTCGACGATGCGCTTGAGCATCTTCTCCTGCATCTGGTCGCTGAGGTAGAGCTCCCCGCTCAGCACGCGGTGGATCGCGGTCACGATCCGCTGGCTGGCCTCCTGCTTCATGATGTAGCCGCGCGCGCCGGCGCGCAGCGCCCGCTCGGCGTAGAGGTTCTCGTCGTGCATCGACATGATCAGGACCGGCAGCTTCGGCAGCAGGGCCTTGAGGTTCTTCATCAGCTCGATCCCGTTCATCGAGGCGAGCGAGATGTCGATGATGGCGAGGTCCGGGTTGAGCTTGGGAATGAGCTCGAGGGCCTGGGGGGCGCTCTCCGCCTCGCCGCACACCACCAGGTTGACGTCCTCCGTCACCAGGGCGATGATACCACGGCGGGTGATCGGGTGGTCGTCCACCACGAACACCCGGATTTTCTTGTCCGCTTCGGCCGGAGCGGGACGGTTTTGGGTAGCGGTCTTCACAAACAGGTCGGCTGACCCTGACAGACCCGTTTTTGGAAAAATTGTGCGGTTCAATTTGATTATTTCGGAGCAATCTCCCCGGGGGAGAGGCCGGGCGGCGAAGCCCGGCCCCGCCCGTGGGAAATTGTCCTCAGGTTGCAGGTTGCACGAACATTCCCGCCTCAGAAGCGGCGGCGGCCGCCGGGCGGATTGGCGCGGGCGCCCGCGGGCGCGGCGGCGCGGCGCG
>DASZWO010000021.1:0-55737 GCA_035546595.1 Opitutaceae bacterium
CCGCCGCCAGCACGAAGGCCCAGGAAAAGCGGACGTAGCCCGGCGGCGGCGCCCACCGCGGCGGGAAGCGCAGGAGCGGGGCGAGGTCGCGGCCGGCCGCCGCCGCGCCGAGCACCGGCAGCCCGAGCGCGGCCGCGAGCAGCGGGGCGGCGGCGCGCAGGCTGGGGCCCCGGGATCGCACGAGCCTCCGGCCGCGCCGGCCTAGTGGTTGTCGCGCGGCACGGGGGCCCCGCTGCCCCCCGCCAGGAAGTCGAAGTCCATCCCCTTGTCGGCCTGCTGGACGCAGTCGACGAAGAGCCGGGCGTAGCCCCGGGCGGGCGGGGGCGCCGGCGGGCGCCAGGCCGCGCGCCGGCGCGCGAGCTCGGCCTCGGGGACGTGCAGGTGCAGCCGGCGGCGGCGCACGTCGAGCTCGATCAGGTCCCCGTCGCGCACCAGGGCGAAGGTCCCGCCCAGCGCGGCCTCGGGCGCGACGTGGAGGACCACGGTGCCGTAGGCGGTGCCGCTCATCCGCGCGTCGGAGATCCGCACCATGTCGGTAATGCCCTGCTTCAGCAGCCGGGGCGGCAGCGGCATGTTCCCGACCTCGGCCATGCCCGGGTAGCCGCGGGGCCCGCAGTTCTTCAGCACCAGCACGCTGTTGCGGTCGACCTTGAGCTTCGGGCTGTCGATCCGGCGGTGGAACTCCTCGATGTTCTCGAAGACCACCGCGCGGCCCTTGTGCTTCATCAGCCGGGGCGTGGCGGCCGAGGTCTTGATGATCGCGCCGTCGGGGCAGAGGTTGCCGCGCAGCACCGCGATGCCGGCGTCGCGCTTGAAGGGCCGGGCGAAGGGATGGATCACGTCCTCCTTCCAGCAGCGGGCCGCCTTGACGTTCTCCCAGAGGCTGCGCCCGTTCGCGGTCAGCGCGCGGCGGTGGAGGAGCCCGTTCTCCCCGAGGGCGCGCAGCACCACCGGGAGGCCGCCGGCCTCGAAAAAGTCCTCCATCAGATACTGCCCGGAGGGCATGAGGTTGACCAGGGCCGGCACGCCCTTGCCCAGCCGGTCCCAGTCCTCGAGCGTCAGCTTCACCCCGACGCGGCCCGCCAGCGCCAGAAGGTGGATGACCGCGTTGGTCGATCCGCCGATCGCGGCGTTGGTGCGGATGGCGTTCTCGAAGGCCCGCCGGGTGAGGATCTTCGCCAGGACCAGGTCCTCGCGCACCATCGCGACGATCCGCCGGCCCGCCTGGCGGGCCAGGACGTTGCGCCGGGCGTCGACCGCGGGGATGGCGGCGTTGCCGGGCAGGCCCACCCCCAGGGCCTCGACCAGGCAGGCCATGGTCGAGGCCGTGCCCATCGTCATGCAGTGGCCGTGCGAGCGGTGCATGCACGACTCCGCCTCGCCGAACTCCTCGGCGGAGAGCGTGCCCGCCCGCACCTCCTCGGACATCGACCAGGTGTTGGTGCCCGAGCCGATCGGGCAGCCGCGGTAGATCCCGCGGAGCATCGGGCCGCCGGAGACGCCGATGGTCGGGAGGTTCACGCTGGCCGCGCCCATCAGCAGCGAGGGCGTGGTCTTGTCGCAGCCCATCAGCAGCACCACGCCGTCGAGGGGGTTGGCGCGGATCGTCTCCTCCACGTCCATGCTCGCCAGGTTGCGGAACATGGCCGCGGTCGGGCGCATCAGGGTTTCCCCCAGGGAGGTGACGGGGAACTCGAGCGGGAATCCGCCGGCCTCGAAGACCCCGGCCTTGACCTGCTCGGCCAGGACGCGGAAGTGGGTGTTGCAGGGGGTCAGCTCCGACCAGGTGTTGCAGATGCCGATGACGGGGCGGCCGTCGAACTGGTCGCGGGGGATGCCGCGGTTCTGGATCCAGGAGCGGTAGATGAAGCCGTGCGCGCCGTCGCGGCCAAACCACGCCCGGCTGCGCAGGGGCTGCTTTCGTTTCACGACCCATCCCTAAGGGGCCGCGGGGCGGGAAGCCGAGCCAAAATGTACCGGCGGCCCGCGGCGCGCGCCGGAACATTCCCGCGGGCGGGGAATCCTTGGCAGGATGAGAAATCCAATCCTCTTTCTTTCCCTCGGCTTGGGGGCCCTCACGGCGGCGGCGGCGGTCGACCCGGGCTGGAAGCACGCGGTCGACCAGTACGTGGGCGCCGCCAAGCTCGAAGTCAGCGCCTACCACAAGGAGATCGAGGCCGCGCCGGCGGACCAGGCGCCGCGCTTCGCCGACGCCAAGGCGGACCTGGGCAAGTGCGACCGCCTGGTCGGCCAGCTCGGCTCGAGCGATCCGCAGCATTTCGACGCCCTGAAGGTGAAGTACGAGCAGACGCGGGCGCGGCTGGTGGCGGAGATCCGCCAGGCCAAGTCGCGCTAGCTGCGGCGCCGCGGCCCGCCGGGGAAACCGCTTGTCGCGGCGGGCGTCCGGGGTAGGGTGGCGAAACCCCCGCTCCGATGCGCTCCCCCCTCCTCCTCGCCGCCCTCGCCGCCGCGCTGCCCGCCGCCGCGGCGGACTACCCGGTCCGCCCCGTCCCCTTCACCGACGTCGTCGCCACCGGCGGCTTCTGGAAGGAGCGGCAGGACGTGAACCGCACCGTCACCGTGCCCTTCGCGATGAAGCAGTGCGAGGACTCGGGGCGGCTGCGCAACTTCGACCTGGCGGCGGAGGTGATGCGCCGGCGCGCCCACGGCGAGCCGCATTTCCAGATCGTCCCGCCGACGATCTATCCCTTCGACGACACCGACGCCTACAAGGCGATCGAGGCGGCCTCCTACGTCCTGAACGTGCATCCCGACCCGGAGCTCGACCGGCTGGTGGACAGCTGGATCTCCCGGATCGCGGCGGCGCAGGAGCCGGACGGCTACCTCTACACCTTCCGCACCATGCACCCGGATTCTCCCGGCCAGAAGTGGGTGGGGCAGAAGCGCTGGGAGAACGACCCCATCCTCAGCCACGAGCTCTACGACTGCGGGCACCTGTACGAGGCGGGGTACGCCCATTTTCAGGCCACCGGCAAGCGGACGCTGCTCGACGTCTGCCTGAGGAACGCCAACCTGCTCTGGCACGACTTCGGGGACGGGCGGCTGCGGATCGCGCCGGGACACGAGATCGTGGAGATGGGGCTGGTGAAGCTCTACCGCGCGACCGGCGACGAGCGCTACCTGAAGCTGGCGAAGATCTTTCTCGACGCGCGGGGGCCGGGAGGCCCCGCCTACAACCAGCGTCAGGCCCTGGTGGTCGACCAGCGGGAGGCGGTGGGCCACGCGGTGCGCGCCAACTACCTCTACTCCGGCATGGCCGACGTCGCGGCGCTGACCGGCGACACCCGCTACGTGACCGCGATCAAGGCCATCTGGGACAACGTCGCGGACACCAAGCTCTACCTCACCGGCGGGGTGGGGGCATTGGCCAAGGGCGAGGCCTACGGCGCCGACTACGAGCTGCCCAACGACGCTTACAACGAGACCTGCGCAGCCTGCGCCCTCATGTTCTGGAACGAGCGGATGTTCCTCCTCACCGGCGAGTCCAAGTACATGGACGTGCTCGAGCGCACCGCCTACAACGGCTTCATCAGCGGCGTCTCGCTCTCAGGCGACCGCTTCTTCTACCCCAACCCCCTGGTCTACGACGGGCACGCCAGGAACAACAGCGGCTTCGCCGGCCGCGCCCCCTGGTTCGGCTGCGCCTGCTGCCCGCCCAACCTGATGCGGACGCTGGCCTCCCTCACCGGCTACTTCTACGCGCTGAAGGGGGACTCGCTCTACGTCAACCTCTACGCCCAGAGCCGCGGCGCGATGCGCCTGGCCGGCACCGACGTCGAGGTGACGCAGGCGACCGACTACCCCTGGGAGGGGCGGGTGCGGCTGACCGTTTCCGTCGACCATCCCGCCACCTTCACCCTGCGGCTGCGCATCCCCGGCTGGGCGCGGGGCCGCCCGGTGCCCTCCGACCTCTACGCCTTCGACGGCGCGACGCCCGCCTGGTCGCTGGCGGTGGCGGGCCAGCCCGCGGACCGGCGGCTGGCGGACGGCTACGCCGTCATCACCCGCGAATGGCATTCCGGCGACACCGTCGAGCTGAACCTGCCGATGCCGGTGCGGACGGTGCGCGGCAACGCCAAGGTGGCCGCCGACCGGGGCCTAGTCGCGCTCGAGCGCGGCCCGGTGGTCTTCTGCGCGGAGGACCTCAAGGGCGGCCTGCCGCTCGGACAGCTCGCGGTGCCGGAATCGGCGCGGATCGAGGCCGCCTTCCGCCCGGACCTGCTGGGGGGAGTGGTGGCGCTGAAGGTCTCGGGGGCGCGCGCCGGCGCCGCCCCGGTCGACTTCACCGCGATCCCGTACTTCGCCTGGGACAACCGCGGGCTCGCCCCCATGGCGGTCTGGCTGCGTTCGAACCCGGCTCAGGACCTGGCCCGCCAATGAGAACGCCGCTGCTGGCCCTGCTGGCCCTGGCGGCGGCCCTGGCGTCCGGCGCCCGGGGGCAGGCTCCCGCCGCGGCCCCGGCCGCCCACCGCCCGACCCGCTTCAGGGAGCCCGACCCGATGGACTTCTCCGACCATGCGGGCTTCGTCCGGATCTTCGACGGCCGCACCCTCGCGGGCTGGGACGGGGACCCCTCGGTCTGGCATGTGGAGGACGGGGCGATCGTCGGCGTCTCGACCCGGGAGAAGCCGGTGCGCAACAGCTACCTCTCCTACCACGGGACCACGGCGCTCGACTTCGACCTCAAGCTCGAGATCAAGACCGTGGGCCCGGGGGGCAGCGGGATCCAGTACCGCAGCCAGGTCGGCCTGCCCTGGACCAAGCCGCCCGTCCCGGGCGCGCCCGCGCCCAACCTGGCCTGGATGATGACCGGCCCGCAGGCGGACTTCTGGCCCCCGCGGGTCTACTCGGGCCAGTTCTACTCCGAGAACACGCCGCTGGGCATCGTGGCCTGGCGCGGGCAGGTGGTGGACTCCGTCCGGGGGCGGAACCCGCGGCTGGTCGGGAACATCGCCGGCCGGGAGGAGCTCGGCGCCTTCGTCAGGAACGAGGACTGGAACCAGTACGAGATCGTCGCGCGCGGCGGGGTGATGATGCACCTCCTCAACGGCCGGCTGATGGCGGTGGAGATCGACGACGACCCCGCCTCCTCCAGCAACCAGCCCGGGCTGATCGGCCTCGAGATCGAGGGCGCGCCCTGCCGGGTCCTGGCCCGCGGGATCTGGCTGCGGAAGCTCCGCTGAGCGTTGCCCGCCGGGCATCAATCGGAACAAACGAAGTCATTTCCAGTCATGCCGGTTGCGGCTAAGCTGGGGGCATGAACCAGCCCAAATCCACGGTCGAGGAGATCCGGGCGCGCTTCGACGGCGAGGTCGAGCGCTTCTCCAACCTCGAGACCGGCCAGGTGGCGACGATGGACGCCGCCTTCTGCCTCGACCTGGTGGCGGCCACCGCCGCCGCGGCCACCCCGGGCGCGCGGGACGTCCTCGACGTCGGCTGCGGGGCCGGCAACTACTCCCTCAAGCTGCGGGAGCGCCTGCCGGCGGCCCGCTTCACCCTGGTGGACCTCAGCCGGCCGATGCTCGACCGGGCCCGGGAGCGCCTGGGGCCCTCGGCGGCGGAGGCCCGCCAGGAGGACGTCCGCCGCCTCGACTTCGCCCCCGGCTCCTTCGACGTCATCCTGGCCGCCGCCGTGCTGCACCACCTGCGCGCGCCCGGGGAGTGGGAGGGGGTCTTCGGCCGATTCCGCCGCTGGCTGCGGCCGGGGGGCGGCCTCTGGATCTTCGACCTGGTCTCCCACGAGGACCCTGCGGTCCAGGCGGAGGCCTGGGCGCGCTACGGCCGGTACCTCGACGGGCTGGGCGGGCCGGGGTACCGCGCCAAGGTCTTCGACTACATCGAGCGGGAGGACACCCCCGCGCCCCTCGCCTGGCAGCTGGAGCTGCTGCGCCGCTCCGGCTTCGCCCGGGTGGACGTCCTGCACAAGAATTCCTGCTTCGCGGCCTACGGGGGCGTCGCCGGCTGAACCTTTGGCGCCGCCGGGGCGTCTAGCGGGCGATGCATCCGCTGCCCCGCGCGCCCCTCCTCGCCCTCTCGCTCCTGGCGCCCCTCGCCGCCCGGGCCGCCCAGCCCTGGCAGGAGATCACCCTGCCCACCGTCTCCGAGGCGGCCGCCGCCTTTCCCAAGCCCCCGCCGGAGTACGGCGCCATCCACTGGTTCATCCTCGGCGGGCCCCAGAGCAAGGAGCGGATGGTGGCGGACCTGGACCAGCTCAAGGCCAACGGCGTCACCGTCTGCATGCTGGACAACTCCGGCGGGATGCAGCCGAAGTACTTCACCCCGGCGTACCTGGACTTCATCAAGTTCACGATCGACCAGGCCAAGCAGCGGGGGATCAAGGTCTGGATCGAGGGCGACGCCGGCTATCCCGACGGCTTCGCCGGCGGTCTGATCAGCCGGGACTACCCGCAGCTGGGAATGCAGGCGATCGTGGCGGACGCGCACTACTCGGTGGCGGCCGGGCAGACCCTTCGGGTCCCGGTGCCCCCCGACACCCTGGGCGCCCTCGGCTACAACCGCGTCACCGGCGCCTGTGCGGTCATCCCGCTGCCGGCCGGCGGCCAGCTCCAGTGGACCGCGCCCGATCCGGGCGGCTCCGAGGTGGTCTTCATCCGGCACGTCTACCGCAGCTCGCCCACCCGCTACACCAACCGGGCGGACGGCACCCGCGACAAGGACAGCCTCTACTCCGAGATCGACTATCTCGATCCCAAGGCGACGCAGACCTACCTCCGCCTCATCTTCGACGAGTACCAGAAGCTGGTGGGCGGGGACTTCGGGGGGACGGTCCTCGGCTTCCGCGGCGATGAGACCGACTACACCGGTTTCATCCCCTGGACGCCCAAGCTGCTCGAGACCTTCCGCCGGGTCAAAGGCTACGACCTGCAGCCCTATATCGCGCGGTTCTTCGCCCCCACCTTCACCCCGGAGGTGCGGCGGGCCAAGGCGGACTACTGGGATGTCTGGAGCGCGCTGTTCCGCGACAACTTCTACAAGCTGCTCGGGGAATGGTGCCAGCAGCGCGGGATGGAATACATGGTCCACCTCAACCACGAGGAGCAGATGCTCGACCTGCGCCGCGGCGAGGACCTGATCCGCAACGAGGGCTCCTTCTTCCGCGACATGCGCTACGTCCAGGTTCCCGGCATCGACAACCTCAACCAGATCCAGCCGGGGCTGGTGGCCGACTTCCCCAAGCTGGCCTCCGACGCCGCCCACCTCTTCGGCCGGGCGCAGGTCTGGGAGGAGGAGGGCGGGAGCCCCGGCCAGGCCGGGAAGTTCGTGGCCGACTACAATTTCGTCCGCGGCGTGAACTACCTCAACATCCGCGGGATGAACGCGCCCTGGGACCGGCGCGCCTCGCCCCTGCTCAACCCCGCGGCGGCGATCGCCGGCTACGTCAACCGCGCCAGCTACCTGCTCGCGGTCGGCCGGCCCGCGGCCCAGATCGCGCTGGTCCACCCCGACGACAGCATGTGGCTGGGCGACGAGGATTCGAACCGGACGGTGGTGCGCCTCACCACCGAGCTGATGGAGCGGCAGCTCGACTTCGACGCGGTCGACCCCGAGTCGCTGGCCGACGTCTGCACCCTGGACGGCGGCGGGCTGCGCAACCTCAGCGGGCAGGTCTACCGCGCGGTCATCGTCCCCTCCAGCACCGTGATCCAGCGGAAGGTGCTGGACCGTCTCCGGGCCTTCGCCGCGGCCGGCGGCAAGGTGGTCTTCGTCGGCCGCACCCCGAGCGAGGTCATCGGCCGCACCTTCCTCCATCCCGAGGCCGGCGCCCCCGACCTCGGCTTCGCCACCCTCGAACCCTCCCCGCACATCACCGACGCGGTGGTGGCGGCGCTGCCCGCGCCCGACGTGAAGCTCGACGCGCCCGCGCCGGGGATCAAATACATCCACCGCTCCCTCCGGGACGGCGAGGTCTACTTCTTCTTCAACGAATCCTACGGCCGCCAGGAGCGGACCGCCACCCTCGACGGGCGCGGCCAGGTCCAGGAATGGGACCCGACCGACGGCGCGGTCCATCCCCTGGCGGGGGTGGCGGCGGCGGAGGGCCATGCGAGCGTGCCCCTGGTGCTGGAGCCGCACGAGAGCCGCTTCATCGTCATCGGTCCCGCGGCCGGCGGCGGCGCGGCGGCCCCCAGCCTGGCGGGCGCCCGCCCTCTGGCCGATCTCGGCTCCGGCTGGTCGCTGGAACTGGGCGGCCGGCAGTTCGCCGGGACCGCGCTCAAGTCCTGGGAGAGCCTGGGCGCGAACGCCTTCGCCGGCGTCGCGCGCTACCGCAAGGAATTCGGGCTGGCGTCGGGGGCGGCCGGCGGCGGCCGCGCCTACCTCGATCTCGGCCAGGTCCGCGAGATCGCCCGGGTGCGGCTCAACGGCACGGAATTTCCCGCCCGGCCCTGGCCGCCCTACGTCTGGGATGTGACCGACGCACTCAAGCCCGGCGCCAACGTCCTCGAGGTCGAGGTCCAGCTTTCCCCGCGCGAGGTGCGCCGCTTCGGCGGCGGCGGGGCGGGCCGCCGCGGCGCCGCCGGAGCCTCGGCCGGCGCGGGCCGGCCGGCCCCGGCCGACGGCGAGCCCACCGGCGTGCCCGGAGGCCTGCCCCGCGTCGAGAGCGGCTACGGCGGCGCCCGCAGCCCCTTCACCGCGGACGCCACGCAGCCCCCGCCCGCGTCCGGGCTGCTCGGTCCGGTCCGGCTGCTCAGCCAATGAGCTTCCGGACGGCGGAGGAGCTGAGGGCGGCGGCGGCCACGTCCGGCTCGCCGCCCCCCGGCCTGTCCGGCGCGCTCGCCGCCCTCTGGCACGATGCGCGCGGGGACTGGGGCCGCGCGCACGAGTGCGCGCAGGAGGACCGGAGCGCGGCCGGCTCCTGGGTCCACGCCTACCTCCACCGGAAGGAGGGCGACGCCGGCAACGCCGGCTACTGGTATGCCCGGGCCGGCCGGGCCGCTCCGCGCGGGCTCTCGCTCGAGGAGGAGTGGAGCGCGATCGCGCGCGAGCTACTCGCCGCCGGCTGAGCCCCCGCACGCCTCCCAGAGGCGGGCCATCGCGAAGAGCGGGTTGTGCCCGAGGTAGTCGGTCCACGGCCGGTTGCGCCGGGTGTAGGGCTTGCGGGCGAGGTCCTCCGGCCGCCCGCCCTCGGGATGATAATATTCCCAGATCGTCCCCGTGCGCCGGAACTGCGCCGCGGTGTCGTCGAGCGCCGCCTCGAGCAGCCTCCGGGCGGCGTCGGTCCGGCCGTACCGGACGCAGCCGCGCGCCGCCCAGTAGGTCATGCTGTTCCAGGCCGGCCCGCGCCACATCCGCAGCGAGAACTTGGGATCGTCGCGGGCCACCGTGGCGATCGGATGCGGGGTGAAGAGCCGCCGTGGGTTCAGCATCCAGCCGTCGATCACCCGGGCGGCCTGGTCCGGCCGGGCGGCGCCGACGACCACCGGCCAGATGCCCTCGAAGGCGCCGGTGCGCCGGGCCGGGTCGGCCGCAGCCCAGCTGTCGTAGAAGAAGCCGCTCGAGGCGTCCCACAGCCGGGTCCGCAGGAAGTCCGCCAGCGCCGCGGCCCGCTCCCGCCAGGGCCGGTCGTCGGCGCCGAGCTCGCGCGACCATTGCGCGGCGTAGGCGTAGAGCTGGTAGACATGGCTGGTGGCGTCGACGCAGGCCCTGGGGCCCGGGGCCGCGCCGTCGAAGCGGACGCCGTCGTCGACGCCGCTCTCCCATTTGTGAAGAAGGATGTCGTTGTAGAAGAAGCCGCCGGGCTGCGCCCGCCGGTGCGCCTCGAACCAGCCGATCTGGAGGATGAGGTGCCGCAGGCAGTCGGCCTCGAGCGCCGGGTCCGGATGGAGCTTGAGGTAGTCGCCCGCGGCGACCACCCAGAGCGGCGGATGCCCCTGGGCGCCGCGGTCGAAGCTGGGGCCGTTCCTGGCCGCCGGCGGGCCGCCGGGCGCCGCCGGCGAGCCGGGCATGTAGACCGATCCCGGCAGGAAGCCGTCGGGAAGCTGCAGGCCCAGGTCGTTGAGCAGCTGCTCGCGCACATGCTCCGGCCAGGCGGGCAGCTCGTCGATCATCTCATGCACGAGGTCCCAGTGGCCGAAGGCGGGGCCGTAGCCGTAGCCGGGGCCGAGGTCCTCCCACGGGTAGGCGAAGGGCGGGGCGGCGGGATGGGTGGCGCGCTGGTGGAGCGCGGCCAGGTAGGCCAGCATCGGACGCCAGGCGGGCTTGCCCAGCGTGGCGGCTTCGCGCGCCAGCCCGCCGCCCCCGTCCGCGGCGCGGGCAAGCGGAAGCGGGAGCGCCGCGAGCAGCCCCAATGCGGTCCGGAGGGGAAACTTCATGCGCCCGGAGTACCCTCCGGCGCGGCCGCGGTCAATGGGCGGCTGCCGGCGGGGCGGGCAGGGCGACCGGCTGGGCGATGACCCGGGCCGGCTGCGCATTTTGGAACGTGGGCCAGGGCGAGGCGCCCAGCCCGGCGGGATCGGTCGCGACGAAGGAGCTGCCGGCGCTGCCGCCGCCGGTTCCGAGCGAATCGAAGCGGACGCGCGCCCGGTCGAACGGCGGCGGCGCGGGGGGGGCGGGCGGGGGATCGGCGGGGGGCGCCGGCGCGGGATCGGGGGCCGGCGGATCCGGCGGGGGAGGATCGAAGGGCGGCGGATCCTCCGGCGGGGGATCCGGCGGGGGCGGGTCGGGCGTCGGCGGGGGTTCCGGCGCGGGATCCGAGGGGGGCGGAGGATCCGGCGGTGGGGGAGGCGCCGGGTCCGGCGGGGGATCGGCAGGAGCGGGGTCGGCCGGGGCGCCGCCGCCGCCCCCATCCTCGGGCGGGTCGCTCGGTGCCGGGTCGTCGTTCCAGAACATGGACGAGGAGTCCTGCCAGGCGGAATCGCCCGCGCTGGCGCTTTCGTACCAGCCGCCCGGGTTGTCATACTGGTATTCGTAGAGGTCGCCGCCGTCGTCGGTCGCGCGGGCGGGCCCCGGGCCGGCGGCGAGGACGAGGAGGGCGAGCGGCGCGCGACGCAGCGGGAGGGCGAGCCTCATGGGAGGAGGGCGGTTTCGGGGTAGCCGAGGCTCCGCGCCCGGTACACCTTCTCGCGGGCATAGGCGAAGAGCGCCCCGCTCCAGCGGAAGAGCAGGGCCTCGTCCGGAAACTCCCGGATCTGCCCGTCCTCCGAGCGCTCCCGGTGCGGGGCCAGGGCGCAGGCCACCCCGGCCGCCGCCAGGCGGGCGCGGAGCGTCGCGGGGGAGAACGGCGCGGGGTCGAAGGCCGGAACATTCCCGATCGGGCGGAGGTAGTCGCCGGCCAGAAACCGCGCGTTGAAATCGCGCAGCATCCGGTCGAACCCCGGATCGGAGCGGCACAGCGCCTCGATCCGGCCGGGGCGTCCCAGGTCCGCCGCGCCGGCTCCCGCCACCCGGTACTCGCCGGCGTGGTTCTCGGCCGCATGGCCCCAGAGCTCCGCTCCCTTGGTGTAGTAGACATGGGCGTTGACCTTGCCGGCCGGATACGAAATCCGCCCCTGCGGCGGATGCGCGACCACCACCGCCTTTTCCCCGGGGAAGCGGCGCGCGTAGTCGGCGGCGAAGAGCAGGCCGTCGAGCAGGAGCGGCAGGTAGCGCGGGTTCCAGCCGACATAGCCGGCGCCGCGGCCCGAGCCGTTGTTGGCGTAGACGTACTGGCGGCTGTCCCACTCGACGATCAGCCGGGGCAGCCCCCGCACGGCGACCTCCCGCGCCTCGGTGGTCTGGAGCTGGAGCAGCGCCCGGCGCAGCTGCAGGCCGGGCGTGTCGCCCGGCAGCCGCGGCGGCGCCAGCGCGCGCTGGGCGGGGTGCCCGGCCCGCCAGCGGGCCGCCGCCGCGAAGGCGCGCTCCGCGAACGCCGGCCCGGGATCGATCTCCTCCGGCCGGGCCCGGGGCAGCGGCACCGCCCCGAGGAGCGTGTGCAGCCACACCCCCGGCCCCGCCGAATACGCCGCCAGCGCCACCCCCGCGCGCGCCAGCCCGTGCGAGTGGGCGTAGGCCGCGGCGCTGACCAGCAGCTCGGCGCGCTCGCCCGGATGGGCCCGGCGGTATTCCGCGACGAAGCGCACGCTCTCCAGCAGCTCGGGGAATTCCGCGCAGAGGTAGGGGGTGCCGGTCAGCGGATCGAGCGGCGGCTCGAAGGCGATCGCGCCGGTGGCCGGGCTCCAGAGCAGGTGCTTGCCGCCCCAGTCGAGCGCCAGCATCCGCCGCCGCGCCATCGCAATCGACCCGTCCGCGCGCTCCTCCGGCAGCACGACTTCCCCGGCGGCGCAGGGGAAGAAGGCGAGGGCGCTGGCCGCCCGCTCCAGCTGCGCGTCCTCCGCCCCGTCCGCCCCGGCGGCGCCGGCGGCGAGCTCCGCGTCGAGCTGCGCCAGCGCCGGCCGCATGCGGTCCGGCCGGTTGATGTCGGCGGCCGCGAGGCCGGGCAGGCGCAGGGGCTGCCCGGAGGCGCCGCGCGCCCGGAGCTCGGGGCCGCGGGTGTACACGGCGGTGCCGAGGAGCTCCCGGCCGCGCCGGCGGGTCAGGACGACGCAGTCCTCGTCCGGCGCGGCGCGGAGGTAGGCGGCGGAGAATGCGACCGCGTCCACCAGCGAGCCCCGGGCCAGCCGCAGCGGCGGGATTTGGTCGGCGCCGGGCTCGTCCCACCGCGCCACCCAGCCGGCGGGCGGCGGCGGCTCCGCCGCCCGGGCGGAGAAGGCGGCCATGGCCGCGAGGGCGCCCAGGGCGGCGCCGCGAAGCAGCCCCGGCGCGGGGCCCCGGCCGCGGAGCGGGAAAAGGAGCGCGAATTCCATCGCCGGGAGATGATAGCAACCGGCGCGGGGGCCTTTTTGCGAATCGGCCACAACCTCCGCGCGGCGGCTGCGTCTGGCCGGGGGTCGCCTCCCCCCAACCCCCACGACCCCCCATGAAGCCGTATGGCCGTTTCCATCACGCCGCGTTGAAGTTCGCCGGGGCGCTCTGCGCCCTGGCTCTGCTGGCCCCGATGGCCCGGGCCCAGGTCGGCCGGACCTGGCCCTCGGAGAAGAAGGTGGTGGTCGACCCGGTGACGCAGACCCCGCTCACCTTCCTGACCAGCGCGCCCTACGGCGATTCCAAGATCTACCAGACCCACCCCGACTGGACCTCGGACGGCAAGTGGGTGATCTTCCGCTCGAACCGCGCGCCGGGGCAGGCCTTCGCGGTCAACGAGCAGGACGGGACCATCGTCCAGGTCACGGACAAGGGCTACACCGGGATGCTCTGCGTGGCCCGCAAGTCGATGAAGCTATACATCATGCGGGACCTGAGCGCGCCCCGCGACGTCGGCCGCGACCCCTACATCGACGCCGCCGCGGCGGCGGAGGCGGCGGAGCGCGCCGGGCGCCCCCAGAACGCGGCCGAGCCGGGCAACGAGCGGCCGGCCCAGCGGCCCCGCCGCGCCCCGGGCCAGTTCCGCCGCAGCCGCGGGCCCTTCCAGATCGTGGAGATCGACCTCCAGCGCCTCTTTGACGACGCGGTCGCCGGCCACGTCAACCCGGCGGGCTACGAGCGGGTCTGCGGGACCACCCCGGACGGGATGCACGCCACCGGCAACATGGGCCTGGATGCCAACGAGGACTACGTCTACTTCGGCATCACCGGCGAGGAGCTGCGCCCGCAGCTGGCGGCCGGGCAGGAGATGCACGCCGCCTCCGGCCCCCGCGGGATGGGCGCGGGCCCGAGCGGCCTGGCCAGCATGAACCTCAAGACCGGCGAGGTGAAGATCATCACCGTGGTCGGCTTCCAGATCGGCCACGTCCAGACCAACCCCTGGGTGCCGGGAGAGATCATCTTCTGCTGGGAGACCGGCGGCAAGGCGCCGCAGCGCACCTGGGTCGTCCGCTCCGACGGCACCGGCCTGCGTCCGCTCTATCCCGAGGCCCCCTACGAGTGGATCACCCACGAGGCCGTCATCACCAAGGACGAGGTCGCCATCGCCATCCTCTACCTCCGCCCGCCGCTGGCCAGCAACCCGCAGAACCAGCAGTGGGGCGCCGAGACCGGCACCGACCTCCATCCCACCGGCGTGGGCATCGTCAACCTCCGCACCCGCGAGATGCGCATCGTCGGCCAGGTCCCGATCGGCGACCCGGGCCGCTCCATCTGGCACGTGAACGGCTCGGCCGACGGCCGCTGGGCGGCGGCGGACGACTTCCGCTACCGGCTGTGGGTCATCGACCGCCACACCGGCGAGATGATGCTGCTGGCCTCGATGGGGGAGAAGACCCATGCCGCCGACCACATCCACCCGACCTTCAGCGCCGACGGCACCAAGATCGAGATCCAGTCCGCGATGATCTCGCCCAACGGCCGCTCGCTCAACATCTGCGTGGTGCCGATGCCGCGCACCTGGCTGGCGCGCTACGACTCCCGCGTGGCCGCCCCGTAGGCGGTCAGCCGGCGTACTCGGCGTCGGACACCCGCTCGTGCCATTCGGTGGCGGTGTCCTTCGCCGTGCCCTGCTGGATGGCGAGGTGCACCATGCCCTGGCGGGCGCTGGCCCCGTGCCAGTGCTTCTCGCCCGGGGCGATCCAGACGGTGTCGCCCGGCCGGATGTCGTTCACCGGGCCGCCCGCCTTCTGCACCCGGCCCAGGCCGGAGAGCACGTGGAGGGTCTGGCCGAAGGGATGGCTGTGCCAGATGGTGCGGGCGCCCGGCTCGAAGGTGACGCGCAGGGCGTAGATGTGGGAGGGGGCGGCGCCGCCCGCGATCTCGTCGAGCCAGACGGTGCCGTCGAACCATTCCGCCGGGGCGCGGCGGGAGGGCTGGGTGCCAGCGGGGTCGATCTTCATGCGCCGACTGTACCGGCCCGGGCCGGTTTGTCCAAAGCGCAAATCCGGATAGCTTTTTCCCCATGCCAGCCGACCTTCCCGACGCCGAACTGCTCGACCACTATTCCGCCGCGGTGAGCGGGGCCATCGAGCGGGCCCACCACGCGGTCGTCCACATCGAGGCCTCGACCCCGCAGGGCCCGGGCTCGGGCTCCGGCTTCTTCATCTCGCCCGACGGCTACCTCCTGACCAACAGCCACGTGGTCCACGGCGCCGGCTCGCTGCGCGTCTCGCTGGCCGACGGCCGGCGCCTCGCCGCCGATCTGGTCGGGGACGACCCCCACACCGACCTCGCCGTCCTGCGGGCGGCCGCGGCCGACGTCGCCCACCTCGCGCTGGCCGACAGCGACACCGCCCGTCCCGGGCAGATCGCCATCGCCCTGGGCAGCCCGATGGGCTTCCAGCAGACCGCCACCGCCGGCATCGTCAGCGGCCTCGGCCGCTCCCTCCGGTCCGGCTCCGGCCGGCTGATCGAGAACATCATCCAGACCGACGCCGCGCTCAACCCCGGCAACTCCGGGGGCCCGCTGGTCAACGCCCGCGGCGAGGTGATCGGGGTCAACACCGCGATCATCCGGCCGGCGCAGGGCATCTGCTTCGCCATCGCCAGCAACATCGCCCGCTGGGTCGCCGGCTGGCTGATCAAGGAGGGCCGGGTGCGCCGGAGCTACATCGGGGTGGCCGGCCAGAACGTGCCGCTGCTGCGCAAGCTGGTCCGGCACTACCGCCTCGGCCTGGACACCGGCGTGCTGGTGGCCGGGATCGAGCCCGGCAGCCCGGCCGCGCGCGCGGGTCTGGCCGAAGGGGACATCCTCATCGCCCTCGACGGCCATCCCACGCCCCGGGTCGAGGCCCTGCACCGCCTGCTCACCGCGGACCGGGTCGGGGAGTCCGCCCCCCTCACGGTGATCCGCGGGGTGGACAAGCTCGACCTCGCCGTCATCCCCCTGGAAATGCCCGCCGCCGCTTGACCCGGCGCGGGCCGCGGGGATGGTGTCCGCTATGAAACGCACCGCCTCGGCGATCTGGCAGGGAGACCTCAAGCAGGGCAAGGGCTCGCTCACCGTCCCGAGCGGGACCCTGAAGGAGACGCCCTACTCGTTCCGCGACCGCTTTGAAAGCGGCGCCGGCACCAACCCGGAGGAGCTGATCGCCGCGGCCCACGCCGGCTGCTTCTCCATGGCCCTTTCCGCCGCCCTGGGCGGGGCGGGGATCAAGCCCGAGCGCATCGCCACCCGGGCCGAGCTCACCCTGGAGCAGGTCCAGGGCGACTGGACGATCAGCGCGATCCACCTCGATCTGGCGGCGAGGATCCCCGGCCTGGCCGACGGGAAGTTCCAGGAGTTCGCCAGCGGGGCCAAGGCGAACTGCCCGGTGTCCCGGGTGCTGAACGCCAAGATCACGCTGTCCGCCCGGCTCGAGGGCTGAGCCCCGGTCCGGCTTGCGCCGCGGGGCCCGCCCGCCGTGAATGGGCGGATGGCAGCCCCCCGCATCCTCGCCTTTTCCGGCAGCTCGCGCCGCGAGTCGCTCAACCGGAAGTTCCTCGACGCGGCCGTGGAGGAGGCGCGCGCGGCCGGCGGCGAGGTGACCCTGCTCAACCTCGCGGACTACCCCCTGCCGCTCTTCAACGGCGACCTGGAGGATGCGGAGGGGATGCCGGCCCCCGCAAAATCCCTGGTCGAGCTCATCGCCGGGCACGCCGCCCTGCTCGTCGCCTCGCCGGAGTACAACTCGCTCATCACCCCGCTGCTGAAGAACACCATCGACTGGTGCACCCGCGGCGACGCGAACCCGTTCGTGGGCCGGGCCGCCGCGGTCATCACCGCCTCGCCCGGGCAGTTCGGGGGGAGCAAGTCCGGCCTCGCGGCCCGGCAGCTGCTGAGCCGCGTCGGCTGCGTGCTGGTCCCGAGGGAGTGCGCCCTGCCGCACGCCCACGAGGCGTTCGACGAGCGCGGCCGGCTGAAGAGCGCCCACGCCCAGCAGTCGCTCCGGGAGCTGGCGGCCGAGCTAGTGCGCCTGGCGGGCCGCCTTACTTCCTAGGGCTGGCGGGGGCCGCTCGAGCGCTCGTCGCCGCCGAGCGCGCTGCCGCCCGGCTGGGACCGGCCGGCGGGAATCGCCCCGATCGAGGCGAGCCAGTTGCGGAAGAGCTGGGGCCAGGCCGTGGTCGGGGTGCCCGGCTTGCCCAGGCCGAAGCCGTGGCCGCCGCGGGAGAAGAGGTGGAGCTCGGCGGGGATCTTCTTCGCCCGCTCCCACTGGTAGAACCGGATGGCGTTCTCCGTGCCCAGCGGATCGTCGTCGGCCTGGGCCAGGAAGGCCCGGGGGGTGCCGGGGGGGATTTCGCCGAAGCCGGCGGGGATGGCCGGGTACATCAGGCCGACGAAGGCGGGGCGCTGGGAGGCGTCGGGCCAGACCGCCGCCCGGGCGGCCATGTTGCCGCCGGCCGAGAAGCCGATCATCCCCAGGCGGGCCGGGTCGATGCCCCACTCGGCGGCGTGGCCGCGGATGTCGCGCAGCGCCTGCATGGCGTCCGCCATGGCCGTGTCCACGGTGTAGGACTGGCCGGGGGTCTTCGGCAGGCGGTACTTGAGGACGATGCCGGCGATGCCCTGCCCCGCCAGCCAGCGCGCAATCTCGTGGCCCTCCTTGTCGATCGTGACGTGCTCGAAGCCTCCGCCCGGGGCGATCAGCAGGGCCGCGCCGGTGGCGGCCGACGCGTCCGGCAGGTAGACCGTGATCGTCGGCTTGCTCACCTGGCGCAGCGCGCGGTCGGTGGCGCCGTTCTTGCCGCGCTCCTCCGAGGTCTCCGGGGCGGTGGCGTTCTCGGAGCCCGGCGCGATGCCGGGCCAGACCGCGAGCTCGAGGGGCGCGGCGGCCGGGGGCGGGGGCGGAGCCAGCATCACGGGCGCGGGCGGCGGCGGAGCCGCGGCCGCGGTCACCGCCGGGGCGGGCGCCTCGGGCACGGCGGTCGCGGGGGCGGCCACCACCGACACTTCGGGGCGGAAGACGACCCGGCCGTTGTCGTTGTCGATCACCATGGCGTAGACCAGCCCGCCGATCGAGGTCGGCCGCAGCATGTAGGTGCCGTTCGGGCGCAGGTCGAGGGTGACGGTCGCGTTGTTGGTCCGGCCGGAGAAGCCGGCGACGGTGTGGACGACGACGGTGTGGTGGCCCGGGGGCACCAGGTCGCGGACCTTGGAGCGGGCCGGCTCGCCGTCGATGCTGACGATGTCAAAGTGGGCGATGGTCCCCCAGACCACCGGGTTGAGCCGCATGCCGACGCTGGAGACGCCCTCGACCAGGGCGGGCTCGGCCGTCGGCTTGTCGCCGGATTGGCAGCCGGCCAGCGATCCGAGCACGAGCAGCGCGGCGGCGCCGCGGAAAAAAGCGGGGGGATTCATTATGGGGGGGAAGCCCGGATCTAAGGGCGGGGGGCGTTCCGAAGCAAGGCCAGGGCCTCGCGGGCCGGGGCGAAGTTCGGATCCATCCGCAGCGCCGCCTCCCAGCAGGCCCGGGCCTCGGCCGGCCGCCCCTGGCGGATCACCGCCAGGCCGAGGTTGAACTCCGCCTCGGGATAGGACGGCCGCAGCTCGAGGGCGCGCCGGAAATGGTCCTCGGCCTGCGGGAGGTCGCCCGCCTGGGAAAGCGCGTTGCCCAGGGCGAACTGCGCTCCGGCCTCGCCGGGGCGCAGGCGCGCGGCGGCCTCCAGGGGGCGGATGGCCTCGAGCGGGCGCCCGGTGGCCAGCAGGGCGAAGCCGAGGTCGAAGTCGGCCTCGGCGTAGCCGGGCCGGAGCCGCAGCGCCTCCTCGTACTCCGGGACGGCCTCCGCGGCGCGCCCCGCCGCGACCAGGGTGTTGCCGAGGTTGTTGTAGGCCATCCAGCACTCCGGGTTGCGCGCGATCGTCGCGCGGTAGAGCCTCTCCTGGTCGCCGTACATCCGCGCCTGCCGGAAGGAGAGCGCGCCGAGGGCGCAGGCGAGGGCGGCCGAGGCCGTCGCCCGGCCGCCGGCGTCCCGCCAGGCGGAGATCCCCGCCGCGGCCAGGGCGATGAGCCCGAGGCTGGCGAGATACTGGAAATGGTCGGCGACGAAGGAGAAGACGAACGGGTAGACGTTGATGAAGCCGAGGGCGGGGAAGAGCGTGCCGACGAAGAGGAGGGCGGCGGCCAGGGGCGCGCGGTTGCGCCGGCGCAGGGTCCAGAGCCAGGCCAGCAGCGCGAGGAGGGACAGCGGGAAGAGCCACTGCCAGGCGGCGGCCGGGCTGACGTTCCAGCGCGGGTAGATGAACGCCAGGCGGGAGGGCCAGAGCAGCTTGCCCAGGTAGAACCACACCACCCGGCCGGCGACCAGGACCCGCTGGGCCAGGCTGAGGCTGAAGTCGGCGCCCTGGGCCCCGATGTAGCGGCGCTCGACCCAGGCGGTGACGCCGCCTCCCAGGGCGGCCAGGGCGAACCAGGGCAGGAGGGGGAGGGCGTCGCGCCGCCAGGAGAGCCGGCCGCGCTTCCACCAGAACACCACCAGCAGCGCCGCCGGCAGCGTCGCGGTCACCGTCTTGCTCAGCACGGCGAGGAGGAACAGCCCGAGCGCGGCGGCATAGGCCCCCGGCCGGCGGGTCCGGTCGAAGCGCAGGTAGGCGAGGGCGGCCAGGAGGTAGAAGACCGCGGAGAGGGTGTTCTTCTGCTCGGAGATCCAGGCGACGGACTCGACGCAGACCGGATGGAGGGCGAAGAGGAATCCCGCGAGGAGCGCCCCGGGCGCCGCCAGCTGCCGCAGCACCCGCACGAACAGCGCCGCCGCCGCGGCGTGGAGCAGCACGTTGAGCAGGTGGTAGCCCAGGGGGGCGTCGCCCCAGAGGCGGTGCTCGAGCCAGAAGGCCGAGTGGAGGACGGGATAGTACTGCTGGGTGGCGCCGGGCTCGGCCCAGATTCGCCGCAGGCCCCCGAGCGAGCGCAGGTCGGGCCGGGTGACGTGCCCGTCGTCGTCCCAGATGAACCCCCCGCGCAGCGCCGGGAGGTAGGCGAGCAGGGCGGCGGGAAGGATCAGCGCCGGGCGCCAGTCCCGGCGCGCTGACGCGGCGCCACCCATCAGCGCGCGCCGGGCAGCTCCGGCCCGTTCCGCGGGGGGCGGCCCTCGTCCAGGTCGATGAAGTCGAACATCGTCAGGGCCGAGCCGGCCGGGAAGCCCGACTCCTGCAGCCGGAAACGCACCCGCTCGGTCGCCTGGTCCCGCCAGCCGAACTTGGAGAGGAACCCGTTCCAGACCTCGATCTCGGACTCGTCCGGCTTGCGCCCGTGGGCGGAGGCCCAGGCGAGGAGCTGCTCGTCGCCGCCGCCTTTGAGGGCCTCGGCCTCCAGCGCGCGGTAGTCGACCTTGAGGAAGCGGCAGCAGCGGCCGTCGAAGCCGGTGGGGCTGCCCTTGGACGCCACCCAGGCCGGGGGCAGCTTGCCCTCGCGGTGGAGGCGGATCTTGTCGAGCATCCGCCCGAAGTGGACGATGCCGCCGACGGTATCATAGGGACTGCGCAGGCCGGGGATGAGGGTGGCGCCCATCCCGCGAGCTAAGGGGCCCGCGGCGGTGCTTGCGAATTCTAATTGGCCGGCTAGCTCCTGGCAGGTGCCCAAATCCGCCCCCGCCCCGCTCCGCTGCCCCTGGGCGCAGTCGCCCGCGATGGCCGCCTACCACGACCGGGAGTGGGGGGTGCCCCACCACGACGACCGCGCGCTCTTCGAGCTGCTCATCCTGGAGGGCGCCCAGGCGGGGCTGAGCTGGGCGATCGTCCTGGCCAAGCGGGAATCCTACCGGCGGGCCTTCCACGGCTTCGACCCCGAGAGGATCGCGCGCTACGGCGCCAGGGACGTGGCCCGGCTGCTGGCCGACCCCGGGATCGTCCGGAACCGGCTCAAGGTGGCGGCGGCGATCGCCAACGCGCGGGCCTTTCTCCGCGTGCGGGAGGAGTTCGGGAGCTTCGACCGCTACCTCTGGTCCTTCGCCGGCGGCCGGCCGATCGTCAACCGCCGGCGCTCGCTGCGCGAGGTGCCGGCCCGCACCCGGGAATCCGACGCGATGAGCCGCGACCTGCTGGCCCGCGGCTTCAAGTTCGTCGGCTCGACCATCTGCCAGGCCTTCATGCAGGCCGCCGGGATGGTGAACGACCACCTGCTCGCCTGCCCCCGCCACCGCGCCTGCGCGAGGCTCCGCTGACCTAATGCGGCGCGAACAGTCCCACCACCAGCCCGACCGCCGCGCCGTAGGCGATGTGCCCGGCGAAGTGGCTCACCCCCACGGCCAGGCCCGCCTCCCGGAACTCCGGCAGGGGATGCTGCTCGGCGCATTCCCAGACCAGGGTCAGGCTGACGATCAGCCCGTGGACCACGCCGAAGCCCGCGCCCACCCCCAGGGCCCGCGGCAGGACGGCGAGGTGGAGCGAGAGCATGGCGTATTCGTAGAGGCAGGCGAAGCCGAGGGCGGAGGCCGCGTGGACCAGGGCGCCGGCGCGCCAGGCGTGCTCGCGCCCCCGGGTGATCATGCCCCCGAGGGCGACCAGCATGTTCCCCTTCGCCCAGCCGGCCCGGCAGATCAGCCACATCGTCAGGCCCATCGCCGCCATGCCGAGGAGGCCCGCGACGATGGCGGTGAAGAGAAAGTCGGCGATCCAGGGAAAGCTCATAGGCCGCGCCAGCCGGGGCCAGGCGGCCCCGAGACCTCCAACCATAGCCCGGCATTTCCGGCGGGGCAAGGCCCCCGGGCGTTTCCCGGGCGGATCCGATCCGGCGCCGGACAGTCCATGGGCCCCACCCGATGAAGCGCAAAAACCGTAAGACCAACTGGAATCCCGACCGGCAGTCCCCCGCCGAGAAGAAGGCGTTCATCCTCCAGGTCGTCCAGCCGGGGCTGGCCGGCCTGATGGACGGCTCGGTCTCGACCCTGGCGCCGCTCTTCGCCGCGGCCTTCGCGACCCACAGCAGCCACGAGACCTTCCAGGTCGGCCTGGCCGCCAGCGTGGGCGCGGGGATCAGCATGGGCTTCGCCGAGGGCCTCTCGGACGACGGCTCCCTCAGCGGCCGGGGCTCGCCCTGGATCCGCGGCGGGATCTGCGGGCTCATGACCGCGGCCGGCGGCCTGGGCCACACCATGCCCTTCCTCATCGGGAACGTCCACCGCGCCATCGCCGTGGCGGTCGCCGTGGTCGGGGTGGAGCTGATGGTCATCGCCTGGGTCCGCAAGCGCTTCATGGACACCCCGCTGCTCTCCGCCATCTACCAGGTCGTGCTCGGCGGCTTCCTGGTCTTCCTCACCGGCATCCTCATCGGCAAGGCCTGAGCCGGCCACAAAAGGTTTGGGGACGGGGGGCCGATCTGCTTTAAGGGCGGGCTCGCACGCATCATGAAACGCAAGCGCATGCTCATCATCGCCGGCGCCGCGCTGGCCCTGGTCGTGGTCCTCTACTTCGCCCTGGGCCCCAGCAGCCGGCTGACCCTCACGGGGATCGTCTCGACCGACGACGTGGTCGTCAGCCCCCTGATCCAGGGGCGCCTCCAGCGGCTGCTGGTGGAGCAGGGCGACGCGGTGAAGAAGGGCCAGCTCCTGGCGGTGATCCTGCCCTCGGAGTGGCAGGCGGCCGCCGACTATTCGCAGCACGTCGAGGGCTTGGCGGCCTCGCAGGTCGCGCAGGGGAGCGCCGACCTCAAATACCAGCGGGAGCTGGCCGCGAGCCAGATCGCGCAGGCGGACGCCGGCCTGGCCTCCGCCCGGGCGCAGGCGGTGGCGGCGCGGGCCGACCTGGAGAACGCCCGGCTCGCCTTCCAGCGCGAGGAGCAGCTGCACCGGACCGGCACCGACTCGCAGCAGGCCTACGACGCCGCCCGCACCGGCTTCGACGCCAGCCAGGCGCGGGCGGAGGCCGCGGACAAGCAGGCGGCGGCCGCGGCGGCGGCCCTCGACCTGGCCAAGGCCGCCGACCACCAGGTGGCGGCGCGCGAGGCGGCGCTGCGGGGCGACACCCAGAACCTCGCGGCCATGGCGGCGCAGCGCCAGAAGGCCGAGGTCTACCTCGGCTACACCGAGATCCGCTCCCCGCTCGACGCGGTGGTGGACCTGCGCGCGGCCCGCGCCGGCGAGACGCTGCTGGCCGGCCAGCCCATCCTGACCCTGGTGGACCCCGACGCCCTCTGGGTCCGCGCCGACGTCGAGGAGTCGTACATCGACCGGATCCGCCTGGGCGAGCGGCTGACCGTGCGGCTGCCCTCGGGCCAGGAGCGCGAGGGCACGGTGTTCTACCGGGGGGCCGACGCCCAGTACGCCACCCAGCGCGACGTCAGCCGGACCAAGCGGGACATCAAGACCTTCGAGATCCGCCTGCGCTGCGACAACCGCGACCGCGCGCTGGCGCTGGGAATGACCGCCTACGTCCTGCTGCCCCTCAAACGCTGACCGGATGGACGCGATCGAGGTCGAGCACCTGACGAAGCGCTTCGGCGACTTCTGCGCGGTCAACGCCATCTCCTTCCGGGTGGCCCGGGGGGAGGTCTTCGGCCTGCTCGGGCCCAACGGCGCGGGCAAGTCCACCCTGATCCGGATGCTGACCACCCTGGTGCCGCCGACCTCGGGCCGGGCGCGGGTCAACGGCTTCGACATCGTGGGGGCGGCCAACGAGGTCCGCCAGTCGATCGGCGTCATCCCCCAGGCCATGACCTCGGACCAGGACCTCAGCGCCGAGGAGAACATGGGGATCTTCGCCAAGCTCTACGGCCTGCCCGCGGACAAGCGCCGGCGCACCGTCCGGGACCTCCTGGCCGCGGTCGACCTGCTGCCCTGGGCGGACAAGCCGGTGAAGATGTTCTCGGGCGGGATGCGGCGCCGCCTGGAGATCGCCCGCGGCCTGGTGCACGAGCCGAAGATCTTCTTCCTCGACGAGCCCACCACCGGGCTGGACCCGGTCTCCCGGGTGGCGGTGTGGGAGATGATTTCGAAGCTGAAGCGCGAGCGCGACCTCACCGTCCTCCTCACCACCCACTACATGGACGAGGCGGACAAGCTCTGCGACCGGATCGCGATCGTCGACCACGGCAAGCTGGTGGCGCTCGATTCCCCGCTGAAGCTCAAGGCCTCGATCGCCCGCCGCAACGTGATCGAGGCCAGCTTCTCGCCCCTGCCGGCCGGCTGGCTCGAGGCCCTGCGGGCGCTGCCCGAAGTCACCGAGGTCAAGGCCGACGGGGCGATCTTCCGCATTTCCTCCGACAACGGGCCCCGGACCTCGCTCGAGCTGCTGGAGGCGGCGCGGCGGGCCG
Organism: Opitutaceae bacterium; assembly: GCA_035546595.1. Taxonomy (GTDB): domain Bacteria; phylum Verrucomicrobiota; class Verrucomicrobiia; order Opitutales; family Opitutaceae; genus Palsa-1447. Next base: position 24,162 of record DASZWO010000021.1, read on the forward strand.
GATCGGCCGTGACCTCCTTCTCCGTCCAGAGCACCACCCTCGACGACGTCTTCGTCCAGTTCACCGGCAGCAAGCTGCGGGACGCCCTGCAGGCCCCCGCCCCGGGCGGGGTGATGCCGCCGCGGCCGGGCCGGAACTAGCCGCATGCACCGCATCCTGGCCATCATCGAGCGCGACCTGCGGCGGTTCCGCCGCAGCCCGACCCTGCTGATCATGACCATGGTCATGCCGCTGCTGCAGCTGGTGGTGCTGGGCTACGCCTTCGGCGGGAAGATCCAGAACCTCAAGCTGGGCATCGTCGACGAGGACCACCACGTGCCGGCGGTCCGGCTCCACGCCATGTGCCTGGCGGTCGCGGCCAACGCCCGGACCTTCACCCCCATCATGTACGGGGACCCCGGGATGGCGCGGCGCGACCTGCTCGAGGGCCGGATCAACGGGGTGCTGGCGATCCCCCCGGACTTCTCGCGGCGGCTGGCGGAGGGCTTCGGGCCGAAGGTGGCCCTGGTGGAGGACAACACCGACCAGTTCTCGGTCTCGGCCCTGGAGGGCTCGCTCAGCCAGCTCCTGGGGGACTTCGGGCAGAAGGTGCCCCCGCCCCGCACCTCGGCCCAGGTCTCCCTCGCGGTGGTCGAGGTCTACCCCTACGTGCCCTACGTCCAGTTCCTGCTGCCCGGCTCGATCACGCTGGCGATCTTCGTCTCGGCCATGATCGGCGGCGGCATCATCTACATCGACGACAAGGCGCGGGGCCTGCACGAGGGGTATCTGGTGACGCCGATCCGCAAGCTGGAGCTGATCCTCGGCTTCACCCTTTCGGGCACGATCAAGGCCTGCATCTCCGGGATGGTGCTGATCACGGTGGGCTCCCTGATCGCGGGGATCCCCGATCCGCTCAACCTGCTCCGGCTGGCGCGGATGACGCTGCTGGTGGTGGTGACCTCGCTGGCCCTGATCAGCATGATGTTCCTGCTGATGGTGCGGGTGAACGACCCCCTGGTGCCGCGCGCCACCTTCGGCATGCTCAACACGCTGCTTTTCTTCCCCAGCGGCGCCGTCTACCCCCAGTCGGCCTTCCCCGGCTGGATGAAGGCGATCGCGGTGGTGGACCCCTTCACCTACGCGGTCGACGGCTTCAAGCACCTCGTGCTGAAGAACACCGACCTGGCCGCGATCGGCACGGACCTCGCCGTCCTGATCGGCTTCACCCTGGCGATGATGGCGGCGGCCACCGCGCTGTTCCGGCGCACGCTCTAGGCGCCGCGGACGGAAAACCGGAAAATGGCATGACGATGCTGCGCGTCTCGGGACTGTTCATCTACCCCGTCAAGTCGCTCCGGGGGGTGGCGGTGGCGGAGGCGGAGGTCGACCGCTACGGCCTGGCGGGCGACCGGCGCTTCATGGTGGTGGACGAGGCGGGCCTGTTCATGACCCAGCGCGGGCATCCGCGGATGGCGACCGTCGGGGCGGCCCTGGCGGGCGGCGCGCTGGTGCTCTCGGCGGAGGGGATGACGCCCCTGCGCGTCCCGCGGGGAGGGGACGGCCGCGCCGAAATCCGCCGGGTCACGGTCTGGAAATCGGCGGATCTCGCGGCGGAGGACTGCGGGGAGGAGGCGGCCGCCTGGCTGGGCGAGGCGCTGCGCGCGAGGTGCCGCCTGGTGCGGATCGGCGAGGGCTACCGCCGCCCGGTGGGGCCGGCGCGGGCGGAGCCGGGCGACTCCGTCTCCTTCGCCGACGGCTACCCGCTGCTGGTCGCGACCGAGGCGTCGCTGGAGGACCTCAACCGCCGGATCGAGGCGGAGGGGGGCGCCGCGGTCCCGATGGACCGCTTCCGCCCCGGCCTGGTCGTCCGCGGCGCCCGGCCCTACGAGGAGGACGGCTGGCGGCGCATCCGGGCGGGCGGGCTGGTCCTGCGCGGGGCGGGACCCTGCGGCCGCTGCGTGGTCACCGCCACCGACCAGGCCACGGGCGCGCGCGGCAAGGAGCCGCTGCGCACGCTGGCGGGCTACCGCCGCGACGGGCGGGGCGAGGTCAATTTCGGCCAGAATCTGATCCACGAGACGAAGTCGGGGCGGATCGCGGTGGGGGACGCGGTGGAGGTCGCCGAGCGCCATCCGGACCCGGCCGCGGGGGGCGGCTGAGGCGCCTCCCTCCGGCGCGGCCTCAGGCCCCGGGCGGCGGCGGGTTCGTCTTCAGCCACTCCTGGTAGCTCAGGCGCGGCAGGTTGAAGAACGCGTCGCGGGTCCGGACGTAGCGGCCCAGGCCGTTCATCCGGCCGACCGCGTGGACCTCCTCGGCCTTGACGTAGGGGCCGGCCGGATCGATGAAGCGGTCCTGGACGTGGATCGCGACCACGCTGCCGAGCACGATGCTGGAGCGGCCCACCCGGATCGTGCTGTGCTCGCGGCACTCCAGGCTGGCGGGCGAGTCCGCCAGGCGGGGCGCCTTGACCAGGGACGAGGGCGCGGTCCTGAGCCCCGCCACCTCGACCTCGTTCACGCCCCGGGGGAAATCCACCGCGCAGACGTTCATCTGCTGCACCAGCTCCTCGGACACGACGTTGACCACGAACTCCCCGCTCTCGCGGATGTTGAGCCCGGTGTCCTTGGGCACGAGGCCGGGGCCGGCCCGGTTGGCCACCCCGATCGCGACCATCGGCGGATCCAGCGCGACGTAGTTGAAGGCGCTGAAGGGGGCGGCGTTGAGCCGGCCCTTGCCGTCCAGGCTGGTGACCCACGCGATCGGCCGCGGCGCGACCAGGCCGATGATAAGGTTGTAGATGTCGCGCTGGGCGGTCTGGGAGACTTCGTAGAACATCGGAGGGCGGCCGGCTGCGGCCACCATGGTTTCCGCGGCCCCGAAGTCAAACGGCCGCCGGCAGCGGCAGGCGGTCCAGGAAGAGGTCGAGCAGCTCCGGGTCGAACTTCGCCCCGCGCAGGCGCCGCATCTCGGCCGCGACCCGCCCGGGCTCCCAGGCCTCCTTGTAGGCGCGGGGCGAGCTGAGGGCGTCGAAGACGTCGGCGACCGAGACGATCCGCGCCTCCAGCGGGATCTGCGCGCCGCGCAGGCCCCGCGGATGGCCGCTGCCGTCCCAGTTCTCGTGGTGGCAGAGGGCGATGTCCGCGGCGCACCGGAGCGCGGGCCAGGGGCTGCCCTCGAGGATGCGGTGCCCGATCCGCGTGTGCTCGCGCACCAGGTCCATCTCGGCGGCGGTGAGCCGGCCGGGCTTCTGCAGGAGGGCGGAGGGCAGGCCGATCTTGCCGACGTCGTGCAGCGGCGCCGCCAGCCGCAGCTGCCCGAGGCGGTCCGCGGGCAGGCCGAGGGCGAGCCCGATCTCGCAGGCGTAGCGGGTGACGCGGTCGAGGTGCGGGCCGATTTTGGGATCGTGGGCCTCGCAGGCGCGCCGCAGGCGCAGGGCGGCCTCGGCGCCGGGGTCGGCCGGGGCCGCGCTCATCGGGCCGCCTCCAGCGGCCGGGAGGGCTCGCCGCCGCGGGCCGCCCGGCGCTCCTGCTTGTCGCGGTAGAGCGCGGCGTCGGCCTCGGCGCTGATCTCCTCCAGCGGGCGGACCGAGGCGCGCTCGAAGTGGGCCAGGCCGGCGCTGGCCTCGAGCGGGTAGGGAGCGCTCCCGCGCCGGTTGCGCACGGTCAGGACGACCCGGAGGCCGTCGACGGCCTGCCGGGCCTGGCCCGGCTCGGACTCGATCCCCAGGGCCACGAATTCGTCGCCGCCGAGGCGGCAGAGGACCGCGTCCTTGCGGAAGACCTTGCGCAGGTTCTCCGCGAACTCCACCAGGGCCTCGTCGCCCTTCTGGTGGCCGAGCGTGTCGTTGATCTGCTTGAAGCGGTCGAGGTCGAAGTAGCAGAAGTACCCGCGGGCCTCCGACTGGCGGACCTTCTCGGCCAGGTCGGGGTAGAGGGTGTGGAGCCCGCGCCGGTTGTAGAGGCCGGTGAGCTCGTCGACCACCGCCAGCTGCTGGACGGTGCGGCGCAGGCGGTGCCGCTCGATCCCGAAGACGATGGCGCGGTCGAGGACCAGGTAGTTGAAGTCGCCCTTCACCAGGAAGTCCTGGGCGCCGAGCTTGATCGCCTGGTAGCCGATCTCGCGGCCCTGGGTCGCGGTCAGGACCACGATCGGGACGTCGGGCGCCGCCTCCAGCACCCGGGCCAGGGTCTCGAGCTCCAGGCTGTCGGGCAGGTTGAGGTCGAGCAGCACCAGGTCGAACTCCACCCCCCGGAGCGCGACCAGCGCGTCGGCCAGCGAGCGGCGGACGATGCAGTGGTACCGGTTGGCCGGCGACTTCTGCAGCATCTGCTCGGTGATCCTCGCGAGCAGCGGGACGTCCTCGACCAGCAGGATGTTGAAGGTCGGCCGCATCGGGGCCCGCCGGGCTACCGCGCGGGCGGCAGGGCGACGTCGGCGGAGGCGACGGCGCCGGCGTCCGGGATCAGGTGCGGGGTGAGGAAGAAGATCAGCTCGGTGCGCTCCGAGGTTTTGAAGTCGCCGGAGAAGGCCTTCCCCAGCACCGGGATGGAGCCGAGGATCGGCACGGTGCGGTGGGTGGTGTAGGCGCTGTCCTCGACCAGGCCGCCGAGGATGACGGTGGCGCCGTCGTGGATGCGCACGAGGGAGGAGGCCTGCCGGATGTCGATCACCGGGGCGCTGGTGTTGCCGCTGGCGGAGGTCTCGGTGCTGACCAGCCGGCTCACCGCCGGGGTGACGTCGAGCGTGATGTTGCCGTCGGCGGAGACCTGGGGGGTGATGGAAAGGACGGTGCCGACCGTGATGGTCTGGACCGTCTCGTTGGTGGTGATGACCGGCGGGCTGCCCGGCGACTGGGTCACCTGGGTGGAGAAGATCGGGATGTCCTGGCCGACGCGGACCACCGCGGGCTGGTTGTTGAGGGTGCGCAGCCGCGGCTTCGAGACCACCTTGAGCGTCCCCTGCTGGCTGAGGGCGTCGAGCACGGCGGAGAGGCCGTTGCGCGCGAAGGCGGCCTGGACGCCGGTGGGGGGCGGGCCGGGGCCGTAGACCGGGTTCTGGACGATCAGGCCGGAGCCGGCGATGCCGAGCGAGCCGGGGATGGTGCTGAGGCTCAGGCTGCCGGCCACGTTCTGCCAGTTGATCCCGAGCTCGTGGGAGTTGTTCAGCGCCACCTCGTAGATCTCCACGTCGAGGTCGATCTGGCGGACGATGTTCTTGGTCACCGCGCCGAGGAACTCGGCGATGGCCTGGACGTTGCGGTGGCTGTCCTTGACCATGACGGTGCCCGCCAGGCTGTTGATGGTGAAGCTGCCGGCCGGCGAGATCATGCTCTTGAGCTGGTCGCCCAGGTCGCCCCAGAAGTTGACGGTGGCCGCGTTGGTCACGGTCATCTCCGAGCCCTCGGTCGCGCCCGCGGCGGTGGTGGCGCCGCCCGAGCCGCCGCCGCCGGAGGCGGTGGACGAGCTGATCTGCACCGCGTTCGAGCCCTGGCTGGAGCGGGTGACGCGGATGTAGTCGATCTGGAAGAGCCGCTGCTCCTGCTTGCGCACGCGCAGCAGCGCCCCGTCCTGGACGCAGTAGTAGCCGTTGGCGTCGAGCAGCGCGCTCATCGCCAGGTCCAGCGGCAGGCCCTGGAAGTCGACGGTGACGTTCCCCTCCACGTCCAGGTCGGGGACGATGACGAGGCGGTTGGCGCGGGCGAACAGCGCCAGGGCCTCCTTGATCGGGACGTTCTCGGCCCGGAAGCTGAAGGCGGCCGAGGGCACGGCGGCCGGCAGCGCGGAAACCGGCGGCGGCTGCGCCGCGGCGCCGGCGGCTCCGGCCGCCAGCAGCCCGGCCAGGATCAGGGATGGGCGCGGCTTCATCGGGCGGGGAGCGAGACCGCCTGGCCCAGCGCCAGGAACTCGCGGAGGCGCCCGCGCACGATCCAGACCCCCTCGTCGGAGGCGGAGTCGACCCGGGCGGACCCGACCGGGTCGCCGGCCTGGACGATCCGCCCGTTGACCAGGGCGAGGGTGGAGCCGCCCTGGGTCCAGACGGCGGAGAGGCGGAGGGTCTCGGCCGGCCCGGCGGGGGCCCTGGCCTCGCCGGCGAAGGGATCGCGCTCCGGGGTCCGGGCGGGGAGCGCCTGCAGCGCCGCGTCGATCGACGGCGGCCCGGCCACCGCCGCCTCCGCCGGGTCGGCCCCGGGCGGGGCCGCGGCGGGGCCGGCGGGCTCGGTCCGGCCGGCCAGCAGCGAACGGCCCGCCAGCGCGCAGCCGGCCAGGCAGAGCAGGCCCACGAACCAGGGCTTATTGAGCAGATTTCTCACGGAGGGGGACGGCGCACGCCAGCCGGAGCGAAGCCTCGGCGGAATACGTCCCCCCCTCATCGGCACGAATCGCGAGCCGGGTTAGGCCCATATGGGCCTCCGGAGCCGAAAATTCATCGAGAATAACGAGTAAGGAGGGCCAGGGCCGGTCGTTTCCCGCCGCGGGGCGCAGCTGGAGCCGCGCCGGCGCCCATCCCTCGCCCGGTTCCGCCGCGCCCGGGGTGAAGGCCCCTTCCCACCGCTCGGCGGCGAAGCGCCGGCTCCAGCGCCCCAGCGCCGGGGCCAGCGTCTCGGGGGTTTGGGGCAGCGCGGCGGCGAGCGCGCCGGCCCGGCGGCCCAGGTCCGCCGCCTCCGCCTCCGAAACCGCCTCCCGCAGCCGGAGCGTCTCGCGCTCGAGCTCCTGCAGCGGGCGCCGGGCTTCGCGCTGCGCCCGCACCTCGGGCGCGAAGACCGCCCAGCGCCAGCCGAGCAGGGCGGCCGCGCAGGCGGCGGGCGCCAGGAAGGGAAGGAGGGGCTTAATTTTCAAAGAGGGTCCCTCCCAGGTTGAAGGCGAAGCCGCCCGGCTGGGCGGTGAGGGCCGCGCCGCCCTCGGCGGCCCGCGCGCGCAGCGGGCCGTGCTCGAGCTTGTCCTGCAGGGCGGCGGCCGCGGCCCGGCCGCCCTCCTCGTCGCCGCGGATGACGCCGGCGAGATGGAAGGACCAGCGCCGCGCGCCCTCCTGCCATTCCACCCGCAGCTCCGTCAGCCGGAGGTTGGCGGGCAGCAGGCCCCCGACATAGGCGGGGAAGCGCGCGGCGACCGGGGGCAGCCGGCCGGCCTCGACCTGGGCGATGAAGCGGCGGTCGGCCGTGGCGGCGCGCTGGCGCAGCAGGAGCCGGGCATGCTCGGCCCGGAGCGCGTCGCCCCGGGCCCGCAGGCCCTGGAAGGCGGCGCTCTCCGCCCTCCAGGCGGCGCGATCCGAGGCGGCGGCGGCGGCGAGCGCGGCGACCAGCGCCCAGCAGGCGGCGGCCAGCCCGAGGCGGAGGCGGCGCCGCAGGCCGCGGCGGCGCCGGTGCTCGCCGACGGCGTTGGCCGGATGGGAGACGGGCAGCGCCGCGGCCGCCTCCAGCAGCGGCCGGAGGGAGAGGGGGGCGCCGACGATCTCCCGGTTCTCGCCGCAGCGCGCGGCCGCCTCCGCGATGGCGGGCTCGGCGCCGAAAAGCCGGATCCGGTCGACCGTGGCCCCGAGCTGCTGCTTGGCGTAGAGCAGCGAGCGGTTGATCTCGACGCTCACCCGCGGCGCCTCGCCCTCCCAGCCGGCGCGGAAGCTGCGGGTGAAGGCGAGGTGGCCGCCCGGCCAGCCCACCACCACCGTGGTGACCCCCCCGGTCTCGGCCGCGGCCAGCGCGGGGCGGCCGGGCTCCCCGGCGTCCAGGGCCGAGAGCAGCGCCGCGCTCAACGGGAGGACCCGCGAGAGGCGCAGCCCCCGGGCCCGCAGGATCTGCTCGAGCTCGGCGTGAAAGGGGCCGGGCAGCAGGTGCAGCACGTAGGCGGCGTCCTGGCGGACGGCCGCCATCCGCTCGGCGGACCAGACCGCGCCCTCGGCGTGGCGGCCGGCGCGCCCCTGCAGATGGGCGCGGGCCGCGGCCGGCGCCAGGGCGGGGCCCATCTCCACCCGGTGGAGGAAGCGCTCGTGCTCGAGCAGCAGCGCGACCTCCGTCCCATTGTAGCCCAGCGCCGCCCGCGCCCCGTCGAGGGCGGCCTCGAACTCCTCGAGGGCGCGCACCCGGCCCCCGGCGCTCCAGGCCTCGCCCAGCCCGCCGTGGGCGCAGGCGGCCGCGCTGAAGTCGCCCGCCAGCCAGGCGAGGACGAGGCAGCGGCCGCGCGCCGGGCCGCGGCGCGGGCCCGCGCCCGCACCGGCCTGGGGAAGGAAGGGGAGGACGGCGCTCATTGGGGGATCCAGTCCGTGCCGTTGAAATCGAACGTCTTGCCGCCGGTGCTCAGCACGTAGCTGTAGTCGAGGCCGCTGCCGCCGGCGCCGCGGTAGAGGTTGAGCCGGACCCTGGGCCGCTGGTTGGACAGGATCACCGTGCCGCCGGGGGCGACGTTGACCGCGCCCTGGGCGGTCCCGTCGGCCAGCACCAGGTTGTAGCTGGCGGTCCCCGCGCCCCGGTTGTTGAGGGTCAGGGTCAGGCTCTGCAGGTCGGTCTCGTAGACCGGCAGGAGGTTGACCCGCTCGATCACCAGGAAGTCGCCGGCGTTCGCCACCCGGGCCCAGCGGCTCCAGCCGCTCCAGCTGGAGCTGTCCGGCACCGCGCCGTCGGCCGTCTGCCAGATGGTCTGGAAGGCGGCGGCGCCGATCGCGCCGGAGGCGGGCAGGCGCAGCGCGGCCCGCATGCTGGAGAGGATCATCACCCGCTGCGGCGGATTGGCCGAGGGGTCGACGAGATAGACCCGGTTGACGTGCCGCGAATTGGCGGCGAGGCCCGACGGGCTCAGGCCCGAGTAGGCCGCGAGCGCGGCGGTCCAGTTGGCCGCGGTCGGGACCGCGCCCCGGTCCCGGAGGTAGAGGGGGATCTGCCCGCCGAGGCCGGCCAGGGTCTGGGACTCGGCCGAGACGGCGGCGACGTCGATGGAGTGCAGCGCGCGGGGCGCGATCACGCCGGCGAGGATGGCCATGATCGCGAGCACCCCGATCATCTCGATCAGGGTGAAGGCGGCGGAGCTGCGGGGAGGGGGCTTCATCGCGCCTGCCAGAGCTCGAGGATCGGGAGCACGACGGCCAGGGCCACGCCCCCGACCACGAAGATCAGCACCAGCATCACCGCGGGGTTGAAGACCGCGAAGACCGCCTTGATCCGGCGGGGGATGATCGTGTTGTAGTAGTCGGCCACCGCCCGCAGCGAGAATTCCAGGCTCCCGGAGGCCTCGCCGCTGGCGACCATCGTGACGAGGGAGGGGGGGAAGAAGGAATGCCGCGCCAGGCTGCGGCTGAGCGGCGAGCCGGCGGCCACGCCCCGGGCCACGTCCTCCAGGGCGTCCGCGACCGCGCGGTTGCCGACGAGATGCCGGCAGATCTCCAGGCCCCGCAGCAGCGGGATCCCGGCGCGGTAGAGCATGCCGAGGTTCTGGGCGAAGCGGGAGAGCGCGAACATCGCGATCAGCGGCCCGAAGACCGGCAGGCGCATCAGGGCGCCGTCGGCCGCCCGGGCCCAGGCGGGGCGCCGGCGGGCGAGCCGGAGGCCGAGGGCCGCCGCCGCGGCGAGGGCGAGCAGCACCGGCCAGTCGTCGAGGATGAACCGGCTGGCGGCGAAGACCACCCGGGTGGGCAGCGGGGTCCGCTGGGAGATGCCCTGGAGCAGGTCGACGAAGCGCGGGACGATGAAGGTGAAGAGCCCGAGGATGAGGACGAGGGTCGCGCCCATCACGATCGCGGGATAGATCAGGGCCTGGCGGATGTCGCTGACCAGCTGGTCCAGCCACTGCTGGTAGGCGGTGAGGCGCTCGAAGACCTCCGCCAGCTCGCCGCTGGCCTCGCCGGCCTGGACCATGGCCACGATCTGGGGCGAGAAGGAGGCGGGCTGGGCCGCCATCGCCTGGTGCAGCGGGACGCCGGCCACCACCTGCTGGTGGAGGGCGGCCACCGCCGCCGACCAGCGCTCGCCCTGGTAGTCCTCGGCCAGCTGCCGGAGCGCCTGGGGCAGGGTGATGCGGGCCCGCAGCAGGAGCGACATCTCGACGAAGAAGGCGATGAGCTGCGGGCGCCGGAGCCGGCCGCGCGCGCGGCGGGGGCGCGCTCCCGCCTTCGCCTCCCTGGCCTCGAGCAGCCAGGCGCCGGAGCGGCGCAGCTGGTGCTCGATGGCCGCGAGGCTCTCGGCCTCGATCATCCCGGAGACGATGCGGCCGGCCGGGCTGCTGGCGCGGTAGCGGTAGAGATTCATGGCTCTAGGAGGCGCAGGCGACGCGGAAGACCTCCTCGAGGGTGGTCTCGCCGGCGAAGGCGCGGCGGAGCCCGTCGTCGAAGAGGGAGGGCATGCCCTTGGCCCTGGCCACGGCCTTGAGCCGGTCGACGTCGCCCCGGTGCAGGGCGGGATGGTGGTCGTCGTCCAGCAGCAGCAGCTCGAAGATCGCCAGCCGCCCGCGGAAGCCCTGGCCGCGGCACTCGGGGCACCCGCAGGCCTTCCAGAGCGCCGGCTCGGCCCCCTCCGGGACCGGGACGGAGAAGGCGCGCAGGTGCTCGGCGGGCCGCTCGAGCGGCCGGCGGCAGGAGGGGCAGAGCCGGCGCACCAGCCGCTGGGCCACCACCAGCCGCAGGGTGGCGGGCAGGAGGAAGGGCTCGACCCCCAGGTCGATCAGCCGCGGCACCGCGCTGAAGGAGTCGTTGGTGTGGAGCGAGCTGAAGACGAGGTGGCCGGTGAGGGCGGCCCGGACCATCAGCTGGGCGGTGTCCTTGTCGCGGGTCTCGCCCACCAGCAGGACGTCCGGGTCCTGCCGGAGCAGGCTCCGCAGCCCCGACCCGAAATCGAGCCCGATCTTGTCGTTCACCTGGGTCTGGCGGATGTGGGGCAGGCGGTACTCGATCGGGTCCTCCAGGGTGAAGACGGCGCGCTCCAGCCGGTTGACGCTGTTGAGCGCGGTGTAGAGGGTGGTGGTCTTGCCGCTGCCGGTCGGGCCGGTGACCAGGATGACGCCGTGGGGGCGGGCCACCGCCTCGGCCAGGGCGGCCTCGTCGGCCGCGCGCATCCCCAGGGCGCGCAGGTCGAGCAGGAGGTTGCCGCCGTCGAGGATGCGCAGGACGATGCTCTCCCCGTGGTTGCTCGGCAGGCAGGAGACGCGGACATTGAGCTCGCGGTGGCCGTGGCTGAAGGTGAAGCGGCCGTCCTGGGGCAGGCGGGTCTCGGCCACGTCGAGGTTGGCCATGACCTTGAGGCGGGCGGTGAAGGGCTCCTGCAGGTCCTTGGGCGCGATGAAGAAGGGCTGGAGGATGCCGTCGCGGCGCAGCCGGATGCGGAAGGACTTCTCGTCCGGCTCGAAATGGATGTCGCTGGCGGACTTCCGCGCCGCCGCGGCGATGATCTGCTCGATGGCGCGGATCACCGGCGCGGTGGCGTCGTCGCCGCGGATCTGGCCGATCTGCATCAGCTCGTCCACGGTCTTGTCCAGCGAGGCCTCGCCGCCCTGCAGCAGCGCCAGCCGCTCGAGGATGTCGGCCTGGGGCGCGCTCAGCACCTCCACCTTGAGGCCGGTGAGCTGCTCGACCCGGTCCACGGCCACGACATTGAAGGGGTCGGCCATGACCAGGCGCAGCGTGCCCTCCCTCCGCTCGCAGGGGATGAGGGCGCTCTCGCGGCAGAACTCGGGGGCGAGCAGGGCGGCCGCCTCCGGCTGGATCTCGAGCTCGGCGACGTCGACCGCCTGGCCCTGCGAGTCGCGGGCGAGGAACGAGGCCAGCCCCTGCTCGGTGATGAAGCCGAGCTCGTGGAGCAGCTCGCCGATCAGGCGGCCGGTGCGCCGCTGCTCGCGCAGGGCGAGGTCGAGCTGGTGGGTGGTGATCAGCCCCGCCGCGAGCAGCCGCTCGCCCAGGGGGGCGGTGGAGGAGGGCGGGGGGAGGGTCGGCATGGCCGAGGGGAGGGGGGCCCGTCTCCGGTCGCGCCGGCCCCGGTCAGGGCGGAGGGCGCCTACTGCTGCGCCAGGTAGACGTAGACGGTGGTGAGCCCCTGGCCGTTGGGCGTGTTGTACACCACCTTGCCCGCCGCGTCGGCGGTGGTGGCGTTGGCCGCGGAAAGCGCGTCGCCGTCGATGGCGAGGCTGAGGGACTGGGCCTGCGCCCCGGTCACGTTGGCGAGGACCACGGAGGTGACGAAGGCGCCGGCGGGAAGGTCGGTCGTCCCGTCCAGGCGGTAGTTGGCGCCGTTGGCGGTCGAGGGGCTGGTGGTCTTGGAGGCCACGCAGATCACCCGCGACTGGCCGTTCTGGCTGGATCCGCCCGCGGCCGTCCAGACGCCCGCGCTGTAGGTCCAGCTCGCGCCGGCGACCGCCGGGTTCGGGGGCTGGGCGCCGATCTTCACCCGGAAGCGGCTGTCGAGGTAGCCGGCGGACATCAGCAGGTCGTCGATCCGGGAGTTGGCGTTGGTGACCGGGAGGGTGCCGTACTTGCTGGCGAAGTCGGCGACCGCGCTCTGGATCGAGTTGACCGAGCCGACCGCGCTGGTCAGGCGCGAGTTGCTGATGGTGGCGAAGACGCGCGGCACGATGGCGACCGCGAGGATGGCGATGATGGCGAGCACGCCGATCATCTCGATGAGGCTGAAGGCGGGGCGGAGGGTGCGGGGGGTGCGGTTCATGATGGCGGGAAAGGAGTCCTCCGGGCGTAAATCGGTCCCCCCCGGCGGCGCTTGAGGGGAAAAGCGGTCAACTTTCCCCCCGGCGGGCCGATGGAGGGGCGACCATGTCGCTCGCAGCCTTTCCCCGGGAGAACATCCTGCGCCTGGCGCAGGACCTGCCGAGCACCCCCGCGGTGCTGGGGCGGCTGCAGCATCTGCTGGCCGAGCCCAACTCGGAGATCGACGACATCTGCCTGCTGCTGAAGCGCGACATGGCGATGTCGGCCCGGGTGCTCCGCGTCAGCAACAGCGCCTACTTCAGCCAGGCCGGCATCCACACCTCGCTGGAGGAGGCGGTGGGGTGCATCGGATTCCAGGAGATCTACAAGATCGTGGGCCTGTCGGTGGCCTCGCGCCTGAGCGACGCGCCCCTGCGCTACTACGGCTACGGCCCCGAGCGCCTGTGGGAGAACATCGTCGCCAGCGCCCTCGCCATCGAGTCCCTGGCCCAGTTCGTCGGAATCAATCCGCGCTCGGCCTACACCGCGGGCCTGATGCGCTCGATGGGCAAGCTGGTGCTGGACCGGCTGGCCGCCGCGTCGGCGCCCCCGCCCCGCCCCTTCGACGCCGCCAACGGCGAGCGCCTCGGCGCCTGGGAGAAGCGCTCCTTCGGCGGGGAGAACCCGGAGGCGAGCGCGCTGCTGCTGCAGGCCTGGAACTTCCCGGAGGAGACCGTCGAGGCGGTCCGCAACCACTACCACCCCTGCGAGAGCCGGGGCAGCCTCTCGGCGGGGCTGCTCAACCTGGCCGGCGGCATCGCCCAGGGCCTGGGCTGCGGCCTGCCGGGCGAGGAGGCCTACTGGGTGCTCGATCCGGCCAAGCTCGAGCTCACCGGCCTGAGCGAGGACGAGATCAAGCTCAGCGCCGAGGAGACGAGGATGGCGCTGGCCGAGGTCCGCTGGGCCTTCGCGGTCGCGGCCTGAGGCTGGAGTTCGGGGCCGGGCCGGTCCACCCTCCGGGGTGGCCATGAAACTCTCCCGGGCAGCCGGCGCCGCCGCCGCGGCGTTCGCGCTCGGCCTCCTGCCGCCGCGGCCCGCCCGGGCCGAGAGCGGCTTCCACACCGAGCTCCCGGCCGACCGGCTGGTGCTGCCGACGACCGCCGAGCCGCTCGGGTACCTCGACATCGACGCGCGCATCAACGGCGCGGGGCCCTTCCGGCTGCAGGTCGACACCGGAAGCTCCACCCTGCTGCTGCCCGGCCGCGTCGCCGCCGCGGCGGGGCTGAAGCCGCGCGAGGGCAGGGTGCCCTTCAAGACCGCCGGCGGCGGCCGCGACCTGGCCAGGACCGCGCGGGTGGACCGCCTCGAGTCCGCCGGGTTCGTGGTCGGCGGGTTCGACGCGGTCATCCTGGCGGAGAACGAGGTCCCCAACTGGCGGGACGTGCTGCACATCGACGGCATCCTCGGGATGGCCGCGTTCCAGCAGGCCGTCCTGGAGATGGATTTTCCGCTGCAGCGGGTGCTGGTCGCCCGGCCCGGCACCCAGCCCTATCCGGCCGCCTCCTCCCTGCCGTTCACGGTCTCGGGGCTCCGCCCGGTCGTCGCCCTGGTGGTGGCGGGCCAGCCGCAGGCGGCGCTGATCGACACCGGCAGCAACGTGCCCCTCATCGTGCGGGACCTGCGGGGCTTCCCGCTGCTCCATCCCCCGCTGGGCGACGACGGGCTGGCGGAATACGGCATCCTGCCCGGGCAGGCCCGGCGGGGCTTCAGCGGGCAGCTGGCCGGCGAGGTGCGCATCGGGCCGGTCGCCCTGCAGGACCCGCCGCTGCGCGACCAGGCCTACGACGAGCCCGCCAACATCGGGGCGACCGCGCTGGCGCAATGGGACGTGGTCTTCGACTTCCCGCAGCGGCGGGTGTATTTTCTGGGCTCGGACAAACGGCGGGTCTGGCCGCCGGCCCAGCTGCCGGACCGGACCTACCGCCCGGGGTTCTTCGGCGTCCCGGAGGGGGGCAAGGTGCGGGTGGTGGCGGTGGACGGGGGCGAGGCCTTCGCCCGGGCGGGGATCCGGCCCGGCGACCTGCTGCTGGCCATCGACGGGCAGCCGGCGGTGCGGGCGCTCAGCACGGCCGGCTGGGGGGCCTACCGCCGCCGCGCCCTGCGGGTGGACCGGGGCGGAACGATTTTCGAGACGGTCGCCGCCTTCGCGCCGGAGTGAGCCGGAGGCGGCCTCCGGCAAGCGGCGGAAGCGGATCAGGTCGGCCTATTCCGGCGGACCGTGGAGGGTCGGAATCAACCCCGCCGGGCGGCGACCTGGGCCGCGGTGACCGCCTGGCTGTGCCCGCCGATCACGCGCCGCAGGAAGGTGGCCAGAGCGGCGACGTCCCGGTCGGGCCAGGAGGCGAAGGCCGGCATCTGGACCGGCCACGAAGGCCGGCTGCCGGGAGGCAGCGCCGTCAGCGGCCCCTTGAGGATGACGTCGATCAGCAGGTTCGGCGAGTCCATCGCGATCACCGGATCGCCGGCCAGGGGGGGCTGCAGGTACGGGACTCCGGCGCCGTCGGGCAGGTGGCAGGAGGCGCAGGCCTGGGCGTAGAGCCTGCCGCCGCGGCTGTGGTCGTTGAGCGGCTTGCCGGCGGCGGGCAGTGCGGCGGCCGCGAGCAGCGCGAGGAGGAACAGCGGTCTCATGGGAGACCATCCCAACGGAATTTACCCGCCGGCGCAAACCCGCCGATAGAGCGCCTCGTAGCGGGGCACGATCGCGTCGGCGGAGAAGAGCTCGCGGGCGCGGCGGCGGGCGGCCGCTCCCATCGCGGCGCGGCGGGCGGGGTCGGCCAGCAGGCCCTCCACCGCCCGGGCGTAGGGCGCGGGCTGGCCGAAGGGCACCAGCACCCCGGCGCCCTCCGCCAGCACCTCGGGGATCCCGCCCACCGCGCTGGCCACGACGGCGCCGCCGAAGCACATGGTCTCGAGCACCCCGAGGCAGAAGCTCTCGATCTCGGAGGTGAAGAGGCCGAGATCGGCCGCCTGGAGGTACTCCTCGATCTCCCCCACGCGCTCGCGGACGATCACCCGGCCCTCCAGCCCCAGCCGGCGGACGTCGGCGGCGAAGGGCGCGAAGTCCCCGCCGGCCAGGATGGCGAGCCGGAAGGCCTCCCGCGGGCGGACCAGCGCCGCGGCCTCGAGCAGCAGGTCGACGCGCTTGAGCGGGCGGAGGTTGGAGGCGTGGACGATCAGGGCCTCCGCGCCGACCCCGAGCTCGCGCCGCACCTCCTCCCGCGAGCGCCGCGGGGGCCGGGGCGAGAAGAAGTTGTGGATCACCTCGATCGGCCGCTCGGGCGCGAGCAGCCGCCGGGTCTCGCCCTCCAGGTAGGCCGAGACCGTGGTGACCGCGTCGGAGCGGGCGAGCGCGTGCCGGATGGCGGGCCCGTAGCCGGGGTCGCGGCCAAGCAGGGTGGTGTCGGTCCCGTGCAGGGTGGTCACCACCCTGGGGCGGCGGCCTTCCGGCAGCATCGACACCGCCAGGAGGGCGGCGGTGGCGTGGGGCACGGCATAGTGGACGTGCAGCACGTCGAGCCCGCGCTCCCGGCTGACCTCGGCCATCTTGACCGAAAGGGGCAGGGTGTAGTCGGGATAGCGGAAAAGCCCGTAGTTGCTGACCGTGACGGGGTGGAAGCGGAGCCGCTCCGAGTCCGGCGGCAGCCGGAAGGGCCGCTCGTAGCTGAAGAAGTGGACCTCATGCCCGCGGGCGGCCAGCTCCTCGCCCAGGGCGGAGGCGAGGATGCCGCTGCCCCCGACCGAGGGGTGGCAGGTGAGCCCGATGCGGAGCGGCCGGGAGTCCATCGTTCAGAACCTCCGGGCGGAGCGGAAGAGCTGGGAGAGCGATCCGAAGACCAGCGGGTCGGCGGGGAAGAGGGGCTGGGCGTAGCCCACGCCGGCGCCGAGGCCGTGCACGCGGGCGCGGGCGAGCTGGAGCTTCACGTAGGGCCGGCGCCGCACCTGGGAGGCGTGGGCCCGCATCGCCGCGGTCCAGGCCGCGACCACCGGCTTGGCCGAGACGTCGATCAGGACCGGGGGGGCGCCCTCCGGCTCGGCGGTGGGCGAGACGGCGTAGAAGAGCAGGTGCTCGATGGCGTGGGCCGGCCGCTCGCTCAGCCGCGCCGCCCTGCCGTACCTCGCCAGCCGCGCGGCGTCCCGGGCGATCCGCCCGACCTTGGGATGGTCGGGGTGCTGGTCCTCGACCAGGGTGGGGGCGAGGACGAAGGCGGGGCGGACCCGGCGGATGACGGCGGCCAGGACGTAGGCGTGCTCCGGGCGCACCTCGAGCTCCGCGTCGCGGCCCAGGCTGACGAATTCGACGGTCGCGCCCAGGAGCCGGGCGGCGCGCTCGGCCTCCGCCGCCCGCTGCGCCGGCGTCCCGTGGGTGCCGGATTCGCCCCGCGAGCAGATGACGAAGTGGGCGGGGCGCCCCGCCCGGGTCTCGCGGGCGACGATCCCGCCGCACCCGAACTCGATGTCGTCGGGATGGGCGCCGAAGGCGAGCAGCGGGGCGGGCTCAGGGGATTTCGGTGTAGGCTTCATCGGCTCGGTCGATCGGGTCGCGGGGAAGGAAGACGATGTCGGGGGCCTCCTCGGTGCGCAAATACGCCTGCTCGCCGGCCCCGGCGACATAATGGGTGCAGTGGATCACCGATTGCATCCAGCGCAGCCGTGAGTCCCGCGCCGGGCTCACTTGTTCCGGCGCGAAGGGGCGGGCCGGCAGCTCGACGTAGCGCTCGCCGCCCTCGTGCAGCCGCAGGCGCCCGGCCTCGTGCCGCGCGCGGACCGTCTCCCCCCCGTGGGGGACGTCGACGAAGTAGTCGCCCACCGGGCAGGCGGCGCGCCGCACCGCCGGGTCGCTGGAGCGGACGACCCGGATGCCCTCGAGGAGCCCCATCCGGGCGTACATCTCCAGGCAGAAGTCGGCGGCGTTGGCGGCGGCGACGCCGCGGAAGGCCTCGGCCCAGCGCGGCTCCACGTAGGCCGGAAGCTGGCGGGCGGTGCTGGCGCGCCACTCCGGGAGGACGCGCTTGAGGTAGAGCGGCGTCCACTTGCGCTGGATGCGGTTGGCGAAGGCGAAGTTGAGGGCCGCCGCCTCGCCGCTGCGGCGGTGGCGCAGGATGGTCTGGGTCTCGCGCGGGTCGTGGTCGCTGTCGTGGCAGAAGAAGACGATCTCGCCGCCGAGCTCCCGCTGGAGCCGCCGCGCCGTCGCGACCTTGGCGTAGAGGAAGCGCTTGGGGAAGAACCCGCAGGGCTGCTGGCCGAAGCAGATGCGGACGGCGCTCATGCCAGGGCGGCCCGCGGGGCGGCGCCGCGGCCGACCAGCGGCTGCAGCGCCAGCGCGAGCAGCAGGCAGGCGGCGCAGCCGATCAGGTTGTACCAGAGGTAGGAGATGCTGAGCGTGGCGAAGAGGGCGAAGACGAGGAGCTGGGCCGCGATCGCCGCCCAGAAGACCGCCGTGCCGCCCACCCTGGGCAGGAAGAAGGCCGCGAGGAAGATCCCGAGCACCACCCCGTAGAAGATGGACCCGATGATGTTGACGGCCTGGATCAGGTTCTCCGCCAGCCGGAAGCTGAGGGCGAACCCGATCGCGGCCAGGCCCCAGGCGGCGGTGAGCCACTTCGAGGCGGCGACGGTCATGCGGTCGGAGGAGCCGGCGCGGAAGAGGTGGCGGTAGAAGTCGATCGCCGAGGTGGACCCGAGCGCGTTCAGCTCCGCCGACTTGGAGGAGAGGGCCGCGGCGAAGAAGGCCGCGACCAGCAGCCCGATCAGCCCGTGGGGAAGCTGGGCGAGGATGAAGTCGATGAAGACGTAGTCGGCGTCGTTGGCCGAGATGTGCGGGTCGGCGGCGTGGAGCGCCGCCTTGGCCGCCTCGCGCACCCGGGCGGTCCGCGCCTCGTCGGCGGCGACGGCGGCCCGCGCCGACCGCTCGGCCGCCGCGTCGCCGGCGCGGCGGGCGGCGAGCCAGCCGCCGAGGTCGGCGCGCTCCCGCGCCTGGGCGGCCGCGAAGTCCGCCTCGAACCCGCGCCACGGCCCCGCCGGGTCGCGGGCCTCGACGCGCTGCCAGGCGCTCTGGTTGAAGAAGACCGGCGCCGGCTCGAAGCGGTAGAAGACGAAGAGGAGGGCGCCGAGCAGCAGGATGAGGAACTGCATCGGGATCTTGCAGACCGCGTTGAACATCAGCCCCAGGCGGCTCTCGCGCAGCGACTGGCCCGAGAGGTAGCGCTGCACCTGGGACTGGTCGGTCCCGAAGTAGGAGAGGGCGAGGAACATGCCCCCGAGCAGGCCCGACCAGAAGGTGTACCGCGGATGGAGGTCGGGGCTGAAGTCGACCGCCTGCAGCTTGTGGAAGCCGCCGGCGGCGGCCAGCGCGCCGGAGAAGCCGAGGTCCCGCGGCAGGCGGAGGATCAGGACGACGAAGGCCGCCGCCATCCCGACGAAGATCATCCCGATCTGGTACTTCTGGGTCAGCGTCACCGCCGCGCTGCCCCCGGAGACGGTGTAGGCGATGACCAGCAGGCCGCTGGCGACGATGGTGAGGTCGAGGCGCCAGCCGAAGACGGTCGAGAGCACGATCGCCGGCGCGTAGATGGTGATGCCCGCGCCCAGCCCGCGCTGGAGCAGGAAGAGGCCGGCCCCGAGCAGCCGGGTCTTCCCGTCGAAGCGCTTCCCCAGGAACTCGTAGGCGGTGTAGACGTCGAGCTTGCGGAAGAGGGGCAGGAAGAGCGCGGAGATCACGATCAGGGCGAAGGGGGCCCCGAAGTAGTTCTGGACGAAGCCGAGGCCGTCCTCGAAGCCCTGGCCCGGCGTCGAGATGAAGGTGATGGCGCTGGCCTGGGTGGCCATGACCGACAGCCCGATCACCAGCCAGGGGGTCGAGTCGGGGCCGCGCAGGTAGGACCGCAGGCTGCCGCCCCCCCGCGTCCGCCACATCCCGTAGGCGGCGATGCCGACCAGGGTCCCGAGGAGGACGGCGTAATCGAGGGCGTTCATCGATAGCGCCAGGCCAGGCCGACCATCAGCGCCACCCAGAGGATGAAGGTGAGGGCGACGAAGGCGTAGACCCTGCGCCAGGTCCGAAGCCCCGGGAGGCCGGTCGCCTCTGGCTCGCCGGGCTTCATTTGCCGAGCGAGAGCAGGTTCGCGAACAGGCGGTAGGCCCCGGGGGTGCCGGCGGGCAGCTGGCGGAACCAGGAGAGGCCGGTGTAGACGAAGTAGCCCCGGCCGTAGCGCGCCACCAGCAGGCCGCCCTCCAGCGGCGCCTCGCCGGCGTCGTGGCAGGAGAGGACCGCGGTGAAGGCCGGGTCCCACTGGCCGGGGAAGTAGCTGCCGCGCTCCTGCACCCAGCCCTCGAAGTCCGCCGCGGTGATCCGGTTGGGCCGGTTCAGCGCCGGGCTCTGCGGGGCCAGGAAGGTCATGGCCGCGCGCTCGTCCGTCACCCGCAGGTCGGAAAGCCGCAGGGCATACGGCGCGAACTGGGTGGTGAGCAGGCCGTTCGGGCGGTTGTAGAGCTCGATCACCGCGCCGCCGTCCCGGGCGTAGGCGAAGAGCGCGGGCATCGCGCCAGGGAGGTCGGCGCGCACGTTGAAGGCGCGCACGCCGATCACGACCGCGTCGAAGCCCCGCAGCCGCGCCGCCGTGAGGTCGGCGGCGGCGAGCGGGGTGACCGCGCAGCCCAGCCGGGCGATCCCGGCGGCGACGTCGTCGCCCGCCCCGGCGATGTAGCCGACGCGGCGGGCGCCGACCGCGACCTCCAGGCTGACGGCCTTGAGCCGGGCGACCGGCAGCAGCACCTGCTCGGGGATGTGCTCGTAGCGGATGTCCTTCCGGCCGTTGCGGTAGGTCCGGCCGTCGATCTCGGCCGCCGCGGCGAAGCTGCCCGCCGCCGCCCGCGTCGGGGCGGTGAGGGTGAAGGCGAAGCGGGCCTTCTGGCCCGCCGCCTCGAAGCGGAAATCCCGGCTGGCCGGGCTGACGGACCAGCCCGGCGGGGTCTCGAGCCGCAGGACGCCCCGCGCGTCGGGGCGGACCGCGGTGACCTCGACCTCGGCGGTCCGGCTCGCGCCCGGCGCGAAGAGCTCGAGGCTGTCGGCGAAGCCGAGGGTGACGGGCGGGACCGCCACCAGGCGGCGGCGGATCTCCCCGCGCAGGGGATCGGCGGCCACCTGGACCGGCTGGTCCGGCACGACCAGCGTCTGCCCGCCGACCTCGAAGATGAAGTTCACCGGGAAGATCGGCGGGTTCTCGGGCCGCCCGATCAGCCCCGGGTCGTCGACCTGGAACATCCCCTCGGTTCCCTCCTCGCGCAGCCAGTAGGGCTGGCTCACCGCGGTGTCGGCGGGCAGGGCGGCGGTGGCCTCGCGGGTGACGGCCCGGTCGGCGGGGAGGTCCTCCGGCTCCCCAGCCTGGGTCCCGAGCCGGGGGTAGCGCACGCCGATCCAGCGCACGGGGAGGCCGGAGCGGTCCAGCGCCAGGTGGCGCAGGCGGAAGCTCTCTCCGGGCACGAGCTCGGCCCGGCTCACGGTGGTCTCGACGTAGAGGCCGAGGGCCCCCTGCAGGGCGCGGTCGAGCTCCCCGCGCTTCTCCTCCAGGATGGGGTCCTGGGGCAGCGCCGCCAGGCGCGCCTTGATCTCGAGCAGGGCCGGAACGCTGGCGGCGGGGTCTTCCGCGTTGAAGCGGGCGATGGCCGCGCCGGCCAGCCGCCCGATCTCGGCCCCGCCGGGGACGCGGCCCCAGCTGTCGTCGATCCCGTCGAAGATGTCGTGGGACGCGGGTTCGCCCGCCAGGAGCTGGAAGCTCTCGACCGCCGCCCCGCGGGTGCCGAGCGTGCCCATGCCCTGGCTCTTGTGCATCGAGCGGCTGAGGCCGGCGATTTCGCCGAAGGACTCGCCGGTGAGCGGATCGAAGCCGCCGGCGTCGAGGCGCAGGCCCGCCGCCGGCCGGGCCGCCCGGGGCCCGAAGCCGCCGTTGTTCCAGAGGATCCGCCTGGGCTGCCAGGGCCGGAGGGTGGCGAGCTGGTCCGGGAACGCCTTGGGGTCCCCGGCCAGCTTGAAGGCCTCGAGCGCGAGCACGGCCGAGGCGGTGTGGTGCCCGTGCGTGCCGCCCGGCACGGTGGAGAAGCGGGTGATCACGACGTCGGGGCGGAACTCCCGGATCACGCGCACCACGTCGGCCAGCACCTGCTGGCGGTCCCAGCGCCGCAGGGTGTCGGCGTAGTCCTTGGAGAAGCCGAAGTCGCGCGCCCGGCTGAAGTACTGCCGGCCGCCGTCGATGCGCCGCGCCGCCAGCAGCTCCTGGGTGCGGATCACGCCGAGCTCGGAGCCCAGCTCCGGGCCGAGCAGGTCCTGGCCGCCGTCCCCGCGGGTGAGCGAGAGGTAGGCGGTGGCGTAGCTGCGGCCGCGCGCCAGGTAGGCGATCAGCCGCGTGTTCTCGTCGTCGGGATGGGCCGCCACGTAGAGCACGCGGCCCATTTCCCGGAAGTCGCGCAGGTCCTGGAGGATGGCGGGGGCCGATTCCGGCGCGGGCTGCGCCCGCGCGATCGCCGCGCCCAGCCCGGCCGCCAGGAGCGGCCCGGCCAGGAGGCGCCACCGGCGGCGCGAATTCGGGCGGCGCACGGGGCGGCTACTTGACGAGCGTGAAGGGGACGGAGAACCGCGTCTTCTCCCAATCGAGCTGCAGGACTCCGCCGTCCGAGGTGCGGGCGACGCGCAGCGTGAGCTCCTCCACGTTCGAGGGCAGCTCGTCCTTGGTCAGGTCCACCCGGCCCACCTCGGTCGCCTTCATGCTGTCGGGATAGGTCAGGTTCACCATGGTGTCGCCCGACCGGGTCTCCCCCGCGATGCCCCACTGGCCGACCTTGCGGTTGAAGATCAGCTGGGAGTTGCCCGTCTCGCGCGGGAGCATGTAGAGGGAATAGGCGCCGGCCGGGAGGGTGAGGTCGCCGAACTTGAGCGCGGCGGTGGTGAGCAGGACGGTGGCCTCGTCCGCGCCCATCCGCCAGGGCTGGTCCCAGGGATTGGCCTTCCCGCCGACCAGATTGCCCCAGATCTTGCGCTCCTCGCCGGTCTTGGGGTCCTTGGCGTACGGGCGGCCGTAGATGAGCACCACGCGCTCGCCGCCCGCCAGGACGGCGCTGGTGGTTTCGTGCGGGCTGGCCCGGCCGCGGGGGCGGGCCTTGGCCGGGGCGGAGGAGGGGCTCTGGGCGCTCAGGGTCAGGACGCCGGCAAGCAGGCCGGCGAACGGTAGGAGGCAGGATTTTAGCAGATGCATGATCCGATGGTTATGGTTCTGGGGACGGGGGAAAGGGGCGGCCGCTAGACGCGGCGGCCGGCGCGGGGTTGCGCCGCGGATGCCTACGATTTCGTTACCAAAGAAGACCTTAGCTTGGCGAGCTTGGGCCGGATGACAACGGCGCAGTAGCCCGCCTCGGGATGCTTCGCGAAGTAGTCCTGATGGTAGCCCTCAGCCGGCCAGAACGTCCCCAGGGGGACGATCTCGGTCGTGATGGGGCGGGAAAAGCGCTTCTGCGCCTCCGTCACCGCGGCGCGGGCCTCCCGCTCCTGCCGGGGATCGGCGAAGAGGATGATGGAGCGGTACTGGGGCCCCTGATCGTTCCCCTGGCCGCCGACCTGAGTGGGATCGTGCACCTTCCAGAAGAAGTCCAGGATCTGGCCCAGGGAGATCCGGGCCGGGTCGAACTCGACCCGGGTGACCTCCGCGTGGCCGGTGGCGTGCTCGCAGACCTGCTCGTAGGTCGGGTTCGGCTCGGAGCCGCCGGCGTAGCCGGCGGTCACCCGCACCACCCCCGGCAGCATCTGGTAGGCCGCGTCGGTGCACCAGAAGCAGCCGCCGCCCAGGACGATCGACTCCGATGGGGCCGCGCTCATTTCCGCCGGGCCAGCCAGGCCTCGTACTCCTCCCGCGGCATGAACTTGAGGGACGCGGAATTGATGCAGTAGCGCAGGCCGGTGGGCGCAGGGCCGTCCTCGAAGACGTGGCCGAGGTGCGCGCCGTCCACCGCGCAGTGCACCTCGACGCGGCGCATGCCGTGGCTGCTGTCGACCTGCTCCGCCACGAACTTCGGCTCCGCCGGGCGGGTGAAGCTCGGCCAGCCCGTCCCGCTGTCGAACTTGTCGCGGCTGTCGAAGAGCGGGGTCTCGCTGCAGACCGAGAAGTAGACCCCGTCGCCGTGGTGGTTCCAGTAGTCGTTACGGAAGGGCGGCTCGGTGCCCTGCTGGCGCGCCACCCGGTACTGCAGCGGGGTGAGTTCGCGCTGCCACTCGGCGTCGCTGCGCCGCACCGGCGCCTTCGCCAGGTCGATCACCGCCCGCGAGGGCAGGCCGCAGGCCGAGGGAGGCGGCTCGCCGGAGCCGGGGGAGGAGGAAGCAGTCATGCTGAAAAGTTTGCACTGGCGGCCTGGCTACGCAACTTCCGGCCCCATGCCCCGTCCCCGAACCATCCTCCTGGTCGCCAGCGGCGACCTTCGCGCCTCCGCCAACGAGGTCTGCTGGCCCGCCCAGCGGGCCCTGGAAAAAGCCCTGGGCGCGGCGGTGGCGCGCTGCGGCGGGCGCCTGGTCCGCGCCCACCCCTACCGACCGTCGGTGGGGCATGGCTTCATCAGCTCGCAGCGGGAGGGGATGGACGTTTTCGCCGGGATCGATCCGGAGGCGCCCCTGATCGTGGCCGAGGCGGTCTGGCAGTACTCCCACCACGTGCTCTCGGGCCTGGTCTCGCACCGGGGGCCGATCCTGACCGTGGCGAACTGGAGCGGGCAATGGCCCGGGCTGGTGGGGATGCTCAACCTCAACGGCTCGCTGACCAAGGCCGGCGTCGCCTATTCCACGCTCTGGAGCGAGGACTTCACCGACGGCTTCTTCCTGGCGGGCCTGGAGCGCTGGGTGCGGACCGGCCGCCTCCGGCATCCGCAGGACCATGTCCGGCCGCTGCGGCGGGCGAAGGTCCCGCCGCGCGCCCGGGCCCTGGCCGGGCGGCTGGCCGCCGACCTGCGCCGGAACAAGGCGATCCTGGGGGTCTTCGACGAGGGCTGCATGGGGATGTACAACGCGATCATCCCCGACGAGCTGCTCTTCCGGGCCGGGGTCTACAAGGAGCGGCTCTCGCAGTCCGCCCTCTACTACGGCGCCACCCAGGTGAGCGAGGCCGAGGCGCGCCGGATCTACCGCTGGCTCCGCGCCAAGGGGATGAAATTCCACCTGGGCCGGAACGAGGCGACGGAGCTGACGGAGCGCCAGGTGCTCTGGCAGTGCCGCACCTACGCGGCGGCGCTGCGGATCGCCGACGAGTTCGGCTGCGAGGCGATCGGCATCCAGTACCAGCAGGGGCTGAAGGACCTGCTGCCCGCGAGCGACCTGGCGGAGGGGCTGCTGAACAATTCCGACCGCCCGCCGGTGCGCAACGCCGCCGGCCGGGTGATCCGGGCGGGCCGGCCCCTGACCCACTTCAACGAAGTGGACGAGTGCGCCGGGCTGGACGGCCTGCTGACCCAGCGGGTGCACGAGGCGCTGGGCCAGCCGGTCGAGAACACCCTGCACGACCTGCGGTGGGGCGACTGGGACCGGAGCGGGACCACCCCGGACTACGTCTGGGTCTTCCTCATCTCCGGGAGCGCGCCGCCGGCCCATCACGTCGGCGGCTACCGGGGCACCGACTCGCTCCGCCAGCCCCCGATGTACTTCCGGCTCGGCGGCGGCACCGTCCGGGGCGTGGCCAAGCCCGGCGAGATCATCTGGAGCCGGATCTTCGTCGAGGCGGGCCGGCTGAAGATGGACCTGGGGCGCGGCCGGGCGATCGCGCTGCCGCGGTCCGAGACCGAGCGGCGCTGGCGGGAGACGACCGTGCAGTGGCCGATCATGCACGCGGTGACCTACGGCGTGAGCCGCGACCAGATGATGGCGCGGCACAAGGCCAACCACATCCAGCTGGCCTACGCGCGCTCGGCGCGCGAGGCCGACCTCGCGCTCTACTCCAAGGCCGCGCTGGCCGCGGAGCTGGGGCTCGAGGTCTCGCTCTGCGGAACGCGCGCCGGCGGCGGTGCGTTTTGAGCCGCCGGGCCGCGGCCGGCGCCGCGGCGGCGGCCGGAACCGATTCGGCTTTGCCGCCGCGCCCCAACTGCTCTGCGATGGCCGCCGCCCCATGAAACCCCTGCGCCGAATCCTGCTGGCCGCCTGCCTGGGGGCGGCCGGGCTGCGGGCGGCCCCCGCCGACCCCGCCATCGTGCGGGAGGAATTCATCTACACGCCCGGCCCGGTCCCGTCCTGCCATGCCTCGACCCTGGCCGAGACGGCGCCGGGCGAGCTGGCCGCCGCCTGGTTCGGGGGCACCCGCGAGGGCGCGCCGGACGTCGGCATCTGGCTCTCGACCTGCCGGGGCTCCGCCTGGGCGCCCGCGCGCGAGGTGGCCGACGGCGTGCAGGCGGGCGGCGGGCGCTTCGCCTGCTGGAACCCGGTGCTCTACCAGGCGCCGGGCGGGCCGCTGCTTCTCTTCTACAAGGTCGGCCCCTCCCCCTCGAAGTGGTGGGGGATGCTGCGGCGATCCCCCGACGGCGGCCTGAGCTGGGGCGCGCCCGAGCGCCTGCCGGCCGGGATCCTGGGGCCGATCAAGGACAAGCCGGTGCGGCTGGCGGATGGGACGCTGCTCTGCGGCTCCAGCACGGAGGGCGCGTCCGCCGGCTGGCGGGTGCACTTCGAGTTCACGGCGGACCTGGGGGAGACCTGGCGGACGGTCGGCCCGATCAATTCCCCTCCGGCCGACTTCAACGCCATCCAGCCCTCGATCCTGGTCCATCCCGGCGGCGGGCTGCAGGCGCTCTGCCGCACGAAGGAGATGAACGTCGCCGCCACCTGGTCCGCCGACGGCGGCCGGACCTGGAGCCGGCTGGCCCCGACCGGCCTCTACGGACCCAACACCGGCCTCGACGCCGTCGGCCTGCGGGACGGGCGCTTCCTGCTGGTCTACAACCGCCGGGACCACTCCCCCAAGGACGCCCCGCCGGGGGAGAATTGGAAGGCGCGCTATCCCCTCAACCTCTGCCTTTCGCCCGACGGCAAGGCCTGGACGATGCGCCTGGTGCTCGAGGACGAGCCCCGGCCCAACGGCTACGCCTACCCGGCCGTGATCCAGGCCTCCGACGGGCTCGTCCACGTCACCTACACGTGGAACCGCCAGCGGATCAAGCACGTGGTGCTCGATCCGCGCCGGCTCTGAGCGGCGGTGGGAACGCGCTGGTGGGTCTGCCTCCGCAACCCTGCGGACCGGCAGGCGGTTCGCGCCGTCTTCCCGGCGCCGCGCTCGGAATTCCATTTCGGCCCGGAGCAGCTCGCGCCGATCGGCTCGGCCTTCGCGTGGGTCTACGCCTGCGGCGGCCTGGGCTGGAGCCCGATGACCGGCGCCGCCGCCGGATGCGGACGCCAGGTCATCCGCGCCGTCAACGTCCCGCGCGCCCCGGCCGGCCACCCGGGCTGACGATCCCCAGCATCTGCTGGCGGTGGAGCTCGTCGGGGCGGCCGGCGATCCGGGAAACCTGGGCGGCCGAGAGAAAGCGGACGCCTCCGGCGGCCGCAGCCGCGGCCACGATCCGGGCGGCCTTGTCCGCCATCAGCGTCGCGGCCAGGACCGCCTCGGGCGTGGGCCCGAGCGCGATCAGGCCGTGGTTCTCGATCAAAATGACCCGCGGCGCCCGTCCGCGCCGGCGGATGAAGGCGGCGGTCTCGCGGCGGATGGCCCGGGCGAGCTGGAGGCCGGGATCGGTGTAGGGCACGTAGACCGAGGCCTCGCCGCAGCAGACGATTTCGTCGGGGAAGACCCGCCGGCCCGCCCAGATCCGGCCCCAGCGCGAGCAGAGCAGGGCGTTGACCGCGACCGGGTGGGTGTGCCCGACGAAGCGGACGCCCGGCAGGGTGAGCAGCCAGGCGTGGAAGACCGCCTCGACCGAGGGCTTCCGGTCCGAGGCGCGGACCCGCGAGGCGTAGAGGGCGGCGTCGATCTCCCCGTCCGACATCCGCGAGCGCTCCAGCAGCGGCAGCAGCCCCGCAAAGCGGCATTCCGACACCCCGGAGCGCTCCAGGCTGCCGAGGTGGCTCCCGCTGGCCTTGACCAGGAAGGCGCGCTCGGAGAGGCGGACGGAGGTGTTGCCCTCGCCCAGGATCGCGAGCTGCCGCTCCTCCCGGCCGAGGTCGCGGGAGAGGTTCAGGAGCATGGTCGCGTCGCTCATCGCGGGGAGAGGAAGCCGCCGGCGCCGAGCCATTCGCGGAAGCGCTCGAGCCAGGTGCGGTAGGGCAGGATGTTGGTGGGGCGGAAGCCGAAGCCGTGGCCGACGCCGCGGTAGATGTGGAGCTCGGCCGGGACGCCGACGGCCTTGAAGCGCAGGTAGATTTGCGCGGCCCCGACCGAGAGCTTGTCGTCGTTGCCGGCGGCGAGGAAGGCCGGGGGCGAGTCCTTGGTCGGCTGGATCTTGTCCGGGACGCCGGGGTAGATCAGGGCCTGGAAGGCGGGCCGCGCCGACTCGCGCTCGACCGGGTCCGCCGAGGCCGGGTCGCCCGCGCCGGATTGGGCGCTCGCCATCGCCGCCAGCTCGCCGCCGGCGGAAAAGCCCATGATGCCGATCCGCGCCGGGTCGAGCCCCCAGTCGGCGGCGCGCGCGCGCACCAGCCGCAGGGCGCGCTGGGTGTCCTGCAGCGCCTCGACCTCCACGCGGTAGGTCGAGCCCGGCTCCCGGGCCAGGCGGTACTTCAGCACGAAGCCCGCGACGCCGTGCTCGGAGAGCCACTGGGCGACGGAATAGCCCTCGTGCTCGATCGAGAGCAGGCGGTGGCCGCCGCCGGGCAGGATCACGACCGCGGCGCCGGTGCCGGTGCCCTTGGGGGGCAGGAAGGCGGTGATGGAGGGGTTGTGGATGCTGGCGATCTGCAGGCTGAAGAGCTCGGTGACCCCCGCCGCGTTGGTCACGACCTTCTCCGGCCAGTCCTTGCGCGCCTCGAAGCCGGGGGCGCCGTTTTCCCAGAGATGGATGACCGGGGTCCTCTCCTGCGCGCGGACCGGCAGGGCGGCGAGCGCCGCCAGGCCCAGCCAGGCGGCAAATTGCGTTCGCCGCGGGCGGCGGGGGGCGGTAATCATGTGCCCATCATCCCATTCCGCGCCGGGAGCGCAACCCTCGGCCGGCGTGACAGTCCGTAGAGATCCACCCCGATGAAACCCCTGCTGCTGCCTCTGCTCGCCTGCCTCCCGCTCGTCGCGGCCCTGCCCGCCCGCGCCCAGGAGCCCGACCCCCAGGTCGTCTACCTCTATTCCGCGCCCCAGCTCGACCAGCTCGCCGGGCCGATCGCCCTTTATCCCGACCCGCTCGTGGCGGTGATCCTCCCGGCCGCGACGACCCCGCAGGACGTGGCCGCGGCGGCCGCCTACGCCTTCGGATCCGGCGACCCCCGCTACGCGGACGAGCAGCCGTGGAGCAACAGCGTCAAGGCGCTGGTCCACTACCGGCCGGTCCTGCAGTGGATGGCCCAGAACCTTTCCTGGACCCAGGCCCTCGGCGCGGCCTTCGCCTCGGAGCCCGGCGGGGTCATGCAGGCGATCCAGCGCGTCCGCCACCAGGCGCGGGCCGAGGGCGTCCTGGTCTCCACCCCGCAGCAGATCGTCTTCGAGCAGGACGGCGAGATCCAGATCCTCCCGGGGGAGCCGGACGTGATCTACGTGCCCCTCTACGATCCGGCCATCCTGTGGGGCGGCGGCTACAACAGCTCCTACGTCCGCTTTGGCGAGGGCTATCCGGCGGGCCCCTGGCTCGGCTTCGGGCTCGACTGGCGCTCCTCCGCGCTCGTCGCCGGGGACTGGCGCCTCTGGCACGAGCGGGGCGGCTGGCGCCGCGGGGCCTTTGCCCCGCCTCCGGGGACCCGGGTCGGCGCGCCGCACCGCTGGCAGCCTCCGCCGCGGCCCGCCGCCCCCGCGGGGCGACCGGCGCAGCCTCCGGCCTTCCATGTCCGGCCGCCCTCCGGCGCGCCGGTGCCGCCCGGCCGCGGGCCCCGCGGGCGCGAGGAATTTCCCCGGGGCGTCGGCCCCCAGCCGCATCTGGAGCACCGGGCGGAGGTGCCGCCGCGGGAGGCCCCCCGCGAGCCCGCCCTGCCTCCGGCGCACGCCGACGCCACGCGTCTTCCCCGCCAGCCCGACCGCCCGGAATTCCACCCGGAGCGGAGGGCCGGCGAGCCTCCGCGGGCTCCGGGAGCGCCGCACCCGGGCGGCGAGCACCGGTCGGAACCGCCGGGCGGCCGCCCGGCGGCGGCGCACCCCGCCGCGGCGCCCCATCCTCCGCCCGCGCCGGAGCCGCATCCGGCGCCGCAGCCGCAGGGCAACGCCTCCGGGGGCGGCGACGGGCACGACCGCCGCTGACCCTCAGTCCGAGAGCAGGTGCCGCCGCTCGAGCCGGGCGGCGGCCGCGCGGAGCGGGAGGCGCAGCAGGAGGTAGCCCAGCACGATCCAGGCCGGCGCCACCACCGCCCAGCCCAGCAGCGCGTGCAGCGCGGTGATGCGGAAGCGGTGGAAGAACTCCGCCGGATGGTGGCGGAAGAGCGAGGCCATCACCGAGAAGTTCAGGCTCGCGGTCCGGCGGCTGATGGCATCGCCCAAGTGGACGAAGGCGGCGAGCATCGGCACCCAGATTAGGGTGCAGAGCCCGTTGATCGCCTGCAGGATCGCCTGGTTGAGCCGGAAGAGGAAGCCGGCGGCGAGGCAGAGCAGGGTGGTGGTGCCGAGGATGGGGAAGAGCGCCAGGGCGCTGCCCAGGGCGAGCGCCAGCGCGATCTTCTCCGGGCTCACCCCCTGGGCGAGCTGCTGGAGCACCGGCCGGACCACCCGGCGCCTCCAGAAGCCGGGCTCGGCTTCCGGGACCGGCGGGCGGGCGTTGACATCGGGGGCCATCGGCGGGAATGTTCGCCAGGATAGCCCATGATGAAGGCCCTCGCCAGTTCCGCGCTCCCGACCTCCGGTTCCCGGTGGCGGCCTCCGGCTTGGCGATGGTGACCCGCGCGTCACCCGGCCGGCCCTAGCCGGCGTCCCCGCCAAGCCCGACTCCTCCGAGCCGGGCTTT
Organism: Opitutaceae bacterium; assembly: GCA_035546595.1. Classification (GTDB taxonomy): domain Bacteria; phylum Verrucomicrobiota; class Verrucomicrobiia; order Opitutales; family Opitutaceae; genus Palsa-1447. The sequence continues at coordinate 54,885 of DASZWO010000021.1, forward strand.
TTTATTTCCTCCGCCTCCGCCTCTCCCCGACCCGCCATGAACACCCTTCTTTCCTCTCCACCCGAGCTTCAGCTCCCCTCGGTCGCCTTCTTCGGGCGAACCCTCGACGAATACGCCCGCTTCTTCTCCCTCGATCGCTCCCGCCTCGCCGGGCGCCGCGTGCTCGACGTGGCCGCCGGGCCCTCCTCGTTCACGGCCGAGGCCTCCGCCCTGGGCGCGGAGGCGGTGGCCGCGGACCCCCTCTACGGCTGCCCGGCCGCGTCCCTGGCCGCCTATGTCGAGCTCGACTACCGGCGGATGCTCGAGCAGATGCGCCGCCACCCGGGGCTGCTGCGCTTCGGGTATTTCCCGTCGATCGAGGCGGCCGAGGCCAGCCGGCGCGCGGCCGCCGCCCGCTTCCTCGCCGACTACGAGGCGGGCTTCGCCCAGGGGCGCTACGTCGGCGCGCGGCTGCCCCGCCTGCCGTTCGCCGACGGCGCCTTCGATCTGGTCCTCTGCGCCCACCTGCTCTTCACCTATGCCCGCCTCTTCGACTACGCCTTCCATCTCGCCGCCTGCCTGGAGCTGATGCGGGTCGGCCGCGGCGAGGCGCGGCTGCATCCGCTCAGCGGCCTGGACGGGCGGACCTACCCGGAGCTGCCGCGGCTCCAGGAGGACCTGCGCGCCGCGGGCATCGAGGCGCAAGCGGTCGCGGTCGACTATGAATTCTTCGCGGGCACCGGCCGGATGCTGGTGCTCCGGCGGTGAGCCCGGCTCAGAGGCCGGGCAGGACGCCCGGATCGGGTGCGGGCGGGGCCGGCGCGTCCGGGGGAGGCTCCGCCGCCGCCCGGCGCCGCGGGCGCGGGGGCGCCTC
>DASZWO010000022.1:0-29843 GCA_035546595.1 Opitutaceae bacterium
AGAAGGCCCTCCGCGGCTTCGCCTCCTTCCCCCTCCACGGGGAGCTGCCCCCGGACGCGCAGGACCGCGCGGTGGCCCGAGGGGACGTCCGCAAGATCATCGTCTCGACCAACGTCGCCGAGACCTCGCTCACCATCGACGGGGTGACGGCGGTGATCGATGTCGGGCTGGCCCGGGTGGCGCGCTTCGACCCGCACCGCGGCATCAACACCCTCCTGATCGAAAAGGTTTCCGCCGCCAGCGCGGACCAGCGCGCGGGCCGGGCCGGCCGCACCGCGCCGGGCCTGGCGGTGCGCCTGTGGACCGAGCGCGAGCACGAGCGGCGGCCGGCGCACGAGCTGCCAGAGGTCAAGCGGCTCGACCTCGCCGAGGTCGTCCTGACCCTCAAGGCCAGCGGGATCGAGGACGTGGCGGGCTTCCCCTGGCTGGAGCGGCCCGAGCCCAAGTCGCTCGAGCGGGCGGAGACGCTGCTAGCGGATCTGGGCGCCCTGGAGGGGCCCAACCGCGCAATCGCGGAGGTGGGCCGGCGCATGCTGCGCTTCCCCGTACACCCGCGCTACGCCCGGATGCTGCTCGCGGCCCAGGAGCGGGGCTGCGTGCGGCCGGTCGCGCTGATGGCCGCGCTGACCCAGGGCCGCAACTTCCTGCTGCGCGGGGCCGGGAAGGGAGCGGAGGAGGCGCGCGAGGAGACGCTGGGCGAGGAGCATGAGAGCGATTTTTTCCTGCTCATGCGGGCCTGGCGCTACGCGGACCGCGCCAACTATTCCCTCGACGCCTGCCGGCGGCTGGGCCTCCACGCCCAGGGGGCGCGGCAGGTCGGCCCACTCTTCGAGCAGTTCCTGGAGATCGCGAAGGCCGAGGGCCTCGAGGTCGGCGAGGGTCGAGTGGACGGCGCCGCCGTCCGCAAGTGCGTCCTCGCGGGGTTTTCCGACCAGCTGGCCAAGCGGCTGGACGTCGGCACGCTGCGCTGCGCGCTGGTGCACGGGCGCAAGGGCGTGCTCGCGCGCGAGAGCGCGATTCAGAAGGCCCCCCTCCTGGTCGCCGCCGAAATCAGCGAAATCGAGGGCCGCGGCGGCGAGGTCAATGTGCTCTTGAGCCTGGCGACCGCGGTCGAGGAGGCCTGGCTGAAGGAGATCTTCCCCGCCGACTTCCGCGAGGTCCGCGAGGTGGCGTACGACGAGCAGGCCAAGCGGGTGGTGGCCCGGCGGGAGCGGCGCTTCCGCGACCTGGTGCTCGAGGCCAGGGGCGGAAGCGACGACGTCCCGCTCGACGAGGCGGCCAGGCTGCTCACCCGCGAGGTCCTGGGGGGCCGGATCACGATCGACGCCTGGGACGAGGCGGCGGAGCAGTGGATCATCCGGGTCAACCGCCTGGCGGAGTGGTTTCCGGAGCTCGAGGTGAATCCGGTCACGGAGGCGGACCGGGCCACGCTGATCGAGCAGGTGGCCTATGGGGAAACCAGCGCCCGCGGGGTGAAGCAGAAGGAGGTCATGCCCGTGCTCCGCGACTGGCTGACCCAGGAGCAGGCGGCGGCCCTGGAGAGCCTGCTGCCCGAGCGGCTGACGATGGGCAACGGCCGTCGCTCGCGTCTGACCTACAACAAGGAGGGTCCGCCGGTCCTCAGCGCCCGGATCCAGGAACTCTACGGCGTGGAGGGGAGGTTCAGCCTGGGCCGCGGCCGGGTGCCGGTTAAGATCGAGGTGCTGGCGCCCAACCAGCGGCCAATCCAGGTCACGGACGACCTGACTGCGTTCTGGCGGGAGATGTACCCGAGGGTGAAGGCCGAGCTGTCCCGGCGGTATCCCCGCCACGAGTGGCGCTGATCCTTTCCAATCTGTTCCCTTCGCCGGTCGAGACGGCGTTGAAGCGCCTCCGGCGGCCACTGGTCGTCTCCCGCATGAACCGGCTTCTCCGTCTCTGCGCCCTCGCGGCCGCTCTGGGCTTGGCTCCCGTGCGCGCGACCTGCGGCGGGGGAGGGGGCGGCGGCATGGCCGGCTTCGGCAGCGGCGACCAGCAGACCTACCAGCTGCCCTGGAAGATCAGGCCGGCGATAAGGAGCAGGTGCTCAAATTCCTGGAGCGGCACTTCTACACCGACGAGCGCTACCGCGCGGTGCGCGGCGAGGAGATGATGGAGGCGCGGGTGGACGAGATGTTCGCCGGGCTCTGGAAGGACCCGCGCTTCCAGAACTTGACCGCGATGGCCGATGGCATGCTGGCGGCCAAGACGACCGCGCGCTACGAGGGCTGAGGTTTAGGCCTCCGGTTTGGCCATTCCCGGAGGGAAGCGTGCAAGGTGCGGCGGTCGAGCCGCTCTATCCCAGCGTATCGCGGGCGATTCAACATGATGCCAAGCTCTATGCCTTGCTATCATTGGTTGACGCGCTCCGCTTCGGTCGAGCTCGAGATCGTGATTTCGCCGAAAAGGAGCTCGCGCAACTTCTTTCACTCCATGACACCTCCCAGCCTCGGCCTTCTTAGATCGGTGGCCGACCGGCTTGACCGGCTGGGCTTGAACTATGCTTTTACCGGTGGAGCGATCGTTAATCTTCTCTTCGACAATCCTACGCTCTCACCGCCTCGGACCACCGGTTGCGACCTTTGTGAGCAGTCTCATGCAAAATCTGACCTTTCAAAACGCGCTTCCTGGCTATCTGGCCGGCGATGAAGCCAGCCCGGCGCGATTGCCGAGCCTGCGGCAGAAGTTGCAGGCAATCGCCGCTACTTCCGCCGGTGGATCATGATCGGATTCCCGTCGGGATCCTCGATCAGGGCCATGTGGCAGGGCGGATGCTCCATCGGCTCCATCCGGAACTTGGCGCCCTTCTCCTTCAGCCGCGCCACCGCCGCGTCGAAGTCTTCCACCTCGAGGGCCGCGACCACGTTGGAGCCGGTTCCCGGCTGGAAGGCCGGGGCGCCGCAGCCGATGGCGAGGGTCGCCGGGCCGACGTCGTACTCGATCATGCCCATCTCGCCGTCCGGGGCGACATAGGTCTTGGCCGGCCTGAGCCCGAGCGTCTCCTCGTAGAAGGGGCGGGCCCTCTTCAGGCCGGAGACCGCGTAGACGACGAAGGCGATGTCCCTGACCTTCACGATCGCTTCCTCCTCCCGTTCGGGCGCTCGATGTTGAGGTAGGTCTTGTTCAGCATCTGGCTCTCGTAGAGCTCGAGCAGGCGCACGCCCTCCCGGGGCTTGACCTGGTCCTTGCGGGTGGCGGCGTCGATCTGGGCCTTCATCCGCCGGCAGAGCTCCTCCTGCTGGTACTGCACCCCCTCGATCACGTCCGCCATCCGGCTGCCGCTGAGCGCCTCCTCGATGTAGAAGCCGTTGGGTTCGTCGTCCTCGAGGAAGACGTGGACCTCGTTGACCCGGCCGAAGAGGTTGTGGAGGTCGCCCATGATGTCCTGGTACGCCCCGGTGAGGAAGATGCCGAGGTAGTAGGGCTTGGGCCCGAGCGGGTGGAGCGCGATGTAGTCCTTCACGTCCTGCAGGTCGATGAAGCTGCCGATCTTGCCGTCGGAGTCGCAGGTGATGTCGACCAGGATGGCGTTGACGGTCGGCTTCTCGTTCAGGCGGTGGAGGGGGGCGATGGGGAAGAGCTGCTTGAGGGCCCAGTGGTCGAGCAGCGACTGGAAGACGGAGAAATTGCAGACGTACTGGTCGGCGAGGAGCTTGGAGAGGTCGTGCAGCTCCTCGGGCTGGTAGCCGCTCTTCTGGCCCTCCTTCGCGATCTGCTCGCAGATCTGCCAGAAGATCGACTCGGCCGCGGCCCGGTTCTCCAGGTCGAGGTAGCCGAGGTTGAAGAGCGAGAGGGCCTCCTCCTTCTTCTGCACCGAGTCGTGGAAGCGCTCCAGCCGGCCGAGCTTGGTCCGGTTCTTGAGCAGCACCTCCAGGTCGGTGACCACCTTGTGCTTCACCTTGGGCTGGTGCTGCTGGCCGAGCGATTCGCGCTTGCTGATCCGCTCGAAGACCTGGACCACCAGCATGGAGTGGGGCGCCACCACCGCCCGGCCGGACTCGGAGACGATGTCGGGCACCGGCACGCCGGAGGCGGTGCAGATCTCGCGGATGTTGAAGACCACGTCGCGGGCGTACTCCTCCAGGGAGTAGTTCATCGAGCTCTCGAAGTTCGAGCGCGATCCGTCGTAGTCCACGCCCAGGCCGCCGCCGACGTCGAGGTAGCCCATGGGGAAGCCCATGTCCGAGAGCTGGCAGTAGAAGCGGGTGGCCTCGATCACCGCCGTCTTGATCGTGATGATGTTCGGGACCTGGGAGCCGATGTGGAAGTGGACCAGGCGCAGGCACTGCTGGAGCTTGACCGCGCGCAGCTTCTCGCAGGCGAAGAGGATTTCCGCGGTGTTGAGCCCGAACTTGGCGTTGTCGCCGGTGGAGAGCGCCCACTTGCCCTCGCCCTGGGTCTGCAGCTTGGCCCGGAAGCCGATCATCGGCTTCACCCCCATCTCCTGGGAGAGGTGGATGATGTCGTCGATCTCCGTCAGCTGCTCGACCACCAGGATGATCTTCTTGCCCAGCTTGCGCCCGATCAGGGCCAGCCGGATGTAGTCGTGGTCCTTGTAGCCGTTGCAGATGATCAGCCGCTGGGTGCCCTCGTGCATTGCCATCGCGATCATCAGCTCGGGCTTGGAGCCGCACTCCAGGCCGTAGTGGTAGTCCTTGCCCGCCGCGATGATCTCGTCGACCACCTCCCGCAGCTGGTTGACCTTGATCGGGAAGACCCCGCGGTACTGCCCCTTGTAGCCCTCGTCCCGGATCGCGCGGCGGAAGGTCTCGTTGAGCTGGATCACCCGGTGCCGGAGCAGATCCTGGAAGCGGATGACCATCGGGGCCTTCAGGCCCATGCCCGCCGCCTCCTGGACGACGTCGAGGAGGCGGATGGCGCGGCCGTCGGCCTGGGGCTGGACGCTGACGAAGCCCTCGGCGTCCACCGAAAAATGCCCCGAGCCCCAGCGCCTGAACCCGTAGTGCTCCTCAGATCTTGCGGCGGACCAGCCGGATGCGGATTTGCTTTTCAACGAGGGGGCGGGGAGGGGAGCCGTTAGGGCTTGCGTTCGCGAATGTGGAATCCGTTAAGATGCCCGTTCTCACTTTTGCAATAGCTAGTTTCATTCCGCCCTGCCGATTATGCAACCCCTGCTCGCCGCCACCTTCCTCGCCCAGACCGCCGCCCCGGGAGGGGCCTCGATGATCTCGGGCCTCCTCCCCTTCGTCTTCATCATCGGAGCGATGTATTTCCTCATCCTCGCCCCCCAGCGCAAGAAGCAGAAGGCGGACGAGAAGATGCGCGCCGAGCTGCAGACCGGCGACGAGATCATGACCAACGGCGGCATCTTCGGCACCATCACCAACGTGAAGGACGACCGCTTCGTCATCCGGGTCGCCGACAACACCAAGCTCGAGGTGGCCAAGGCCTTCGTCCAGTCCCGGGTCAAGCCCGCCAACGCCGACAAGAAATAGGCCATGCTCAAGCGCAACCTCTGGAAGCTGCTGGCCAGCCTCGTGATCGCGGGCTGGGCCGTCTATGAAATCCTTCCCCTCCGCGACATCCCCTTCCCGGTCTACGCGCGGGAGCACGCCACCGCCAAGCAGGCGGAATTCGGCAAGCTGCTGGATGAGGCGGCGCTCCGTGCGGAGCACTCCAAGCCGCCGAGCGTCTACGTCGCCCTCAAGGCGATCGCGAAGGAGCGGAAGATCGACCTGACCCAGTATTTTCCGGACATCGGGATCGAGAGCACCCTGAAGAACGTCGACAAGCGCAACGACATCCTGCTCGGCGAGCTCTACCGCCGCTCCGAGAGCAACCTGCGCCTCGGCCTGGACCTGGCCGGCGGCGTGGCCGTCACCCTCGAGGCCGACCCCAAGGCGATGGCCCAGGGCCAGGACGCCTCCCGCTCGGCCGACAAGCTCTCCAAGGCGATCGAGATCATCAGCAACCGCGTCAACGCGGTCGGCGTGGCCGAGCCCCTCATCCGCCCGATCGGCGACAACCGGATCGAGATCGAGATGCCCGGGGTCAACACCCGCGACAACCCGGATTTGGTCGAGACCGTCCGCAAGCCCGCCCGCCTGGAATTCCGGCTGGTCCATCCCACCCTGACGCCGGAAATGAACGGCGGCGAGGTGCCCCCGGGCTACGAGCTGATGACCCTGACCGAGTCCCGCCAGGACGGCGAGGACGCGACCGAGGAGCTCTACATCAAGCGCATCCCGGAGATGACCGGCGACGCCATCGCCAACGCCGGGGTCGAGCAGGACCAGTACGGCAAGATGGAGGTGGCGATCAAGTTCACCAGCGCCGGCGCCAAGCAGTTCGCCGACGTCACCCGCACCATCGCCCAGGAGGGCCAGCAGAGCGGCCACCTCTGCCGCATGGCCATCGTGCTCGACGGGGTGGTTTGCTCCGCCCCGACCGTCCACGAGGAGATCGACGGCGGCAACGCCGTCATCACCGGCAACTTCACCGACCGCGAGGCCTTCGCCCTGGCGGACGACCTCAACAACCCGCTCGACCTGCCCCTGGTGGTCAAGCAGCAGGTCGAGGTCGGCCCCTCCCTGGCCCAGGACGCCATCTCCAGCGGCGTGCGCGCCGCGGTCATCGGCTCGGCCCTGGTCGCGGCCTTCATGATCACCTACTACACGATCGGCGGCATCGTGGCGGTGGTCACCCTGGCGATCAACCTCCTCTTCATCCTCGGCACCATGGCGAGCCTGCACGCCACCATCACCCTGCCCGGGCTCGCCGGCATCGTGCTGACCGTGGGCATGGCGGTGGACGCCAACATCCTGATCTTCGAGCGCATGCGCGAGGAGCTGAAGGAGGGGAAGTCGCTCAAGACCGCCCTGGTGGCGGGCTACGACAAGGCCTTCTTCACCATCGTCGACGCCCATGTCACCCAGCTGGCGATCTGCGCGATCATGATCTGGCTGGGCACCGGCCCGATCAAGGGCTTCGGCGTCACCCTGGCGATCGGCGTGTTCTCGACCATGTTCTCGGTCCTGGTGACCAGCCACATGGTGATGGAGTGGCTGATCGAGAAGGACATCGTGAAGAAGGTGCCGATGCTGCACTTCCTCCACACCGAGAACTTCGACTTCGTCAAGTGGTTCAAGCCCTCCTTCGTCTTCTCCTGGACCATCATCATCCTCGGCCTCTGCGTCGTCGTCTACAAGGGGCCCCGGATCTTCGGCATCGACTTCGCCGGCGGCGAGCAGATCAACCTCAGCTACTCCCACCGGCTGGAGGCCTCCGACATCCGCAAGGTCGCCCAGGCCAACCATCTCGGCGAGGTCGAGCCCACCTACACCCAGCCGCTGGGCGGCGGGAAGGAGACCCTCAGCATCGAGACCGCGGTCGACAAGTCCGAGCAGCTGCTGGCCGACCTGCAGAAGGCCTATCCGCAGGCCGGGCTGGAGAAGATCGGCGAGGACCAGATCGGCGCGGCCATCGGCCACGAGATCGAGATGAACGCCCTCAAGTCGGTGCTCGGCTCGATGGTCATCATCCTGCTTTACGTCAGCATCCGCTTCGAATTCGGGTTCGCCGTCGGCGCGGTCGTGGCCTCGGTCCACGACATCCTGATGACGATCGGCGTCTTCGTCCTCTTCGGCCACCAGTTCTCCGCCCCGATGGTGGCCGCCATCCTCTCGATCGCGGGCTACTCGATCAACGACACCATCGTCGTCTTCGACCGGATCCGCGAGGAGCTGAAGCTCAACCCGCAGATGAAGCTGAAGGACGTGATCAACCTGGGGATCAACCGCGTGTTCTCGCGCTCGATCATGACCAGCTTCACCGCCTTCCTCGCCGCCCTGGCGCTCTACGTCTTCGGCACCGGGGTGATCAACGACCTCTCGTTCACCTTCATCGTCGGCATCATCACCGGCACCTTCTCGTCCATCTTCATCGCCAGCCCGATCTTCTTCTGGTGGCACAAGGGCGACCGCAAGCACGTCGAGGCGCATGCGGACATGACCCCGAAGTACGAGTGGACGGGCTCCAGCAAGGCCTCGCGGTGAGATGCGCTGGACCTACACCCCGCTGCCCGAGGCGGAGGTCAGGGCGCTGAGCCAGGGGGCGGGCATCAAGCCCGTCCTGGCGGAGCTGCTGCTCCGCGCCGGGGTCCGCGAGTCCGCGGCGGCGGCCCTCTTCCTCGACCCGGCGCTGAGCGCCCTGGGCGACCCCTTCCTCCTGCCCAACCTCGAGCCGGTGGCCGCCCGCCTGCACCGGGCGATCGCGGCGAAGGAGGACGTGGTCGTGCTCGGCGACTACGACGTCGACGGGGTCACCAGCACCGCGCTGCTGGTCGGGGTCCTGCGGCATTTCGGGCTCAACCCGCGCTTCGTCGTGCCCCGCCGGGCGGAGGACGGCTACGGGCTGACGATGAGCGCGATCGAGCGCGCGCTCGAGCCGGGCCGGCCCCAGCTCTTCGTCGCCCTCGACTGCGGGACCAATTCCCACGCGGAGGTCGCCTACCTCCTGGGGCAGGGGATGGACGTGATCGTCATCGACCATCACCGGGAGAAGGGCGCGACCCTGGTCGGCGGGCTCCTGCTCAACCCCCACGCCGGCCCGGACGCGGCCGAGGCCTCCGTCTGGCGGAGCCTTTGCACCGTCGGCCTGGTCTTCAAGGCCCTGCACGGGCTGCTGAAGCGCCTGCGGGCCGAGGGCCACCCGGCGGTGCTCCGGATCAAGCTGCGCGACCACCTCGACCTGGTGGCGCTGGGCACGGTGGCCGACCTGGTGCCCCTGACCGGCGAGAACCGGATCCTGGCCCGCAACGGCCTGCGCATCCTCCAGGGCACCCGCCGACCCGGCCTGCGCGCCCTGATGGAGGTGGCGGGGATCAAGCAGGGCCAGGACATCCTGCCGGTCGACGTCTCTTTCCGCCTCGGGCCGCGGATCAACGCCTCGGGGCGGCTCGCCGACGCCTCGGTCTCGGTCGAGCTGCTGCTGAGCGAGGACATCCGCTTCTGCTTCGAGACCGCCCGGCAGCTCGACCAGTTCAACCGGGACCGCCAGGAGATCGAGCGGCTGATCACCGACCAGGCCGAAAAGGAGATCGAGGCCCGCTTCCGGGCCCACCACGGCATCGTGCTGTTCGACGAGGGCTGGCACCCGGGCGTGGTCGGCATTGTCGCCGGGCGGGTCACCCGCAAGTACAACCGCCCCTGCATCGTGCTGGGCAACGAGGGCGAGATGGCCAAGGGCTCCGGCCGCAGCGTCGAGGGGGTCAACCTGGTTGAGGTCCTGGGCAGCTGCGCCGACCACCTGGCGAGCTGGGGCGGCCATCCGATGGCGGTGGGCGTCTCGCTGGCCAAGGCGAAGCTCGACGCCTTCCGCCTGATGTTCGCCGAGGCGGTGCGGATCCATTCGGGCGGCGGGATCGCCGAGGCCCGCCTCGATATCGCCGCCTGGATCGAGCCGCACCAGATCGGCGAGGAGCTGATGGCGGACCTCTCGGCCCTCCATCCCTTCGGCCAGGGCAACCCCGAGCCGGTCTTCGGCCTCAAGGGCGTCGTGCTGCGGCCGCCGCCCTCGGTCTTCAAGGAGCACCACTTCCGGTTCTGGCTGGACGACCGCCGCGGCCGCCGCCTGCACGGGGTGGCCTGGAAGATGGCCCAGCGCCTGCCGCCGGCGGGCGTGCCGCTCGACCTCGCGGTCGAGCTGGCCTGGAACCACTACAACGACCGCAAGCTGCTCCAGCTGGAGCTGATCGACTGGCGGAAGACGGGCTAGCGCCCCGCCTCGATCTCCTTCCACTCCGCCTCGCCGAGCTTCAGCTCGGCGGCGCCGACGTTCTCCTCGAGGTGGCCGACGGTGGACGTCCCCGGAATCGGCAGGATGACGGGGGAGCGGTGGAGCAGCCACGCCAGCGCGAGCTGCGCGAGGGTAGCGCCGTGGCGCTTGGCGGCCGCGTCGAGCTTGCCGCCCTTCTTCGCCAGGTTGCCGGCGTCGATCGGGAACCAGGGAATGAAGCCCAGGTTGTGCTGCTGGCAGTAGGCCAGGACCTCCTCGCTCTGGCGGTTGCCGAGGTTGTAGAGGTTCTGGACGCTGGCGATCCGCACCTGCTTCTGCGCCCGCTCGATCTCCGCCACGGAGACCTCGGAAAGGCCGATGTGCCGGATCTTCCCCGCCTGCTGCAGCTCCTTCAGCGCCCCCAGGCTCTCCTCGGCCGGGACCTTGGGATCGATCCGGTGGAGCTGGTAGAGGTCGATCCGCTCCACCTTCAGCCGGCGCAGGCTCATTTCGACGCACTGGCGGAGGTATTCCGGGCGGCCCACCGGCGCCCATTCGTTCGGGCCGGAGCGGGTCAGCCCGCCCTTGGTCGCGATCACCAAATCCTTGGGGTAGGGGTGGAGCGCCGTGGCGATCAGCCGCTCGCTCACCTCCGGGCCGTAGGAGTCCGCCGTGTCGATCAGGTTGACGCCGAGCTCGAGTGCCTTGTGCAGCACCCGCTTGCACTCCTCCGGGTTCTTGGGTTCGCCCCAAATCCCGGGGCCGGTGATCCGCATCGCGCCGAAGCCGAGCCGGTTGACCCGCAGGTCGCCGCCGATTTCGAAGGTGCCGCTCGCGGCGGCGTGGGCCTGTTCCGTTTTCGCGCTCATCCCGCAGACATACCCCGAAAGCGGGGTTTGTCTAGCGGCGGCTCAGCGGTCCCGGCGCCACAGCCTGCGGACCCCGCGCCCCAGCCGGGCGAGGGCGGCGCGCAGCCGCTCGCGGCGCGAGAGCCGCAGCTCAATCCAGGAGACGTCGACCATCCACCGCACGGGCTGGGCCCGGACCGCGGTGTTGGCCGGGCCGGCCGTGCCGTACTCGTCCGGAATGAACCCTTCCGCGGCCAGCTCCCGGATGAAGGCCTCCTTCCGGCGGGGCGAGAAGGTGTCGCGCGAGGTGCGGATGACCACGCCGTCCCGCGCCACCTCGACCTGGACCCGGGTGTCCAGGGAGGCGAAGGAGAACTCGTAGCGCCGGTGACGGGAGAGCGGGGGCACGGGAAAGGGGGCTTTTCCCAACTTAGACACGGTGGCGGGGGATTGCTCCGCCTCTTTTTCGTAACCTAGGGTGGTCCCCGGGGACGGCGCGATGAAAAAATCGCAGGCTCCCGGAGGAATCAGCGCGCGATGGGGATGGCGATCTGGGTGAAGGAATGGGCCGGGAACTCCCAGTGGAAGCGCGCCCCCTGCGCGGGGGCCTGCTGCACCTTCGGGGGGTAGGACTCGCGCGCGGCGTAGCCGTATGCCTGCTCCCCGATGTCGTCGCCGGCGATCGTGCTCACGGTCGCCGGGCCCGCGAAGGTGCCGGTCAGGCTCTCCAGGTCGGCCCCGACCGCCCCGTCCTTGTCCCGGTTGACCACGTTGAACACGAGCTGCCGCGCCTGCGGGTCGTAGACCGAGGAGACGTCGAGGTAGGGGATCTTTGGGTAGGAGCCGGCGCTGAAGGTGTCTCCCTCCACGAAGGTGCGCAGCGCGGTCCCCCGGCAGTGGCGGGAGAAGAGCTGGAAGGTGTAGAAGAGCGGGGTCTTGAAGGTCCGGTCGGAGCCCGCCTCGCGGCCGAGGATGGAGGTCAGGAGGGTATAGTTTGCCATCTTGATGACATCGGCATGGCGGAGGAAGGCGTTGAAGAACTGTGCCACCACCAGGGTGGAAAGCGGCCCCCGGCCCCCTCGGGGAGCCCATTCGTCGAAGGCGATCTGCATCGGCTTGCGGTGCTGCACCGCCGCGACGGTCCGCAGCTGGGAGGCGATGATCGAGATCTTGGTCTCCAGATCCATCGCCCGCTCGCCCATGAAGACGTAATAGTCGGCCGAGGGCTCCCAGTAGCGGTGGACCGAGAGGAAGTCGGCGATGCCGCCCAGCCCCCGGACCACCTTTTCGTTCCAGTCGACCCAGTCGAAGTTATCCTGGTAGTTGGAGGCGCCGCAGGCGACGAACTGCAGCGGGGTGGGCGAGGCGCGGCGCATGATCTTGGCCGCCTCCACCGCGAACTTCACGTAGTCGTCGGCGTCCTTGTGCGCCAGGATCCAGGGCGAGCCGTCGACCTCGTTGCCCAGGTCCCAGAGGCGGATGCCGTAGGGCTGGGGGTGGCCGTTGGCCACGCGCCGGTCCGCCCAGTAGGTGCCGGCCGGAGCGTTGCAGTATTCGACCCAGAAGCGCGCCTCGTCCAAGGTTCCGGTGCCGGCGTTGATGCAGACGATGTTCTCCGATCCGATCTCGCGGTTCAGCTCCACCCACTCGTCGGTGCCGACCTGGTTGCTCTCCACCACGCCCCAGGCGAGTTCCTGGCGCCGGGGCCTCTGGTCCCTGGGGCCGACGCCGTCGCGCCAGTCGTAGGTCGAGGTGAAGTTTCCGCCGGGCCAGCGCATTTGCGTGAGACCGAGTTCCCGGGCGGCCTGGATGATGTCGGTGCGGAAGCCGGCCGCGTCGGCCAGGGGCGACTTCGGATCGTAGATCGGGCCGTAGAGGGTGTTGAAGTGCGCCGCGGCGCGCCCGATCGGCTCCATGAAGATGCCGTAGATGCGCGGATCGACGGCATCGATGGCTTGGTCGAGGTCGACCTTGATCTGGGCCGTGCGCGCGCCGAAGGCGCAGAGGGGGAGCAGGAGGGCGGCGGGGAAGAGGCGTTTCATGGGGTGATGCCGGATCCTACCGGATTGGACCGGGCCGTCAATTTGCGGGAAGGATGACGAACCCTTCGGCCGTCCGGCCGCGCGTGTAAATTCAGCGGATCGGCTGGGGGCCTCGAATCCCAAACCTTCTGATCCATAGTCTGGTCTTTTTGTCGGTCGATGTTTTGTAAGCAGGCGACCGACGGATTTATTGGCTAGCAGGCCATCTGCCCGTTGACACGTTGAGTGACCCTGGGGATGTGCCAGATGGAACGTGGCAGTCTTGACCCCCGCTGTGCCATGGTACACCGTTTCATGATGAAAGATACATACAGTGTGAAGGAGTTGCAGCGTGAGACCGCCGCAGCGATTCGGGCGGCGGAGGAGGGCGCACTGGTGACGGTTACCCGTCACGATAGGCCAGTCGTGCATGTGATCTCTGCAGATCGTCTAGGAGGACTCCTGGAGGCCATGGAACTACTCGCGGACGGTGGTTTTGCGCGTCAGTTCAAGCTACTGAGCCAGGGCAAGCTGAAGTTCCATCCGGTTTCTTCCCTTGCCGACTGAAGTCGTCATCGCTGACCAAGTCCGTGACTATCAACGGAACTTGGCTCCCGAACCAAGGCGCCGGATGAAAGCAGCGATCTTGGGTCTGGCCGATGGGAAGGGCGACCTTCGGGCGCTTGAGGGAAAACTCGAAGGCCTATGGCGCTTACGGGTGGGCGAGCACCGCGTCGTTTACCGCCATCGAAACGGGCGGATCCAGGTCTTCTATGTCGCGTCGCGAAATATCGTCTACGAATTTTTGGCGGCCCATCTCCGGGAGATTTTACCGGGAGGCCGGGATTGACTGGGCATCCAATCGATCTCGACGCTTAGTCCATCGCCTCCGTTGGCTCATGGTCCTGGCGATGCTTTTCGATCGCACGATCACCTCGCTTGGCCAGCCGAGTGGATTCTGGCGGGGTCCGTCTTTTGCGCGAGAGGGCAACATCCAGTTTCGATGGCTGCTGGTCCATGGGCCCGCTGTTTTTTTGCCCGCCGGCGTTTGCTACGTCGGCGTCATGTTTTTGCTAGTGGCATTTCTGCCTTCGCCGGTCGGATTCGGCGTCGTTCTGTTTAACGTGATGGTGCACTTCGCGGGCGGCACTTCATGGCTTACGCGCCATTTCGCGCCGCCTTCCGTCCCGACCTATGGCGCTTGCGGGGGCGTCCTCGCCGTGAGCGCGGTGGCGATGGCCAGTTGCGGATTGCCTGGACAATAAGAGGCCCTGCTTTCTTTTGGAAGGCAGGGCCAAAAATTGGCGCACCCGTAGGGAGTCGAACCCCAAACCTTCTGATCCGTAGTGAGGACGCGGGCTCGTTGACTACGGGGCATCGGCAATTCCCGCTCTGAGAGGCGTTTCACGGTGTTGCACGTTTTTCTAGAAACACCCGCCAAAAGCGGGAAATGTAGTCACTGGTTCGTCACTGGATTTTAGCCCTGCCAATAGGGCGTTCTCAGTCCCGCGTGGGGAGGTCCGGGCTTCGCCCGGCCTCGCCCTCGCCTAGGACGGACTGGGATGAGCCAAACGAATCAGGAAACGGGGTTTTTCTGTCGCTCAGCGATTCCCAGTCTATGACTAAGATTCGCGGAAGGTCGAGAGTCGGGGGTACGGTCCATTCGCCGAGTCCTGAAGCTTCCAGGATCCCTTGGACGAACTCGTCGCGCACCATCGGATCAAGACCGCTGAAGGGTTCGTCGAGGACTAGCAATTTCGGCCGATAGGCGAGGGCGGCCAAGAGTGCGACCTTCATGAGCATGCCGCGCGAGAGATTCTTCAATCTTCGCTCCGCAGGGAGGTCAAACTGCTCGAGCAGGGTCGTTTCCAGGGCCAGGTCCCAGGTCGGATAAAACGGCCGGCAATAGGCGAGTAGCTGGCGAATCGTCATCCAGAGGGGCAAGGATTGATTTTCCGAAACATAGCCAATTTGGGCGCGTTCCCGGGGCCCTATCTTCCTGGAGTCCACGCCCAGGACGAGTGCTCGCCCGGAGGTCGGATCGATCAGATTCATCAGGATCTTGATCGTGGTTGTCTTGCCCGCTCCATTAGGGCCAAGAAGGGCGAACACACTGCCCTCGGGCACGCTCAGGCTTAAGTCGTGGACAGCGTCAGTGCGGCCAAAACGGCGCGAAAGATTCTGAATTTCGATAGCGTTCATGGGTGAAGGGGGCGGGGAAGGTAACGCGTCGGCCTCGGCTGGTTCAGGTTCCGCCTAGCCGTTTCCAGTGCGCAGCAACGCCGCGCTGCACGGCCTCCAAGCCGAGGCCCAATTTCTTGGCCTCAACGACAAGCTTCTCGAGATCGGCGCCCAGGAGCTCGGCGCGATCCTCGCTTGGCCCGAAGGAGAGTTCTGCGACAACGCTGCCTACCGCTGGCGTGGTCACCAAAACGCCCTCGGCGACGAGGGCGGCGATCACCTTATGCGCCGTATTCGGGTTTATCCGCAGCTCCTGGCTGAGCTGCCGGATGGACGGGAATTTGTCTCCCGGCTTGAGCAGACCCGAAACAACCGCCTTCTTCGCATGGAACATGATCTGTTCCGCGACGGGAAGCCCCGGTCTTAGTTCAACTGCGAAGGGAAGCATCTGCACTACCTGAAGTAGTGCAGATGGTGCGGTCAATGCCTATTTTTCAAAATGCGCCCGCTACGGCCGGTATGACTACGGCAAACGGCGTTACGGCTTTCCCAGCCAATTTTCCAAGGCGCCTGCACCGTTGCGCTACAAAGGGTGCATCGCCCGGCTTTTCGGCTCAACGATTGGCCTTCTTCAAATTACACGGGGTGCAGAGGGGCTGGATTCCACGAGGCTAGAGCCGCGGCATATCGGTGAAACCGAGGCCTCTCCGATCAATTGGACGGTGTTCCCTGTTTCAGCTGCGAGTTTATCGCAGCTGAAGTTTCCAACTCCTTAAAAAGGCTCATTTGTTCCGGCGTCAGAATAGCGCCGGCTTGTGCATCGGTCGCAGCGGGATCGTTCCCGGCCGCAAGCGCCGCCGCGAGGGCACTACTTTGTGCCGGAGAGATGGCCTCGGCTGTAAAGGCCAACTTTCCGACGAAGGAACTCACCGTATCGCGGGCCTCACTGGCGCGATCGAATGCTTGAAACTGCTGGTAGCCATCATCGCCCAATACTGCTTTCATTTCGGTTTGACCCTCTAGCATAGCCTGTTGCCGCATCGCGCGTAGGGCTGGGTCTTTTGCCTGGAGGCCTTGTTCCTGGGCGGCCGTTGCAATGTCGAAGATGGCCGATTGTCCTTTCTCGCAAACCGCGATGAACGCGGATTGCTGATCGGTGGTCAGATGTAATTGCTCGAACAAGGGCAAATATCTCAGCCGGATCATGCTTCGATAACCCTTTAGCCAGAGGTCCTGGAAGGCCTTGTCGTTCCATTTTTGAACCCCCATCTCATTGCCCCCTGGGGACTGCCCGGGTTGAGCCGTTGCGGATGCATTGGCCACCTTCGAGGCAGCAACCGAGCGACCTCGGCTGGCGCGGGTCGCGACCAGTTCCCGAGAGAGTGACTCTCGATCCGCAATCGCCGCCACCAATTGCCGCTTCAGACTGGCATTTGTCAGGTGTTGGCTGATCGAGAGCGTAGTCGCAGCAATAAGAACAGCGGCTATTCCAATCTTTGTCTTATTCATGGCTAAAAGGATTCCGATGCTGCTGGCGGTTCCAGCGCTATGCGCCCCCGCTAGCACAGACCGAGTTATGGTTGCGGCGAGATTTGGTTGGATGGCGGCGTCCATAACCTGACTCGCGAAACCTCCAGTCACGAGAGCCGCCGCCGATTTGATTCCGCGTCGTTCGAGATTCCTTCTCAGTCGTTCGACGGTGCGATCTATTCGGGACCTGGCGCCTTCTTCGCTTAAACCGAGAAGTGTCCCAACCTCTGCGAACGTTTTTCCTTCGAAGTATCGCAAAACGATTGCCGTTCGGTCCTTCTCGGTCAACCGGCTCACGAGTTCATCAAGCAAAGGCAAGGCTTCCTCGTGGATCGTCTCTGAATCTGAATTTCCGATAATATCTCCATGCCTCATATGCTCCTCTAGCTTCTTCCTCCGGGACTCTTGCCGGAGCAGCTGGAGCGCAATGAAGCGGGAACTTTTGAACAGCCAGCCAGCCAAGGAAGGGTGGCTCGAAAGGCCTGTGGCTTTGCGGGCCAGGACTGCGAAGACACGCTGGGTAGCATCCTCCGCCAGTTGCCGATCGCCTCCCAACTGACGCAGGGCGACGGCGTAGACGAGGCGGATATGCTTCTGAACCAATTCAGCGAAGGCCGCTTGCGATGCTTCCTCGGCATAGCGGCGTAGCAGTTGGGTATCATGACTCATTGCCTGAATCTCCATTTAGGTCACCAACGGGTATGGATTCCGTGCAAAAAAGTAGCGCCGAACTTTGCCAGTAACCGCGAAATCAACCCGACCGCTCGAAAAAGCGACCTTTAATGAAGGTTCTTCGCCGGTTCGTAAGACTCCGGTTCCCGGCCAAGGCAAACGCCGATTTATGTCCGGATTTCGGCCGAGTGGGCATTATGATGAGAGGACGATGATCGATGATGCCGAACTTCTTCGACGCTATTCCCACGATCAGAGCCAAGCGGCCTTCACCGCCTTGGTGGAGCGGCATCTCGGCCGGATCTATCATGCCGCCTTTCGCTGGATCCACGATGGCTGCCGGCACACCGGAGCCACCTACTACAAGGCCATGCACGGAGTGGCGGCGACATCTGAGCTATTAATGCACGTGTCGGGTAATATGGCCGTGCTCCACTATTGTGGATTCACAACGCATGCAGAGGCAGAAAAATTCTTCACTCTGACCCCTGATTCGCTTCCTCTTCCTCGCGATCTCCGCCCTGATCCGCGGACAAAGGTGATGCTCGGCAAGGAGGAACTGGCCAGCCTTGTTCGGGAAATGACGATCACGCAAATAGCCGAGAGGCTTGGCTGCAGTGACGCAGCTGTGACCCGGCGGTGCCAGAAATTGGGCATACGCACCCCTGGCAGAGGGCATTGGGTCACGCGGACTGGCTATGCCGATTGTACCCAGGATGGCCCCGCCACAGCCGATATCCCTGGCGAAATTTGCCGGGGAAATGTCGTCACTATGTCGTCACTGGTGCCGAAATCCCCTGAACTTCAGAGGGAGTCGAACACCGGGCCTCTCATCGTCGATCAGATCACGAGGTTCGACTCAGGCCAGGCCCCAAAGTCCCCTTCGCCGCCTGTTGAGCCGGATCCCGCCGGAAAATGTCGTCACTGAGTAGTCACTGACGACCTGGAAAGTGGCGCACCCGTAGGGAGTCGAACCCCAAACCTTCTGATCCGTAGTCAGATGCTCTATCCAATTGAGCTACGGGTGCGTAAAGGAAGGGTCACACAATCGGAAATTCGGGGGAGGGCGCAAGCGAGAATTGACGCTCGGCTCGCCCCGGGCGGGGCGGCCCCGCGGAGACGGGGACCCCTCAGGCGGTGAAGCTCTGGCGGTGTTTTTCCCGTCCCGCCGCCAGGGCTGCCAGGCTGACCAGGGCGGCGCCCGCCAGGTAGTAGCCGACCGCATTGAGGCCATAGTGCTGGGCCAGCTTGGTGGCGATGGCCGGCGCGAAGGAGCCGCCGATGATGCCCGTCAGGTTGAAGGCGAGCGAGGCGCCGGAGTAGCGCACCGCCGAGGGGAAGCTCTCGGCCAGAAGCGTGCTGAGCGGCGCATAGCTCAGTCCCATGACGAAGAAGCCGAGAACCAGGGTGGCGACCGCGCCCGCATGCCCGGCGCGGAAGAGCGGACCCATGGCCAGGCCGAAGGCGACGGTGAGAACATACGCCCAGGCCATCGCCCCGCGGCGGCTCCAGCGGTCCGCCAGGGCGGCGGAGAGCGGGATGCCCAGGGCGAAGAAGACGACCCCGGCGATCTGCAGCAGGAGGAAATGCTCCCGGGTGAACCCGAGCCGGGTGGTTCCCCAGCTGAGGCAGAAGATGGTCAGCAGATAGAAGAGGACGAAAAGGCCCACGCCGACGAAGGTGGCCACGATCACCTCCCGCCAATGCTGCGAAATGAGGGAGAAAAGCGGCACCGATTCGCGCTTCTCCTCGGCCAGCACCTGGCGGAACACCGGGGTCTCCTCGATGCGCAGGCGCACATACAGGCCGATCGCCACCAGGAGGCTGCTGGCGATGAAGGGCAGGCGCCAGCCGAAGGAGCGGAACTGCGCGTCGCTCAGGCATTCGGAGAGGCAGAGGAAGACGATGTTGGCGAGGAAGAAGCCGGCGGGCGCGCCGAGCTGCGGAAACATCCCGAACCAGGCGCGCTTGCCGCCGGGCGCGTTCTCGGTGGCGAGGAGCACCGCTCCGCCCCATTCCCCGCCCAGTCCGAAACCCTGCCCGACCCGGCAGAGGCAGAGCAGCAGGGGCGCCAGCACGCCCCAACGGGCATAGGTCGGCAGCAGGCCGATCGCGATGGTCGACAGGCCCATGGTCAGCAGCGAGGCGACCAGCGTGGCCTTGCGCCCGATCCTATCCCCGAAGTGACCGAAGAAGGCGGCTCCCAGGGGCCGGGTGAAAAAGGCGAGGGCGAAGGTCGCCAGCGCCTCGAGGCGCCCGGCCGCGGGGCTGGAGGTGGGAAAGAACAGCTGGGGAAAGACCAGGACCGCGGCGGTTCCGTAGATGTAGAAGTCGAAGTATTCGATCGCCGTTCCCGCCATGCTGGCGAAGAGGATGCGGGAGACGGGGTTGGCGGGCGGGGGGCGGCCGGCATCTGGGGTAGCCATGGAGGCCATGCAGGCTGGGGGATTGAGGGCCCGATGTCACTTATTACGTGACTTTCCGGCCCCCGGCGTGTTCTTGGGTTACGACCATGAATTCCTCCATCACCGGCACCGTCATGCAGACGGTGCAGATCGAACTCTCTCCCGGCGAAAGCGTCTACTGCCAGACCCACGCGATGGCGTGGATGAGCGACAATGTCCGGATGAACACCAACACCGGGGGTGGCTTCTTCGCCGGGCTCAAGCGCTCGCTCAGCGGCGGCTCCTTCTTCATCACCACCTACACCGGCAGCGGCCCCGGTCCGAGCAAGCTGGCCTTCGCCCCCCGCTTTCCCGGCCACGTCCTGCCCTTCAAGCTCGCCGCGGGCGAGTCGCTCATCTGCCGGAAGGAGACGTTCCTGGTGGCCGAGGGCGGCGTGACCTTCGAAATCGCCTTCCAGCAGCGCCTGGGCGCCTCCTTCTTCGGCGGGGAGGGATTCATCCTCCAGCGCGTGACCGGCCCGGGCACGGTCTGGCTCGACCTCTCGGGCGAAGTCGTGACCGAGGAGCTGCAGCCGGGCCAGCGGCTCCTGGTCCACGCCGGGCACGTCGGCATCATCACCCCGGGGGTGCAGTTCGACATCCAGCGCGTGCGCGGGGTGCGGAACATGGTCTTCGGAGGCGAGGGCATCTTCCTCGCCACCCTGACGGGCCCGGGCAAGGCCTGGCTGCAGAGCATGCCGATCCTGAACCTGGCGGAGTCGATCGCGCACTACCTGCCGCGGGGCGAGGAGGTGCGGGACACCACCGCCGGCGGGGTGATCGGCGGGCTGGTCGGCGACATGCTGCGCGGCGGCCGCTAGGTCCGGGTTTAATAGGTCGTCCCGGCAGCGAGCCCGCGCTCGAGCTCGTCCATCGCCTTCAGGAACTCCCGCTCGGCGTCCAGGCCGTAGAGGCGGAAGAGCACGAGCACGCTCCAGAGGCAGTCGGAGAGCTCGTGGGCGAGCTTCCGGTCGGCGTCCGCCACCTCGCGGGCCCCGCTCTTGGCCATCACCAGGCGCATCAGGTCGCCCACGTCGACCACGAATCCCTCCATCAGCTGCTCGCGGGTCCATTCCCGTCCGCCGCGGCTCTTTTCCAGGGCGGCGAAGCGCGCCCGAATCTCCATCGCACGGTCCGTGAGGGATTTAAGCTCCATGGCGCGCATCCCAGCGGAAAAGGGTGGTCGGGCCCAGCAATTTAACCACGCTCCTCCGTTCCCATGAAAATCAGCAGCCAGGCCAAGGCCGGAACCGTGATGGGCATCCTCACGGCGATGAGCTGCTCGCACCTGATCAACGACACGCTGCAGGCGCTGATACCCTCGGTCTATCCGATCCTCCGGCCCGAATTCCACCTCACCTTCACCCAGGTCGGCTGCATCACCCTCTGCTTTCAGATGGTCGGCTCGATCCTGCAGCCGTTCGTCGGCCTCTACACCGACAAGCATCCCAAGCCCTTCTCCCTCGCGGCGGGGATGGCCTGCACCCTGGTCGGGCTTTTCCTGCTCTCGCAGGCCCGCAGCTATCCCTTCGTCCTCGTCTCGGCGTCGCTCGTCGGCTTCGGCTCCGCCATCTTCCACCCCGAGGCCTCCCGGGTGGCCAAGCTGGCTTCGGGGGGGCGGTACGGCTTTGCCCAGTCGCTTTTTCAGGTGGGCGGGAACCTCGGCAGCTCCCTCGGGCCGCTGCTCGCGGGCCTGATCGTCGTGCCGCGCGGGCAGCGGGCCATCGCCTGGTTCACCCTCCTGGCCTTCGCCGGCATCGTGGTCCTCTACCGGGTGGGACGGTGGTACCAGGCGCATCTGGCCGAGCGCCGGCACGCCGGCGCGGAAGCGCCGATCCACTCCCTTTCGCGCGGCAAGGTCCGCCTCTCCATCTGCATCCTCCTGCTGCTCATCCTCTCCAAGTACCTCTACCTGGTGAGCTTCTCGAGCTACTACACCTTCTACCTGATCGCGAAGTTCAAGATCTCCATCGGGCACTCGCTCTTCTGCAGCTTCGCCTTCCTCGGCGCGGTGGCGGCGGGGACGATCATCGGCGGGCCGGTGGGCGACCGCTACGGCCGGAAGATCGTCATCTGGGTCTCGATCCTGGGCGTGGCGCCCTTCACCCTGACCCTGCCGCACCTGGGCTTGACCGGCACGCTCGCGATGTCGGTGGTGATCGGCGTGATCCTGGCCTCCGCCTTCTCCGCCATCCTGGTCTACGCCCAGGAGCTGCTTCCCGGCCGGACCGGACTGGTGGCGGGCCTCTTCTTCGGCTTCGCCTTCGGCACGGCCGGCATCGGCTCCGTGGTGCTCGGCCTGTTCGCGGACCGCTTCGGCATGATCCGCGTCTTCGACTATTGCGCCTTCCTGCCGCTGATCGGCGTCCTCACCGCCTTCCTGCCGAATCTCGAGGCGGGCGTTCGTTTCGGCCCGCCGGTGGCGGAGTAACTATAGAGGAACAACACTATAGCGGACGGGCTCTCTTTCCTGATATACTTCTAGCCGCGTGACCCCCTTGCGATCCATCGCCGCTTTCGCCTCGGCGTTTTCTGTCTTAACTTGCTCGGCGCTAGGATATTCGGGCGCCCGCCACGCCTTTGCGGATTCGATCCGGGTGCCGGACCCGAACCGGGGGGTCCGGATCGTCCGCCGGCAGCTGGACTCGGACGAGCTGGCGGCGCCGATGAGCTTTTCCGTAACGCTTCGTATGCGCAATCTGGCCGAGCTGCAGGCCCGGGTGGCGCGGGGAGAGGTCATCCCGCGCGATGAAATGGAGGCGAAGTACCTGCCGTCCGCCTCCGACTACCAGGCGCTTTCCGATTGGCTGGCGGGCCAGGGGTTCACCCTGGAAAAGGCGGACCCGAGCCGCCTGCATGTCTTCGTGCGGGGAGCGGTGGCGCAGATCCAGGACGCCTTCGGCGCCAGCTTCGCCCGGGTGGCGAACGAAAACGGAGAATTCACCTCCGCGGTCACGGCCCCGTCCCTCCCGGCCGAATTCTCCGGCGCCGTCCTCGCCTTCTCCGGACTGCAGCCGCACTTCCAGCGCCGCCGCCATTCCCGCGAGATCTCGGACCTGCAGAGCGTCAGCACCAGCCAGGGCAACGTCACCGTGGTGGCGCCGTCGGACCTCCGCGCGGCCTACCAGGCGCCGAGCGGCCTGACCGGGTCCGGCCAGACGATCGCCATCATCATGGCGGCGACCGTGACGTCGTCGGACCTCACCTCCTTTTACACCACGGTCGGGAGCGGCCAGGTGGCCTCGAACGTGACCACCGTCACCATCGGCAGCGGTCCGAGCAATTCCAGCCAGAGCACCAACGCCAGCGAGGCGGCCCTCGACGTGGAATGGTCCGGCGCCATGGCCCCCGGGGCCAAGGTCCGCCTCTACGCCATTTCCTCCCTCAGCGACAGCGGGATCGAGGCGGCCGCCTCCCAGATCCTCGCCGACATCAACGCCGGCAACAACATCACGGTGTGCTCGATGAGTTTCGGCGGCGCGGAAGTCGCCGATTCCGCGGGAAGCCTCCTTGCGCTCGACCAGTCGTTCGTCGCGCTCTCGGCCGCGGGCGTGACCTGCCTCGCCTCCTCGGACGACGGCGGATCCAACCCCAACGCCCGGACCGGCGCCTATGCCTCGAGCAACGCCCTCTCGGCCAGCACTCCGGCGGACGATCCCAACGTCATGGGGGTCGGCGGGACGACGGTGCAGTTCAACAGCTCGGGCGTCGCCGCGGGCGAAGTGGTCTGGAACGATATCAACACCTCGAAGCCCGCGGCCTCCGGCGGCGGCCTCTCGCAGCTCTTTCAAAAGCCGTCCTGGCAGTCCGACGGCGGCTCGCTGCTCGCCTCGCAGAGCGCCCGCTGCGTCCCGGATATCTCGGCCATGTCGACGGCGTCGGCCAACGGCACCGGCGTCTTCGCGCTCGTCGTCCAGGGCGGCAAGGGCCTGCTGATCGGCGGGACGAGCCTCTCCAGCCCGGTCGACGCCGGGATCTTCGCCCTTATCAACCAGGCGCGCGCCAACGTGGGCGCTAAGCCCCTGGGAAACCCGGGTCCGTCGATCTACCCGCTCCACGCCAGCGGCTTCAATGACGTGACCTCGGGCAACAACGGCGCCTACACCGCGGGGGCGGGCTACGACCTCTGCACCGGACTGGGCACCCTGAACACCGCGGCCCTGGTCAGCGCCCTGGCGCCCTCCCCGCCGACCATCACCGGGCAGCCCCAGTCCACCTCCGCCACGGCGGGCGGCACCTTTTCGCTCACCGTGAGCGCGACCGGCAGCGGCACCCTGGCCTATCAATGGTTCCTGAACGGGGCGGCGCTCGCCGGCCAGACCAGCCCGACGTATTTCAACGGCAACGCCCAGGCCGCCGACGCCGGCAGCTACACCGTGACGGTGAGCAATGCGGCGGGCTCGGTGACCAGCTCGGCCGCCACCGTGACCGTCGGCGCGGCGACCACCGCGGCTGCGGCGCCCGCGGGCGGCGGCGGGGGAGGGGGCGGCGGGGGCGGCGGCGCGCCGAGCCTGTGGCTTTACGCCGCCCTGGCGGCCCTGGCGGGCCTGCGCTGGCGCGGCCGCTTGATCGCCGCCTCCTGAGCGTCCAAGCTGGGGCGTGGTCCGGAAAATCCTCGCCCCCGACCGGCTTCCCTGGGCCTTTCTCGCGGTGGGCGTGGCCTCGCTCGTCGTCCAGCTCCATCCCAGCTGGCGCGGGGCGCTGGTCTACGACCGGGCGGGGGTCGGCCGAGGGGAATGGTGGCGGATCTGGACGGGGCACCTGGTGCACTTCGGCTGGCCGCATTTCGTGGCGGACACCGGGCTGTTCCTCATCCTGGGCCGGCTTTTGGAGCGGCCCCATCCCTTCCTCAGCCGCTTCGCGCTGGTGACGATGCCGGCGGTGATTTCGCTCAGCCTGTACTGGTTCGATCCCGGCATGACACGCTACGGGGGGCTGAGCGCGGTCAACCTGGGACTCCTGGTCTTCCTCGCCTGTCTGGGCTGGCAGAGGAACTGGGTCGATTGGTTCTGGCCCGCGGTCCTGCTGATCTACGTGGGCGAGATCGTCCTGGAATCGCACTACCGCGGCGGCCGGGGCGGAGGCATGATCGCTTTCGACGATCCGACCGTGCGGGTGGCGACCGCCGCGCACATTCCGGGCGCGGTGTTCGGGGTGCTGCTGTGGGCGGCGAGCTGGAAGCGGCGCGGGAATCCGGCGGCGTCGGGGTAGCCCGGCGCCGAGTCCGGGGCGCGGGGATTTTCAGTCCTCTGCTCCCGCGCCCAGCGGCGACCGCCGCTCGGCATACCGGCGGAGCTGGCTGAAGCGGGCGAGCGCGACTTCGGCGTCCGGCGTCCCCCTGGCCTCGAAGCTCCGGTGCGCCATCCGGCCCAGGGCGTGGCGGAGGGCCCGGTCGGCCACGAGGCGGGCCGCGCCGGCCGGGCCGGCGGCGTCGGCCAAAGGCAGGGCCTCATCGAGGAATTCGGGCACAAAATGGGGCTGATGGCGGGCGTAGGCCTCCGCGCAGAACTGGAACAGGCCGCCGATGAGGCCGCCGACGAGCGGATCGCCTGAGGAGCGCCGCGCCAGGGCCAGTCCCTCCTCCGCCGCTTCGATCGCGCCCGGCCAACCGCCTTGTTGGGCGAGGGCCCTGGCCTGGGTGGCGCGGAGGGAGATCAGAAGGGGAAGCGCACCCTCGTCACCCGAGTGGCCGAGCATCTCCGCCAAGGCTGACTCGAGCGAAGCCAGCGCGTCCGCCAGGAGCGCGGGATTCGCCTCGACCATGAGAATGCCCGCGCGGTTCAGGCGGGCCAGCGTCCGGCGGCGCCGAAAGAGGGGTTCGGCATCGGCCGGCAAGGGCGCGAGGACCTCCCAGGCGCGGTCGTAGGCGGCCAGCGCCTGGCGGGGCGCGTCTTTTTCAGCCAATTGGCGGAGAATATCGCCGCGATTGATCCACATCCCTCCGAGATTGTAGCGGTACCAGGGATTCCCGCGCTTGTGCAGAGGCTCGCGAAGCCGGGTCGCCGCATCGATGCAGGAAAGGGCGGCGCGGAGGTTTTCCGGGCCCCCCTCCTGAAGCAAGGCGATGCCTTTCTGAGCCCAGTGGGATGCCTCAGCGTCGTCTGGCAGATAAAGCTCAGCAGCTGGGGAAGCCATAGGAGGTCAGAGTGCAGTAATGAGATAGAATCTCAAACTCATAAATTATGTGATTTATAAGATATTATCCAATAACATATTATGTATAATACGTCAAAATCGATTGACGACTAAATTCAAATATCAGATTGAGACTCACATTCAATAGATCACTCCAAAGCTGCTGTCCATGAGCCGTCGTTCCTCCGTTCCCCATCGAAACCGAAAGCTCCGCCAGGGAGCCCAAACCGCCGCCAATGCCTTGGCGGCTTGCATGGTGGCCCAAGGATCCGCCGCAGCCCTCCGCGCGGATGGGCCGGAAGGGCAGCCGTTGCAGCTTCCCGCGCAGTTCGTGAGTTCCGAGCGGACGCCGATCGCGACCAATTCCCCGAAATTCACCCAGTCCGTCGCGGACGTGCCGCAGATGATCGATGTGATTCCGGCGGAGGTCTATCACGCGCAGGCCGCGACGACGCTGAGCGACGTGCTGCGCAACACCCCCGGCATCACCTTCTTTGCGGGCGAAGGCGGCGGCGCCAACCGCACGGGGGGCGACGCCTTCTACCTCCGGGGCTTCGACACCTCGAACAGCATCTTCATCGACGGGGTCCGCCAGGAGGGGGCCGTGGTCCACGACACCTTCAACCTGGGCCAGGTGGCGGTGTACAAGGGCCCGTCCTCCGAGAACGGGAGGGGCGGGACCGCAGGCTACATCGATCTCGAAACGAAGGTGCCCTCGCGGCACGCCTTCGGGGACGCCGAATACACCCACGGCTTCTCCGCGGGCGAATCCGGGGTGAACGACCGCGTCGCCCTGGACATCAACCAGCCTGTTTCCGGGGCCCCGGTGGCCGGGACGGCGCTGCGCCTCAACCTCATGGACCAGGAGGGCGGGGTGCCCGGCCGCCGCTACGCCCAGAACAACCGCTGGGGCGTCGCCCCCTCGCTGGCGTTCGGGCTCGGGACGCCGACCCGGGTGTTCCTGACCTACGAGCACCTCTACGAGCACAACCTGCCCGACTACGGGATTCCTTCGACCGCGGTGGCGAGCCTGGTGCCGCCGGCGACGCCTTCGGCCCCCTCGCTTTATTCGCCGGGGGTGAGCCCCTCCAGCTTCTACGGCTTCGCCGACTACGACCGCGAGCGCGTCACCGACGACAACGGCGAGGCCCGGATCGAGCACGACTTCGCCTCCGGCCTGAAGCTGGGCAACCAGACCCGCTACGACGTCGACCGGCGCTTTGTCGAATCCACCTCCCCGCAGGGCAACGCCACCACGCCGGCCGGCATGGCGACGCTCAGCCACGCGATCAACGCCACCTCGAATACCATCATCTCCAACCAGACCAACCTCGCCGCCACGCTGGAGACGGGCCCCCTGGAGCACAGCCTGAGCGCGGGCCTGGAGCTGAGCCGCGAGAGCGCCGACAATCCGACCTGGGCGGCGAACGCCCTGGGGACGCCCAACCCCGCCTACCTGGTGGGCATCTACGCCCCGGTCAATTTTCCGGTGGCCCTGCTCAACTACGCCCCGCATCCGACCGGCGCCGACACCTATTCCCGCATCGGGACGGCGGCGCTTTACGGCTTCGACACGGTCCGGTTCGCGCGGAGGTGGGAGCTGACCGGGGGCCTGCGCCTGGAGCGGTACGACGTCGACGAGCTCAGCACGACGGCGGCCGCGCCGGCGATCGCCGCGGGCGCCGCCCGGCCGGCCACGGCGCTCACGCCCGCGAGCGCGGCCACCAGCGCCGCCGCCGCGGTGGCGGCGGGCACGGCGGAGATGGAGGCCGCCCGGACCACGGCCGCCGGCAAGGTGGGCCTGGTCTGCAAGCCGGCGCCGGAGGGATCCCTCTACCTCTCCTGGGCCTCCTCGGTGCGGCCGCCGGGCACCTCCGGCGCGACCAACACGCTCTCCGCCACGGCGGCCAGCGCGGACAATCCGCTGCTCCAGCCCGAGACGGCCTACAACTACGAGGCCGGTGTGAAGTGGGAATTCTTCCGCGACCGGCTCCTGGCGAGCTTCGCGCTCTTCCGCAGCGTCAACACCGGCGTGCCGGCGAGCGATCCGATCACCGGGCTGGTCGACCAGACCTCCGACCAGACGGTCCAGGGCGCCGAACTCAGCCTGGCGGGCAAGATCACCCGGGCCTGGCTGGTCTACGCCGGCTACGCCCACCTGGAGCCGAAGGTCTCCCGGGAGATCAGCGCCAATGCCCAGGGCCTGACGCTGCCGCTCCTGCCCAAGGATTCGGGCAACCTCTGGACGACCTACGCGCTGCCGGGCAACTTCACGCTCGGCGCCGGCCTCCAGTACATGGGCGAAACCGAGCGCCTGCAGGCGACCCAGGCCCCGACCGCGACGACCTTCTCGAACCAGGTCCCGGCCTACTGGCTCGTCAACGCCATGATCTCCTACGCGGTCAACCGCCGCCTCTCGTTCCAGCTCAACGCCGGCAACCTCGCGAACCGCTCCTACATCGCCAGCCTGAACAACAACGGCTTCCGCGTGAACCTGGGCGCGCCGCGGTCCTTCCTGCTCAGCGCGGAATACAAGTTCTAGGACGCCATGGTCACGATCATCCCGAATGTCCTGGCGTCCGCCGCCCTGGCGGAAGCGCGCCGGGTCCTGGAGGCCGCCGACTGGGTCGACGGCAAGGCCACCGCCGGCCATCAGGCCGCCTCGGCCAAGGACAACCGCCAGATCCCGCCGGAGCACCCCGCGGCCCGCCAGGTGGGAGGCATGATCGCCGGCGCCCTCCGCGAGAATCCGCTCTTCATGGCGGCGGCGCTGCCCGCCCGGATCCTGCCTCCCATGTTCAACCGCTACTCGGGCGGCCAGCAGTTCGGCACCCACGTCGACGGCGCGATCCGCCAGGTCCCGGGCACCCCGCACCAGATCCGCGCCGACCTGTCCGCGACGCTCTTCTTCGCCGGCCCGGAGGAGTACGACGGGGGGGAATTGGTCATCCAGGACACCTACGGCACGAAGGGGGTGAAGCTCCCGGCCGGGCAGCTGGTCCTGTATCCGGCCAGCAGCCTGCACCACGTCACGCCCGTCACCCGCGGCGCCCGCCTGTGCTCGTTCTTCTGGATCCAGAGCCTGGTGCGCGACGCGGGGGACCGGGCGCTCCTCTTCGACCTCGACCTAGCGATCCAGCGCCTGGGCGCCGACCATCCGGGGCACCCCGCCGCCGTCCGGTTCACGGGCGTCTACCATAACCTCCTGCGGAAATGGGCGGAGATCTGACCGCATCCGGCACGGCCGTGCTGCCTCCGCTCGCGGCCATCCCCCGGGAAATCGCCTGCGCGGGAGACTACGAGGCCCTGGCCCGCGAGCGCATGAGCGCCCAGGCCTGGGCCTATCTCTCCGGCGGCGCGGGGGACGAGATCACGCTGCGCCGCAACCGCGAGGCCTTCGACGCCATCCCGCTGCGCGGGCGCGTCCTGGCCGAGCTCAGCGGCGGCGACACCGGCCTCGAGCTCTTCGGGCAGGCCTTTGACTTTCCGATCCTCCTCGCCCCGGTCGCCTACCTCAAGCTGGCGCACGCGGAAGGGGAGGTGGCCGCGGCGCTGGGCGCCGCCGCCGCGGAGGCCGGCCTCGTCCTCAGCACCCATGCCAGCGCCGCGCTGGAGGAGGTGGCCGCCGCCGCTCCGTCCCGGCGGCTGTGGTTCCAGCTCTATGTCCAGCCGGACCGGGAGTTCACGGCGGCCCTGGTGCGCCGGGCGGAGGAGGCCGGCTACTCGGCCCTCGTCGTGACCCTGGACGCCCCGGTCGGCGGCGCCCGCAACCGCGAGCAGCGGGCCGGCTTCGCGCTCCCGCCCGGAATCGAGGCGGTCAACACCCGCGGGATGCCCCAGGTTCCCGCCCACCGCGGCAGACGCGGCGCGCCGCTCTGCGGCGGCATTCTGGAAGGGGCGCCGACCTGGAAGGACGTCGACTGGCTTCGGTCGCTGACCCGGCTGCCCATCCTGCTGAAGGGCATCATGTCGCCCGAGGACGCGGCCCGGGCCGTCGATGCCGGCGCCAGCGGGCTGGTGGTGTCGAACCACGGCGGGCGGACCCTGGACAGGCTGCCCGCCTCGATCGAGGTGCTGCCGGCCATCGCCGATGGCGTGAAAGGCCGCGTGCCCGTCCTCCTCGACGGCGGGATCCGCCGGGGCACGGACGTCCTGACCGCGCTCGCCCTGGGCGCCAGCGCGGTCCTGGTGGGCCGCCCCTATGTCCACGGCCTGGCGGCCGCCGGCGCCCCCGGAGTGGCCCACGTGATCAATCTCCT
>DASZWO010000023.1:0-90587 GCA_035546595.1 Opitutaceae bacterium
CAACCCCGCGCTGGCCGGCCAGCCACGCCGCGGCGGAGCGGCCGGCCGGCTGCCGGAGCAGCCCGCGCAGGCGCGCCGCCTGGGCGGCGGTGCGCTCGCGGCGGGCGGGGTCGTGCAGCGAGCGGCGCAGCTCGCCGGCCAGCGCCTCCGCCGTCGCCGCACCCTGGATATACTCCGGGTACATCGGCTCGTTGAGGAGGATGTTGGCGATTCCCAGGTAGCGCACCTTCACGAGCCAGCGGGCCAGGAAGTAGGTCAGCGGGTCGATGCGGTAGGCGATCGCGCCCGGGATGCCCGCCAGGGCGCAGTGCATCGACATCGTCCCGCTCGAGGTCAGGACCGCCGCACCGGGCTGCGGGCCGGCCGCCGATGGCACGAAGGCGACCCGCTCCGCCTCCGGTTCGGGCAGCAGGCCCCGCAGCACCGCCAGGATCTCCTCGCTCGGGTAGAGGACGACCGCCGGGCGCTCGGCCGCGGCGCGGTGGGCGGCGAGGAGCGCGGGGAAGATCCGCGCGACCGCCTGCCGGCGGCTGCCCGGCAGCAGCAGCACCGGCCCGGCCGGATCGAACACCACCGGCGGGGCGTAGTCGTCCGCGCCGAAGGGATGCCCGACGAATTCCACCGGCAGGGCGGTGTCGGCGTAGGCCTCCCGCTCGAAGGGGAAGATCGAGGCCAGGGCGTCGAGGTTGCGGGCCATCCCGAAGCGCCGGCGCGCGCGCGAGGCCCAGATCTGGGGGCTGATGTAGTAGAGCAGCCGCACCCCGCCCCCGCCCTTGGCGCTGATTCCCCGAGCGCGCAGCGCCTCGGCCACCCGGAGGTTGAAGCCCGAATAGTCCACGAAGCAGACCGCCCGCGGCCGGTGCTCCGCGATCCAGCGCACGGTCTCGGCCTGGAGCGCGCGGAAAAAGGAGAGGTGCCGGAGCACCCCGGCCAGGCCGACGAGGGAGAGCGCCGTGAGGTCGTGCAGCAGCTGCGCGCCGGCGGCGGCCAGGCGGGGTCCGCCCAGGGCGCAGACCTTCGCCTCCGGCCGCAGGCCGAGGAAGCGGTGCACCATCCGGGCCGCGTGCTCATCCCCCGAGTGCTCGCCCGCGATCACCAGGAGATCGGGCCGCCCGGCGGCCGGCGGGGGGAGGCGGAACGGCAGGGCCGGGGCGGGCATGGCGGGACCGGCTACTTGCGGGCGGCGCGGATCTGCTCGGTGATCGCGATCGCCACCTCCAGCGCGGACTTGCCCAGCGCCGCCCCGACCTTGGGCTGGCGGGCCTGGGCCACGCTCTCGACGAAGTGGGCCAGCTCGAGCGCGAGCGGCTCGCCCTTCTCGATCGGAATCTCGTGCACCGGCACCGAGCTGGCGTCGCCCGGCTTGACCAGGCCCACCTTCATCTTGAGGCCGAGGGCCAGGATGTCCCGCTTGCGGACGAGGTGGCCCTTCTGGTTCATGAAGTCGAGGGATAGGTACTTGTCCTCCTGGAAGACGCGGATCTCGCGGTTCTTCCGCAGGCTCATTCGGCTGGCGCTGAGGTTGGCCACGCAGCCGTTCTCGAACTGGATCCGGGTGTTGGCGATGTCCTCGGTCGAGGAGAGGACGCTGATCCCGACGCTGTCGATCCTGGCGATGGGCGACTTGACCAGGGCGAGCACGATCCCGATGTCATGGATCATGAGGTCGAGCACCACCCCGACCTCGGTCCCGCGGGTCTGGTAGGGCGCCAGCCGCTCGGCGGTGATGTACCGCGGGCGGGCCGCCTCCTTTTCCAGGAACGCCATCACCGGGTTGAAGTGCTCGACATGCCCGACCTGCACCAGCGCTCCCGAGCGGCGAGCCGCCGCCAGGACCTCCTCGGCCTCCGCCAGCGAGGCGCAGAGCGGCTTCTCGATCAGGAGGTGGACGCCCCGGGCGAGGAGCGGGACCGCCACCGCCGCGTGGCGGTCGGTGGGGACCACGACGGAGGCGGCGTCGCAGGAGGCGCCCAGCTCCTCGACGGTGGCGAAGCGGCGGCAGCCGTGGCGGGCGCAGATCTCCTGGGCGCGCCGGTCGTCGGCCTCGAAGATGCCCGCCAGCTCCGCCCCGGGTAGCCCGGCGTAGATCCGGGCATGGTGCTGGCCGAGCGAGCCGACGCCCGCCACGCCGCAGCGGATCTTTTCCTTACGGGGCATCGTGCAACCTTCCCTCTCGGAGCAGGAGGTGGCGATCCGTTTTTTGGGCGTGGGCCGCGTTGTGGGTCACCAGCACCAGGGCGGTGCCGGTCTCGCGGCCCAGCCCGAGCAGCAGCTCGATCACCGCCTCCCCGGTGGACTCGTCCAGGTTGCCCGTGGGCTCGTCCGCCAGCAGCAGCCGGGGCGCGTTCATCAGGGCCCGCGCCACCGCCACCCGCTGGCGCTCGCCGCCGGAGAGCTGGGGCGGAAGGTGGTGCGCGCGCTGCGCCAGCCCCACCCGCGCGAGGAGCTCGTCGGCGCGGCGCCGCGCCGCGGCGTCGACGCGGCCGAGGATCCGCCTCGCCAGCAGAACGTTGGCGCGGGCGTCGAGCTCCGGCACGAGGTAGAAGGCCTGGAAGACCATGCCGAGGAAGGTGGCGCGGCGGGCCGCGCCCGTGTCGGGCGTTCCCTCCCAGGCCAGGCTCCCGGCATCGGGGGCGTCCAGGCCCGCGAGAAGGTGAAGCAGGGTCGACTTGCCCGAGCCCGATTCGCCGCGGATGCTGACGCTCCGGCCGGCGTCGACCTCGAGGTCGACGGCCTGCAGGACCTCGATCCGACCGTCGCCGCTGCGGTAGGTCTTGCGCAGGCCGCGGGCGCTGAGGACGGGATCACTCACTGCGCAGGGCCTCCACCGGCTTGAGCCGCGCCGCCCGCCAGGCCGGGATGGTCCCGGCCAGGGTCGAGATCAGGATGGTGAGGATGATGATGGCCGCGATGTAGTGCGGCTCGGGATGGGAGGGAAGCTGGTTGAACTGGTAGAACCGCTCCAGGGTCTCCCGCCGCTCCAGCAGGTTGGCGAGCCCGAGCACGATGTGGTTGCGGATCGCCAGGAAGAAGAAGCCGAGGCCCAGGCCGACCAGGGTGCCGAAGGTGCCGATCAGGAAACCCTGGGCGCAGAAGCAGGCGGCGACCTGCCGCGGCTTGCCGCCGAGGGCGCCCAGCAGGCCGATCTCGCGGGTCTTGCGGATCACCGAAATCAGCAGCGAGCTGGTGACCGAGAAGGCGGCCACGACCACGATGAAGAGCAGCAGGAAGAAGATCATGTTCCGCTCCAGCGCCAGGACCCAGAGGAAGTCGCTCCAGGTGTCCATCCAGGTGAAGGCATGCAGGTCCGACGGGAGCACCCGGTTGATCGCGTTGGCGCCGTCGTCGTCGTCCACGCCCGGCTTCAGCCTGACGTTGATGCCATGGACCGCGCGGCCCAGCCCGTAGAGGTCCTGCGCCAGGCGCAGCGTGCAGTACACCGTGCTGGTGTCGAACTGGTCGTGGCCGAACTCGATCACCCCGGCGACCCGCACGCTCCGCGGCATGAACACGGTGTCCTGCTCCAGCTTCTGGATCAGCAGCGGGGAGTAGACCTCGATCTGGTCCCCCACCCCGACGCCGAGGCTGTCCGCGAGCTTCACCCCCAGGATGACCGAGTCGTCGTCCAGGTCGTCGAGCCGACCCACCTGCATGTAGTGCGAGAGGCGGGTGACGCTCTCCACCGTGGCCAGATCGATCCCCCGGAGCCGGGGGTAGGCCGGGCGGCCCTGGTACTGGATCATGACGACGCTGTCGGCGTAGGGCGTCGCGCCCGCCACCTCGGGCACGGCGTCGATCTTCTTCAGCACCGCCCGGTAGTCCTCGATGTTCGCCCGGGCCTTCACCTGCACCTGGCCGTCGATGTCGACGATCATCTGGCGGAGGTGGTAGCCGAACCCCTCCATCACGCTGGTCACCACCACCAGCAGCGCCACCCCCAGGGCCACCCCGGTGACCGAGATGGCCGTGAAGATGGGGAAACGCTTCCCGGTCGGAAACAGCTGCTTCAGCGCAAGGTAGTAGTACCAGGGCATGGCGAGCCGCGTCCGGCCCTTAGAGGTCGGTGATCGGGCGATGCTGCGGGACCAGGGCCTTGATGATCACCCAGGCGATAAGATAGGCGAAGGCGCAGATCGCGAACATGACGAGATAGACTTTCTGGGCGTCACCTCCGAAATGGACGGACAGCGCGCCGGGGAGCAGCTGGACGATGAATCCGCCGATGCCGCCGCCGGTGGTGCCGATGCCGATCACCGACGCGACGCTCTTTTTTGGGAACATGTCGGAAACGGTGGTGAACAGGTTCGCCGACCAGGCCTGGTGCGCTGTGGTGCCGATGCAGATCATGCCGACCGCCAGGAAAACCGACCAATGTCCGAAGCGGGCGACGTCGCCGAAATACTGGGTGAGCAGCACGGCGAGCGGAAAGATCGCGATGACGAACATGGTGGTCATCCGGGCCTTGTAGACCGCCATGCCGCGGTTGATCAACTGGAAGGGGACGCGGCCGCCGTAGATGCTACCGACAATCGCAATGCCATAGACGATGAAAGTCGGCAGGGTCACCTGCTGTTTGGTCATGCCAAACTGCTTCTGCAGGTAATCCGGCAGCCAGAAGAGGTAGAACCACCAGATGCCGTCGGTCATGAATTTGCCCGCGAAAAAGGCCCAGGTCTGACGGTAGGTGAGCAGTTTCGACCAGGGCACCTTACCCGCCGCGGCGGGGGGAGCGGGCGCGACCGGTACATCCGCGGGCCGCGGGGCCTCGTCGTCCACGTGGATGTAGTCGAATTCCTGCTGGGAGAGGCGCCGCTGGCGCTCCGGCGTCTCGTAGAGCCAGAACCAGAAGATAAGCCAAATGAAGCCCGCGGCTCCGGTGATAATGAAAGCCATTTTCCACCCGCGCTGATCGCCGAAGTAGACCATGATCCAGGGAATGAGGACCGCCGCCACCATCGGGCCGAAG
Organism: Opitutaceae bacterium; assembly: GCA_035546595.1. Taxonomy (GTDB): domain Bacteria; phylum Verrucomicrobiota; class Verrucomicrobiia; order Opitutales; family Opitutaceae; genus Palsa-1447. The sequence continues at coordinate 4,967 of DASZWO010000023.1, forward strand.
TTCGAGCCGCTGTTGAAGATGGCGGTGGCGAACGCCCGCTCGCGCTTCGGGAACCATTCGGCGATGGTCTTGATTGAGGCGGGGAAATTGCCGCCTTCGCCGAAACCGAAGGCGCTCCGCACGAGAATGTGCATCATCACGAGCCGTCCGACGAAGGCATTGGCGATGCCGAAGATCGACCAGATCGACAGGCTCAGCGCCAGTCCGATCTTCGAACCCAAGCGGTCCATCAACCAGCCGGCGAAGATCGTGGCGCCGGCGTAGAAAAGCGTGAAGAAGCCGGTAAGATGGCCGTAGTCGGTATCCGACCACCCGAATCCGCCTAGGGCTACCGGCCGGCAGAAGAATTCCTTCAGGTAACTGATGACCTGCCGGTCGAGGTAGTTGCAGGTCGTGGCGAAGAACAGGAGGCCACAGACTACCCAGCGGTAACGGCTGTGGGCGGGACGTTCGAACGATGCGGTAGGGGTCATAGGGAGGGGTTGGGGTGGGATCGGTCAGGCCCCCGGCCGGAGCTGGGGAAAAAGGATGATGTCACGGATACTCTCGGCGCCCGTCAGCAGAATGCAAAGCCTGTCGATGCCCACGCCCATGCCGCCCGCTGGCGGCATGCCGTGCTCCAGCGCCAGGAGGAAGTCCTGGTCGATCGACTGCTGCTCCCCGCCCGCCTGCTTCTCGAACATCTCGCGCTGGACGTCGGGGTCGTTCTGCTCCGAATACGCCGGGGCGATCTCCATCCCGCCGATGCAAAGCTCGAAGACATCGAGGGTCGAGGGATCCGCCTGGTTGATCTTGGCCAGCGGGCAGAGTTCCTTGGGCAGGTTGAGGACGAAGGTCGGCTGGATCAGGTTCGGCTCAATCCGCTTGGAGAAGATCTCGTTGGTGACCTCGAAGTCCTCCCACTTGGGATCGACCTTGAGCCCGAGCTTCTCGGCCGCGGCGACGTGCTCGGCCTGGGACTTCTCGAACCAGCGGGGGTCGCCCGTCTCCGCCCGGATCAGGTCCTTGTAGGTGACCTCGCGCCATTCTCCGCCGAAGTCGATCTCCTGCCCGCTGGGGGCATGCTTGATCCGGGTGGTCTGGAGCACGTCGCGGCAGAGCGTCCCGATCAGGTCCTTGATCAGGGCCATCATCCCGCGGTGGTCGCCGTAGGCCTGGTAGACCTCCAGCATGGTGAATTCGGGGTTGTGGCGGCGGGAGACACCCTCGTTCCGGAAATTGCGGCCGATCTCGAAGACGCGGTCGTAGCCGCCGACCAGCAGGCGCTTGAGGTAGAGCTCGAGGGAGATCCGCAGGAAGAAGTCGGCCCCCAGGGTGTTGTGGTGGGTGGTGAACGGCCGGGCGGCCGCGCCGCCGGCCACCGCCTGCAGCACCGGCGTTTCCACCTCGATGAACTTCCGCTCGGCGAGGAAGCGGCGGATGGCCGCGACGATCTCGGAGCGCAGCAGCAGCCGCCGCCGGGACTCGGGGTTGACGATCAGGTCCAGGTAGCGCTGGCGGTAGACCTGCTCCGGGTCGGTCAGCCCGTGCCACTTTTCGGGCAGGGGCCGGAGGGCCTTCGCCACCAGGGTGAAGGCGTCGACCCGGACGGTGACCTCCCCGCTCTTGGTCTTGAAGAGGCTGCCCTTCGCCCCGATGATGTCCCCCAGGTCGAGCTTCTTGAAGGCGGCGTAGGCCTCGTCCCCCACCACGTCCTTCTTCACGTAGAGCTGGATCTGCCCCTCCTGGTCCTGGATCTTGACGAACTGGCTCTTGCCCATGTCCCGGATCACCACCAGCCGGCCGGCGACCGACACCGTCACGGCGTTGTCCTGGCCGTCGACATAGGCCTTCAGGGCCTCCGCCGAGAAGTGGGTGGTGGGGAAGTTCGCCCGGAAGGGGTCCTGGCCGGCCGCCCGGAGCTCGGTCAGCTTCTGCCGGCGGACGGCGACCTGGTCATGGGAGATGTCGGCGGGGACCTCGCTCATTCGAACTGATGAGCGTGCGGAAGGCGGAAGGCCGGAGCAAACGGAATTTCTGCGGCCGGGCGGGCGGCCCGGCGCGGTTTGATTCTTGCCGGTAGCCGCGCTTTGTGAGGACATGTCCGCTCCCATGTCCACCCTGCGCAAACCCGACTGGCTCCGGGCCAAGCTGCCCGGCGGGCCCGGCTACGCCGCGGTGCGACGGCTGGTGGACGAGCACAAGCTGCACACGGTCTGCCAGAGCGCCCAGTGCCCCAACCTCGGCGAGTGCTGGTCGCGGGGGACGGCCACCCTGATGATCCTGGGCAACATCTGCACCCGCTCCTGCAACTTCTGCGCGGTGCAGACCGGCCGGCCGACCGAACTCGACCTGGGCGAGCCGCCGCGCGTGGCCGAGGCCGTGGCCCGGATGAACCTCCGCCATTGCGTGCTGACCTCCGTCGCCCGCGACGAGCTGGCCGACGGCGGCGCCGCGGTGTGGGCCGCCACCATCCGCGCCGTGCGCCACCGCAACCCCTCGACGGCGATCGAGGTCCTGGTCCCGGACTTCAAGGGGCGGCTGGAGGACGTCGACACCGTCCTCGACGCCCAGCCGGACATCTTCAACCACAACGTCGAGACGGTGGAGCGCCTGCAGAAGCCGGTCCGCGTCCAGGCCCGCTACGACCGCTCCCGCAAGGTCCTGCGCCACGCCAAGGGCCGGGGGTTCACCACCAAGACGGGGATCATGCTCGGGCTGGGCGAGCGCCGCGAGGAGATCGAGGCCACCCTCCGCGACCTGGCGGGCGACAAGGTGGACATCCTCACGGTCGGCCAGTACCTCCAGCCCACCGCGCAGCATCTGCCGGTCGACCGCTGGGTCCCGCCGGAGGAATTCCGCCACTGGAAGGAATTCGGGCTCGGGATCGGCTTCGGCGTGGTGGAAAGCGGCGCCTTGGTGCGCTCCAGCTACCACGCGGACGAGCAGTCGGAGAAGTACACCGGGGCCGAGCACCTCAACACGCGCAACGCGCTGGCGGGCTGAAGGCCCAAAAGTAAACCGGCCTGCAGCGCGAGCCGCAGGCCGGGTACACACAACAACCGGCCGTTTTATTCAGCCGATCAGGGGGACGACCGGGGTTAGCCGATCAGATTCTGCCACTGGCGATCCTTGGCCTGGCGGGCGGCCTTGAGGGCGCCCTTCGCGACGTAGTCCTTGTAGTTCTCGCCCAGGACGCGGACGCGGGGGTTCTCGAAGCCTTCCTCGACCAGCTTGGCCTGGAGGGCGACGCCGAAGCCCTTGATCAGGCTGCCGCCGCCGGTGACGATGACGTTCTGCAGGAGCTCGGAGACGCTGTCCGGGTCGGCGCGCGCGATCAGGTCGCGGCTGAGCTCGAAGACCTTCTGGAGGAGCGCCTCGCAGCCCGCGCCGACCTGATCGGTCACGTCGAGCTTGCGCGCCTTGCCGCCGACCATGACGGTGGCGATGGCGGGCTGGCTGGTGTCGCCGGCGAGGACGAAGGAGTGCTTCTCCTTGATCTCGCGCACCCGGGCCAGGTTCAGGCCGCAGTCCGGATAGGCGGCGAGGATGCCGTCGAGGATGATCTGGTCCACCGCATCGCCCGCGAAGGGGACGCTGAGCTGGTCCTCGACCGTGGGATAGTGCCCTTGCACGAGGCACACGTCGGTCGAGCCGGCGCCGATGTCGATGTAGAGGGAATTCATGACCGGGTCCTGGTACTTCGAGTCGGCCAGGCGGGACTCGTCCCGGTAGCCGAGGGCGGCCAGGAACGGCTCCGGCACGAAGATGACCTTGTGGAAGACCCCCTGCACGGCGGCGCGGGCGTCCTCGCGGGCGGACATGTCCGAGCTGGCGGGCATGCCGATCACGGCGCGCACCTCGCGGTCGCCGGCGCCCAGCCGCTCGCGCAGGTGCTGCGCGAAGTCGCGGGCGGAGGCGACGTCGCCGATCACGCCGCCCTGGAGCGGACGGACCAGCTTGAGGTAGAGCTTGTGCTTGATGGCGTCGGCCCCGAAGAGGACCTTGGCCTCGTTGGGCAGCACCCGGTGGAGGACGCTCTCGGCGGCGTAGCCGACGACGGTCGGAATCTGCTCCTTGAAGGAGACCTTGGACTCGGAGCTGCCCTTGGCGGCGGCCATGAGGCACGAGGTGTTCGTGCCCCAGTCCAGGCCGACCAGGAGGGTCTCGGTTTCATTGGACCGGCCTTCGCCGGCGGCGGAGGTGGTCTTGGCTGATTTGGCGATGATGGCGGTTTTCACTGTGGGTATTGAGCTGGCGGTTGTTGTTGGCGTACTTTCTAGCGGGGGGGGACAACAGGAGGGTCAGGCACTCAGGGCAACCTGAGGGACCGGCTCTCCGGCAAAGATGCGGGCGGTCGGCGCGAGCGCGCTTCGGACCGGGAGGATTCTCTCGCCCTCCGCCTCGAATTCGGCCTCGGCGAGGGCGTCGAGCATGTCGGGGACGTTGTCGAAGGGGACACGGCGGCGCAGGCCGACGGAAGCGGCCGGGGCCGGCTTGGAAACCCCGGACCCGGGCAGGCGCCCGGCGAGGCGGGCGCAGACCTCGTCGACGATCAGGCGCCGCTGGATGAAGCCGAGCTCCACGCTTTCCTGGACGCGGTTGAAAAGGGAGCGCAGCTGCTCCCTGCAGGCGTCGGGCTTCAGGCCGCTGCGGGCCGACCAGCTGCGGATCAGCGAGGGCAGCCGCTCCTGGAGAAGGAAGGCCACCTTGTCCTCCTTGCCCTCCTTGCGGAGGATGCAGGCCTCAAAGGTCCAGCGGACGATCTCGTTCCAGAGAAAGCGCGGGTTCGAGGCTTGGGTGGAGGCGGTGGTGTCGAGGACCATAAAAAATGGAGCAGGAAAAAGCACCTGCCATGCCATCTTAGTTAACATGTTACTATTAAATATGTTATGAATTATTGTTCAACGGAGGCACCGGTTGTTCCGGGTGCTCCGGCAAGAAATGCCTACGCCCGGCGCCGCGCTTTTCCGTGGCCATGGAAAGGCGGCGCTCCCTAGGCTTCCGCCGATGAAGACGCGCCGCGAAATCGTCGAAAACTGGCTTCCCCGGTATACCGGCGTGCCCCTCAGGAAGTTCGGGGAATACATCCTCCTCACCAACTTCCAGCATTACGTGAAGCTTTTCGCCCAGTGGCACCGCGTCCCGGTGGTGGGCCACGACCGCCCCATGCCCAACGCGACGGCCGGGGACATCACCATCATCAACTTCGGGATGGGCAGCGCGACCGCGGCCACGGTCATGGACCTGCTCAGCGCGGTCCACCCGAAGGCCGTGCTCTTCCTGGGCAAGTGCGGCGGGGTGAAGCACCGGGCCGAGGTCGGCGACCTGATCCTGCCGATCGCGGCGATCCGCGGCGATGGCACCAGCAGCGACTATTTTCCCCCCGAGGTCCCCGCCCTCCCCGCCTTCGCGCTGCAGAAGGCCATCTCGACCACCATCCGCAACCATGCGCGGGACTACTGGACCGGGACCATCTACACCACCAACCGGCGAGTGTGGGAGCACGACGACGAGTTCAAGAAATACCTCCGCAAGATCCGGGCGATGGCGGTGGACATGGAGACCGCCACGATCTTCATGACCGGCTTCTACAACGAGATCCCGACGGGCGCGCTCCTGCTCGTGTCCGACCAGCCGATGATACCCGAGGGGGTGAAGACGGCCGAGAGCGACAAGAAGGTCGACCAGAAGTTCGTGGGCGACCACCTCAAGATCGGCATCGACTCCCTGAAACAGCTGATCAACAAGGGGCTCACGGTGAAGCACCTGAAGTTCTGACCGTTCCTCGCGGCGGTGCGGCGGTCAGCCCGCTGCCAGCGGAACGCTCCGAACCCCGCCGGCCCGCTCAGGGCTCGACCGCGATCGAGAAGGGCACGGCCCCTCCGCCGCCGAGCCGGGCCCAGACGGCATAGAGGCCGGAATCGGGAAATGTCACCCGCCCGCTTCCATCCCGCCCCAGCCGCAGGTCGACCATCCCGCTGCGGGCGCGGTCGAAAGCCACCAGCTCGGAACCGGCGGCCGCCCCGCCCGTCCCCTCCCCGGCGCGCAGCGTGAGGAGCGCCGGCTCGCGGATGCGCACCGGCCGCGGCCGGGAAGCGAGGCGGTATTCCCGGCCTCCGAAGGTCGCGGCGAGGGCCTGGCCGGCCGCCGGCGCAGCCGGCGCGCCCTGGACGGGAAGATCGGCCGAAACGTACATTTCCTGCCCGGTGGCCACCGGGGTGAAGTCCGCGAACAGGCGATAGACGCCCCCGGCGCGCGGGGTGAAGCTCAGCCGCCAGCGGCCGGCGCCCGCCGGCTGCGGGTCGAGGGCGTGGAAATCCGTCAGCGAGGGATCGACCGCGTAGAGATTCAGCTTCCGGCCGCCGGTGGGCGTCAAATCGCGCGGCCCGATCGCCTTCCCGGTGTTGGTGCGGAGCACGAGGCTAAGTTCGCATTCCCGCCCCGCCGCGTGGGGCCCGGTCCCGGACAGCGCGGCGCTCACCGGGGAGTCGCGGGCCACCACCGGCAGAAACCGGGGATTGGCGGCATCGCAGAACTGCAGGGCGTCGGGGCCGCCCGCGATGAAATCCATGTGGGTGAGGTGCGGCCGGGCGGGGATGAGGAAGAAGCCGGCGAGGACCGCCACCGCCGCCGCGGTGATCGCGAACGCGCGGCTCATTTGCGCATCCGCGCCACGAAATCCTGGGGGTTCCACTCCGAGCCGTCGGCGCGCCAGACGATGCGCCCCTTCTCGTCCACCAGCAGGGTCGCCAGGGTGTGCTTGAGCACCCCGCCCTCGAAGTCGGCGATCACCCCGAACTGCGTGAGCAGGTCGCGGATCGCCGGCGCGGGGCCGGTCAGGAAGGTGAAGTTGGAGGTGTCGATGTTGCGGGAGGCGGCGTAGTCATGGAGGACGCCCGGGGTGTCGTTGGCCGGATCGAGGGTGAAGCTGACGAACTCGATGTCCTTCACCCCCGCCTTCTTCGCCAGCTGCTGCGCCTCGATCATCTTGTGGGTCGAGAGGGGGCACATGTTGGCGAAGGGGCAGTGGGTGTAGATGAAATTGAGCATGATCTGCTTCCCCTGGAAGCGGCCGCTCTGCACCACCCTGCCGTCCTGGTCCCACAGCGTGAAGCCGGGGATCGACTCCCCGAGGTCGCGGTAGACTCCGTCGCCCCGGTCGTGGGTGTCCTCGCGCAGCCGGCGGGCTCCCTCGGCGACGGCGTCGGTCCCCGACTGGTCGTCGGGCCAGATCTTCTCCAGGCGGCCGCGGCCCTCCTTGTCCTTCACCAGGTCCGCCCGGATCCGCTCGCCGGGGTGGACGGTGGCGATGTCGCCCGGCGCGGCGGGGAACTCCATGGTCATCGCCGCCATCAGGCCGGGCACCGCGTCATGGGCCACCGTCACCCGGTCGTGGGCGGCGTCCACCGACACCACGCGTCCGGTGAGCGGGTAATGGGTGTCCCCGTCGGAGTCCGTCCGCGAAACCGGGGCCTTGGCGCATCCGGCCAGCGCGAGCGCCAGGCCGAGCGCCATCCAACCATTAGCTCGCATGCCACCACTGATGCCCGCTCGAATGAATTGTCAAAGGGTTTGCGGAAATCAGCATGAGCCTTTCTGCTGGACCCTCCTCGAACTCATGGCCGCCCTTCCCCCTCCCGAGCGCATGGCTGCTTATAAGCCAGGCCTGGCGGCCTTCGCCGGAGCGACGGTGGCCTGGGCGTTCGTTCCCGTGGTGATGGGGGCCTTCACCACCACCATCGGGGCCGGCATGGTCTTTCCCGACTGGCCGCTCTCCAACGGCTCGCTCAACCCGACGGGCTGGCTGCAGAACGTCCAGATGTTCGCCGAGCATTCCCACCGCCTGACCGTCGGGGTCCTCTCGTTCCTCACCGTCGGCCTGGCGATCTGGCTCCAGCGGAGGGAGGAGCGCCGCTGGCTCCGCCAGCTGGGCTGGTTCGCGGTGGTCCTGGTCTTCGCCCAGGCCCTGCTCGGGGGGCTGCGGGTCCTCTTCGTCAGCGAGCTGCTCGCCGGAATCCACGCCTGCGTGGCCCAGGCCTTCGTCTGCACCCTGCTCGCGATCGCCGCGGGCTGCACCCGGGGATGGATCGCCGCCCCCGTGCCCGTTTCCGGGGCGCTGCGCCGCGCCGGGACGATCTGCTGCGTGTTTCTCTTCATCCAGCTGGGGATCGCGGCGGTCATGCGCCACAGCCAGGCGGGCCTCGCCATCCCCTTCTTCCCCTGGTCCGGGCCGGGCCATCGCCTGCTGCCCGAGGCCTGGGACTTCAAGATCGCCATCCACTTCGCCCACCGGCTGATGGCGCTGGTCGTGGCGTGCTCGCTGGCCTGGTTCGCCGTCAAGCTCTGGCGGGACCCGGGGGCGACGCTGGGGATGCGCTCGGGGGCGTCGGCCATGGTCAGCCTGGTGGCCCTGCAGATCCTGCTGGGGGCCGCGATCATCCGGACCTATCGGGACCCCATGATCACCACCGCGCACGTCGTGGTCGGCGCCCTGACGCTGGCCACCACCTTCTGGATCACCTGGCGGGCCCACCGCGACCTGATGGAGTCCCCGGCCGCGCCGTGACCGAACCCGCCAAGTTCGCGGACTACCTCGAGCTGACCAAGCCGCGGCTGAGCGCGCTCTCGGTCCTCACCGCCCTCGTGGGCTACCTCGCGATCCGCCCCTGGGCGGGCTGGGTCACCTTCCTCTCGGTGCTGGTCGGGACCTCGCTCGCGGCCGCCGGGGTCGCCGTCCTCAACCAGCTGATGGAGGCGGACACCGATGCGGGGATGCGCCGGACCGCCGAGCGCCCGATCCCCTCCGGCAAGGTGGCGAGCGGCTCGGCCTTCGTCCTCGGCTGGGGCATGTGCCTGGGGGCGCTGATGCTGCTCTACGCCCTGGTCAACGGCCGGGCCACCCTCTACGCCCTCCTCACCATGGTCTCCTACCTCGCGCTCTACACGCCGGCCAAGCGGCGCTCGCGCTGGAGCACGGAGATCGGCGCCGTGGCCGGCGCCCTGCCCCCGCTGATCGGCGACGCCGCCGCCGCCGGCCACACCACCAGCCTGGGCCTGGTGCTCTTCGGCCTGATGTTCTTCTGGCAGATCCCCCACTTCATGGCGGTGGCCTGGACCTACCGGAAAGACTATGCCGCGGTGCACTTCCCGATGCTGCCGGTGCGCGACCAGAGCGGACGGAACGTGGCGCGCTGGTCGCTGGTGGCCACCGTCCTGCTCGTGGTCCTCAGCCTGCTGCCCGTCCTGCGGCGCCAGGACACGGTCTGGTACGGGATCACCGCGCTCCTGGCCGGGCTGTGGATGCTTTGGCGCGCGGTCGACTTCCTGCGGGCGGAGGGGCGCGACCGGTCGGCGCGGCGGCTTTTCCTCGCCTCCATCGCCTACCTCCCGCTGGCGCTGTCCGCGCTGGTGGCGGACCGGCTCATCGCCTTCTAGCGGTAGGCGGCGAGCATCGCGTACACCACCACGCCGGTGACCGCGACGTAGAGCCAGACGGGGAACGTCCAGCGGGCCAGCCGCCGGTGGGCCGGAAAGCGGCCGCTGAGGGAGAGGAAGAAGGTGATCAGGATCATCGGCAGCGCGGCCACCGAGAGCAGGATGTGGGAGACGAGCAGCGCGAAGTACGCCGGCCGGACCATCCCCCGCCCGGCGAAGCGCAAATCCCCGTGGAGGGCGTGGTTGGTGACGTAGGCCGCGAGGAAGAGCGCGGAAAAGACAAAGGCGGCGAACATCGACCGGCGGTGGGCGACGACCCTGCCCTTGCGGATGAAGCCGAAGCCGACCACCAGCGAGAGCGCCGCGAGGGCGTTCAGCACCGCGTCCAGCGCGGGAAGGAACCGCAGCCGGGTCCCGGCCACGTCCGTCGGCGCGTGGTAGTAGACCAGCCAGCCGAGGAAGAGGCTGGCCAGGACCGAAAGGGCGATGATCCCCGCCACCGCCCGGAGGGGGGTCCGCGCCTGGTTGAGTTGCGCCTCGTTCATTGGGTCAGATCCCGGCCATCAGCCGCATCAGCGCCGCCTCGCTGAATTCGGGCCGGGCCAGCTCGCCCGCCAGGCGCCCGCCCCGCATCACCAGGATGCGGGTGCACAGCCCGATCAGTTCCGGAAGCTCCGAGGAGATCACCAGCAGAGCCTTGCCCTCTCCGGCCAGTTCGTCGAGCAGGCGGTAGATCTCGGCCTTGGCGCCGACGTCGACGCCGCGGGTCGGCTCGTCGACCAGCAGGACCTCGCAGCCCCGGGCCAGCCACTTGGCCAGGGCGAGCTTCTGCTGGTTGCCCCCGCTCAGGGCGGCGACCGGGCCCTCCCCGTCGCCGGCCTTCACCCGCAGCCGGGAGATGTAGCGGGAGGAGAGCGCCCGCTCCGCCCCCCGGCGCACCCAGCCGGCCCGGGTCAGCGCCGGAAGGGCCGCCAGCGAGGTGTTCTCGCGGCAGTTCATCCCCAGCACCAGCCCCTGGCGCTTGCGGTCCTCCGGGACCAGGCCCACGCCCGCGGCCAGGGCCGCGGCGAGGCAGTTGCCCCTCAGCCGGCGGCCGTCCACCCAGACCCGGCCGGAGGCCGCCGGATCCAGCCCGAAGATGGCCTGCGCGGCCTCGCTCCTCCCCGCCCCCACCAGGCCGGCCAGGCCGACGATTTCGCCGGCGCGCACCCCGAAGCTCAGCCCCGAGAACCGGCCCGGCGAGCCCAGCTCCTCCACCCGCAGCCGCTCGGGGCCCGGCGGGCGCCCGAGGTGCGCGGGCCGGTGCGCGCCCAGCTTCCGGCCGATCATCTGCTGGACCACCTGGCTCGGGCTGGTGTCGGCGACGGGCCCGGTGGCGACGTGCCGGCCGTCGCGCAGCACGGTGATGGTGTCGCAGAGCGCGAAGAGCTCCTCCAGCCGGTGCGAGACGTAGATCAGCGTGATCCCCCGCGCCTTGAGCTCGCGGACCAGGCGGAAGAGCTCCTTGGTCTCGCCGGCGGAGAGCGAGCTGGTGGGCTCGTCCATCACGATGACGCGCGCCCCGGTGCCCACCGCCGCCGCGATCTGGGCCTGCTGCTCCTTCGCGGTGGAAAGCTCGCCCATCGGGCGGTCCGGGTCGAGGTCGGCCCCGACCGCGGCCAGCATCGCCCGCGCCCGCGCCCGCACCGCGGCCCGGTCCACCCAGCCCCGGTGGCGGGGCAGGTCGCCCAGGCAGAGGTTTTCCGCCACGCTCAGGTTCGGGCAGAACGCCAGCTCCTGGTGCACCATCGCGATCCCCAGGGCGCGGGCCGCCAGCGGCGAGGGCGGGGCGATGCTTCTGCCCTCCAGCCGCACCTCCCCCCCGTCCGCGGTGTGCACCCCGGCCAGGATCTTGCCCAGGGTGCTCTTGCCCGCGCCGTTCTCGCCGATCAGCGCGTGGCAGGAGCCCCGCTCGACCCCGAAGCTCACCTCCTCCAGGGCGCGCACGCCCGGGAAGCGCTTGCTCACCCGGCTGAACTCCAGAAAGGCCAAGTTACTTCGGCAGCCAGGTCGCCCAGTGCTTGGCGTAGGCGTCGACGTTGGCCCGGGTGACCGGGTCGAGCGGGCTCACGTCCTTCACCGCCGGCGGGTTCTTCTTGAAGACGATCTTGTCGATCAGGTGCTGGACCGAGACGTAACCCCAGTCGTAGCAGCGCTGGCCCAGCAGCACCGAGACCTGGCCGCTGCGCACGTAGGCCAGGCAGGCCGGCAGCGCGTCGACCGAGACGCACTGGATCGCGCCGGGCTGCCACTTCAGGGCGTGGTCGGTGAAGAGCGGCCAGCCGCCGATGAAGGCCCAGCCGGTGAGGTCCGGGTTGGCCTCCATCACCTGCTCGACGCGGGCGGCGGCGTCCTGCGGGGTCTCCTTGTGGTAGTAGGTGCCGCGGACGCTGATGCCGGGGAACCTCTTGGCGACGTCGAGCACGCCGGCCACCCGCCGCTGCAGGTTCGGGGCGTTGGGGTTGCCGGCCAGGATCGCGATCACGCCCCGGCCCTTCATCGTCTTGGCCAGCTCCTCCATCACCTGCTGCCCGCACTTGAAGTCGTCGATGCCGTAGGTGACGAAGCGCTTGCTGGCGGGGGCGTCCGAATCGAAGGTCGCGACCGGCACGCCCGCGTCCACCGCGGAATTGATCGCGTCGGTCAGCTTGTTGGCGTCCGAGCAGCTCACCGCGATGCCGTCGGCCCCGGCCAGCACCAGCTGCTCGATGGCCTCGGCCTGCTTCTGCGCGTCCTCGTCGTTCGGGGTCCGCCAGTCGATCTTGATGTCGAGGTGGTCCTTGGCGCCGAGCTCGCGCGCGGCGTCCTCCGCCCCGACCCGGGCGGCCTGGAAGACGGGGTTGCTCTGGGCCTTGGCCACCAGGCCGATGGTGATGGTGCGGTCGGCCGCGCGGGCGCCGGCCGCGAGGGCGGCGCAGGCCAGGATGGGGAGGAGCGGGGATTTCATGGGGAGAGGGTGCGGCGGCGGGCGAGCCAGGTGTTGACGTTGTCCAGGACCACCGCGGCGATCACCACCGTCCCGATGATGATCTGGCTGTAGTTCTGGTTGATGCCGAGGATCACGATGCCGCTGGAAATCATCTGGATGATGAGGGCGCCCAGGACCACGCCCAGGGCCGAACCCCGGCCGCCGGTCAGGCTGGCCCCCCCCACCACGGCGGCCGCGATGACGTTGAGCTCGTAGCCCTCGCCGTCGCCCGAGGTGGCCGCGCCGTAGTAGCCGAGCGAGAGGAGGGCGGCGATGCCCGCGCTCAGCCCGGAAAAGACGTAGACGGCCAGCTTGACCCGGTCCACCCGGATGCCGCTGAAGCGGGCGGCCAGCTCGTTCCCGCCCACCGCGTAGATCCAGCGCCCGAGGGCGAGGCGGCTGAGGCAGATCCAGCCCGCGAGCAGGACCACCAGCGTGACCAGCAGCGGCACGAGGCTCAGGCCGGGCCCGACCTCGTGCCGGACCAGCTCCCGGAATTCCGCCGGGAAGTCGCCGATCGACTGGCCGGTGGTGGCGACGAAGGCCACCCCGCGGAGGATCGCCATCGCCCCCAGCGTGATGATGAAGGGATGCACCCTCAGCGACGTGATCAGGGCGCCGTTGACCAGCCCGCAGAACGCCGAGATCCCCAGGCAGGCGCCGGCCCCGAGCAGGATGCCCGGCCAGGGGGAGCCGCCGGCTCCGGGCCCGGACGGGCCGTAGTGGCGCAGGACCAGCGCGCCGGTCACCGCCGCCAGGGCGTAGAGCGAGCCGACCGAGAGGTCGATGCCCCCGGCGATGATCACGAAGGCGGCCCCCACCGCCATGATGGCGATGAAGCTCGTGTCCTTGGCCAGCTGGGCGAGGTTCTGGGGGTTGAGGAACTTGTTGCGCACGACGAAGAGCGGCGTGCGGTTGCCGGCGGCGTCGGTGGCGAAGACCCGCTGGCGCGAGCCGTCCGGGCCGCGCTGGAAGAGCGGCAGCCGGACGCTCCCGCTGAAGGCCGTCAGGGCCGCGCCCAGCACCAGCACGACCACCAACAGGCCGCTCTCCTGGAAGCGGAAGATCGAGCGAAGAGGGGCGGACATGGCGCGGGGGAATCAGCTTCGAAGAGCCGCGGCCATTGGCAACCAAAGTCGCCGCCCGGGCCAGTCTATCTGTTGACCGGCCCCCGCCCCAAGGCCTGGTCCGCCTGGTACCAGCGGTAGAAGTTGAGGCCGAGGGTGCCGACCAGGACGACCGAGCTCACCGCGCTGAGGAGCACCCCGGCCAGAACCTGGTCCTCGTAGGGGGTGAGCGCCGCGACGAGCCGGGGCGCGTGCTCGTAGGTCGGGTACATGCCGTGCTCGGCCATCAGGATGTAGGTGAAGACACCGGTGAGGGAGACCTCGGTCGCGAAAAGATAGGCCAGACGGCCGCCGTATCCCGGGGGCGGCAGCACCGCCGAGCGGCTGAGCAGGGGGCGCCAGAAGAGCAGCGCGGCGGCCAGGAGCACCGCGGCCTGCGCCGCGCGCCATCCGTCGGAGCGCAGGGCGGCCTCGAAGGGCCGCGGCAGGTAGGACCCGCTGACCACCAGGACGAAGACGAGGCTGGCCACCACCGGATGGAAGAGGAGGCGGGCCGCCGGGCGGGCCCGCGCCAGGGCCGGCTCGGTCAGCCAGGCGGGCAGCCCCCGCAGCAGCAGCATGGCGGCGGGGAAGAGGACCAGCAGGTCGAGGGCGGCGTGGACGCTGCAGAGGTAGTAGCGGCCGATCAGGTCCAGGGGGGACCCCCAGGCGAGGTAGAGCAGGCCCAGGCCCGCGCCGAAGCGGGCGGCCTCGCGCCGCGGGAAGGGGGCCCAGGGGGCCAGGCGGGCGCGCAGCGGACCCGTCGCCAGGGCGTAGAGCCAGCCCAGGAGCACCAGCGCGCCGACGAGGATCGGCTCGCTGCGCCAGGATCCCCAGTCGATCATTCCCGCAGGCTCAGCCCGCCAGCACGGTCCGGGCCACCTCGGCCATCGCCGTCAGCGGCTTGCTGGCATCGGCCCCGAAGAGCGTCAGGAGGGCCCACATCGTGCCACCGCCCAGGACCAGGCCGATGAAGAAGATGATGGTGCACAGCGGCCGGTCCCAGCGCAGGTGCATGAAAATGAAGATGACGAGGAGGAACTTCACCGCGGAGAAGGCGACCAGGACGGTGAAGAGGACGGCGTAGGAGAACGGCAGGTAGACCGTGATGATCTCGATGCCGGTGATGACGGCCAGGATCATCGCCACCTGGACGAAGAGCTGGAACTTGCTCTCCTCGGCGGCGTGGCCGGGGGAGGTCAGGACGGGGGTCGGTTCGCTCATGGGCGGCGGGTCAGATGTACTCGAGGAGATAGACCGCGGTGAAGATCACGATCCAGACGATGTCGACGAAGTGCCAGTACAGGCCCATCATCTCGACGTCGATCGCGTTGTGCTCGTCGAAGGCGACGGCGCCGGAGGGCCGGGCCAGGATCCGCATCAGCGTCCCGGTGACGGCGATCCCGATCAGCGCGATCCAGTAGTCCTTCAGCCAAAGACCCACGCCCGCCCCAAAGCTGGGCGCGCCCTGGAGCGAGCGGACCAGCTTCAGCACCAGCATCATGCCGAGGAGGATGGTGCCAAGACAGGCGACGATGTGCACCAGGTTCCGCACGAACCAGCTCCGATCCGCCGTCGTGTCCTTGGGCTGGAAGCTGCGCACGTACATCAGCGTCAGCCAGAACACCCCCACCGCGACGTGGCAGCCGTGGGTCCCGGTCAGGGTGAAGAAGGTCGTGCCCAGGATGCTGTTGGTGATGGTGAGGTGCTTCTCGAAGACGAAGTTGTTGAACTCGAAGACCTGGCAGCCGAGGAAGATGCTGCCGAAGAGGATGGTGGTGAGCAGCGAGGACCGCAGGGTCTTGAGGTTCCCCTTCTGGATCGAGTTCACCGCCAGGGCCATCATCAGGGACGACATCAGGAGGATGAAGGTCGAGAAGGAGGTCAGCTCGATGCTGAAGACCGACTTGGCCGAGGGCGTGCCCGGGGGCGGGTGCAGCCGGTAAATCAGGTGCGTGGAGATCAGGCACCCGAAGAACATGCAGTCCGAGGCGAGAAACATCCACATCAGGAGTTTCTTGTTCGGAATGCCGGTCGACGTGGTCGGGTCGAAGTGGTGGTCGATGGCGCCGGTGGCCGCGTTGCTCATGGGCTAAGGGAAGTTGGTTTGGATGCGGCTCAGTGGTGCTTGCCGGCGGCGGGCGCGTGCCCGTGGCCCTCCTCCTCGGGATGGAGGTGGTAGCCTTCGTTGCCCTCCAGGGCCCAGAGGTAGATCGCCGTGATCATGATGACGGCGCCGACCAGGGTCACCGCCAGCTTCTTGCCGACGATCACGTGCGGGTCGGTGTTGTAGTCCACCACTGCGATGCCGATCGCCCCGATGAGGATGCCGCAGGCGGCGATGAAGGGATAGATCGACTGGAAGGGCATGTGGATGCCGTGGTCGTGCCCGGGGCCGCCGTGGGCCTCGGCCTTCGCCGGGGCCGCCTCGTGCTTGGTGTGCCACCAGTCGTCGCGGGCGTGGACCGTCGGGATGACGCGGAAGTTGTACTCCGGCGGCGGGTTGGGGAGGCACCATTCCAGCGTGCGCGCGTCCCACGGGTCGCGCCCCACCCGCTCGCCCTTGAACCAGGTGTAGACCATCACCGCGAAGTAGATGAAGACGCCCACGCCCAGGACCAGGGCGCCCATCGTCGCGATGAAGTTGCCCTGGTTCCAGCCCATGTTGCCGTCGTAGGTGAAGGTGCGGCGGGGCATGCCGTTCAGCCCGAGGAAGTGCATCGGGAAGAAGGTCACGTTGAAGCCGACGAAGATGACCCAGAAGGAGAGCTTGCCCCAGAATTCGTTGATCTTCCGGCCGCAGAGCAGGGGGAACCAGTAGTGGATGCCGGCCAGCAGCGCGAAGAGCGAGCCGCCGATCAGCACGTAGTGGAAGTGGGCGACGACGAAGTAGGAGTTGTGCTGCTCGGCGTCGGCCGGGGCGGCCGCGTGCATCACCCCGGAGAAGCCGCCGATCATGAAGAGCCAGATGAACCCGAGCGCGAACATCATCGGGGTGCGCATCTGCAGATGGCCTCCCCAGAGGGTGCCGATCCAGTTGAAGATCTTCACCCCCGTCGGCACCGCGATGCACATGGTGGTCACGGCGAAGGCGGCGGTCGCCATCGTGCCCATGCCGGTGGTGAACATGTGGTGGCTCCAGACGCCGAAGCCGAGGAAGCCGATGGCGGCGCCGGAGAAGACCACGATGGGATAGCCGAAGAGCGGCTTGCGGGAGAAAGTGGGCAGGATCTCGGAGATGACCCCCATCGCCGGGAGGATCAGGATGTAGACCTCGGGGTGGCCGAAGACCCAGAAGAGGTGGGTCCAGAGGATCGGCATGCCGCCGTTGGAGACCTCGAAGAAGTTGGTGCCGAAGATGCGGTCCATCATCAGCTCGACCAGCGCGATGGTGATGGCGGGGAAGGCCAGGACGATGAGGAAGGCCGTGACCAGGGTCATCCAGGTGAAGACCGGCAGGCGCATCATCGTCATGCCCGGGGCCCGGAGGTTGATGATGGTGATGATGAAGTTGAGCGAGGCGGCGATCGAGGCGACCCCCAACAGCTGGATGCCCATCACCCACATGTCCATCGCGTGCCCCGGGGTGTAGGTCCGGGTGCTCAGGGGGGTGTAGGCGAACCACCCGGCGTCAGGGGCGCCGGAGTGCAGGAACCAGCCCAGGTTGACGATGATCGCGCCGGCCAGGAAGGTCCAGAAGGAGAAGGCGTTCAGCCGCGGGAAGGCCACGTCGCGGGCCCCGATCTGCAGCGGCATGACGAAATTGAAGAACGCGGCGCTCAGCGGCATGATCGCGAGGAAGATCATGGTGGTCGCGTGCATCGTGAACATCTCGTTGTACTGCGGCGCGGTCAGCAGGTGGTTGTTCGGCACCATCAGCTGCAGTCGGATGAGGAGGGCCTCCACGCCGCCGACGAGGAAGAAGAAGAGAGCCGAGATCCCGTAGAGGAACCCGATCCGCTTGTGGTCGACCGTGGTCAGCCAGCTGATCAGGCCGGTCTTGGCCTGCGGCCGCCAGATCACGAAAGGCTTGGTCGCGGCGGGCTCGTCCTTGCCCAGAAAATCGGTTTTGACCAGTGCGTCTGCCATAAGAATCGGTGTTTAAAGGGTCACTTCAGGCTGGAGAGGAACGCCACCAGGGCGGTCTCGTCCGCGGGGGTGAGCTGGATGTTGTTGGCGACGAAGCCCTCCACCCACATCTTGTTGCCGGGCTTGACCGCGCCGGGGTTGTGGATCCAGCGCTGCAGCTCCTCGGGGTTGTTCTCGAGCAGGCCGGCGGCGATGGTGGTCCGCGCGCCGACGTGGGTCAGGTCCGGGCCGCGCACGCCCACCGCCCCCTCCACGCCGCGGATGGTGTGGCAGGCGATGCAGGTCTTGCTGGCGAAGAGGGCGCGGCCCTGGGCGATGAGCGCGGGGTCGGCCGGGGTGGCGTCGGGGAGCTGCTTCTGCTTCCAGGCGGCGAAGGGGTCGCGGTCGAGCAGGTCGCCGGCGGCGAAGCCGATCTCGTTCGTCCCGAAGGTGCGGAGGGAGGCGAACTGCGCGGCGGGCTTGGCGGCCGCGTCGGGGACGTGAGCCGGCTGCTTCTGGTGCGCGAGCCAGGCGTTGAAGTCCGAGGCGTTGAGCGCGATCACCCGGAAGCGCATCAGGGCGTGGGAGTCGCCGCAGAATTCGGCGCACTGGCCCCAGTAGTAGCCGGGGTGGTCGGCCTGCAGCCAGAGGAAGTTGGCGCGGTTGGGGATCATGTCCACCTTGCCCGCCAGCTTCGGGATCCAGAAGCTGTGCATCACGTCCGCGCTGCGCAGGTCGATGTGGACGGGGCGGCCGGCGGGGATCACCAGCTCGTTGCCGGTGGTGAGGACGCCCGAGCCCGGGATGGTCTCGCTCGGGTACTCGAACTTGAACCACCACTGGTAGCCGGTCGCGGTGACGTTGTAGGCGAAGGCCTTTTCCGCCTGCGGCACGTCGTAGGTGTAGCTGATGTCGTGGATGGTGGGGAAGGCGATGATCACCAGCGCGAGGACGGAGGCGCCGATCAGCCCGATCTCGACCAGCGGGTTGCCGTGGGACTGCGCCGGGGGCTCGGCATGCTCGTCCGCCTCGGTGCGGGCCCGGAACTTCCAGATGGCGTAGGCCAGGGTGCTGCCGACGAAGATGAAGATGACGAGGGTGACCCAGCAGGTGACGTAGAAGAGATGGGTCTGATGGTAGGCCACCGGCCCCTCGGTCGTGATCGTGGACTGGGGCCCGTCGAGCCGGTACCATTCGCAACCCGAGAGGCTGAGGGCGCCGGCCAGGATGGCGGCGCACCGGATCCAAAGGCCGGAGGAAGCGGGAAACTTGGGCAGACGCATGAAGACGGCGGTGGAGATTAAGGGCGGCGAAAGCTACTCGCCAAGCTCCCACGAGCGTTCGGGAATGCCACGGCTTTTCAAGCCATATTCCGGGCGATCTTTCCTATTAAGCGCGCTGCGGCATGCGATTAGTAGCATATGATGAACTTTTTGCGCCGCCAGTGGGCCGCCTACTTTTTTGCCGGAGGATTTGCGGAGCCGGCGCGGGGGCCCTAGGTTCGGCTCTCGTCATGAACCTCCGTCTCCCCCTCCTCCTTTCCCTCGCCGGGCTCCTGCTCGCCGGCTGCGGGAAGAACGAATCGAGCTCGAGCGCATCCTCGTCCAGCGCCGCGGCTGCCAGCTCCGGGCCCCGGGAGATCGACATCTCCGCCGCCGACAACCAGAAGTACAGCCTGACCCAGATCGACGCGAAGCCGGGAGAGGACCTGAAGGTCGTCCTGACCAACGTCGGCACCGTGCCGAAGAACGCCATGGCCCACAACTGGGTGCTGCTGAACACCGGCGACGACGCCACCGCCCTGGCGTTCGACCAGGCCGCGGCCAGCCAGCAGGCCAACGGCTACATCCCCGCCAACCTCGAAAGCGAGATCCTGGCGAAGATTCCGATGCAGGGGCCGAAGGAGTCGGGCGAGGTGGAATTCAAGGCCCCGACCCAGCCCGGGAACTACATCTTCCTCTGCACGTTCCCCGCCCACTACCAGGTCGGCATGCACGGCGTGCTGACGGTCAAGTAGGCCCAGAAAAAAGCTGACTTCCGCGGGCCCATCCCCCCGGATTGGGGGGATGCCGACCCTCGTCTTCACCATCGCCAACCAGAAGGGGGGCGTGGGCAAGACCACCACTGCGGTCAACCTCTCCGCCGCCCTGGCGGAGCACGGGATCCCCACCCTGCTGATCGACCTCGACCCGCAGGCCAACGCCACCAGCGCGGTGGGCGTGGAGAAGCAGGAGGGCAAGAGCCTCTACGCCGCGCTGCGCGGGGAGGGGGCGGCCCTCGAGATGGTGACCCCGACCGCGCAGCCGAACCTCTTCCTCATCCCCTCGGAGGAGGACCTGGCGGCGGCGGAGATCGAGATCGCGCAGATGGAGAACTACCTCCTCAAGCTCCGGGCGGTGCTGGAGCCGATCCGCACCAACGGCGCCTACCGGGTCGTGATCGTCGACTGCCCGCCGGCGCTGGGGATGCTCTCGATGAACAGCCTGGCCGCCGCCGACTACCTCTTCATCACCCTGCAGTGCGAATACATGGCCCTGGAGGGGCTGGGGCAGATCCTGCGCAACGTGGAGCGGCTGAAGAACGCCGGGATCAACGGCGGCCTGGAGCTGGGCGGGGTGGTCATGACGATGTTCGACTCCCGCACCAACCTGGCCCGGCAGGTGGTGGAGGAGGTCAAGCAGCACCTGCCCGACAAGATCTTCCAGAGCGTGATCCCGCGCACCGTCCGCCTGAGCGAGGCGCCGAGCTTCGGCAAGACCATCTTCGCCTACGACCCCTCCGGCTCCGGGGCGGCGGCCTACCGCGCCCTGGCCCAGGAGGTCATCAAGCGTTTTGACTTGAAGGGGTCGGGGCGCGAATAGTGCTCGGATGGGCAAATACCGCCAGGCCTTCCTGGTCGGCCTCCAGAGCAACCTGATCTACCGCTGGAACTTCGCGGTCCGGGCCTTCTTTTCCCTTTTTCAGCTCGCCGCGGTCTACATCCTCTGGGGCGCCGCCTTCCGCCATTCCCCGGACATCGGCGGCTTCGATTTCCGCCAGACCCTGACCTATTTCCTGGCCACCCTGGTGCTCAACTTCTTCGTCGGGGCGTTCAACGAGGACTACCAGATCAGCGAGGAGATCCGCAACGGGCTGATCAACCAGTTCCTGCTCAAGCCGATCAACTACTTCGCCTACCGCTTCAGCATCTTCACCTCGGCGCGGCTGGTCTCCGGCTCGCTCGTGCTGGCGCCGCTGGTGATCGCCCTGCCCCTCCTGCGCCACCATCTCGCCTTCCCCGGCGAGTCCTGGCGGCTGCTGCTGGGCGCCCCCGCCCTCGTCCTCTCCGCGTTCATCCAGTTCACCATCGCCTACGCCTTCGGCCTGATGACCTTCTGGTTCCTCGAGATCCAGGGCTTCGTCATCCTCTCCATGGCGGTCGAGTCGGTCCTGGGCGGGCAGATCTTCCCCCTCGACCTGATGCCGGCCGGGCTTTTCCACGCCGCCCAGTACCTGCCCTTCTTCTACCAGATCTACTTCCCCGCCGCGATCCTGACCGGGCGCCTGGGGCTGGCCGAGACCGTCCGCTGCCTCGGCCTCCAGGTGGGCTGGGCGCTGGTCCTGATCGCCCTGGTGCAGCTGCTCTGGCGCCGCGGGCTGCGCCGCCACACCGCCGTCGGAGGCTGACGCCATGCCGCTCCTCAGCTACCTCCGCGTCTGGGCCGCCGCCGCCCGCTACTCCGTCGTCCGGACCCTGATGTTCCGGGGCGACTTCCTCATCTGGTCGATGGTCGAGTTCTTCTGGATGGGGGTGAATCTCCTGCTCATCTCGGTCGTCTACCGCCACACCGATTCGGTGGCGGGCTGGAGCGAGTACGAGATGGTCCTGCTGGTCGGCACCGCGATGCTGATCCAGCGCCTGCTGATGGGCTTCTTTTGGAGCAGCCTCTTCGAGATGGGCCGGAACATCCGCACCGGCGCCTTCGACTTCTTCCTCGCCCAGCCGGGCCATCCCCTGTTCATGGCCTCGACCCGCAAGCTGGACCCGGACGGGCTGATCAACTCGCTGGTCGCGGTCGCGGTCGTCGCCTTCGCCGCCCATCACCTCGGGCTCCACCCCTCCCTGCGCGACCTCCTGCTCTATGCGGGCCTGATCCTGGGCGGCCTGGTGGTCCACTACAGCATCCTGGTGCTGACCATGTCGCTCGGCTTCTGGCTCAAGAGCACCCAGAACATCGAGGGGACCTACTTCACCATCGCGGAATTCTCCCGGCTGCCCCGCGAGGCCTTTCGCGGCCTGACCAGCGCCATCTTCGTCTGGGCGCTGCCGGCGGTGGTGGTGGGCAACGCCCCCGCCCGCACCCTCCTCCACGGCTTCGAGCCGGCCTGGGTCCTCTGGCTCTTCGCGGCCGCGGCCGCCTGGCTCGGCCTGGCCCTCCTCGTCTTCAACCTGGGGCTGAGGCACTACTCCAGCGCCTCCTCATGACCGACCTCCTCCAGTCCCGCCTGGGCCACGCCTTCGGCAACCGCGCCCTGCTGGAGAGCGCGCTGACCCACACCTCCTACCTCCAGGACCACCAGGAGGGCGCGAGCAACCAGCGCCTGGAATTCCTGGGCGACGCCGTCCTCCAGCTCGTCATCACCGAGGCGCTCTACGGGGCCTACCCCGCGGAGCGCGAGGGCGCGCTGAGCAAGCGGCGCGCCGCCCTGACCAAGGGGAGCTTCCTCGTCCAGCTGGCGCGGGAGATCGGCCTGCCGGAGTGCCTGCGCCTGGGCGCGGCGGAGGAGGCGGCCGGCGGAAGGGACAAGGCCTCGGCGCTGGAGGACGCGTTCGAGGCGCTGATCGGGGCGGTCTACCTCGACAGCGACCTGGCCCGCGCGCGCCGGGTCGTGCTCGGCCTCTACGGCGACCTGGCCGAGCGGCTGGCGGGGCTGGAGGAGGCGGACAACCCCAAGGGGCGCCTGCAGGAGATGATCCAGCCCCAGCACGGCAACGACGCCCTGCGCTACGACGTCGTCCGGACCGAGGGGGCGGACCATGCGCGCGAATACGAGGTGGAGGTGCTGCTGCACGGCCGCCCGCTGGGCCGCGGCCGGGGCACCTCGAAGAAGCTCGCGGAGGAGGCGGCCGCGCTGGCGGCGCTGCAGAACCGTGCTTCATAGGCTGACCGGCGTCTGCGCGGCCGCCCGCGGCGCGGTCGTGGCCGAGCTCGCCCGCGCCCATCCCGCGCCGGTCTGGCTCGCCGTGGCCGGCGACCTGAAGGAGGCGGAGCGGCTGGCCGAGGACCTCGAGTTCTTCCTCGCCGCCGCCGCCGCGCCGGCTCCGGAGATCCGGATCTTCCCCGACTCCTCGGCGGAGACCCGCGACATGCGCGAGGCCTTCGCCGCCTCCAGCGACCGCCTGGCGGTGCTCTCCCGCCTGCGGGGCCTGCGCTCGGCCGGCCCGAACGCCCCGGGGCCGGGGCTCTTCGTGGTGACGGTTCCGGAGGCCCTGCTGCAGCCCGTTCCCGCCCTCGAGGCCTTCGCCGCCCGCGAGCTGACCCTGCAGCGCGGCCAGAAGCAGCCCTTCCAGGGGCTGCTCGAGCAGCTGCGCCAGCTCGACTACGACTCCGAGGCGGTCTGCGAGGCGCCCGGCTCCTACGCGGTCCGCGGCGGCATCATCGACGTCTACCCGGTCACGGCGACGCAGCCCTACCGGCTGGACTTTTTCGGCGACGAGATCGAGGAGATCCGCGCCTTCGACCCGGTAACGCAGCGCTCCGGGGCCCCGGCCGAGTCGATCGCGATCGCCGCCTCGCCGCGGGTCTCGCTCGATCCGGCCAAGACCGGCCTGGCCGACTATCTTCCCCCCGCCGCCCGCCTGGCGCTGATCGAGCCCGCCGCGCTGGAGGAGAGCTTCGCCGCCCTGGCGGAAGGGGGCGAACCGGGCCTCGGGCCGATCCTGGCCAAGTGCGCCGACGTCTTCGGAATCGCCGACCTGGACGAGGCCAGCGCGCTCCTGCCGGAAGGCGCCGCCGAGGCGACCTGGGACACCGAGAGCCTCGCCCACCACCGCCGCTACCCGGACGACTCGCTCCTCGCGCAGGATCGGCTGCAGGCCGAGGAGGAGGCGCGCGGCGCCTTCCTGCGCCAGCTCGCCGCCTGGGAGCGGCAGGGCTACGCGCTCGCCTTCGTCGCGGCCAAGGAGGGCGAGGAACAGCGGGTGCGGGAGATCCTGCAGCAGGACCCGGAGCTGGCGAAGCTGAGGCCCCGCTTCCTCCGCGGCCCCCTCAACGAGGGCTTCCGCATCACCGCGCGCCCGGGGGCCCCCGCGCCGGCCCCGGCCGGGCCCGAGGCCCGGGGCCTGGTCCTCGCCACCGAGACGGAGGTCTTCGGCCGGCAGCGGCCGCGGCGGCCCGCCGGCCGGGCCGTTGCCGTGGCCCAGCGCGCCCAGATCGACCAGCTCCTGGACTTCTCCGAGCTGGTCGAGGGCGACTACGTCGTGCACCTCCAGCACGGCGTCGCGCTCTTCCGCGGCCTGGCGAAGCTCGACACCGCCCAGGGGATGCGGGAGGTGATCTCGCTCGAATTCGACGACCGGGTCACCCTCCACGTCCCGCTGACCGAGTCGCACCTGATCAGCCGCTATGTCGGGCTGGTCAAGACCCGCCCGCAGCTCGGCCGGATCGGGACCAACCGCTGGGAGAAGACGCGCCGGGCGGCCGAGGCCGCCACCCTCGACCTCGCCGCGGAGCTGCTCGCGATCCAGGCCAAGCGGGAGGCGCAGCCGGGGCACGCGCTGCCGCCGGACAATGCCTGGCAGAAGGAGTTCGAGGCCTCCTTCCCCTTCTCCGAAACCGCCGACCAGCTCCGCGCCATCGCCGAGACCAAGGCCGACCTGGAGCGTCCCCGGCCGATGGACCGGCTGCTCTGCGGCGACGTCGGGTTCGGCAAGACCGAGGTCGCGATCCGCGCCGCCTTCAAGGCGGTGCAGGGCGGACGCCAGGTCGCGGTGCTGGTCCCGACCACCATCCTGGCGCAGCAGCACCTCGGCACCTTCCGCGAGCGGATGGCCGGCTACCCCATCGCGGTCGAGATGCTGAGCCGCTTCCGCTCGCGGGCCGAGCAGAAGCGCATCCTCGCCGCCGCCGCCGCCGGCCAGGTCGACATCCTGATCGGGACCCACCGGCTGCTGCAGGCGGACGTCGCCTTCCGCGAGCTGGGGCTGGTGGTGGTGGACGAGGAGCAGCGCTTCGGGGTGAAGCACAAGGAGGCGCTGAAGCGGATGCGGGCCACGGTGGACGTGCTCTCGATGAGCGCCACGCCCATCCCGCGCACCCTTTACCTGGCGATGACCGGCGCGCGCGACCTGAGCGTGATCGAGACCCCGCCGGCGAACCGGCACCCGATCCAGACCATCGTCAAGACCTACGACGAGAAGACCGTGGCCGAGGCGATCCGCCGCGAGGTCCGCCGGGGCGGCCAGGTCTTCTACCTCCACAACCGGGTCGCCACCATCCGCCTGGTGGCGGAGAAGCTCCGCCAGCTGGTTCCCGGCCTCGAGGTCGGCGTCGGCCACGGCCAGATGGACGCCGACGAGCTCGAGGAGGTCATGACCGACTTCGTCGCCGGCAAGCACCAGGTCCTGGTCTGCACCACCATCATCGAGAGCGGCCTGGATATCCCCAACTGCAACACCATCATCATCGAGGGCGCCGACCGCTTCGGCCTGGCCCAGCTCTACCAGCTGCGCGGCCGGGTCGGGCGCTTCAAGCACCAGGCCTACGCCTATCTCCTCCTCCACCGGCACACCCAGGTGCTCGACCTCGCCCGGCGGCGGCTGGCCGCCCTGCGCCAGCACAGCCAGCCGGGCGCCGGGTTCCGCATCGCGATGCGCGATCTCGAGCTGCGCGGCGCCGGCAACCTCCTCGGGGCCCAGCAGAGCGGCCACATCGTGGGGGTGGGCTTCGAGCTCTACTGCCAGCTCCTGCGCCAGTCGGTCTCCCGGCTCAAGGGCGAGGGCGCGGCCGCGACCATCCGCGCCTCGGTCAAGCTGGACTTCGTCTCGGTGGGCGACGCGGGGGACGGCGGCGGCCGCGGACGGCACGAGGACGCCTACACCGCGATCAAGGACGCGGAGGACGCCGGCGCCGAGCCGGTGGCGCCGATCTCCGCCCGGCTGCCCGCCTCCTACCTGGCCGAGACGCGCCTGCGGATCGATTTCTACCGGCGCCTGGCCCTGGCCGCGGACCTCCCGGCGCTGAAGCAGGTCGAGGCGGACCTGAAGGACCGCTTTGGAACGTTCGGGGAGGAGGTGCGCGCCCTGCTGCTGCTCACCGAGGTGCGCCTCCGTGCGGAACAAAAGGGGATCATTTCCGTCGAAACCGAGTCGAACCGCCTGAAGTGCCTGCGCAACAGCGGCCGCCGGGACGACTGGGTGATGCACGGCGCCCGGTTTCCAAGATTGACCGCCCCCAGCGCCCTTCTACGGTTGAAAGAGATTATCCGCTTTTTGAACAACCTCCCCAATCCATGAGACCCCGCTGCCGCATCCTGGCCCTCGTGCCGCTCCTCGCCGCCGGCAGCGGCGCGTTCGCGCAGCCTTCGCTGACGCAAAATCCTATCCGCCAGCAGACTACGGCAAGCGCGAACGGGCCGTCCATCCAGCTGAACGACGACATGGGCCTGCGCTTCGCCGACGGCATCGTCGCCATCGCCGAGGACAAGGTGATCACGGTGGATGACGTGCGGCGGGAAATCTCCCCCTACCTCCAGCAGCTTCAGCGCGAGGCGCGCAGCCAGGAGGACTTCAACCAGAAGCTCGAGTCGCTCCAGGACAGCATCATCCAGCAGCTGATCGACCGGGTCCTGATCATCAAGGAATTCCACAAGCACAAGGAGGGCGAGCACGACCGGCAGATCCCGGCCGACTTCGTCGACAACCAGATCTCCGAGCGCCTGAGCGACGAGTTCGACAACGACCGCTCCAAGTTCCTCGCCTACCTGCGCCAGAAGGGCGAGACGATGCAGGACTACCGCAAGGAGGTGGAGGAGGACATCATCTACAACTACATGCGGCAGCAGCAGCACAAGTCCGAGAGCTTCGTCAGCCCGGTGCGCATCGAGCAGTTCTACAAGGAGAACAAGGATCAGTTCTACCAGGAGGACCAGGTCCACCTGCGGATGATCGAGCTGACCCGCTCCAACAACGACACCGACGAGCAGCTGCGGACCCGCGCCGCCGCCATCATGGCGCGCCTGCGCTCCGGCGAGAAGTTCGAGGACCTGGCCAAGCAGTTCAGCGAGGATGCCCGGCGCAGCAAGGGCGGCGACTGGAACTGGGTGAAGCGCAGCGACCTCAAGCCGGAGTTCAGCGAGCCCCTCTTCGCGCTGAAGAAGGGCCAGGTGACCGAGCCGATCATCAATTCCGACGGCTGCTTCATCCTCTACGTCGAGGACCGCAAGTATGCCGGGATCCAGCCCCTCAACGAGGTGCGCCCGCAGATCGAGGCCATGCTCAACACCCAGATGACCAACGCGGCGGAGGAGAAGTGGCTGGAGCGGCTGCGCCGCGACGGCTACGTGAAGCATTTCTAGCCAACGGCGCTGGGGTCCGGGCCCCAGGGCGGACTGGCTATCTTTAGAATTTGAGCGGGGCGCGCGCCGCCGGCATCGTCCGCGCCCGATGGATCCTGCCCCCGCCGGGAACCGCCTGCTGGCGACCGCGCTTTCCGAGCGCCCCCAGGAGCGGCTGGAGAGCTTCGGCGCGGCGGCCCTGAGCGACACCGAGCTGCTGGCGCTCCTGCTGCGCAGCGGCACCGAGGGCCACGACGTCCTCACCCTAGCCGCCCGGCTCATCGCCGAGGCCGGCGGCTCCCTCGCCTCCCTCGCCGCCTGGCGCGAGGCCGACTACCGCCGCCTCAAGGGCATCGGCCGGGTGAAGGCGGCGCAGCTGGTGGCCGTGATGGAGGTGGCGCGGCGCGTGATCGGGGGCCGGGCCGAGTCCGCGCCGCTGCTGACCCGCGCGGACCTGGTCGCGGTCTACTTCGAGCCCGTCGCGGTTGGCCTCGAGGTCGAGAAACTCTGGGTCCTGTGCCTCAACCGGAAGAACCGGCTGATCAAGCGGGTCGAGGTGACCTCCGGCACCGCGACCTCCGCCCTCGCCCACCCCCGCGAGGTCTTCCGCGCGGCGATCCGCGAATCGGCGGCGGCCATCGTCTGCGTCCACAACCACCCCTCGGGCGACCCCTCGCCCAGCGCCGCGGACCTGCAGATCACGCGGCTGCTGCGCGACGCCGCCCAGACGGTGGAGATCGCGCTGCTCGACCACATCATCATCGGCCGGCCCGGGGCCGATCCCCTCGCCCGCGGCTACTACAGCTTCCGCGAAGCCGGGGTCATTTAGCCTGTATTCGAACGGCGGTTTCCCCAGGCTGGCCGGATGCCTTCCCCCGCCCCCGCCGCCGGGCGCCGCCGTCCCTCCTGGACGATGGCGCTGATCGCGGCGCTGGCGCTGGCCGCCTACCTCCCGACCCTGTGGAACGGCTTCGTCTGGGACGACGACGCCATGCTGACCCGCAACGCGCTGATCCGGGCGGCCGACGGGCTCCGCCGCTTCTGGTTCACCCGTCAGCCGGCCGACTACTGGCCGGTCACCTCGACCTCGCTCTGGCTGGAGTGGCGCCTGTGGGGCCCGCATGCGGCCGGATACCACGCCGTCAATCTCCTCCTCCATCTCGCCGAGTGCCTCCTGCTCTGGCGGATCCTCCTGCGCCTGCGCGTCCCGGGCGCGGCCCTGGCCGCGATGCTGTTCGCGGTCCATCCGGTCAACGTCGAGTCGGTGGCCTGGATCGCCCAGCGGAAGAACCTGGTGGCGATGCTCTTCTACCTCGCGTCGATCGCCTGCTTCCTGCGCTCCGGCTGGGCGGAGGGTGACGGGCGCCGCCTGGACCGCTGGTACGCGCTGAGCCTCGCCGCCTTCCTGCTCGCCCTGCTGAGCAAGGGCTCGGTCGCCCCGCTGCCCCTCGTCCTGCTCGGGATCCTGGCCTGGCGCCGCCGGCTCCGCCCCGGCGACCTCGCGCGCGTCTTCCCCTTCCTGGCGCTCGCCGCCCTGCTCGCCTGGGTCAACGTCTGGTTCCAAACCCACGGCAACGGGCAGCAGATCCGCCACGCGGACCTTCTCCAGCGGCTGCTGGGCGCGGGCGCCGCGGTGTGGTTCTACCTGGGCAAGGCGCTGTGGCCGGCCCACCTCGTCTTCGTCTATCCGCAGTGGAGGGTGTCCGCGGCCGAGCTCCGCTGGTGGCTGCCGCTGCTGGCGGCCGCGGCGGTCACCGCCGCCCTGCTCGCCGCCAAGCGCGCGCGCGGGCTGCGCTTCGCCTGGCTCTATTTCGGGGTGATGCTGGCGCCGGCCCTGGGCTTCGCCGACGTCTACTTCATGCGCTATTCGCTCGTCGCCGACCACTACCAGCACCTGGCGCTCATCGGGGTGGTGGCCTGGCTCGGAGCCGCCTGGGCCGGCTGGAGGGCCGCCCCGGCGCTGCGCCTCGGAGCGGCGGGCGCGGTGCTGGCGGCGTTCCTCGTCCTGACCTGGCGGCAGGTGGCGACCTACCGCGACGCCGACACGCTCTACCAGGCGACGCTGCGCCGGGATCCGGCGGGCTGGATGGTCTACAACAACCTCGGCCAGCTGCGGCTGGAGGCGGGCCGGCTCGACGAGGCCCGGCGCGACCTGGAAGAGGCCCTGCGGCTCAACCCGGACTTCGCCGAAGCCTGGCTCAACCTCGGCACCCTCGAATACGACCGCCGCCGGTTCGACGCGGCGATCGCGGACGCGCAGCAGGCGCTGCGGATCCAGCCGCGCTATCCCGAGGCCTACTACAACCTCGGGACCGCCCTGCATGCGCTGCGGCGCAATGACGAGGCGGCGGCGGCGTTCGCCGCGGCCGTGCAGCAGAATCCGGACTACGCCGAGGCGGAGAACAATTGGGGGGTCGCGCTGGCCGAGTCCGGCAGCCTGGACGATGCCCGGCGGCACTACCGCCGCGCGCTCGAGCTGGACCCGGCGTACGCCGAGGCCCACAACAACCTCGCCAACGCCCTCGCCGCGGCCGGACGGACGGACGAGGCCATCGCCGAATACGACCGGGCCCTCGCCGCCCAGCCGGACTATCCCGAAGCCGAGCGCAACCTGGGCCTGGCCCTGGAGCACGCCTCGCGCTGGGCGGAGGCGATCGTGCACTTCCGGCGCGCGGCGCTGCTCCGCCCCGGCGACGCCGTCGTGCGCAACGACCTCGGCGTCGCGCTGGCGCAGGCGGGGCGCCTGGACGAGGCCATCGCCGCCTGGGAGGAGGCGGTGCGGCTCGACCCCGGCTACGGCTCGGCCCGGCAAAATCTCTCCCGCGCGCGGGAAATGCGCCGATAAATCCCGGGAGCCGGGGCCTTTTTCCTTGCCGGAAAGCGGCGGCGGCAGGTAGAGGTCGAGGCTGCAGTTACGCCGACATAGCTCAGTTGGTAGAGCAGCGCTTTCGTAAAGCGCGGGTCGCCGGTTCAAGTCCGGCTGTCGGCTCCAGCCCCGATTGACCAAACGCGAGCGCATCGCCCTGGCGGTGATCCTGGCCCTGGCCGCCCTGGTGCGGCTCTGGCGGCTGGACCTGATGGAATTCAAGTCCGACGAGGCCCAGGCCTGCCAGCTCGCGCTCCAGATCGCCGCGCACGAGCATTTTCCCCTCACCGGCCTGCAGGCGAGCGTGGGGGTCCCCAATCCTCCGCTCTTCGTCTACCTGCTGGCGCTGCCGCTGGGCCTTTCCGCCGACCCGGTGGCCGCCGCGGCCGCGATCGCCTGCGCCAACGTGGCGGCGGTCTGGATCTGCTTCCTGGTGGGACGCCGCTATTTTTCCGCCTGGTCCGGCCTGGCGGCGGCGGCGCTCTACGCCCTCTCCCCCTGGGCCGTCGTCTTCTCCCGCAAGATCTGGGCCCAGGATCTCCTCCCGGTCTTCGCCGGCCTCTTCCTCCTCGAGGCCCACGCCTTCATCGTGGAGCGCCGGCCGCGGGCCCTCGCCGGGATGATCGCCCTGGCGGCGGCGGCGACCCAGCTTCATTTCTCCGCCTTCATCCTCGGGGGCGTGATCGCCTACCTGGCCATCGCCGGCCGCGAAACGGTCCGCGTCCGGCCGCTGCTCGCCGGGCTGGCGATCGCCGGGCTGCTCTACGCGCCGTATCTCTGCTACCTGGCGCGGTCCCACGGCTCCGATTTCGCGAACCTGGGGACCCGGCGGGCCGCCTGGGACGCGATTGTCCCCGCCGCGAAGCGGCTGGCGCTGGCGCTGCGCTACCCCTTCTCGGTTTCGGGCGCGGACGGGATCGACTCCCTGGTCGGCGCCCAGCCGGCCTGGGCCTGGCCCCTCGCGCTCGCCGCGGGGCTCGGGGGACTCGGCGGGCTGGCCTGGCTCTGCCGCCGGGACCGCGGAACCGGGCGCTTCCACGCCCGCGTCGCCCTGCTGCTCTGGTTCGCGCTCCCGACCGCCGCCCTGATCGCGACCGGCGTCGCCCCGTTCATCCATTATTTCATCATCCTTTACCCCCTGCCCTTCCTCGGACTGGCGGCGGCGCTGGAGCCGCTGGGGCGGCGCTGGCCCGCCGCGTCCCGGGCGGTCCTCGGCCTCTGCCTCGCCGCGTATGCCTGGCTGGACCTGGGGGTCTACCGAGCCGTCTCGGGCCAGGGGGGCGCCCCGGCCGACTACGGCGTGGCCTACCGCCACAAGGCGGCCGCCGCGGACTACATTCTGCGCGAGAACCGCGGCCGGCCCTACCTGGTGTGGTACGGCTTCAACCCGAACAGCCAGCTGCCCTTCGAATACCGGCTCCTGCTGGCCTGGGAGAATCCCGAGCGCGGCCGGCCGCTCGCGCCCGAGACTCCCACCTCGGCCTACGCGATTTTCGACCATTTTCATTCGCGGCTGACCGCCCAGGGGGAGGCCGCCACCCGCAGCCTGCCCCAGCGGGCGTTCGGGCCGCTCACGGTCTACGCCGTGCCCCTGCCGCCCTGACCGGGCCGCCGCCGGGATCCGGCCCCCGACGGCCCCGTCCCCGAAAGCGCTTGCCGTCCCCGCGGACCCGGGCGCGAATAGCCCCCGCACGCGCCCCGGCATGACCCCGCCCCCACCTGCGATTTCGGTCCGCGGCCTCCGGAAGCGCTATGGGAACGCCGAGGTTGTGAGCGGCGTCAGCTTCGAGGTGGCGCCGGGGGAGATCCTCGGGCTCATCGGTCCCAACGGCGCGGGAAAGACCACCACCCTCGAGTGTCTGCTCGGCCTGCGCCAGCCGGACGAGGGCGACATCCGGGTCCTGGGGATCGACGCGCGGGCCCGGCCCGACGAGGTCCGGCAGCGGATCGGAGCCCAGCTGCAGGTCTCCGCGCTTCCGGACGCGATGACGCCGCGACAGGCCCTGAGGCTTTGCGGCGCCTTTTACCGCTCGCCGGTGGAACCGGAGGAGCTGCTGCGGACCTTCGGCCTGGCGGAACGCTCGGATGCGCGCTTCTCGAGCCTTTCGGCGGGGCAGGCACGGCGCCTGGCCCTGGCGCTGGCCTTCGTCAACGACCCGCAGGTGGTCGTGCTGGACGAGCCGTCCGCGGGCCTGGATCCGGCGTCCCGCCGGGACCTGCACCGGCTGATCGCCGCCCAGCGCTCGGCGCGGCGCGCGGTCGTGTTCACGACGCATTACCTCGAGGAGGCCCGCAGCCTCTGCGACCGGATCGCCCTGCTCGACCGCGGCCGGCTCCTCGCCCTCGGGCCCCCCGAGGAGCTGGTGGCGGGGAGCAAGGTCCGGCCCCGCCTCATTGTGGAACTCCGCCCCCCGCTCGCGCGCGATTCCCTGGCCGCTCTGGCCGGGGTCGGCCGCTGCGACCCGGAGGGCGCCGGCTGGAGCCTGGAAACCGATTCGCTGCCGGGGACCCTGGCCGGGCTGGCCGCGCTCGCCGCGGCGAGCGGGACGGAGCTGGCGGAGGTCCGGCTGCGCCGGCCCACGCTGGACGACGTTTTCTTCGAACTGACCGGGCGTTCGCGCGCGGAGGACGAGCCGGCGTGATCCGAGGATTCCTCTACCACTTCCTGCTGACCCTCCGGCTCAACTTCAAGAACCGGCAGGCCCTGATCTACGGGTATTTCGTGCCGGTGTTTTTCCTGATCGCCTTCGGCACGCTGTTCCGAGCCGGCGATCCGCCCCTGCTGCGCCAGATGAGCCAGCTCCTCACCATCAGCGTCCTGGGCGGAGCCTGCTTCGGACTGCCCACCGCGCTGGTGTCCGAGCGCGAACGGGGCCTGTGGCGGCGCTTCAGGCTGCTTCCCGGGGCTCTGGTCCCCCTGCTGGCCAGCACCCTGCTGGCGCGGACGATCCTGGTGGCGGGAGCGTGCCTCCTGCAGATCGTCCTCGCCCATGGGATCTATGGGACGCCCTTCCCGCAGGATCCCTGGATGCTGGCGGGGGGATTCGCCGCCGTCGCAGCCGCGTT
The DNA here is from genome assembly GCA_035546595.1 of Opitutaceae bacterium. GTDB lineage: Bacteria > Verrucomicrobiota > Verrucomicrobiia > Opitutales > Opitutaceae > Palsa-1447. The sequence continues at coordinate 38,031 of DASZWO010000023.1, forward strand.
TCTTGGCATGGGCCTGGTCGTGGCGGCGTTGGCGGACGACGTGCCGGCCGTCCAGGCCCTCGGGCAATGCCTCTTCCTGCCCCTGATCATGATCGGCGGGGTCGGCGTTCCCCTGCTCGCCCTGCCGCCCTGGGCCCAGTGCCTGGCGAGCTTCTTTCCGGGCCGCTACGCGGTCGACGCGCTGCAAGCCGGGTACTCCGGGGAGGGGACGGCGGGGGTCCTGGCGTTCAACCTGGAGGCGCTCGGGCTCTTCGCGCTGGCCGCCGGAGCCGCCGGAGCCCGGCTCTTCCGCTGGGACGGAGCGCAGCGGATGGGGCGGCCCGGCCGGCTCTGGGTCGCCGGCGCCGTCGTCCCCTGGCTGGCCGTCGGCGCCTTTTCGGCGGCGACCGGGCGGTGGCACGCGCTCGGCCCGGTCAACACCGCGGCGGCGATCACCGGCGCCGAGCTGAACGCCATCAGCTTCGAGCGGCTTCCCCCCGACGATGGCATCTTCACCCCCATCGCGCCCCCCGATTTCGCGAAGGGCCTGTCCCCCGCGGACAAAGCCCGGCTGGACGCCATCGCCTTCAACCTGGGCACCTGGGCTCCGGCCAACGACCCCGACCCCTCGCAGTCGATCCGGGCGCTGCTCAACGTCGCGGCGGTGGCCGACGTGGCCGAAGACCGGCTGGAAGGGCCCATCGCCCGGACCGTCCTCAATCTCCTCTTTGCCCGCTACCGCCGCCAGGACCTGGTGCACGGCCTGGCGTGGATCGCGCTCCGCCCCGGGGAGGGCGAAGCGCGCAGCAGCGTGGCCGAGGTCGGCGTCCCCGGCCGGATCGACCCGAAGGAAGTGAGGGCCCGCAGCGCCATCTACGCCGCCAAGTTCCTCGGCCGGATCCGCGGGCGAATCGCCGATTGAGCCGCGCGGGGCGCCCGGCGCGGATCCCGGCGCCTACGGCAGCGGGCGCCCGAATTTCTGCTGGTACTCCTTTTGCAGCGCCTGCTTCAGCTCCGCCGGGACCCGGGGCTGGCGGCAGACATGGTCGGTCCACCAGCGGAGGGCCCCGGCCTCGTCCCCCGTCTCGATGCAGCAGAAGGTCATCATCGCGATCGCGTGCGGATCCTCGGGCTGCCGCGCGAGCGCCTCCTGCAGCAACGCCACGGCGTCGCCCACCCGCCTCCGGCCGAGATACAGCAGCGCCAGTTCCTCCAGCGGCTCGCCGTTCCGCATGTCGTCAAGGTAGGCCTCGTGGAGTTCGCGCGCCTCCTCCTCGGCCTGCCCCTGGGCGCGCAGCAGATGGGCCCGCTCCAGGTGCAGGCTCGCCGACTTGGGGCAGCAGGCCAGCGCCCGCAGCAGGGTCGCCGAGGCGGCGGGAAGGTCGCGCATCGCCTGCTCCACCTGGTAGAGCAGCAGCCAGGCGTCGCTGTCGTCCCGCTGCAGCCCGACGGCGATCTCGAGCTGCTCCCTGGCCCCGGGCAGGTCCCCCTCCTTGAACAGGTCGTTGGCGTACTGGCGGCGATAGGCGGCGGTCTGCGGCTCGAGCCGGATGCAGCGGCGCAGCAGCGCGTTCGCGGCTTCGGCGTGTCCCGCGAAGTACTGCACCGCCGCCACGACGCTTATGCGGTAGGCGTCGTAGCAATCGTCCATCAGCTCGTCCAGCCACGGATCCTCCAGGTCGATGAACTCCCGCCGGCCGATGGCCTGCCGCAGCATCTCCGCGTGCTCGCCGTCCCCGAAATGATCATAGACGGTGACCATCAGCGACATCGCCCCGACGAAGTCCGGATGGGCTGCGACCGCCCGCCGCAAGGGGTCGGCCGCTCCGTACCAGTCGCCCTCCTGGATGTCGCAGAGGGCGATCCCGAGGAGCGCGTAGGGGTCGTCCTTCGCGCGCGCGAGGACCCGGCCGAACTCCGCCTTCGCCTCCGCCCCGCGGTTCGACTTCTGGTACTCCTGGGCCAGCCGCAGCCTGGCCGGCACGTAGCCGGGCGCCAGCTCCACCGCCCGCCTCTCGCGGGGGATGGCGTCGTCCATCCGTCCATCGAGCGCGAGCAGGCTCGCCTCCAGATGCGGCCACCGGGCGTTGCCCGGCTGCAGGCGCCGCAGCGCGGCATAGCACTGCAGGGCCTGGTCGTAGTCGCCGTTCGCGTGGTAGAGCCGCGAGAGGCGGATGAGCCCGCGGACCGGATGGAGGAACGAGCGCGCGTCGCGCTCGGCGGCGCCGAGCTGGTCCGCCAGTTCGGAGTCGGCGGCGGCCGGGACCGGGGGGAGGCTCGAGACCACGATCTGGCGCCGCCAAAGCGCCCAGCCGCTCGCGGCGGCCGCGGCCGCGACGACGAGCGCCGCGGCGATCCGGGCGGCCCGCGGGCGCGGCCTTACCGCGCCTTCGGCTTTTGGCGCCATACCGTGATCCGGCCCATCCGCTCGAACGGCGGGTAGGCCGCGAACCCCCCGGTGACGATGCTCGGCAGCCCGGAGTTGTCGAGGTTGCCGGCCGCGCAGGTCACCTGCATGATCGGCTCGTGCGCGAGCACGTGCATCGTGAAGTTCATCTTGCCGTCGTTCTTGAACGCCACCAGCGACGCCGCCTTCTTGTCGCGCCAGTCGTTGAAGCCGCTGACGCAGACGATGTCCATCACCCCGTCGTTATCCAGGCTCACCCCCACCGGGGCGTAGGCGCCGGCGAGATTTCCCAGGCGGTGATACTGGAAGACGCCGTTCCCCCGGTTTTCCAGCCACTGCACGCCATGCCAGGGCCGCGTCCCCGGGTCCGCGTAGGCGAAGCCGTCGCCGTTGGTGTAGAGGATGTCCGGCCGCCCGTCGCGGTTCAGATCGCACAGGCTGATGCCGCTGCTGCCATAGTCCTCGTTGGTCGAGCCGAAGAGCACGCTGGGGCTGAAATTGCCGCTGCCGTCGTTCCGGAACAGGACCACCTCCTCCCATTCCTGGGAGACGACCGCGACGATGTCGGTGTGGCCCTGGCCGCAGAGGTCGGCGCAGCAGACGTTGATCGTGCCGGAGAGGTTCAGGAGGTTCTGGCTTTCGAACTTCCAGCCGCCGAGGTTCTTCATCCAGCGGATCTCGCCCTGGATGTAGCCGAACTGCGCCACCGCCAGGTCGAGCTTCCCGTCGGTATGCCCGGCCAGGTTGGCCGCCTGGACATCCGTCACCCGGGCGACGTGGTCCAGGAGCACGTGCTTGATGAAGTGCTGGCGGCCGTCGTTCTCCAGGATGATCACCGAGCCGATCTTGTCGTTGTTGGGGAAAACCTGGCCCATGCACGCCACCAGCAGATCCAGATGGCCGGTGTGGTTGAAATCGACGGCCTCCACATGGACGACGGCGGGGAGATCGCCGTAGAGCACCGCTTCCTCGAATTTCCCGGGCCGGACCTGGCGCAGCCAGACAATCGCGTTCAGGCGGTCGTCCGTCGCGAGGATGTCCGGCAGGCCGTCCTGGTCCAGGTCGACGATGCTGACATGCGAGATCCAGGGGTTATCGCTGACGGGCGCGCCGACCGCCTCCGGCGTGAAGCGGCCCAGGTCGTCGACGATCGGCGCGTGGCCGAGCTTGAGCGCCGTCTCCTCCTTGGAGCGGGTGCAGCCGGCAGCCAGCAGGGCGGCCGCCCCTGCGACGGCGGCCAGAAGGACCCGGGGCCGGACCGCCGGGATCATCGCCGCGGCGGGGGAACGAGGCGGCCGGGCCCGGCCGTCAAATGCGACATTCCCCGCCATGGATTGGAAAACGCTTCGCCTGAAAGATGGTGGTAGGAGCTGGATTCGAACCAGCGTAGGGCGAAGCCCAGCAGATTTACAGTCTGCCCTCGTTGGCCACTTGAGTATCCTACCGCAGAGGAAGGGTCAAAATTTCGAACGGCCGGGGGAAACTCAAGGCTTTAATTCAGGGCGGCCCGGTCCGCTAAAATGCCTCACCGGAGCCCGGGATTTACGCTCGGAAGCGCCCGCCGACGCGGGGCTTGCGCATCCCCGGGCCGCCGCCGCTTGCGGACTACTCCCGCCGCGCCAAGCTCTTACGCGCCCCCTCCGGATTGGCCCAGCGCGAGCAGCCCAATCTGACATGAAAAAATCCCCCCTGTTTTCGCCCTTGTCCTGGGCGCTGGCCTTTGTGGCCGCGTCCGCGCTCCTCGGGGCCGAGGATTCGGCCCCGCCGGTGCAGATGTCGCCCTACGAGGTGACCGCGCCCCCGTTCACCTCCCCCTTCCAGGAGTTCTACTCGAAGCTGGACAGCCGCTTCGACGGACCCTGGGTCGACACCGGCCGGAGCGGCGCCCTGATCGAGGCGATCATCTGGCGCCACGGCTACCTCTCCACCCATCCGAGCGACCAGGCGGTCATCCTGATCGACCGGAAGGGCGAGCGGGTGGAGGGGGCGACCACCGTCTACACCGCCGGAGACAGGATCTACGCCAACAGCTGGGCCCTGGGCGAGCATGTCCGGCTGAGGGGTCTGGCGGCGGCCGACCTGCAGAATGCGGCCAAGCTCCGGCGCGCCCTCCGCCGGATCCGGGGCGCCTACCGGCTGGAGGCGCGATTCGCGCTCAACCGCTCCAGCTTCCTTCCCGGCGACGCGGCGCGGTCCGCCTATGGGTCTTCGCTGGCCGCCTTCGACAGCGGCGGATTCGTCCCGCGCGACAACGGCAGCTTTGGCGGAGGCTACTACATCCCCCCGGTGCTCGGCGCCTTCACCGCCCAGCCGGACCTCGAGCAGATCTCCGCCCAGCAGGCGCGGCAGGTCAGGGCAGCCGGGATCCACGCGGCCGGAGCGGTCCAAACCGCCGATCTCTTCCAGCCCTTCGCCGGCGTCGGCTACAGCGTCTTCTCGGTCAACGGCCTCCCGCAGTACCTCGGCGACGCCTTCCACGAGGCCCCCGGGCAGATACTCGACACCGTCTACCGCGCCCTGAGCAATCCGCGGACGGCCGGGCGGGTGCCGGTGGGCCTGGGATACGTCCCGGTGAATGCGCCGTTGGGCGATGGCACGCCCGGCCCAACCAAGATGGTTCCGGTCCTCACCTTCGACTGGGAGGGCGTGCACTACCTCTACCGGCCGGAGCATGGCACCGCCGCCTATCCGATTGCGCGCAATCCCGTCACCGACCTGCCCTACCTTTTCGTCCGGGACAGCGGGCTGATGGAGAGCATCTATTTCTGCGCGACCTACGGGCGGAGCCATCCCGGCGAGCGCGCGGTCGTGATCCCGGGGGACACGCCGGCCGCGGCCTACACCATCCGGGGCCGCCTCGGCTTCTTCTGTCCCGCGCTGAACGCGTTCGCCGCGTCGAAGCGGCTGGCGCCGGCGGCGATCGACCAGCCGAAGCAGCTGGGCGCGGCCGTGGCCGAAATGACGGCCGCCGTGGCCGCCCGTCCGGCCAAGCGCGGGGCGCTGACCGAGGGGCTGGTCGGGGACACGCCCGACGCCCAGATGCGCCGGGCCTTCCTCGCCTTCGATGCCGCGGGCCTCTCCCCCCGCCTCCGGAGCTCGCCGGAGAGCTCCTCCCTCACCTTCACCTGGCAGGGCGCGAGCTACGTCTACGGGCAGGACCAGCGCGTCGCCCGCCTGAACTGACCCGAGCCAGCTTGCCACCGGCCGGGGCCCGTGTTGTCTCGGTCCAATGTCCGCGGTCTTCGGCCGGTTCCTCGCCCACGGCTACCTCCCGCATTTCCTGACGGTCGCCGGGTTCCTCCTGGCGTTTTTCATGGTGGCCCGGCTGATCGGGGAAAAGAGGGCGCCGGCCAACACCTTCGCCTGGCTGCTCGGGATCATCCTCATCCCCTACGTCGGCGTCCCGCTCTACCTGATCTTCGGCGGCCGCAAGCTGCGGCGCCTGGCGGGACGCAAGGCGCCGGTGGTGCCGACGCTGAAGCGGCCCCGGCCCCATCCGCCGCAGCCGCCGGCGGCCCCGGCGGTGGCGGACACGGTGGTCTCCGCGGGCGGCTGCCCGCCGGTCGACGGCAACCGCTTCCGCCTGCTCGCCACCGGCGAGGAGGACTTCCTCGCGCTGGAGAAGCACATCCGCGAGGCCCGGCACTCGATCCACATCACCACCTTCATCCTCGGGCGGGACGAAACCGCCCGCCGGCTGGTGGACCTCCTGGCGCAGCGCGCCCGGGACGGGGTCAAGGTGCGGCTGCTGCTCGACGCCCTCGGCTGCCTGGTCTCGAGCACCTATTTCGTGAACCCCCTGCGGAAGGCGGGCGGCGAGGTCGGCCGCTTCATGCCGGTGCTGCCCTTCGGCTCGCGCACCTCCGCCAACCTGCGGATCCACCGCAAGATCGCCGTCTTCGACCACAACACCGCGATGATCGGAGGGCGCAACCTCGCGCGCGACTACATGGGGCCCCTGCCCTACCGCCGGCGCTGGCGCGACCTCGGCGCGGTGATCGAGGGGCCCGCCGCGGCTCTGCTCAACCAGGTCTTCATCGCCGACTGGTGCTTCGCCACCCGCCAGGAGGAGGCGAAGCTGCGCGCGGAAATCCCCGAGCAGGCGGCCCAGCCCGTGGGCCCGAGCGAGCTCCAGGTGGTGGCGAGCGGGCCGGACGTGCCCGGGGACCCGCTCTACGAAGGGATCATCGCCATGATCCAGGAGGCGGAAAAGAGCATCCTGATCGTCACGCCCTACTTTATTCCGGACGAGGTCCTGCTCCGCTCGCTCATGGTCAAGGCGCGGGCGGGCCGCGACGTCGTGCTGGTGCTCCCGGCCCGCTCCAACCACCCCCTGACCGACTTCGCCCGGCGCTACTACACCCGCGAGCTGGTCCGGGCGGGCGCGCGGGTGATGCTCTACGGCGAGCACATGCTGCACGCCAAGGCGGTGATCGTCGACGACCGGGTGGCGCTGATCGGCTCGGCCAATTTCGACCTGCGCAGCCTTTTCGTGAACTTCGAAATCGGGGTCTTCGCCCACTCCGAGCCCGACGTGCGGGCCCTGCGGGAATGGGCCCGGGGGCTGATGCAGCAGTGCCGGAAGGCTACGCCTTCCGCCGACCGGCGGCGCGGCCTGCTCGGGAACCTCGCCGAGGACCTGAGCCGGCTGCTGGCGCCGCTGCTGTAGCCGGAGCGGAGCTCATCACCATGAACTCCACCGCGTCGCGCAGGGCCTCCCAGCTGGCGTCGATCACGTTGTCGCTGACCCCGACGGTGCCCCAGATGGAGTGGCCGTCGCCGCTCTCGATGAAGACCAGGGTGCGCGCCCCCGTGCCCCGGTTGCTCTCCAGGATGCGGACCTTGTAGTCGCGCAGGGTCATGCGCTTGAGCTGGGGATAGTCCTTTTCCAGCGCCCGGCGGAGGGCCTGGTCCAGCGCGCCGACCGGGCCCGAGGCGCGGGCCTGGGTGCGGACCGCGCGGCCGCCGACCTTGACGTGGACGGTGGCCCGGGCGGGCAGGCGGCGGTGCTTGCTCTCGATGATCACCTGGTAGCCCTTGACCTCGAAGTGGTCCCGGCGCCGGCCGAGGGCCTTTTCGACCAGCAGCTTGAAGGAGGCGTCGGCCGCCTCGTAGGCGTAGCCGCGGTACTCGCGCTCCTTCAGCTCCTCGATCAGACCCTTCATCTCCGGCCGCTTCTCGTCCAGGTCGAGCCCGAGTTCCCGGGCCTTGAGCGCGACGCTGCTGCGCCCCGCCATGTCGGAGACCAGCACCCGGGTGCGGTTGCCCACCAGGGCGGGGTCGATGTGCTCGTAGCTGCGGGCCACCTTCTGGGCCGCGTTGGCGTGGAGCCCGCCCTTGTGGGCGAAGGCGGACTGCCCGACGAAGGGCGCCTTGGGGTCGGGCCGCAGGTTGGCCAACTCGTCGAAGAAGAGGGAGAGGTCGCGCAGCTCGGCCAGGTTCGGGGCGCAATGGGCCGTCCGTCCCATCTTCAGGATCAGGTTGGGCAGCACGGTGGTGAGGTTGGCGTTGCCCACCCGCTCGCCGTAGCCGTTCATCGTGCCTTGGACCAGGACGGCTCCCGCCTCGACCCCGGCCAGGGTGACGGCCACCCCCAGCCCGCTGTCGTTGTGGCAGTGGATCCCGACCTTGTCCCCGCCGAAGCGCGCGACCGCGGCGCCGGCGATCCGCAGGACCTCCGGCACGAGCTTGCCGCCGTTGGTCTCGCAGAGCGAAAGGTTGCTCGCGCCCCCGCGCAGGGCCGCCTCGAGGGTGCGCAGCGCGTAGTCGGGGTCGTCCAGGTAGCCGTCGAAGAAGTGCTCGGCGTCGTAGACCACCTCGCGGCCCATCGCCGTCAGGTAGCGCACCGAGTCCTCGATCATCTCCAGGTTCTCCTCCGGGGTGGTCCGCAGGATCTCGCGCACGTGCAGCAGCCAGGTCTTTCCCACCAGCGTCAGGACCGGCATGCCGCTCTCGAGCAGGGTCCGCAGCTGCGGATCCTCCTCCGGCTTCGTGCCGGCCCGGCGGGTCGAGCCGAAGGCGGCGATCCGGGCGTGCTTGAGGTTGAGCTTCCGGGCCTCGGCGAAGAAGGCGATGTCGCGGGGGTTGGAGCCGGGAAAGCCGCCTTCGATGTAGTCCACCCCGAAGCGGTCGAGCCGCTCGGCGATGAGCAGCTTGTCGGCCACGGAAAATCGGATGCCTTCCCCCTGCGTGCCATCGCGGAGGGTGGTGTCGTAGATCTTGAGCGGGGCGGCGGATTTCATGGGAAAAAATAAACCCCGGGTGTCGGAATCGACCCGGGGTTCGGAGGCGGCTTCGTTTCGCTCAGCGCGTCACGCCAGATCCCCCAGCCCGGGCCGGGCGGGAATAATCGCGATGCCGATGATGGTGGCGTAGGGGGACATCTGCTGAGCGGGGCTGTATCAGAACCGGGCGGGGCGGGGCTGTCAAGCCGCCCCGGCCGCCTTGACCAGGTCGAGGAAGCTGCGCGCCTCCAGGCTCGCCCCGCCGATCAGCCCTCCGTCGATGTCCTTCTGGGCCAGGAGCTCCGGGGCGTTGGCGGGCTTCATCGATCCGCCATAGAGAATGCGGATGCGCTGGGCGGCGGGCTCGCCGAAGAGCTTGGTCAGGAGCCCGCGGATGAAGGCGTGCACCTCCTGGGCCTGGTCGGCCGTGGCGTTCTTGCCGGTGCCGATCGCCCAGACCGGCTCGTAGGCGACGATCACCTGCGCGGCCTGCTCCTTGCTCACCCCCTCCAGGTTCTTCTCCAGCTGGGCCTGCACGACCTTGAGGGTGGTGCCCGCCTCCCGCTCCGCCAGGGTCTCGCCCACGCAGAGGATCGGGCGCAGCTGGTTCTTCAGCGCCGCCAGCACCTTCTGGTTGATGAAGGCGTCGGTCTCCCCGAAGAGGGCGCGCCGCTCGCTGTGGCCGAGGATGACGTGGGTGACGAACAGCGAGCGCAGCATCGGCGCCGAGACCTCGCCGGTGAAGGCGCCGGAGGCCTCCGGGTGCATGTTCTGGGCGCCCAGCTTGACCATGGTCCCGTCGAGCACCCTGCCGGCGCTTTCCAGGGCGGTGAACGGCGGGCAGACGACGACGTCCACCTCCCCGTGCTTGCCCACCCCGGCCACGACCTCCTGGACCAGGGCGGCGGCGTCGGCCGCCGTCTTGTTCATCTTCCAGTTCCCGGCGATGAGCTTTTTGCGGTACATGGCTTCAGCTTTCGAGGAAGGCGACGCCGGGCAGCTTCTTGCCCTCGAGGTACTCGAGGCTGGCCCCGCCGCCGGTCGAGCAGTGGCTGACCTTGTCCGCCACCTTGAATTTCTTGGCCGCGGTCGCGGTGTCGCCGCCGCCCACGATGGTGGTCGCGCCCTTGGCGGTGGCCTCGGCCACCGCCTCGGCCATGGCCTTGGTCGAGCCGGCAAAACGCTCGAATTCGAACACCCCGGAGGGCCCGTTCCAGACGATGGTCTTGGCCCTCAGGATGGCCTCGCGGTAGAGGGCGATCGACTTGGGGCCGGCGTCGAGCCCCTGCCAGCCGGCGGGGATGCCGGAGGCGTCGTCGGCCGCGCCGGTCCTGGCGTCCGCCGCGAACTTGTCCGCGGTGACGTAGTCGACCGGGAAAACCAGCCTCACCCCGCGCGCCTTGGCCTGGTCGGCCAGCTCGCGGACGATCTTCGCGCCCTCGGCGTCGAAGAGGCTGTCCCCGATCTCCATCCCCTGCAGGACCTTTTTGAAGGTGTAGGCCATGCCGCCGCCGACGATCAGCTCGTCGGCGATGCCCAGCAGGTTCCTGATCAACGGGATCTTGTCCGCGATCTTGGCGCCGCCGAGGATGGCCAGCAGCGGGCGCCGGGGATTCTCCAGGACCGAGGCGAAGGCCTTGAGCTCCGCCTCCATCAGGAAACCGGCGGCCTTCTGCGGAAGCGCCACCCCGACCATGGAGGAGTGGGCGCGGTGCGCCGTGCCGAAGGCGTCGTTGACGTAGATGTCGCCGAGCCGGGAAAGGCTGGCGCGGAAGGCCTCGACGGCCTGGGGATCGGCCTTCTGGGAGGTGCCGTCCTCGCGCTTCACCTTGCCCTCCTCCTCGATGTGGAAGCGGAGGTTCTCCAGCAGCACCACCGCGCCGGGGGGAAGCTTCGCGCAGGCCTCCTCGACCCTCGGGCCGACGCAGTCGCCGAGGAAGGTGACCGGGCGGCCGAGGAGCTTCTGCAGCTCGTCCGCCACGGGCTTGAGGGAGAACTTCGCGATCGCCTTGCCGTCCGGACGGCCGAGATGGCTCATCAGGACGACCGAGGCGCCCTTCTCCAGGGCGTACCGGATCGTCGGCAGGGCCGCCGCGATCCGCTGGTTGTTCGTGATCGCGCCCGTCGCCTTGTCCTGCGGGACGTTGAAGTCGACGCGCATGAGGACGCGCTTCCCCGCGAGGTCGAGGTCGCGGATGGTCTTGAAGCGGGCCATGGGGTCAGAGCCCGGCCGCGATCTTCTTCAGCAGGTCGACGCAGCGGTTGCTGTAGCCCCACTCGTTGTCGTACCAGCTGACCAGCTTGAAGAAGCGGGGGTTGAGCTCGATGCCCGAGCCGGCGTCGAAGATGGAGGAGGCCTTGTCGTGGATGAAGTCGCTGGAGGCGACCTCGTCGGTGGTGTACTCGAGGATCCCCTTCAGGTAGGTCTCGCTGGCCCGCTTCATCGCCTCGCAGATCGCCTTGTAGGAGGTCTCCTTCGAGACCTTGACGGTGAGGTCGACCACCGAGACGGTCGGGGTCGGAACGCGGAAGGACATGCCGGTGAGCTTGCCCTTCACCTCCGGGCAAACCAGGCCGACGGCCTTGGCCGCGCCGGTGGTCGAGGGGATGATGTTGATCGCGGCGGAACGCCCGCCCTTCCAGTCCTTCTTCGAGGGGCCGTCCACCGTCTTCTGGGTGGCGGTGTAGGAATGGATCGTGGTCATCAGGCCCTCCTCGATACCGAAGCCCTCCTTGAGCAGGACGTGGACCAGCGGCGCGAGGCAGTTGGTCGTGCAGGAGGCGTTGGAGATGACGTTGTGCTTGGCGGCGTCGTACTTGCCGTCGTTCACGCCGACGACCACAGTGATGTCCTCGCCCTTGGCCGGAGCGGAAATGATGACCTTCTTGGCGCCGGCCTGGAGGTGGCCCTTGGCCTTCTCCGCGTCGGTGAAGAGGCCGGTCGACTCGATCACGATCTGGACGCCGAGGGCGGCCCAGGGCAGCTCCGCCGGGGTCTTGGCGCTGACCACCTTGATCTCGTGCCCGTCGATCACCAGGACGTCGTCCTCGGCCTTCTCCGGAGCGGACTTTTTGGAGCCCACCGTCCCCTTGAATCGGCCCTGGGTGGAATCGTATTTCACCAGGTAGGCGAGATTGTCGGCGGGCACGATGTCGCCGACGGCGACGACATCGAAGACCTTGCCGAGCAGACCCTGCTCGACCAGAGCGCGGAATACGAGACGGCCGATGCGGCCGAATCCGTTGATAGCGACTTTGACTGCCATGGGAGGATTGTAGAGAACGGACGTTGGATCTAGGTGGACCCGCAGAGACGCGGGGATTGCAAAAGAAAAGACCGCTTGCGCGCTTGGCAAGGGGTTTTCCGTCAGAATCCCGCGTCAGCTCCCGCCCAGCCAGAGCCCGCAGCCGAGCGCCGGGACCGTGATCCGCCCGGCAAAGCGGGCGGCGGCGGCTCTTTTCCCGCCGTTCGGCCCCTCGCCCCAGAAGCGATCCTGGTCGGCCAGCGGCAGCCATTCGCCGGCGGCCGCCGCATCCAGCGGGATCTCCGCCGGCTCCGGCGCCGGGTTGACGGCGAAAAGCAGCCGGTCCGGGCCGGCGGAGCCGTCGGCATTGTAGACCGCCGCCAGCGCGCCGCCGCCGCCGCGGAAAAAGCGGAAGAAACCCTCGCTCGGCCGCGAGTAATGGCGGAGGAGCCGGCCGCGCGGCCCGCGGCGGAAGGCGATCCAGGCCGCGAAGTAGTCGTGGGTCGGCCGCTGCGACTCGATCCGGCCATAGTCGAGGGCGTTGAGGTCGCCGCGCTGGTAGGTGTTGCTCACCCCCCGCTTGGAACGCAGGAAATCCTGCCCGGCCGCCAGCATCGGGATCCCGAGCGACATGAAGAGGACGGCCGCCATCAGATGGGTGCGGCTCCGGTCCTTCGCCGTCGGCGCGAACCCGTCGAAATTGGCGTTCTCGGTGATTCGGTCGATCCAGGTCCGGTCGTCGTGGGACTCGGTGTAGTTGACGGTCTGGGCCGGCCACTTGGCGTAATACCAGGGCGAGCCGCGCAGGAAATACTCCAGCCGGTCGGCCTGCCCCTTTCCCCGCACGTAGTCCGGGAGGAAGTCGCGGAAGGTGTCGTTCCAGGACGCCCAGCCGGTGTCGCGCAAGGCGCCCGCGATGTGGCCGCGGAAGCTCCAGGGCTCGGCGATCAGGATCACGTCCGGCTTCACCTGCTTGAGCCGCCGCTCGATCTCCCGCAGCACGTCGATGCCCAGCAGCTCCGCCAGATCGAAGCGGAAGCCGTCGACCCCATAGGACTCGATCAGGTGGGTGCAGCTGTCGACGATCAGGCGGGTCGCCATCGCGGCGCGGGCCCGCAGGTCGTTGCCGCAGCCGCTGTAGTTGGCGAGGTTGCCGGCCGCGTCCTGCTGGAAGTAGTAGAGGCGGTCGATCCGCATCAGGTGCTCCGGGAGGCCGACATGGTTGTAGACCACGTCGAGCAGCACCGCCAGCCCGCGCCGGTGCAGCGCCGCGACCAGGCCCTGAAACTCCCGCACCCCGGAGGCGTTGGCCGGGTCGAGCGCGTAGCTGCTCTCCAGCGCGAAGTAGCTGGTGGGCATGTAGCCCCAGTGATATTCCTCCGGCGCCTGGTTGTCGAACTCCTGCACGGGCTGCAGCTCGACGCAGTTGACCCCGAGGCGGTGAAGGTAGAAGTCCTCGCTCTCCACCCACCGGCGCAGCCCGGCGAAGCCCCGCCGCTCGGCCGCGCTGGCCCGGATCGGCGCCTGCGCCGTGAGGTCGCGCACGTGGGCCTCGGCGATCACCAGGTCCTGCCACTCCGGCGTGGCGAAGCTCCGGTCGCCCCGGCCGATCCACTCCCGCTCCAGCACGATGCCGGGGCCGTCGCGGTCGACCGTCGCCAGCGCGTAGGGATCGAGGACGCGGACCGACGGGTCGAACCGGCGCGAGCCGTCCCGGACGCCGTCGATCAGGTACCAGTAGAACCAGCCGCGCATGTTCTGGTCCAGCGTCACCTCCCAGACGCCGGCATCGGCCGGGCCCGGCCGGCGCTGCAGCTCGAACTTGAGCGGGCTGCCCTGCCCCGCGAGCTCGGCGCAGACGCAGAGGCTGACGCGGCGCGCGCGGGGGGCGAAGAGCCGGAAGACCGTCTCGTCCTCCGCGGTCAGCGCCCCCAGGGGCAGCTGCGTGCCCAGCTCGAAGAAGAACGCGTTGGGGATGAGCTGGACCGGGCCGGAGCCGGCGGAAAGCGTCCAGCGCTCGGCCAGGTCGAGCGGCAGGCTGAGGCGGAAGCGCCAGAGGTGCCGCCCGCTGCGGGTGGCGTCGAGGTAGCGGTTGAGGTTTCCCTGCCCGTCCGGCTCCGTGTTGGAGGCGTCGCCGGGCAACGCCAGCCACTGGTGCTCCCCGGTCACGAACTTGAAGCGGCGGCGCTCCGGCCACTGCGCCCGCGCCGCCGGGCCGCTCCAGAGCAGCACCTGCTCGCCGTCCAGCTCCTCGGGATGCAGCGCCCACTCGGGGTTGCCCACGGCCTGCTGCCACCCGTTAAAGTCGCCCGCGACGTAGACCTGGTCCGAAGCCGGGTCCACCCCGCTGCCCTGCTGGAGCGGCAACAGGAACGAGATCTTCCCGGCCGCCGGCAGGAAATAGCCGAAGGCCCGCCCCATCGCCGCGCCCTCCGCCGGCTCCCGGCTCACCACCGCGGCCGCCCCCGCCCCCAGCTTCAGCGCGGGAGAGGCGCCCGGGGCCCAGTCGCGGTCGAATTCCGCGACGCCCGAGGTGAGGGAGTCGAGCCAGGCGCGGACCAGCCGGGGCGGAGTGTCAGCCATGGAAGGAGGAAAAATGATCGGCTATCCGGCGGGCGCCAGCCCATAGTAGGCGCCGGCATGCCCGCCCGTGAGAAGATTCTCGTCGCCATGTCCGGCGGCGTCGACAGCGCCGTGGCCGCCCTGCTCCTGCAGCGGGAGGGCCACGAGGTGGCCGGCGCGTACATGAAGAACTGGATCAACGAGGACGGCCTGGTCGGCGACTGCCCCTGGGAGCAGGATATCGCCGATGCCCGCGCCAGCGCCGAGCGGATCGGCATCCCCTTCCAGGTGGTGAACCTGATGCGCGACTACCGCGAGCGGGTGGTGCAGTACCTGCTCGACGGCTACGCGCGCGGCCTGACCCCGAACCCGGACGTGATGTGCAACCGGGAGATCAAGTTCGGGGTCTTCCGCGCCTGGGCGCGCGAGCGCGGCTACGCCGCGGTCGCCACCGGCCACTACGCGCGGAACGGGCCGGAGGGAATCCGCGAGGGCGCCGACAAGAACAAGGATCAAACCTACTTCCTCGCGCTGCTCGGCCCCGAGCAGGTGCGGGAGGCCCGCTTCCCGCTGGCCGAGCTGCAGAAGCCGGAGGTGCGGAAGCTGGCCCGCGAGGCCGGCCTCCCCAACTCCGGCAAGAAGGACAGCCAGGGGATCTGCTTCATCGGCCAGGTGAAGATGCGGGATTTTCTCCGCGCCTATGTGCCGGAGGAGCCCGGCCCGATCGTGCGCGCGGGGGACGGCCGGGAGCTGGGCCGGCACCGGGGCCTGCACTACTACACCCTCGGCCAGCGCCAAGGGATCGGCGTGCCCTCCAACACCGACCACGAGAACTACGTCGTGGTGGGCAAGCGCGCGGCCGATCGCGCGCTCCTGGTGGCTTTCGACCGCCCCGAGGCGCCCGGACTCTACCAGCGGGAGGTCCGGGTCCATTCGCTGAGCTGGACGGGGGAGCCGGTCGCGGGCCCCCGGGCGCTGGAGGGACGGGTGCGCTACCGGGACCCGCGGGTGCCGCTGGAGTTCGTCCCGGAGGAAGGCGGCACCGCCCTCGTCCGCTTCCGCGAGCCGCAGCGCGCCCTGGCCTCCGGCCAGGTCCTCGCGCTCTACGACGCCGAGCGGCTGCTGGGCGGCGGGATCTACCTCTAGGTCGCGCTAGAGCGCCGGCGCCTCGCGCCAGCCGTGGAGCTCGCGCTTGAGCTCCTGGCAGACCACGTGCATCCGCGACTCGAAGGCCGCGAGATCGAAGCCGGGAAAGACCTTCGGCGCCAGCACTTCCCAGGCGCGGGTCTGGACCATGGTCCGGCCGTTGTCTCGCGGCTGGTCGCCGTCGCTGCCGAGGTGGTTGCGCCGGCAGAGGTCCCGCGCGAGCGCGACCAGGGCGACGAGCTCCTGGTCGCCCTCCGCCTCGTCCGGGGCCTCGAGGTAGCGCATGACGTGGCGGTAGCAGGCGGGAAGCGCGTGGGTGCGGGCGAAGCGGTCCGCCAGCTCCCGGGCGGTGCAGCCGATGAAGACGCGCTCCGCCGCGGCGGTCGAGACCCCGCGGTCGCGGGCGTAGGCCAGCATCGCCTGCCACCCGAAGGGGAACTGGTGGGCGAGCAGCAGCTTTCCCAGGTCGTGGAGCAGCCCGCCGACGTAGGCCTGGCTCTCCAGGGAGTGGAATTCCAGGTAGGCCGCGGTGCTGCGGGCCATGCGCGCGACCGCGATCTGGAACATCCAGAAGCGGGTCCAAGTGAACGGCGGGGCGTGGAGCTTGCGCTCCTCGAAGGTCACGAGGGCCCGGCCCATCTCCGCCAGCTTGAGCTCGCCCATGAGCTCCACCGCCAGCTTGAGGTCGTCGATCGGCGTCGCGTCCTCCTCCTGGTGGCGCTGGAGATGGTTGGCGGCGATCAGGACCTGCGCCGCCAGGCCGGGATCGGTCTCCACCCGCTCGAGGATCGGGATCAGGCTGGAAGGATGGCCGGTGGCCAGCATCTGGAACATCGCCGCGGCCGTGTCCACGATCGGGCAGCCCCGCAGCGCCTCCACCCTCCGGATCGCCTCCTTGGCCGGCACTACCGGGCAGCGCTCCTGCGCCACGGCCTCGAACCACCGCGCCTTCTCCCGAGCCTCCTCGTCGGCCTGCCGCTCCGCCTCGGTGAGAAAGGCCGCGGGCAGGGCGCCGGGATGGAGGTGGATGGAAATCAGGGACGCGGCCACGGCCAGCCCGGGCAGCGCCGCCTGCAGCCCCTTCCAGTCCCGCGCCGCCGCCAGCGGCTGCAGCTCCTGGACCCTCTCGTAGGGGCCCCACGCCCCGGCGGCCTCGGCCGCGGCGGCAAGTGATGCCAGGCAGGCGTCGGCGCGGGGGCCGTCGGCGCCCTCCGCGGCCGCGCCCAGCTCCGCCTCGGCGCGCGCCAGCGAAAGCTGCAGGTCCTGAAGCAGGCGGTGCAGGTCGGCCGGCTGCATGCCCATCAGCACGCAGAAGGACTTCTCCTCCTCGAAGTGGCGCTGCCGCCAGGGCTGCGCGGTCGCCTTGGCCATCTCGGCGAAAACCTGCTCCTCCAGATAGGGCTTGAGCAGGAAGTTCTGGACCCGCAGCTCCAGGCCGGCCCGCACCGCGGCGCGGTTGGAGGGGGTGGCGTAGATCACCACCGGCAGGTGCTTGAGCAGGCAGTCGGCCCGCATCCGGCGGACGAATTCCGGGCCGCGCGGATCCTCGAGCGCGAATTCCATGAAGACCACGTCGACCTTGACCTCGCGCCGGACGAACTCCCAGGCCTCGTCCGGCTTGCCGACCGCGGCGAAGCGATGGCCGCCCCGGGCGAGGATTCCCCTGAGGGCCTTCCTCGCGACTTCGTTCTCATCGATCAATAGGACGTTGGCCATGGAAAGGAAACGGCCACCCGCACCGGCGAATTGTGTGACTAGACCTCTGCCTCCCGCCTTATCGGCCCCCCCGTCCCCGACTTTAGGAAAAAGTTCGCCGCCGGGCCGCACTGACCTAGCGTAAGTCCATGGAGGCCGTCCGCTTCCGGGACCAGTTGGGCGAACTCGTGGAGCGCGAGTCGCTCCGGCCTGATTTCGGGCGGGCGGTGCGGGCGACGATCGCGCTGATGGCGCCGCTGATGATGGCCCTGGCGGGCAAGCTGCCCTTCGAGGCGGCCTTCGCCGTCATCGCCGCGCAGAATGTCGCCATGATCGACGTGCGCGGCGCCTACCGGGTGCGGTTCAGCCTGCTCGCCGCCGCCACCCTGATCCTCGCCGCCTGCTCGGGCCTGGGGGGCCTGGCCGCCGCCCACCTCGGCCCGGCGCTGGCCGGCATGGCCGCGGTGGCGGTGCTCGGCGGGCTCTGCCGGCATCTGAGCGGCGACTACGGGCCGTCGATCGCCATCGCCTCGGTCCTGCTCTACGCCTACGCGCTGGTCGGCGCCGGCGGCAGCGCCGCGGGGGAGCATCACCTTCTCGCCGCGCTCGCCGGCGGCTCCTTCGGCGTCGTCCTGCAGGTCGCGTTCTGGCCCTTCCGCCCGGAGCACCCGCTGCGGCGCGCGGTGGGCGACGCCTGGCTCGCCGTCGCCGACTACTGCGCCGCGCTCGCGCCCGAGGCGGCGCCGGGCGCGGCCGAGCGGCATGGGCGCCTCGCCCAGGCGGAGGCGGGCCTCCGGGCGGCGCTGGACCACGCCTACCAGGCCCTGGCCCAGGCCGGACGCGGCCGGGCCCGCCGCCAGGTCCCCGGGCTCGAGCGGCTGCGCGGCTCGGCCGTGCAATTCGCCCTCCTGGTCGGAAGCCTCAACACCGCCCTCGAGTCCCTGGCCGCGCAGCCCGGCTTCGAAAAGCTGGCGCCCTCCTTCCAAACCTTCTTCACCGCGCTGACCAACGCCTCGCGCACCGTGGCGCTCGCGGTGGTCTCCCGCGCTCCGGGCCACCTCGCCACCTTCGAGGTCCGGCTCCGCCGGATCGGCCACCTCCTCCGCGTGCTCCAGGCCCGCATTCCCTCCCGCGCCGGCCCCGCGCCGGCCGCCGGCGAGGTGAGGGAGATCCTGGGGCAGATCGAGAGCTACCTGCCCGTCGTCGGCGGGTCGCTCCGCGGGACGATCGGCCGGGCGGACGAGCGGGCCGCGTTCTCCCTCGAGCTCTTCGACCTGGACGCCCTCACCCTCCGGCCGCTCGCCTCGGCCCTCAACCTCCGCTGGCGCTTCGACCGCGCCCTGCTCCGGTACACCATGCGGCTCGCCACCCTGGCGGTGCTCGGCGTCTACGCCTTCGAGCGGCTGCACCTGACCCACGGCTACTGGCTTCCCTTCACCGTCGCGGTGGTGCTCCAGCCCGACTACGGTTCCACCCGCCAGAAGGCGGCCCAGCGCATGCTCGGCACCCTGGCCGGCGGCATCCTGGCGAGCCTGATGCTCGCGCTGCACCTGCCTTACCTGCCGCTGATGGCCGCGACCGCCGCGTCCAGCTTCGTCTTCGTCTACCTGCTGAAGCGCAACTACGGCCTCGCGGTCATCTTCATCACCGTGTTCGTGGTCCTGCTCACGGAATCGAGCGGCCCGGTCACCCTGGATTTCACGATCGAGCGGCTGGCCGTCACGCTCGCCGGGGGCTCCCTCGCCCTGCTGGCGGCGCTGGTCTTCTGGCCGGTCTGGGAGCGCAACCGGTTCCCCCCCATCCTGGCCCGGGCGGTGCTGGCGAACGCCTCCTACCTACGGGTGCTCGGCCGCCATCTCGACCGCGGCGAGGGCTACGACGTCGAGACCTCGCTGGCGAAGCGCCGCGCCGAAAAGGCCAACGGCGAGGTCTTTTCCTCGCTGCAGCGGATGATGGGCGATCCCAAGAACCGCCAGGATCGCCTGGAGGAGGCCGCGGCCCTGGCCAACGGCAACCAGCGCCTGAGCCGCGTTCTCAATCTCGTCGCGGTCCACCTCTCGGGCGAAGGCGCGGCCGCCGCTCCGGAGGTGCTCCGCTTCATCGCCAGCGCCGCCGACGCCCTGGAATCGCTGGCCGCGGCGGTGGAGAGCCGCGGGGCCTCGGCCGAGGGGCTGGAGCGGACGCGCCAGGCCCTCGATGGCGCCCAGATGCCGGACCCGCCCGCCGGGGCGGGCGGCGGGCCGAGGAAATGGATCGATGGACAGCTCGCGCGCGCGGCGACCGAGATCAGCGCCATGCTGCTCGCGGCCGAGGCCTTTATCTAGGCCCGCGCGGCGGCGACCTTCCGGAAGAGCGCCTTCCGCAGCCGCTCGATCCCCTCCCCCGTGGCGCAGGAGATCTCGATCACCTCCAGCTTGTGGCGCCGCTTGAACTTGGCGAGGTGCCCGGCGAATTCCGGCAGGTCCTGCTTGTTGGCGGCGACCATCCGGGGCTTCTTCAGCAGGGCCGGATTGTAGAGCTCCAGCTCCCGCAGCAGGTGCTTGTAGTCCTCGCGGGGATCCCGGCCGTCGGTCCCCGCCATGTCGAGCAGGACCAGCAGGACCCTGCACCGCTCGATGTGCCGGAGGAAGCGATGGCCCAGGCCTTTGTTCTCGCTCGCGCCCTCGATCAGGCCGGGGATGTCCGCCAGCAGCAGCCGCGGCCCCCCGCGCAGGGTGTCGCCCGGGGGCTCCATCACCCCGATCTGGGGGTGGAGCGTGGTGAAGGGATAGGCGGCGGTGCGGGGCCGCGCGTGCGTCAGGGCCCGGGTGAGGGAGGATTTGCCGGCGTTGGGGAAGCCCACCAGCCCGACGTGCGCGATGCTCTTGAGCACCAGCCGGTAGACTCCCTGCTCGCCCGGCTGGCCGGGGTTGGCCCGCCGCGGCGCGCGGTTGGTCGAGGTCTTGAAATGGGTGTTGCCCCAGCCGCCGTTGCCGCCCTTGCAGAGGATCAGCCGCTGGCCCTCCTCGGTCACCTCGGCGACCACTTGGCCGGTTTCCACGTTGGTCACGATCGTGCCCAGGGGGAGCTTCAGGATCGCCGACCTCCCCTCCCGGCCGGTGCAGTCCTTGCCCATGCCGTGCTCGCCGCGCTCGGCCTTCCAATGGGGCTGGTACTTGAAGTCGACCAGGTTGTTGGTGTTGACGTCGCCGAGCAGGACCACGTCGCCGCCCCGGCCGCCGTCCCCGCCGTTGGGGCCGCCGAAGGGCTCGAACTTCTCGCGCCGCCAGGAGATGCAGCCGCGGCCGCCATCCCCCGCGTAGGCCTTGATCACACATTCGTCGACGAACATGGCCCGAAGGATACAGAACCGCCCCCTCGTGCCAAGGAGCGGTTGCGCGCCGGCCTGCCCGGCCCCGAACCAGCCCGGTCAGAGCGCGATGCGGATGCCCTTGCGCAGGTAGGTCGGGACGTCGAGGTCCTGCCCGTCGAAGAGATTGCGGTCGGTCTTCTCGAAGTGCCCGCGGCTCTCGAGCTCGCCGAAGCCGAACTCGTCCTGGGCGGCCTTGGGCTGGTGGACCGCCCTGGCGGCGGACGGCGGGGCCGGCTTTTCGGCGGCGGCGGAGGCGGCCGCCGCCGGCGGGGCGGCAACCGCCTCCGCGGCGGCCGGAGCCGACTCCTTCGCCGGCACAGTCCGGGCGCGGGCGGCGGGGCGGCGGATCATGGTGGCGCGGCCGCCCATGTCGGAGGTGCCGAGCACGCAGATCTCGATCCGGTTCTGGCAGCCCTCGTCGATCACGGCGCCGAGGATGATATGGGAGTCGCGGCCGAACTGCTCGGTGATGGCGCTCATCACCTCGTTGACCTTCGGCAGGGTGAGGTCGGTGCCGCCGATGATGTTGACCAGGAGCCGGTCGGCCTTGCGGGAAAACTCCGGGGTGTGCAGCAGCGGGCAGAGCTTGAGGCTCGCGATGGTGTTGGCCACCGCGTTCTCGCCCTGGCCCTCGCCCAGCCCAAACAGGGTCTTGGCGCCCGGCTGGCGGAAGGCCTGGCGGATGGTGGCGAAATCCAGGTTGATCAGCCCCGTCTTGGAGAGCATGGCCCAGATCGACTTCACCCCGCGCCCGATCCAGGCGTCGGCCCGGGCGAAGGAATCCAGCACCGTCTCGTTTTCGCCGCCCTCCTGCAGCAGCATGTCGTTGGGCAGAGGGATCACCGCGTCGCAGACTTGGCGGAGCGCCCGCAGGCCCTCCTCGGCCTGCTTCAGCCGCCTCCCGCCCTCGAAGCTGAAGGGCATGGTGACGAAGGCGATGACCAGGGCCCCCTGCTCGGCGGCGATCTCCGCCACGATCGGCGAGGCGCCCCCGCCGGTGCCTCCGCCCATGCCGGCGATGAGGAAGACGAGGTCGCAGTCCTTCATCACCGCCGCGACCTTCTCGCGGTCGGCCTCGGCCGCCTCCCGGCCCAGGTCGGGGTCGCCGCCGGCCCCCAGGCCGCGGGTCACGCCCATGCCGATCAGCACCTTGTCCTGGACCGGCGAGCTGGAGAGGGCCTGGTGGTCGGTGTTGATGACGGCGAGCTGGAGGCGCTCCAGGTTCTCCATCTTCAGCCGGTCCACGGCATTGGAGCCGGCGCCGCCCACCCCCACCAGCTTGATGGCGACGTTGCGATCGGTGAGGACCTGGCTCTCGAGCGGAAGTTCGTTCAGGTTCATTCGGGTGAAGGGTCAGGCGTGGGCGAAAAGGCGGGTGAAGCCGCTGAGGAAGCCGCCGCGGCTGCGGGCGGAGGCCGCCTTCTCCGCCTGGGAGCTGAGGCCGTAGTAGAGCAGCCCCAGGGCCGTCTGGTAGCCGGGCTCCCGCAGGTTTTCCGCCACCCAGGAGGGCGCTTCGCCCACGTGGGCGGGGACGCCGAAGACCTTGCCGGCGCATTCGGTCAGGCCGGGAAGCTTGGCGGTGCCGCCGGTCAGGACCACGCCGGCCGCGCAGGCCTCGGGCGAAAAGGAGGGCCCGAGCTTCTTGCGCACGACCTCGAGCAGCTCCCAGGCGCGCGCCGCGAGAATCTGCTCGATGGCCTGCCGGGGGAATTGCCGGTCGCCGATCGCGAAATTCCCGTCGAGCCAGACCTTCTCTCCCTTGTCCTTGGCCTGGACCATCGCCCGGCCGAAGCGGAGCTTGAGCTTCTCCGCCTGCCCCTCGGTCAGGCGCAGGCCGATGCTGAGGTCGTTGGTGAAGTGCGCGCCGCCCACCGGCAGCACGCCGGTGGTGTGGGCGACGCCGTCGCGATAGAGGACGTAGTCGGTGGTTCCGCCGCCGATGTCGATCGCCAGGACCCCGTGCTGGCGCTCCTCCGGCGTCGTCACCATATGGCCCGCCGCCAGGCTGGAGAGCACCAGCTCGCGCACCTCCAGGTTGAAGCCGCGGATCACGTGGATGTTGTCGGCCAGGCGCTGCTCCTGCCCGTGCACCGTCCAGTAGCCGACCTCGAGCCGCTGGCCGACCAGGTTCTCCGGCGAGGTCGGCACCAGCCGGCCGTCGACCCGGTAAGGGCGGCGGATGTGGTGCACCACCATCCGGCCCGAGGGCAGCTCCTTCGACTTGGCCAGGTCGCAGACCGTGCGGATGTCGTCGCGGTCGATCATGTTGTCGGCCGACTTCACGTTCACCGCCGCCTGATTGTAGAAGCCCTCGAGGTGCCCCCCGGTCTGGGCGAGGAAGACGCAGTCGACGCGCTCGCCCGCGTCCCGCTCCGCCTGCTCCAGCGCGGCGTGGGTGCACTCGCTCGCGGCCTTGTAGTCGACGACGGAGCCCTTGATCACGCCGCGGGACTGGCATTCGCCGCAGCCGATGATGGCGAGCTCCCGGCCGGTGTACTCGCCGACCAGGACGGTGATCTTGGCGGTGCCGATCTCCACGGCACCGATGAAGGTATGTTTAGAATTCACGGGGAACGGAAGGGATGGGATGGGAAAGGAGCTGGAAGGCGGGGACGGCGGCGGACGCCGGGGGGGCGGCCTGCGCCTGGTCGGCCGGGCCCGGCGTGACGGTCACCTGGTGGCTGCCGCCGTAGGCAAGGGAGAGGTCGATGGCGGAGGCGCCCGTCCCGCGGGCGCGAAGGGTGTCGAGCAGCCAATCGAGCTTGGCCAGCTGTCGCGAGAAATCCTCCTGGGTCCCGAAGGTGACGGTGGGGCCCGCCGCCGGCCGGACGACGATGACCCCGTCGGAGTCGAGGCGGGCCAGCGAGACGACCTTCCAGGTGCGATAGAGGTGCTCGGCCTCGAGCTTGGCCTGCGCCAGCAGGTCGGCCGCGCCGGGGCGGGCCCCCCGGGCCGCCATGCCGGCCAACGGCGCGAAGCCCGGGCCCCTCCGCTCGAGTTTCACGCCGGCCAGCCAGGGCAGGGAGGAGACCACCGCGGGCGGATAGCCCACTCCGTCGTAGACGGTGCCGTCGCGCGCCACCAGGAAGGGATGCGGGGAGCGCCCGTCGGCCTGCCCCATCACCCGGGCCACCGGGGCGCGCTCGGTGACGTGGACCGAAAGCGCGGCGGGATAGATCCGGAAGAGGGCGGCCTCGGCCACCTGCCCGCTGGCCATGATCCGCGCGCGCAGGCCGGGCAGATCGAGGCCGCCGAGAGTCGCGCCGGGCGGCAGCGCCAGGGTCCGAACCAGCCAGTCGCGGTCGAGCACCCCGTTGGGATCGACCAGCGCGATGTCGCGGATCGGCACCGGCTTGGCGCCCGGGATCGAGCCGGGATTGCGCCAGGATTCCGAAACGAGCCAGACGCCCGCTCCCAGGGCCGCCGCGGCGGTCAGGCCTCCCAGCCACCCGAGGGTCGCGATCAGCAGGCGCCGGCGGCCCCCGCTCGACATGGCGCGCGGCTTCACCTGCTGGGGAATGTCTCTCCAGCTGCGCGAGGCAGGCGGGGGGGTATCGCGGTTCATGACGGGACGCGCTGCGGCGCCGACGCGAAACGCTGCAGCGCAGGCCTGACCAGCTCCCGAACCAAGGCGATGAAGTCCAGCCCCACGCACCGCGCGCTCATCGGCAGCAGACTGGTTTCCTTCATGCCCGGAAGCGTGTTGATTTCGAGCAAAATCGGAGCGTTTTCCGCATCCAGAATGAAGTCGACCCGGGCGTAGTCCCGGCAGCCGCACGCGGCGAAGACCGCCTCGGCCGCGGAGCGCACCGCGGCGCTCGCCGCCTCCTCGAGCGGCGCCGGCGCGAGGTATTCCGTCATCCCCTTGGTGTACTTGCTGGCGTAGTCGTAGACCCCGGAGCGAGGGCGGATCTCCACGATCCCCATCGCCTTCCCTCCCAGGACCCCGACCGAGAGCTCGCGGCCCCGCACGAAGGCCTCGGCCAGCCAGTTGCCGGCCGAGGCGCGCGCCAGGGCGGCGGCGAGCTCGGCGGGGGTGCGCGCCACCGTCAGCCCGACGCTGCTGCCCTGGTCGTTGGGCTTGAGCACGATCTCGGGTCCGAGGCGGCGCAGGATCTCCTCGGCGGCGGGCTTGGCCGAGGCGGAAAAGGCCAGGGAAGCGGAGCCGCGCACCCCGCGCTCGGCGGCGGCCGCCTTGGTGCGGGACTTGTCCATGGTCAGGGCGCTGGCGGACGCCCCGCAGCCGGCGTACTCGACGCCGGCGCGGTCCAGCAGCCCCTGCATGCGCCCGTCCTCGCCGAAGGTGCCGTGGAGGGTGGAGAAGACGACGTGGCGCGCCGGATCGAGCCCGGCCGGAAGCGCGTCGGCGTCGATCTGAAACAGGCGGGTCGGGAAGGAGCGCGCGAGCGCCTGAGCGCACGCCCGGCCGGATCCGAGGGAGACCTCGCGCTCCGGCGAGGTGCCCCCGGCGAAGACGGCGATGACCGGCGCGGAGCTCACAGCACCTCCCTCCAGTCCTGCCCGTAGAGCAGCACCTCCGGCTCGAGTTCGACCCCTTTCGCCTGGCGGACGCGGGCGCGCACCCGCCGGATCAGCTCCAGCACCTCGGCGCCGGTGGCGTGGCCCCGGTTGACGATGAAATTGGCGTGCACCGGGGAAACCTCCGCGTCCCCCACCCGCTCGCCCTTGAGGCCGCTCTCGTCGATCAGGCGGCCGGCGGAATTTCCCGGAGGATTCTTGAAGATGCATCCGGCGCTGGGCTCGCGCGGCTGGCTCTCCTGGCGCTTGCGGCGGTAGACGTCCAGCTGCCGGCCGATCGCCGCGGACTCCGCCTGGGCCGGCGGCCGCAGCAGCGCCCCGAGGGCGACGGCGTGGTGCAGTTCGGCGCAGTGGCGGTAGTCGACGTGCATCTCCGCCCGCCGCAGCGTCCGGATTTCGCCCTCGAGCGACATGAGCTCGACCTCCTCCACCAGGTCGAACATCCAGCCCCCCATCGCGCCGGCGTTCATCCGCAGCGAGCCGCCGACCGTCCCGGGGATGCCTTCGAGGAATTCGCAGCCGGCGAAACCCGCCCGGGCGGCCAGGCCGCAGAGGTTCTTCAGCCGGAGCCCGGCACCCACCCAGATCCGGCCGCCGGGCCGCGCCTCGAACCCCGACCAGGCGGCGCCGGCCAGGGAGACCACCACCCCGTCGACGCCGGCGTCGGGCACGATCAGGTTGGAGCCCCGGCCGAGCATGAAAACGGGGACGCGGGCCCGAGCGGCCGCCCGCAGGACCGCCTGGAGCTCCAGGGCGCCGGCGGGCTCGGCGTAGACGCGCGCCGCCCCGCCCACCCGCAGCGTCGTGCGCGGACCGAGCGGCTCCTCGCGGCGGACCGCCCCGCCGGAAACGAGCGCGGCGCGCAGGGCCTCGGCCAGCTCGTCCCAGCGCCGCGAGCGGCCCTGCTCCGCCTGGCGGGCCTCGAGCCACGCCCGGGCCTTGCGGTCGATGTCCCCCGCGCCCACGAAGGCGACGGTGTCGCCCGGACGGACCTCGCGCGTCAGCGCGCGGAAGAAGTCGGCGTCGCTGCCGGGCAGGTAGCTCACCGGGAGCCCCGGCGCCCCCCGCTTGAGCTCGGCATAGATGTCCGCCGAGGTCCCGCCGGCCACCGGCCCCTCGCCCGCGGCGTAGACATCGAGCAGATGGACCCGGTCGGCCAGGGCGAGCGCCGCGGCGAACTCGGCCTTGAACTGGGCGGTGCGGCTGAAGCGGTGCGGCTGGAAGACGGCGATGAGCGAGGCCCCGCCGCCGAGCGTCCGGCGCAGGCTGGGAAGGAGGGCGCGGATCTCCGCCGGGTGGTGCGCGTAATCCTCGATCACCGTGATCCCCTCGGCCGGGAGCAGCCCCTGCCGGCGGCGGATGCCGGGATAGCCGGCCAGGGCGCGCGCCGGAACGGCGGCGCCGAGAAGCTGCGCGGCGGCGAGGGCGGCGGCGGCGTTGGCGGCGTTGAAGTCGCCCCGGGCCCGGACGGTGGCCGTCCCGGCGGCGAAGCGCCCTCCCAGGCGGAGCTCCTGGCGGTCGGACTTCTCCTCGGCCACCGCGAAGGAAAAGTCGCCGGTGCGGCCGAAGGTGACGAAGCCGGGGGCGAGCTGGAGCGAGCGGGGGCAGGCGTCGCTGACCAGGACCGCGCCGCGGGTCCGCCGGAAGAGCGCGGCGTAGGTGGCCTCCAGGTCCTCGGGCCGCTGGTAACGGTCGGGATGATCCCAGTCCAGGTTGACCGCCAGCGTGATTTCCGGGGAAAAGCCGTCGATCGTCCCGTCGCTCTCGTCGATCTCGGCGATCAGCCATTCGTTCGAGCCCACCCGCGCGGGCGAGGCGCCGTCGCCGAAGAGCCCGCCGACGAGGTAGCCCGCGGGGAAGCCCGCCTCCCGCAGAGCCGTCGCCAGCATGGCGGTGGTCGTGGTCTTGCCGTGCGCCCCGCAGACGGCCACCAGCTTGAGCCCCCGGGCCAGCTCCGCCAGCGCCTCGCCGCGCCGCACCAGCGGGAGGCCGCGGGCCCGCGCCGAGGCGTACACCGGATGTCCCGCCGGGATCGCCGAGGAATGGACCACCAGGTCGCAGTCGCCGGGCAGGGGTCCGACCGAAACGCCCTCGCGCGCCAGCAGCTCCGCCGCCTCGGGCGCGAGCGCGTCGTCCTCGCCGCTCACCGCGTAACCCGCCTGCCCCAGATAGATCGCGAGCGGCGCGACCCCCATCCCGCCGACGCCGAGGCAGTGGATGCGCCGGACGGGGCGGCCGAACAGCGGGCCGGGCGCCGCCGACCTCATGCGGCGAGCCTCCGCGGGGAGTCGCCCCCGGCCATCTCCTCCAGGTCCGCCAGCATGAGCTCGAGCGAGTTCGCCCGGTCCATCCGGCGGAGGTTGCCGCGGAATGTCCGCAGCAGCCAGTCGTTGAAGATCACGTCCCGCACCTCGGCCAGGAGGTTGCCGAGCATTTCCTGGCCCAGCGCCAGGCCTCCGCCCTGCCGCTCGAAAAAGGCGGCGTTGGCCCGCTGATGGTTGTCGGCGGCATGGGGATAGGGGATGAGGATCGCCGGGGTCTCGCAGCGGACCAGCTCGGCGAGGGTTCCGGCCCCCGCGCGGCTCACCACCAGGTCGGAGGCCGAAAGCACGTCGGCGATCCGGTCGGAGAAGGGGGTGAAGACGGCGCGGACCGGCGCCCCCAGCGCCCGCGGAATCTCCCGGACCTCCGCCTCGCCCTTGCCCAGCCCGGTCACGCAGAAGAGCTGGATGCCCTGGGCGGAGAGCAGCTCGACGTTGCTCCGGGCCCAATCGTTGAGGACGGAGGCCCCCTGGCTGCCGCCGAGGATGGCGAGCAGCTTCAGCGACGGGTCGAAGCCCAGGGCGGCCCGCGCCTCGGCCTGGGGCCGGAGCACGATCTCCCGGCGCACCGGCAGCCCGACGTGGCGGGTGGCGGCGGCGCCGACCCCGGAAAGCCTGAGCCCGATCGGAAGGTAGACCCGCGCCGCCAGGTGGCCCAGGGTGCGGACGGCCAGGCCGGGCACGCGGTTGCACTCGTGCAGCGCCACCGGCACGCCCCGGAAGCGGCCGGCCAGCACCACCGGAGCCGAGGTGAAGCCGCCGAAGCCGACGATGAGGTCGGGCCGGGCGCGTGCCATCAGCGAGAGGCAGAAGCCCACCGCGCGGGTCTGCGAGCCGACGCAGCGGACGAGGCCCAGCGGGTTCCAGGTGAAGCCGGTCCCGGGCATGCGCTCGAAGCGGAGGTGGGGATAGGCCTCAACCAGGCGGGCGTCGACGCGCTTGCGGCTGATCAGGAGGACGGCGTCGTGCCCCCGGGCCAGGAGCCCCTCCGCCAAGGCGATGCCCGGCGAGAGATGGCCGCCGGTGCCGCCGCAGGAGATGAGGAACCGGCTCACCCTAGACCTCGCGCATTCCGGGGACCCGGCCCGGCAGCGCGGCGCGGCCCCAGGTCCGCTGGTTGTTGAGGAGCAGGCCGAGGAGCAGCCCCATCAGGAGCAGGTTGGACAGCCCGGCGCTGATGAACGGCAGCGACATTCCCTTGGTCGGGAACAACCCCGTCACCACCCCGATGTTGATGATCGCCTGGAGGCAGATCAGCAGGACGCAGCCCGAGGCGAGGAGGAAATGGAAGAGATTGGGGGCGCGCCGCATGTGGCGCAGGCCCATGATGAAGATCGTGGCGAAGGCGGCCACCACCCCCAGGGTGAAGACGAGCCCCAGCTCCTCGCCCACGACCGAAAAGATGAAGTCGTTGTGCGCCTCCGGGGTGTAGCCGAGCTGCTGGCGGCCCTCCCCCAGCCCGGCTCCGTTCACCCCGCCGACGGCGAAGGCCGCCATCGACTGGTAGAGCTGGTAGGTCCCCCCCTGCTTGTTCGCCTCGACGTCGAGAAAGGCGGTGAAGCGGTGAAGCCGGTTCGGCATCAGCATCACCAGCAGGGCGAAGCCCCCCAGGACCAGGGGGATGGTCGGCAGGATGTAGCGCCAGCGCGCGCCGGCCAGGAACACCAGGGTCACGCCGACCAGGATGGCGAGCGCGGCGGTGCCGAGGTCGGGCTCCTTGAGGATGAGCCCGGCAAAGATCCCGATGATGCCGAGCGGGTAGAGAAACCCGCGCTTGAACTCGTTCAGCCGCGTCTGGTTCAGGGCCAGGTAGTGGGCCAGGCAGAAGACCATCGCCAGCTTGCCGAACTCCGAAACCTGGAGGCGCAGCGCGCCATGGCCGAGCCAGCGCCGGCTGCCGCCCACCTTGACGCCGAGGTGCGGGATGAGCACCAGCGCGAGCAGGACCAGCATGATTCCAGCCACCCACCAGGCGTAGCGCCGGGCGTAGTCCAGGTTGATCCGGCTTGCCACCAGGCAGAGCAGCCCGGCCGCGGCCACCCCCGTGATCTGCTTGCTGAGATAGAAGTACGGGCTGGGCTTGAGCGACGCGCTGGCGCTGAAAAGAATCGTCAGGCCGAGCGTGGTGAGGGCCGCCGCGCAGATCAGGATGATCGTCGCGGGCTGGACGATCTGGCGGGAGGGGACCCGGAAGACCGGGAAGGTGGTGGCCGGCGCCGACATGCTAGGGCTTGGAGCTCGAGGAGGACGCGTCGTCGATCTTGATCACCGGAATGTCGGAGGACGGCGCCGGCGCGGGAGCGGGGGCCGCGGCCGGCTCGGCGGCCGGAGCCGCCGGGGCCGGCTCGGGAGCGGGGGCCGCCGCCGCGGGCTTGGCCGGCGCCCTGGCGCCCGAAGCCCTTCCGCCACCGGCCTTGCCGCCCGCCGGGATCGTCAGGACCTGGCCCGGATGGATCTTCGCCGGGTCGGTGATCGCGTTGGCGGTCGCCAGCGCTGTCACCGAGATCCCATAATGGCGGGCGATCACCCCCAGGGTCTCGCCGGAATGGACGGTGTGGGTCGTGGCCGCGGCGCCGGAAGCGGGCTTGGCCCCCGCGGAAGCCGGGGCCGCCGCGCCCGCGGACGCCGCCGCGGCGGGGCCGGACGGAGCGGACGGAGCGGCCTTGCCGGCCCGCTCCGGGATGATGAGCTTCTGGCCGATGTGCAGCGTGGCGCCGGCGTGGAGGTGGTTGGCGGCCGCGAGCTCGGAGGCCTTGATGTGGTTCTTCTTGGCGATCAGCGACAGGCTATCGCCGCTGACGACCGTGTAGGTGGTCGCCGGGGTGACGCCGGTGACCGGCTGGCTCTCCAGGGCCTCCGCCGCGGGGGTGCCGGGGCGGGTCGGGCTATAATAGATGGGGGCGACGGCCGGAGCCGGGGACGCCGCGGCGTTGTCCGGCGCGGGGGCCGGGGCCGCATCCGGCGCGGGCGCCGGAGCCGGGGCCGGGGCGTCGGCGGGAGGCTGGGCCCGGGAGGAGCTGCAGCCCGGATTGGCCAGGACGACCAGGAGGACGAGGGCGAGCGCGTGGATGCCCGCGAGGAGGCCGACGTTTCTGAGGATCTTCATGGTAAAGCGAGGAGTTTAGGAGGTGGGAGGGAGGCTGGATCTGGATGGAAAATCTGGAGCGGCGCGCGGGGGCGGGCAACGTTCATCGCGGCGTCATCGCCGGGACATGGGCGCGGACGAGCTCCTCGAACTGGTCGCCCCGGTCCTCGTAGTTGCGGAACATGTCGAAGCTCGCGAAGCCCGGGCTGAGCACGACGTGCTCGCCGGGCTCGGCCGCCTGGGCGGCGCCCCGCACGGCGGTGTCGAGGTTCGGGCAGGACACATGGGCCACGCCCGCCGCCGCCAGGGCAGCCGCCAGCGGCCGCGCCGTCTCGCCGATGAGGAAGACCTTGCGCACCCGCGGGGCGATGCGGCGGACGAAGCCGGCGAGATCCCCGCCCTTTGATTTGCCGCCGGCGATGAGGAGCACCGGGGCCGGAAAGCGGCGCAGCGCCGCCTCCACCGCGTGGAAGTTGGTCGCCTTCGAGTCGTTCCAATAGGTGACGTGGTCGGCCTCCCCCACCCGGGCCAGCCGGTGCCGGCCGAGGCGGAAGGTGCGGGCGGCCGCCGCCAGCGCCGCCTCGTCGAGCTGCGCCGCGCGCCACCAGGCCGCCGCCAGCAGGTAGTTCTCCCGCTGGGGGTAGTCGGCGAAGGCCGTCCCGGCCAGCCGGGGGTCGGCGGGGCGGCCCTCGGTCGAGACCCAGACGAAGCGCACGCCGGGGTCCGCCGCGCCGCGCCGGAAGGCCTCGACGGAGGATCCGGCGTAGACCGTGGTGGAGCGGAGCGCGAGGCCGAGCTTGGCCGCGAAGTAGTTTTCCATCGTCCCGTGCCGCTCCAGGTGATCCTCCGCGAAATTGGTCCAGAGCGCCGCCTCGGCCTGGAAGTAGCGCATCGACTCCGCCTGGAAGGAGCTCACCTCGCAAACCGCGATCGAGTCGGGTCCGGCGCCGTCCACCTCGGCCACCAGCTGGGAGAAGGCGTGCCCGATGTTGCCGGTGGCCCGCGCGTCGCGGCCCACCGAGGCCAGGGCATGGGCCAGGAATTCGGTGAGGGTCGTCTTTCCGTTGGTGCCGGTGACGGCGAGGATGCGGCCCCGCCAGAAGAGGGAGGCGAAATCGAGCTCGCCCAGGCAGGCGCAGCCCGCGGCCCGCGCGGCGGCCAGCCAGGGATGGTCGGGCCTGAACCCCGGCGAGAAGACCGCGAGGGAATGGCGCTCGGCGGCCGCCGCGGTGAAGTCCCTTCCCCGGTCGTCGTAGACCACCCCTTCCGCCCCCAGGGCGGCGAGCAGCGCGCGCACGCCGCGGCCGCTCACGCCGGCGCCGAGGATGGCGACCGGCCGGTCGAGCTTGGCTTGGAGGAATCCGGGGGCGGTCAGGCTCATGTCAGCGCAGCTTGAGGGTGCCCAGGCCGGCCAGGGCGAAGATGACCGAGAGGACCCAGAACCGGAGGACCACCTTGGTCTCCGGCCAGCCCTTCTTCTGGAAATGGTGGTGCACCGGGGCCATGAGAAAGAGCCTCCGGCCCACGCCGTAGCGCCGGCGGCTGAACTTGAAGTACCCCACCTGCAGGATGACCGAGGCCGCCTCCCAGACAAAGACCCCTCCGACGATCACCAGCGTCAGCGGCTGCTGGACCATGAAGGCGATGATGCCGAGCAGCCCCCCGATGGCGAGCGAGCCGGTGTCGCCCATGAACACCTCGGCGGGGTGGGAATTGTACCAGAGGAACGCCAGGCCCGCGCCCACCAGGGCGCCGCAGACCACGGTGAGCTCGTCGGTGCCGGGGACATGCCCGATCAGGAGGTAGTCGGCCAGCTTCACGTTGCCGGCGGCGTAGGCCATGATGCCGTAGACCATGGCCACGGTGATGGTGCAGCCGATGGCCAGCCCGTCGAGGCCGTCGGTCAGGTTGATGGCGTTGGAGAAGCCCACCAGCCAGAGGTAGATGAACACGAGCAGCGCCGCGAACGGCAGGCTGGCGATCACCGGATGCTTCACGAACGGGATCCAAAGCTCGCGGATCTTCTCCGAGCTCATCGGGCTGCAAAGCAGGGCCCCCAGCGCCACCACGGTGATCAGGGTCTGCCAGACGATCTTCTCCCGCGAGGAAATCCCCTCGCGGCTGCGCCGGGTCACCTTGAGGTAGTCGTCGCGGAAGCCGACGGCGGTGAGGGCGGCGTAGACGAACAGCGCCACCAGCACCCAGATGTTGGGCGCGGCCCAGAGCAGCGAGCTGACCAGGACGCTGCCGGAAATCAGCAGGCCCCCCATCGTCGGGGTGTTTTTCTTGTCGAAGCGCTGGGCGAGGTCGCCGGTGCGGTCGTCGTCGTAGTGCTGGCCGAACTTCAGGCGCCGCAGCCGGGCGATGAGCCACGGCCCGATGACGAAACCGATCACCGCGGCGGTGCCCGACGACATCATCGTGCGCAGCGTGATGTACTTCAGCACCCGGAGGGGCCCGAAGTGTCCGCTCAGTTCGTAGAGATAGCTCAGCATGGGGTCAGGCGTGGGCCGGCGCGGCGTCGGAGAAGAGCGACTCCAGGGCGTACTTCCGGCTGCCCTTGACGAAGACCGAGCCGGCAAAAGCCGCCAGCCGCTCCGCCACCGGCCCGAGGGTGCTCACGACCGCGATCCGCTCCGCCGGGTTCCCGCTCTCCCGAGCGCCGGCGGACACCGCCTCGGCCTGGGGGCCGACCACGAAGGCGAAGTCGCCCGCGCGCAGCCGCAGGCGGCGGCCGAGCTCGCGGTGATAGCGCGGGGAATCCGCCCCCAGCTCCTCCATTCCGCCGAGGACATAAAGCCGGGGCGCGGCCGCGGGCGCGGCGGATTCGAAGGCCGCGAGGGCGTCGGCCATCGACGCGGGATTGGCGTTGTAGCAGTCGAGATAGATCAGGTGGCCCCCGCGCCGCCGCAGCTCCCCCCGCAGCGCGGCCGGACGCCACCCCGCCAGGCGCGGCCGGAGCGCCTCGGCCGGAGCGCCGAGCCGGAGCGCGGCGCAGAGAGCGAGCGCGGCGTTGCGGGCCATCCCATCGGAGACCTGCGGCAGGGAGAAGGTCCCCGAATAGCCGCCGCCGACCAGGGTGAGGACCGCCGCTTCGGGCTGGTGCGTGACGCTGAGGGCGACCCGCTCCTCCCGGCCGCCGCGGGAAGGCCGGGCCGGCCCCTCGCCGACCACAATCTGGGGCGCGCCGAGGTCGCGGAAGGCGGCGAATTCGAGGCAGGAGCCGGGGAAGATCGCGGCCCCGCCGGCGCGGACCGCCGCCGGCAGCACCGCCTTCTCCCGCGCCACCGCCTCCAGGCTCCCGAAGCGCTCGAGGTGCGCCGGGGCGACCAGCGTCACGATCGCCAGGCTGGGCTCGATCATCGCGGCGAGCGGGGCCATCTCGCCCGGGGCGCCGATCCCCGCCTCGATGACGGCGTAGTGGTGCACCGCGGGATCGAGGCGGGTGAGGGTAAGGGGGACGCCGAGGTGGTTGTTGAGGTTCCCCTCCGTGGCGAGGACGCTCGGGCCCTCGCCCAGGAGCAGCGCCAGGAGGTTCTTGGTCGAAGTCTTGCCGGCGCTCCCCGTCACCCCGATGACCGGCCCGGCGAAGCGGCGCCGGTGGGCCCGGGCCACCGCCTGGAAGGCGGCAAGCGGGTCCGCGACCACCAGCTGGGGCAGCGCCGCCTCGGGCACCGCGCGCGCGACCACGGCGGCGACGGCGCCGGCCGCCGCGGCCGCGGCGAGGAAGTCGTGGCCGTCGCGGCTCTCGGTCCGGATCGCGACGAAGGCCTGGCCCGGCCGGAGCTTGCGGCTGTCGATGGCGAAACCGGACGGAGCCGCCGCCGGCGGGGAGGTCCAACGTCCTCCGGTCCAGGCGGCGAGTTGATCCGGGGGGAACTCAAGCATGGCGCAGCGCCTTGATCCCGATCAGTTCGCGGACGACCTGCCGGTCGTCGAAGGGAATAACGGTGTCGGCGAACTCCTGATAGCTCTCGTGGCCCTTGCCCGCGACCAGCAGGCAGTCCCCGGGCTTGGCCGCATCGAGGGCCAGGCTGAGCGCCCGCCGGCGGTCCTCCACCCAGGCGATGCGCTCCGGCTGGACCACCCCGCCCCGCATGTCCCCGAAGATCTGCGCCAGCGGCTCGCTCCGGGGATTGTCGGCGGTGGCGAAGGCGAAGTCCGCGAATTCCTGCACGGCCTTCACCATCAGCGGCCGCTTGGCCCGGTCGCGGTTGCCCCCGCACCCGAAGACCACCAGCAGCCGTCCCGGCGTGATGGTGCGGAGCATGCCGAGCGCGTTGCGCAGCGCGTCGTCGGTATGGGCGTAGTCGACCAGGACGTTGAAGGCCTGCCCCTCCTCGATCCGCTCCATCCGGCCCGGGACGCCGGGGAAGCCCTCCAGGCGGGGCAGCACCGCCGCAGGATCGCTGCCCAGGGCCCAGGCCGTGGCCAGCGCGGCCAGGAGGTTGCTGACATTGTAGCGTCCGATCAGAGGGGAATCGACCGGCAGGCGGCCTTCGGGCCAGACCAGCTGGAAAGAGGTGTTCTTGAAGTGGAGCGAAACCTGCTCGGCGCGGACCATCGCCTCCGGGGATTCGCCGAAGGTCACCACGCGGGGACCGCCCTTTTCCCGCAGCTGAGCCGCCAGCTTCCGGCCGTAGGCGTCGTCCAGGTTGATCACCGCGACCTTGGGCGGGGAGCCCGTCGCCCCGGTGAAGAGGCGGCTCTTCACCTCGAAGTAGGCCTCCAGCGTGCGGTGGTAGTCGAGGTGGTCGCGAGTGAGATTGGTGAAGACGGCGGCGGCGAAGCCCAGCCCCAGCACGCGCTGCTGATCGATGCCGTGCGAGCTCACCTCCATCACCGCCTGGCGGCAGCCGGCGTCCCGCATCTGCGCCATCATCCCGTAGATGTCGAGGGACTCCGGCGTCGTGCGGTAGGCGGGCACGGTCCGCGCGCCCAGGTCGTAGTTGATGGTGCCGATCAGCCCCACCCGCTCCTCGCCGTTGAGGAAGCGCTTGAGCAGGTGCGTCACCGTCGTCTTGCCATTGGTCCCGGTGACGCCGGTCACGGCCAGGTCCCGGTCGGGATGACGGTAGTAGCGCTGCGCCACCCGCGCCAGGGCGGTCCGGGCGTCGGCGACCTGGATGAAGGTGACCTTGGCGGGCGAGATCGGCGGGAGCTTCGGGGCGACCACCGCCGCCGCGCCGCGGCTCACCGCCTCGTCGACGAAGGAGACGCCGTCGGCCCGACGGCCCGGCAGCGCGAAGAAGATGTTGCCCGGCACCACCCGCCGGCTGTCCAGCGCGATGCCCGTCACTGCGCGGCCGAGGTCGCCGCGCGAGGCGAGGATTTCACCCTCCTCGAAAAAGTCGGAAAGTTTCTGGACCATGGGTCGAGCGCGAAGCCGGGCGGCGGGTTGAAGGGTGCGACGCGAAGGGGGAAAGGCCTGGAGGGCGATGTATGGAGTGAGGTAGCCGATCACCGGCGGCCCCCTTCCATGGCCAGGAGCGCCCGGGTCTGGGGCTCGACCGGCGGACGGATGTCCAGGTACGGGATAAGCTGCTCGCCGATGTTCTTGAAGGACGGGGCCGCCACGAACCCGCCCGCAATCTCTCCCTTGGGGGCATGGGCATCAGCGTCGTCCACGATGATGGAAATCGCAACCTGGGGGTTGCTGGCGGGAAAGAATCCGACGAACGAGGCGACGTGGTGCGTGTTGGACATCCGTGTCACGACCTTGCCGTTGGGCAGGGTCACCCGCTCGGGCTTCTGGCCGGTCCCGGTCTTTCCGGCCACCTCGTAACCCGGGATCGCGGCCAACGAGCCGGTGCCGCCCTCCGAGTCGCCGGCCATCTTGTAGGCCACGCCCGAGAGGATCTGCGCCATGGTGCGAGCCGTCTGCTCCGAGAGGACACGGCGGACCTCCACCCGCTTGAAGCTGTAGACCAGGCCGCCGGAGGAATCGAGCACCTGGGTGATGACCTGGGGCTTGAGCAGAACCCCGCCGCTGGCGATCACGCCCATGGCCATGTGGATCTGCAGGGGCGTCACGGCCACCGACTGCCCCATCGGCATTCGGGTGATGGTCAGGCCGTCCCATTTGGGCGGGCCGGCCGCGCCGGAAATCTCGCCTGCCATGGGAAAGCCCGTCGGCGCGCCGAACCCGTAGGCGCGCACGTATTGCATGAACCGCTCCCGGCCGAGCAGCATCCCGAGCTGCGCCGCGCCGCGGTTCGAGGATCGGTCCAGGATCTGCCGCACGGTCAGGATCCCGAAGTGGTCGCCGATGTTCTCGCGCGGCAGGTCCAGCACCAGGCCGTGGTACTGGATCTTGGTCAGCCCGCAGTCGAAGGTCGTGTCGGGGGTCACCAGGCCGTCGTTCAGCGCCCCCCCGGAGGCCACGATCTTGAAGACCGAGCCGGGTTCGTATTGGTCCGTCCCCGCCACGTTGCGCAGGGCGGCCACATCCGGAACCGTGCCGGTCGCCGCGTCGTTGGGGTTGAAGCTGGGATAATTGGCCAGCGCCTTGATGAAGCCGGTGCGCGGGTCGCTGACGATGATCGTGACCTTCTGCGGCTGGTATTTGCGGACGAGGGCCGCGACCTCATTTTCCGCGATCTGCTGCACCTGTGCATCGATCGAGAGCTTGACGGTCAGTCCGTCGGAAGCCGGCACGTCGCGGGTGCGGAATTGCGCCAGCTCATGCGCCTTCGCGTCCTTTTCGGTCTCGATCCACCCGTTCTGCCCGCGGAGGTAAAAGTCCATGTAGGCCTCGATCCCGCT
Organism: Opitutaceae bacterium; assembly: GCA_035546595.1. Classification (GTDB taxonomy): domain Bacteria; phylum Verrucomicrobiota; class Verrucomicrobiia; order Opitutales; family Opitutaceae; genus Palsa-1447. The sequence continues at coordinate 75,351 of DASZWO010000023.1, forward strand.
CACCGGATGCTCCTCGCCGCTGACGAAGCCGATGACATGCGCGGCCAGGGTCTTGTCGGGATAGTTGCGGCGATACTCGCGGGTTCCGTAGACTCCGCTCACTCCCAGCTTCGTGATCTGGTCGTGGACGGAGTCCGAAACCAGGAAATGCCTCCCGCGGCCCGCGAAATCCATCCAGTGGATCGGCCGGAGGCCGTGCTCGTCGGCGTCGCCCAGCTCGGTCTCGTCCTCGCCCGCCTCGGCGCGCGCGGCCGCGGGGGCCTTCGCGGCCGGCGCGGCGGAGGAGGCCGGCTTGGCCGGGAAATTGAACACCAGGCTGGCAGCCCCGGCCGTGGGCGCATGGTCCGCGGACCCGACCCCCTCGGGCGTGCGGGCCGGCGTCGCGGCCGGGAGAAACCTGGTGGTTAAAATGGGCAGGAGCTGGGGCAGCGGCATCCCGAGGAGCGCCGCCAGCCTTGGAAATTTGCCCGCGTCCCGCGCCTCGACGCTCTGCGGATCCACCCCCATGTCCCAGTACGGCAGGGAGGTCGCGAGAAGGTTGCCGTTGGCATCGAGGATGTCGCCCCGGCGGGCGTGGAGCTTGATGACCTCGCGGCGGTTCTTGCGGGCGTAAGCAAGCAATTCGCCGCGCCCGTAGACCTGGAGCCAGACCAAACGCGCGCCCAGCCCGGCGAAGCCGGCGATGACGAAGCTGGCAAGGAGGACGATGCGGTAATTGGAGGCAAAGCCCTTGGACATTTCTACCTCGGTCCGCCGATCCGCGCGGGCATGATGGCCGGTCGGTCGCTCAGCAGGCCTTCGTTGCGCTTCAACGCAAGCAGCCGTTCCGGATCGTCCGTCACTCGGATGATCTGCTCAGGCGGGACCAGCCCGAGCGCGAGCTGGATGTTGCGCTGCTCCAAAGTGGCGGGGTCTTCCTGCGCGGCGATCCGGGCGGCGTCCTCCTGGCAGTGGCGCTCGACCTCGGCGATCTGCGTGGCGAGCGCCTTGTTCTCGTTCGCCAGGAGCGAGATCTCCCGGCGCGTCCACACCGTGCCCAGGCCGACCGAGCCGGTGAAACCGATCGCGACCAGGCTGTAGACCAGGAGGTGGTTGACGAAGGCGTGGGAATGGGCGGGCTTCATGGCAGTTTGCGCACCGCGCGGAGCTTGGCCGAGCGGCTGCGGGGGTTGGCTTCGAGTTCGGCCTCGCCGGGTGTCACCGGACGGCCAGTCAGGGGTTCGGCCACCCGCTGGCGGAGATCCTGGGGCAGGGCGTCGTCCGCGCCCTCCGGCTGGCCGCACAGCCGGCGGAAGTAGCGTTTCACCGGACGATCCTCCAGGGAGTGGAAGCTGATGACGCAGAGGACGCCGCCGGGGGCGAGCCGGGCGAAGGCGGCCGGCAGGCCGCGTTCGAGGGCGCCCATCTCATCATTGACCGCGATGCGGATGCCCTGGAAAGAGCGGGTGGCCGGATGGATCCTGAGCCCGCGGCGGGCGGCGGCGGGGATGGCTGCGGCGATGGTCTCCGCCAAGGTCGCGGTGCGGGCCAGCGCACCGGCGGCCCGGGCGGCCTGCAGCGCGCGGACCACGCGGCGCCAGGATGGCTCCTCGCCGTAGTCGCGGATGGCGCGGACCAGCATCTCCTCGGTCGCCGTCTCCAGCCAGCGGGAGGCCGGCACGCCTGTGCGGGGGTCCAAGCGCATGTCCGCGGGCGCGTCCGCCCGGAAGGAGAAGCCGCGGGCGGGGTCGTCGAGCTGGAATGAGGAGACCCCGAGGTCGAAAAGGATCCCGTCGTAGGCTTCGCCGGCAGGGAGCGAGTCCAGCCGGCCAAAATCACGGTCAATCAGCTCGAGGCGTCCGGCGAATTCCCCTGCCAGCGCAGCGCCCCGATCCAGGGCGGACGGATCCCGGTCGAGCGCCGTAACGTGGGTGCCGGGCGCCGCCTCGAGCAGGGCCCGAGTATGGCCCCCTCCACCGAAGGTGGCGTCAAGGTAGCGGCCGCCGGGACGGGGAGCGAGAAAGCCCAGGACCTCGGTCAGCAGGACGGGCTGGTGGCCGCGGCTCATGGTCGCCTCCGGGCATTCAGCGCACGCAGACATCGATGGAGGGCCGGCCCCGGCCGGGCTTGCCCTGGACGACCAGGCGCAGGATCAGGCTGTCGCGCACCCGCGGAACCACGACGGCGGCGAATCCCAGCCCGCGTGACCGGAGGCGCTCGGAGATCTTTTCGCGGCGCGACATCGTCAGATTCCCAGGCGGCGCATGAGGTCGCCGAAGTTTTCGCCGGCGGTGCGGTTCTCGACCTTCTCCCAGCGCGCGGGCGCGTAAAGGTTGAACTTGGTCAGCGAGCCGACCAGCAGCGCGTCCTTCGCGATGCCGGCGTGCTTCAGCAGCCCGGCGTCGAGGCCCACCCTCCCCTGCTTGTCGAACGAGAAGGACTGGGTCTGCGCGAAAAAGCGGGCGGCGAAATCCTGGCCCGCGCTGTCGGACAGGGCGATCTCGGCGATCTTCGCGTGCAGCTTCTCGACCTCTGCCGGCGGGAGCACGGCGATATAGCCCTCCGGATGCGGAGTGGCCAAAAACGCGTCGCTTTCGCCATGCCCAGAACGCCACGCCGAGGGGATGGTGATGCGCCCCTTGTCGTCGAGGGAATGCCTGAAAAGGCCTGTGTAGAAAGCTTTGCCGGGAAGGGTCATTGCAGGGCTGGAACTGCCATCCGCCCCAAAACGCCCCATTTCTCCCCACTTTACCCCACTAACGTCAAGAAAAAGAACGACTAAAAGGCAGAGATTTATTCACAGGTTATTGCCCAAATTCGGGGGGCCCGGACGTGCGCCGGACTGGCCGAATGACCCTTCGTCCGGGCATCCTCTGCGGCTGGGTTCCCGAACCGGAAAGGCGCGGCGCCATCGATGACGCCCGCGGGGGGCCCGCCGGCCGCCCGTTTTTGAGAGCGTTGGAGCCGGAGCCACTTGCGACGGTTGCGGTCCATCGGAGGATGATCGGCACGGATACCCTCATCGGATGCCGCTACTGCGGGCTGGTGCAGCAGGCGCCAGCCACGCAGGCCCGGGGATCGGTCCATTGCCGGCGATGCGATGGACTGCTGGAAAAACAAAAGCGTCCGGGAAACCAGGCCGCGTTGGCCCTCTCGATCGCCACCCTGCTGCTGCTTTTCCCCGCAAATCTCCTGCCGATGCTGCGGGTGGATATCCTGGGCCACACCAATCGCAGCCTCATCTTCTCCGGCGTCGCCGGATTCTGGCGCCAGGACTGGCCCATCGTCGCCTGCATCGTCGGCCTGGAACTCATCCTGCTTCCCTTCCTGCGTTTCGGCCTCCTCGTCGCCGTCCTCGCGTCGGCGCGCTGCGGGGTCCGAGCCGCCTGGATGGGACCCGCGTTCCGCTGGTCGGAAATGCTCGATCGCTGGGCGCTGCTGGATGTCTTTCTATTCGGGGCGGTCATCGGCTATGCGCGGGTCGCCCCGTTTTTCCCCGTGCGGATTGAGGCGGGAGGCGATTGCGTCGTTGCCGTAGCCGTCCTGACCGTGATCGTGCGGGCGGCCCTGCAGCGCGGCGAGGTTTGGCGGCAGATCGGTTCGACCGCAGGCGGCGGTGAGGCAAAACTGATCGCCTGCCCCGCCTGCGAACTGCCTGTCGATGCCGCCGAGGAGGGCCGGCGCTGTCCGCGCTGCCGCGCGAAAGTCTGGAGCTATCGTCCCTATTCCGCAATGCGCGCGATGGCGCTGACGCTCGCCGCCATCGCCCTGTTTCCCGCCGCGTACGCCTATCCGATGCAGTACAGCGAGCGGCTGAACACCATGGTAGGCTACTCCATCATGACCGGCGTGACCGAGCTGGTGCACGCTCACCTCTGGTATTTCGCGGCGGTCATCTTCCTTTTCAGCGTCGTGACGCCGCTGCTGAAGCTGGTCGCGATGGCGTGGTTCTTCATTTCGATCCATCGCCGGTCGTCCGCCCGACTCAGGTTCAAGGCCCGGCTGTACCGCCTGCTCCACGGCATCGGCCGCTGGTCGCACATCGATGTTTTCATCGTTTCGGTATTTCTGCCGCTGATGGAATTTCGCGGCTTCCTCAGCGTGATCGTCGGATGGGCGCTGCCGGCCTTTCTCGGCGTGGTGGTCCTGACCACGCTCGGAACCGAGGTTTTCGATCCGCGGATGCTCTGGCGGTTCGATTCGCGGGCATGACAAAAACCTCCGAACCCCCCTCCGCCGTCTTCAAGCCCTCGAAATGGCCGGGCATGATTTGGGCCGTGCCGGTCGCTGCGGTGCTGCTCGTCGGCTGGCTGGCCTTCCACGCCTGGGCGGGACGGGGTCCGACCGTGACCGTCACCTTTCCGATCACCGGCGGCCTGCAGGCGGGCTCCACCAAGATCGAGTATGGCGGCTTCGACGTCGGCGAGGTCAACGAGGTGCACCTCTCCCCCGATCTGCGCCACCTCATCGTCCAGCTCGACTTCATCTCCTCCATGAGCGGGCATCTCGGACCGGGCACCCAGTACTGGGTAGCCGGCAATTCGGTAGACTTCGAGAATCTCGCCTCGGTCAAGGCGATCCTCTCGGGGCCCTTCATCGGCGTCGCGCCCCACCCGGGCAAGACGGTTTCGACGGCCGCCGGCCTGGAGGCCCCGCCCAATCCCAGCCCGCCAGGCCGGCACGCAGTGGCCTACACCACCGTCTTTCCCGGCGGCCCGTCCGGCCTCAAAGAGGGCGGCGTCGTGCGGCTGGAGGGATTGCCCGCCGGCTCCATCACGCGCGTGGAAGCCTACTATGTTCCTGCCACCGGCGAAATGCGCACGCAGGTGGACTTCGTCCTGGAGCCGGAGAAAATCGCCCTCTATGGGCAGCGGTGGAACCTGGAGGATGCCCGGCCGCAAATGGATGCGATGGTCGGGACGCTGATCGGAAAGGGGCTTCGGGCGCAGCTTGGCACGACCATCCCGGTCGTCGGCGGCAAGCTCCTGCAGCTGGCGCTTTCGCCGGGAGCGGAGCCGGCGCGGCTGATTCCGGGAAATCCGCCGCGGATCCCGGCGCTGGGCGGCGGCGCGGACATCCAGCAAATCATCCGCCAGGCGAACGAGATCCTCGCGATGCTGAAGCGCCTGCCCCTGGGCCCGATCGCCGGCGAGGTCGAGCAGACCACCTCGCACCTGGCGGCTCTCAGCAATTCGCCGGCCACGGCGGAGACGCTGCGCCAGGTCTCAGCGGCGATCGCCCACCTCAACGACCTCACCCGGCAGGCCGACGCCGCGCTGCCGGACATCCTCAAGCAGACGGATGCGACGATCCAGGACGTGCAGCGGGCCGTCGAACGCATCCAAGCGCTGCTCAGCGCCGAGGGACTGCGGAACGCCGGCGCCGCCAACACCGATCTGCCGCACGCCCTCTATGAGCTCTCCCAGGCCGCCGAGTCGCTGCGCGAGCTGACCGATTTCCTCAATAGCCATCCCAATTCCCTGATCTTCGGCCGATCCCACTGACATGCGCCGTTCTTCCTCCCTGCCGCTGCTCCTCGCCGCCGCCCTCGTGGCGGGATGCGCGAGCCATGACCACCCCACCACCTACCTCACCCTCGAACCGGTGGCCCCCGCCGAGAGCCCGGCGCCGGCCTCGGGAACGGCCGCGCTGGTTGCGCCGGTGGAAATCCCTCCCTCGCTCGACCGCCTGCTTCTGACCACCGCGACAGGCGCCGCCACGCTCCGCGTCTCCGGGGATGCGCGCTGGTCCGCGCCCCTCGCCGATCTCATCCGGCAGGCGCTGGCGCGCGACCTGGCCCAGCGCCTGCCCGGGGGGCGGGTGCTCATGCCGGGCGATCCAGTGCCTCCCGAGGGCGTGCGGGCGGTGCGGGTCAACATCCAGGAGTTCCGTCCCGACGCGTCAGGCCAGGTGAGCCTCCAGGCACATTGGGAGGTCGAGGCCCCGCACGGCGGTGCCGTCCAGCGCCAGGGGGACTTTCGGATCGAACTGCCGGGAGCGCCCCAGCCCGGCGCCGAAGCCGCGACGATGAGCGCAGCCGTCGGCCGGCTGGCCGACGCGATCGCCCCGGCGCTGAAGTGAGGGGGCCATTCTCCGGCGGCGTGAGCGAAGCGTCGGACCCCGTCAGCGGTTGGAACGCCTGAGGGAGGGAAGCAGGCCGGCCAGATCGCCGGCGACGTGCGCGGCGACCGGTAGCAGCAGGCTCCCCGAAGCCAGGTAGAGTCCGCAGAAGAGCAAGCCCGCGGCCGCGGCGCGAAGGCACGCGCCCCCGCCCTGGTAGAGGTGCCCCAGGCCAAAGGCCAGGGAGGAGATCCCGAGGGCCGGCAGCCAGCCCCAGTGCCAGGGGAAGACATGCAGGTAGCCCAGGAGGAATCCGCGGAACATGACCTCCTCACACACACCCGAGGTCAGCGCCACCAGCGCCCAAACCGCCGGTTCCGCTCGGTGGCTGGGCCCAAAGGCGCGCGCATCCGATCGCGGCCGGGGCCGGCGCCGGAGCACCGGCCAGACCACCGCCGCGACAAAGGCCGCGGCGGCCAGATCCGCGGCCCAGGCCGGCGGCAGCCAGGGGAGAGCAGCGGCGTCGGAAGGAGCGAACCACACGGTCCGGGCGCCGATGCAAAGCAGGATCGCGGCGCTCGCCACCCATTGCCAGGCGACGATGCGCACGTACACCCCGAGGCGCGCCCGCGCGCCCCGACCGAAGGGGGCGAAGACCCAGCGGTCGGCCAGGGCCGGCAGCAGCACCAGCAAGGCCAGGAGATGGACCCGCATGGGGCGCTCGCTAGGACGGATCAGCCTGCGGGACGGCGGAGAGATCCTCCTCGCCGGCCTTCACCTTCAGCCCAAGCTTCCGGCGCTTGCGGTAGAGGGTGGCCTGGTCGATCCCCAGCACGTCGGAGGCCTCCGCCATGCTCGCGGTCTGTTCAAGCACCCGCCGGATGTGCAGTTCCTCCAGTCGGTCGAGCGAGATCATCGCGCCGATCTTCGGATCGGCCTCGGTCTCGCCGCCCCCGGCCCGCATTCGAACCTCGAAGGGCAAATCTGCCGCGTCGATCCGGTCGCCGGAGGAGAGGATCACCGAGCGTTCGACCGCGTTACGCAGCTCGCGCAGGTTGCCCGGCCAGCCATAGCGGCGGAGGACTTCTTCGGCAGCGGGAGTAAACCCGTGGACCGCGCGCCCGCACTGGCGTGCGCAGAACTCGAGGTAGTGCTCGGCGAAGCGCAGCACATCGCGCGGACGCGAGCGCAGAGGGGGCATCTCGACGGTGATGACATTGAGCCGGTAGAAGAGGTCCTCGCGGAAGGCCCCCTCTTCCACCCGCTTTTTGAGGTCCCGGTTGGTGGCGGCCACGATCCGCACCTCGGCTCGGCGGGTCACCGTCTCGCCGACGCGCTCGTACTCCCGCTCCTGGAGCAGCCGCAGCAGCTTGGGCTGGATCTCCAGCGGCAGATCGCCGATTTCATCGAGGAAGAGCGTGCCTCCGTCCGCCGCCTTGACCTTGCCCCAGGTGTCCTTGATCGCCCCGGTGAATGAGCCGCGGATGTGGCCGAAGAGATGGCTTTCCAGCAGTTCCTTGGAGAGCGAGGGGCAGCTGACGGTGACGAAGGGCTTGTCCGCCAGATGGCTTCGGGCGTGCACCGCTCGGGCGGCGACGCTCTTGCCGGTGCCGCTTTCGCCCAGGATCAGCACCGAAGCCGGGCTCTTCGAGGCGCGCAGGAGCACGCTCATCACCGCCTTCATCGCCGGCGTCTCGAATTCCGCGATCGGCTCGGGGCTCTGGGCCTCGGTCTCCTTCACCTGCTCCTCCAGATGCTCGATCTTGCGGCCCATCTCGCTGATCCGGCGCAAGCGCGCGAGCATGGCGTGGAACTGATCGCGGGTGAAGGGCTTCTCCAGGAAGTCCACCGCCCCCTGGTGCAGGGCCTGGACGGCGATCTTGACCGTCCCCTGGGCGGAGAACATCACCACCGGCAGATTGGGCCGGAGTTTCGCGATGGCGGGCAGCAGCGCGATGCCGTTGTGGGGCCCGAGGTGCACGTCGAGCAGCACGGCATCGAATGAGTCCTCCCGCAGCGCCTCCAGCGCCCGCTCGGGATTGGCCGCGCTCTGGGCGTGATGGCCCTCGTCTTCGATCATGAGGCACGACGCCTCGCGGAAGACTCGGTCGTCATCGATCACCAGAAACTCCATCGCGGAAGACTTCATCGCCCGGGGATTCTATTCGGATGTGCCGCCGGCCGGCAAGCGGACGGTGAAGGTGGCCCCGCGGCCCGGCTCGCTTTCGCAGCTGAGCTCCCCGCCCATATCCTGCATCAGCCGTTTGACGATGCTCAGGCCCAGGCCGGTGGATGGTTCCCCCGCGGTCGGCCGGGCGCTGAGCCGGCGGTAGCGCAGGAACATGTGCTTGCGGTCCTCGGCGGTGAAACCCGGCCCCTGGTCCTCCACCCGGCAGATCCCGCCCCCGGCGGGGGTGCGCTCCACCGTGACCTTCACGGTTTTGCCGGTCGGGGAAAACTTGAGCGCGTTGGAGATGAGGTTGTCCAGCACCTGGTGGAGACCGTTGCGGTCCGCCGTCACCATCACGTCTCCGGGGCCCTCCTTGACCAGGGTGATGTTCTTGCGCGCCGCGGCCTCCCCGTGCTGGCGCACCGCGGTCGCCGCCTCCTGATCCAGGCTCACCCGCTCCTTGTTCAGGGGCAGGCCGCGGTCCGCCGCCGCGTTGGCCAGGAATTCCTTCACGAAGGAGAACATCTGGTCGGTCGAAATCAGGATGTTCTCGGCCATTCGCTCCATTTTCTCGTCACCTTTGGCCTTGGAGCGGTCGTAGAGCAGCCGGACGCTCATCTGCATCCCGCCCAGGTGGTTCTTGAGATCGTGCGCCAGGACGCCCAGGAGCTCGTCCTTGTCCTCCGCCAGCCAGCGGAGGTGGTCCCGGGCGGTCTTGAGCGCGAGCTGGGTGCGCACCCGCGACATCAGCTCGGCCTGGTTGAACGGCTTGGTGACGTAGTCCACCCCGCCGACCTCGAGCGCGCGCACGATCAGGTTTTTCTCGTCGGCGGCGGAGAGGAAGATCACGGGTATGTCCACCCATTCCGGGCGCGCCCGGATCCGGCGGCAGACTTCAAAGCCATCGATGCCCGGCAGCAGGACGTCGAGGAGGATCAGGTCGACGGCCTTGCGCTCAAGGCGCTGGAGCGCCTGCTCTCCGTCGGAGGCGAGGACTATGTCAAAGCCCATCTGGCCCAGCATGCCGCCCAGCAATTGCAGATTGGTCTCCTGGTCGTCGACGACCAGGAGGCGCGCGTGAGGGATCACTTCTTCGGACATAGCGGATGGATAGTTGGGCTCAGTTGGCCGCAATCGCCAGCGCGGGGCGGGCGGCGACGATAGACCTTACCAGATCAGGGAATTCCGCCAAGCGGCTTTCGATCTGGCCCAGGGCGTAGTGTTCGGCGTCAAGCTGAAGCGCATCGGCATAGCAGGCCAGCGGTTCGCAACTGCCGGCGCGTGCGATGGCGGCAAGCCGGCCGGCAAAACCGCGGATCTCGCTGATCGCTCCGCTGGCGCGCACTCCGGGCCACATCTCCGCCTCGGCCTCCCGCAGCGCCGAAACGACCGCCGGCCATCGCAGCGGCGCCGCGGACGAAGCCAGGACGGCGCTGGGGGATGTGATCTCTCGCGGGGCGAGGCGGAATGGCGCCCGGATCGCGACCGGCACGTCAGGCAGGACAAAGCGGAAGACGCTGCCCCGTCCTACTTCGCTCTCCACCGCAATCGAGCCGCCCATGCGCTCGGCCAGCCTGCGGGCCAGGCTCAGCCCCAGGCCGCAGCCGGCCTCGGCCGCCGGCTCGGAGCCGTCCATGGGCTCGAAGATGCGCTCCTGGCGGATGCGCGCGATGCCCACGCCGGTGTCCCGGATCTCGAAAAGCAGCATGCCGCGGCTGGGATGAACCGCGCGCGGCTCCCAGCGGGTCCGCACCTGCACCCCCCCGCGGGCCGTGAACTTGACCGCATTGCTCACCAAGTTTGCCAGCACCTGGCGCATCCGGCGGGCGTCGAGCAGCAGCGGCGGGGGCGCCTCCGGCTGCAGGGAGAAGCTGAGCTCCAGGCCTTTTTCCGCCGCGACCCTCGCGAAGCTCGCCCGGACCGATTCGCCCAGCTGGCCCAGATCGGTCGGCTCGAGGTGCAGCTGCACCAATCCGGCTTCGGTGTGGGAAAGATCGAGGATCCCGTCGATCACCTGCCGGAGCGTCTCCGCGCTGGCGTGGATGGCGCGGGCATGCCTCCGCACCGGCCCATCTTCCGCCGCGCTGGCGGCCAATGCCTCGCTGAAGCCGAGGATGGCGGTGAGCGGCGCCCGGATTTCGAGGCTGGTCTTGGCCAGAACCGCATGCTTTTCCCGGGCCGAGCGCCGGGCGCGCACGCCGATCCGGTGGCAATAACGGCCGCGCCGCGAAATCCGGCGCGCAGTCCGGACCGCGCCGAGCGCGAGCAGCCCCGCCGCCAGGGCGCAGGCCCCGGCGCCGCGGGCCAGCAGCGGCCCCGGATCCTCACGGAACCCGGCGATGACCGCCGCCGATCCCGCCACGACGGCGAGGACGGCGGCAACGATGGAAAGATTGAGGCCGGATAGCGAAAAAGGACGGGCCGCGCTTCGTTTCGGATCAGGCGGGAATGGCGGTGTCAAAGCTGGGGAACAGAAGCGGCGCCTCCTCGGCGATCGGGGTGACCGCCGCCGGTAGCGGCGCCAGGGCGATTTGCTCGGCCTCCGCATGGCGAAACACGTGCCAGGCGACCGCAACCTCCGCCTCATCCGCGGCGTGCACGCAGATCAGCGTGCAGCCCTGCCGCAGCTCCTCCTCAAGCCGCATGGCCGCCGCCGCCTCAAAATGGGAGCGCTGGAACACCGCCGCCGGGGAGAAATTCGCCGCGTCCCGCCGGCGGAGCCACCGGCGCATCGGCCCCGCCATCAGATAGGGCTCGGACTCCAGGTAGAGCGGGGCGAGGCGCCCGCGCTCGAGCCAGCACGCGACCGAGTTCGGATACCTCGCCGCGGGAAAACAGGCGGAAATCTGTTCCACGGCGATGTTGGCGCGGCGCAGGCGGATCAGCATGACGTCGGCATGGAGGCGGGACCTCGCGGAGGCGATAACGGGAATCGATTTCATAATGTGTAACGGGCTGGATCTTGGGAGGGGTTGAAAAAGAAGAAGCGGAGCCTGTGTTTAGCGTAAGGCATTCCAATGGAGCGCTGGGAACCACAACTCGCTCGGACCGAGGCAATTCGATGCGTCGTCACAACTTATTCACCGGCCAAAGGCGCGGGCAAAATGCACACATCGGTTCCCACTGTTTGCAAAATGCATACTTCAAAACCGCTTGTGCCAGGCGGTCCGATGCTCTTCTTCGGTGCGCACCATGAACCGCACCGCCGTTGCCCTGCTCAGCCGCGATCCGGCTTTGGTCCGCGTCGCCCAGGAGGCCGCCGACCAGGCCTTCGGTGCGCCTGCGGTTCGCGCCTTCGCCAGCTGGGCCGAGTTCGGCGGCGCCCCGCCGGCGGCGGCGATCGAATTGCTGCTCGTCCCGGCCGGGGCTGCCCCCGAGGGCTCCCATCCCGCCCGGAAGGACGAGGGCGTGGCCCACTGGGCGGCGGTTCCCTGGCCCGCCGGGGCCGACGCCGCCGCGCTGGCGCCACTGCTGCGCATGGCGGCCGAGGCCCAAAGGCTGCGCCAGGAAAACGCCCGCCTGCGCGGCGACCTCGCTGCGGTCGGCGTGCGAATCACGCACGATTTGCGCGCGCCCCTCGGCGCCGTCGTGACCGCCGCCCATTTCGTCGAGGAGCTGCTCAAGGCGGAAGGCTCGCCCCATGCCGTGCTGATCCAACCCATCGTCGACTCCTCCGAGGAATTGGTCGCCCTCTTGCGGAAAGTGAGCCTGTGGGCGAATGCCTCGGCCGGCCGCGGTGCACCCCGGAAGACCGGCATGGGCCCGCCGGTTTGGACCGCCCTCCAGGGCTTCGAACGGCAAATTGCGGCCAAGGGAGCCCGCATCACCCAGCCCGGAAGCTGGCCGGAGGTTCACGGGGACCCCACCTGGCTTGAGGCCATCTGGGGCCAGCTGCTGGCCAACGCCCTGCGCTACGGCGGACCAGCCCCGCAGATCGAGCTGGGGTGGGAGAAGGACGGCGCCGACGCGCGGTTCTGGGTGCGCGACCGCGGTCCGGGCGTGGCGGCGGCGAAACAGCCCGGCCTCTTCTATCCGTTCCATCGGCTGCACGAGACCAACGCTCCGCGCGGCCTGGGGCTGCCCATCGTCCGGCGCTTGGTCGAGCTGCAGGACGGGCGGTGCGAGCACCGCTCGCCGGAGGGCGGCGGCGCGGAATTCTCCTTCATCCTGCCGCTGGCATGAAAAAGCCCGGGCCTGACGGCCCGGGCGAAGCAGGGTCGAGCCTCGGCGGCCTCAGAAGTTGAAGCCCATCCCGAGCGTCCAGTTCCAGATGCCGGTGGAGAATCGAGAGGCGATCGCCCGAGAGTGATGGAAGAGCCAGCCGTAGTTGGCCATGGGCATGATGAAGGTGCGGGGGCTGACATAGAACTTGAGCCCGGCCTCAAGCCCGGCCGCGCCGCTGTTGGTGACGTGGCTGCCGTAGTTCCAACCTACGTTCGCGCCGACCAACGGCCGGATGGCGCCTTGCCCCGCGAGGTCGAAATCGAGCGCGGCGGCGGTCTCCCCGGTCCAGGTATTCCCGCCGGTGCCCCGGGGATTCGCGTAGTCAACCGTCTGGCGCACGGCGACCTCCCAGTGGTTGGTCAGGTAGTAGCCGAGCGAGGCGGCGCCGCCCCCGGCCGAGCTGTCGAGGTCGCGGTTGCTTGAGCCGTTGGCCCCGATCGTCAGCTCGCGGCTGCCCATGTGCGGGCCCCACTCGCTGGTGGGCGGGTTGACGTTCTCGACGGTGGTCTGGGCCGAGGCAGCCAGCGGCAGGGCCGCAAGGCAACAGCAGGCCTGGATGATGCGATTCAGTTTCATGGTATTTGGGTTCTGTTTTGGTTGTTGGTCGGGGCGACCCGGGGTCGCCGTAACCAAATTGTAACGACGCCTTGCACGCCGGTTCCTGGGGAGTGCAATGTGCAAGGGCCGAGGCCCATTTTTCGTCATTTGCACGATAGCTCGCACCGGTAAAAACCCGGTGCCCGCTTATCCATGCCGCTCCGGGATATCAGGATGCGAAATCCGCCTGAAGCTGGCACGCGCTGTGCGAATCATAGTGCCGCCATGCCCATGCCCCTCGCCCGTTCGCTCCAGCCGCCCCTGGCGGAGCGCGCAATTTTCATCCTCGATCCCGATCCGGAAGCCAGCGCCCGTCTGGTGGCCGCGCTGGAGCAGGGGGAGATCCGCAACCCCTGCCGGTGCTTTTCCCGCAGCCCTGAAATCATCGAGGAACTGATCGGCGTCCTCCGCGGCGCCACCCCTCCCCTCCTCTGCTTTCTCCGCTGCTGCGCGCCCGCGGTCGACTGCCTCGATGTGCTCCGCTGGATTCGGCTGCACGACGCCCTCCGCGAAGTTTCGGTCGTCGTGCTCTCCGCCGCGGACGACGCGGGCCGCCGCCACGAATCTCTCCGGCTCGGCGCCCAGTGCTACGCGGGCGAGGCCCTCGGCCCGATGGACCTGCGGGAAATCGCCCACGAGGCGGAGACGGTCTGCATCGCCGCCTCCGGGCACAGCGCCTTCGACCTGCCCTGCAATCTGCTCCTTTGCTCCGACGCCGCCGCGCCGGTGATCGCTTTCCCCGACTCCAGCCGCACCGCCGTCTGAGAAAAAATATTCGCTGCCGGAAAACCCTGGCTCTCAAGGGCGAGGGAGGTTTCGGCTATTATTTCGGCGCCGGCCGGGAACCAGCCGGCGTTTTCGCGCACCATGGGAGGGTCCCAGCTTAGCCCATGACGTCTTCACTCAGGCGCCCCCCGCGCCTCGTGCGGCTTGGTTCGCGTGCGCCCGGCCCGGCGCGGCAACGTAAGCCCGTGGGCCGACCCGTCCGCCCGGCTCCCGCAGTCGCGATCTAATTTTTACCCATGAAGATGAAGAAGAGCCGTCTTTCCCTCAAAGCGTCGGTCCCCACCGAGGCCCCAGCCAATGGCGATGGCCACCGCTCCGAGCGCGACGACGAGTTCATGATGCAGCTCGCGGACGCCCTCGATGCGATCCGCGAAGGCGATTTCTCCGCCCGCCTTCCGCTCGGGCGCTCCGGCCTCGAGGGCCGGGTCGCCGAGTGCGTCAACGCCATCGCCGGCCGCCTCGAGCGCAGCAATGCGGGATTGCTCCGACTCCGCCGCCAGGTGGGCGAGGAGGGCAAGATCGGCGAGCGCCTGCCGCTCGGCGATTCGGTCGGCAGCTGGGCGGAGCGAATTGAGGCGGTCAACGCGCTGGTGGACGAGCTTTCCCAGCCCACGGTCGAGATGGGGCGGGTCATCGGCGCGGTGGCCAAGGGCGATCTGGCCCAGGCCATGCCCCTCGAGCTTTCGGGCCGTCCGCTCAAGGGCGAGTACCTCCGCACCGCCAAGCTGGTGAACGGCATGGTGGGCCAGCTCGGCGCCTTTTCCGTCGAGGTGATCCGCGTGGCCCGCGAGGTCGGCACCGAGGGCAAGCTCGGCGGCCAGGCCCAGGTCAAGGGCGTGTCCGGCGTTTGGAAGGAGCTGACCGAATCGGTCAACCAGATGGCGGGCAACCTCACCGCGCAGGTGCGCAACATCGCCGACGTCACCATCGCCGTGGCCAACGGCGACCTTTCCAAGAAGATCACCGTCGACGTCCGCGGCGAAATCCTGCAGCTGAAGGAGGCGATCAACGACATGGTGGACCAGCTCCGGTCCTTCGCCTCGGAGGTGACCCGCGTGGCGCGTGAGGTCGGCACCGAGGGCCGCCTGGGCGGCCAAGCAAACGTGCCGGGCGTCGCCGGCACCTGGAAGGACCTCACCGACAGCGTCAACTTCATGGCCGGTAACCTCACCGCGCAGGTGCGCAACATCGCCGAAGTGACGACCGCCGTGGCGCGCGGCGACCTGTCGCGCAAGATCACCGTCGACGTGAAGGGCGAGATCCTCGAGCTCAAGAACACCATCAACACGATGGTGGACCAGCTGAACGCCTTTGCCTCGGAAGTGACCCGCGTTGCCCGCGAGGTCGGTACGGAAGGCAAGCTGGGCGGTCAGGCGCAGGTGCCGGACGTCGCCGGTACCTGGAAGGACCTCACGGACAGC
>DASZWO010000024.1:0-18318 GCA_035546595.1 Opitutaceae bacterium
CTCCCACGACGGGGCGTAGAACCAGTCCGCGACATTCGCCTCGCGCCGCCAGGGGGCGTTGCCGGCCGAGGCGCGCCGCGTCGGCTGCACCCAGTAGCGCTGGCGCTCGAAGACGTACTTGGGCAGCGGCACCCGGCGCCGGCGCTCGCCGGCGTAGTAGCCGTCCCAATCCACCTCCACCCCGGCCATCCAAAGGCGCCCCAGGGCGCCCACCGCCATCATGTCGTCGGGAATGTGCTCGTGCGGATGGCGCATCGAGGTGATCGGCGAGCCGGTGGCGGCGATGTCCGGCTGCTGCCAGGCCAGCGTGCTCAGGGTGCGGCCGGGGCCGACCTCGAGCGCGATCCGGCCGCCCCCGCGCAGCAGCTGGGCCGCGCCGTCGGCGAAGCGCACCGTGCCGCGGAGGTGGCGGGCCCAGTAGTCCGGGCTCGTGGCCTGGGCGGGCTCGATCCACCTGCCGGTCAGGTTCGAGAGGTAAGGCAGCTGCGGCGGCCGGCGCGTGGTCCGGGCCACCAGCGCGGTGAACTCCGCCAGGATCGGCTCCATCATCGCGGAATGGAAGGCGTGCGAGGTCTGGAGCGTCCGGGCGGCCACCCCGCGGGCGGAAAGCGACTTTTCCAGGGCGGCGACGGACGCAGCCGGGCCGGAGACGACGCAGGACTTCGGGCCGTTGACCGCGGCGAGCGAGAGCTCCGCGCCCAGCAGCGCGGCGGTCTCGGCCTCGTCCAGCGGAACGGCCAGCATCGCTCCCGGGGGCAGCGACTGCATCAGGCGGCCGCGGGCCGCCACCAGCGCCAGGGCGTCCTCCAGCTCGAAGACCCCGGCCAGCGTCGCGGCGACGTATTCGCCGATGCTGTGGCCGATCATGCCGTCGGGCCGGATCCCCCAGCTCAGCCAGAGCTGCGCCAGGGAGTATTCCACCGCGAAGAGGGCGCACTGAGCCATCGCGGTCTGCTTCAGCTTCTCCGCCGCGGCCTCCTCGGCCTCGGGCTCGGGATGGAGCAGCGTGCGCAGGTCCAGCCCGAGGTGGGGCCGGAGCAGCTCGCAGCAGCGGTCCAGCTCCGAGCGGAAGAGCGGCTCGGCTTCATAGAGCCCCAGTCCCATGCGCGGGTGCTGCGAGCCCTGGCCGGGGAAGAGGAAGGCGACCGGGCGCTTCGGCGGGACGGGCTCCTCCGGCTGGGCGCCGGCGGCGGCCAGGGCGGCGGCGATCTCCCCGGCGTCGCGGCCGACCACGGCGCGGCGGTGCCCGAAGGCCCGGCGGCCGACCGCCAGGGTGTAGGCCGCGTCGGCCACCGGCTCCGTGGGACGCTCCTTGAAATGAGCCGCCAGCTGCGCGACCGACTCAGCCAGGCTCTTGGCGGTGCGCGCGGAAACGACCACCAGCTGCGCCCGGCGCGAGGGGCCGCTCGCCGGGGCGTCCGGCGCCTGCTCCACGATGGCGTGGGCATTGGTCCCGCCGACGCCGAGGGAGGCCACCAGCGCCCGCCGCGGCTCGCCGTTGCGCTCCCAGCGCCGCAGCTCGGTGGCGACGAAGAAGGGGCCGCCCGGGAAATCGATCTTCGGATTCGGCGCCGTGAAATTGACGGCCGGCGGGATCACGCCCTCCCGCACCGCCAGCACCGCCTTCATCAGGCCGGCGACCCCCGCCGCGCGGTCGAGGTGGCCGAAGTTGGCCTTGACCGAGCCGATGGCGCAGTACTGGCGCTTCTCGGTCCAGAGCGAAAACGCCTTGGCCAGCGCGCTGACCTCGATCGGGTCGCCGACCACCGTGGCTGTGCCGTGCGCCTCCACCAGCCCGATGGATTCCGGATGGACGCCGGAGCGCTCCAGCGCCGAGGTGATGGACTCGACCTGGCCCTGGACGCTCGGCGCGAGGAACCCGGCCTTCATCGAGCCGTCGTTGTTGATGGCCGAGCCGCGGATCACCCCGTAGATGGTGTCGCCGTCGGCCATGGCGCAGTCGAGCCGCTTCAGCACCACCATGCCCGCCCCGTTGCCGAAGACCGTGCCGCTGGCCGCGGCGTCGAAGGGGCGGCAGTGGCCGTCCTTCGAGAGGATGCTGCCCTCCTCGTAGTGGTAGCCGGCGGCCGGATCGCCGTTGAGCGAGACGCCCCCCGCCAGCGCCATGTCGCTGTCGCCGCCGAGGATGCTCTGGCAGGCGAGATGGACCGCGACCAGCGAGGTGGAGCAGTAGGTCTGCACCGTCACGCCCGGCCCCCGCAGGTTCATCTTGTAGGAGACGATGGTCGCGAGCGCGTCCCGGTCGTTGAACATGCTCAGCGCCGAGATCGTGCCCAGGCCCGCGGCCAGCTGCTCCGACTGGGGGAGCAGGTTGGTCATGAAATACTTCGAAAGGTTGGCTCCGGCGAAGACGCCGATCCGACCGCGGTAGCGCTCGGGATCGTAGCCCGCATCCTCCAGCGCGCGCCACGAGGTCTCGAGCAGCACCCGCACCTGGGGGTCGATCACCTCCGCTTCGCGCGGGGTGAATCCGAAGAAGGCCGCCTCGAACCCGGTGACGTCGCCGATCTCCGGGTTCGCCCCGACGAAACCGGGCGAGCGGACCACCTCGCGGGGGATGCCGGCCGCGACCAGTTCCTCCTCCTCGAAGAAGGAGATCGACTCCACGCCCTCCCGCAGGTTGCGCCAGAACTCCCGGACGCTGGAAGCCCCCGGGTACCGGAGGTGCATTCCGATCACGGCGACGGCGCTTCGGGGATCGGCAGGGTCAGCGGGAGTAGAGCCCATGGAACGGCGGGAGAGTCAGCGTGCGGTGGGTTTTGGGCCCGACAAGAGCAAAATCCCTCGGATCACTCGGGGGGATCGACCCAGTAGCGCTTCCGCTCGAACGGGTATCCCGGCAGCGCGACCGTCCGGCCGCCCGAAGGCGCCGCCGCCGGCAGGTCCTTGCCCTCGAGCCAGCGCCGGATTTCCAGCGGCACGGCCAGGTTCTGGCCGGTCCCCCGCCGCAGCGCGGCCGCCGCCTCCGCGCTGGTCGACGCGGCGGTGGCGAAGCGCTGCGAGAAGGCGCGACGGCCCTGCCGGAGGGTATGGGCGACGTCCGCCAGCGCGAGCTGCGGATGGGCCGTGAGATGGTCGGCCAGCCGGCGGCGGGCGGCGTCGAGCGCCGATGGGGTGCGGGCGGAGACCAGCAGCCAATGCGGGCCCGGGGCCGTTGGACGCGCGGGCCGCTCCGGCGCCTGTTCGAGCACGACGTGGGCGTTCGTCCCGCCGATGCCGAAGGAGCTCACTCCCGCCCGGCGCGGGCCGGACGCCGCCGGCCAGCCGATCGGCGCGGCGTTCACGAAAAACGGGCTCTCCGGCAGGCCGGCCTTCGGATTGGGCGACTCGAAATGAAGCGTGGGCGGGATCGTGCCGTGGCGCACCGCCAGGGCCGCCTTGATCAGCCCCGCCACCCCGGCGGCCGCATCCAGATGGCCGAGGTTGGACTTAAGGGAGCCGAGCGCGCAGAAGCCCCGCCGGGCCGTCCGGGCGCGGAAGACCCGGCTCAGGGCGGCCACCTCGATCGGGTCGCCGAGGGGCGTGCCCGTGCCGTGGGCCTCGACGAAGCCGAGCGAGTCCGCCTCCACCCCGGCGGCCGCCAGGGCCTGCGCGATCACCCGCGCCTGCCCCTCGACCGAGGGGGCGGTGAAGCCGACCTTGGCGGCGCCGTCGTTGTTCACGGCCGAGCCGCGGATGACCGCGATGACCTCGTCGTCGCCGGCGTCCTCCAGGCGCTTGAGCGCCACCACCCCGCAGCCGCTGCCGGGCACGGTGCCCTGGGCCCGGGCGTCGAAGGGCCGGCAGTGGCCGTCGGGCGAGGAGATGCCGCCCTCCTGGTGGGCGTAGCCGGCGCGGTGCGGCACCTTGACCGAGACGCCCCCCGCCAGCGCGAGGTCGCACTGGAAGCTGAGCAGGTTCAGGCAGGCGAGCTGCACCGCCACCAGCGAGCTCGAGCAGGCCGTCTGGACCGTGAGCGCCGGCCCGCGCAGGTCGAGCTTGTAGGCCAGCTGCTGGGTGAGGGCGTCCTTGTCGTTCGCGATGCAGACCTGGTAGAGCCCCACCTCCTCCAGCAGCCGCGGGTTCGTCGCCAGGTTGTAAAGCAGGTAGGTGCTGATCCCCTCCCCGCCGAAGACCCCGATCGCCCCGGGGAAGCGCCCGGGATCGACCCCGGCGTTCTCCAGCGCCTCCCAGGCGCATTCGAAGAACACCCGCTGCTGGGGGTCCAGCACCTCGGCCTGTCGCGGGGTGAAGCCGAAGAAATCCGCGTCGAAGCGGTCGTAGTCCGCGAGATGCCCGCCGGCCTTGACCAGCGCCGGATCGGCGATCTGCGCCGCGCTCAGGCCCTCGCCCCGGAGGTCCTCCTCGCCGAGGCGCCCGATGCCCTCCCGGCCCTCGCAGAGCAGCCGCCAGAGGCTCGGCACGTCGGGCGCGCCGGGAAAGCGCCCGGCCAGGCCCACGATGGCGATCGCATCCTGCGGCGCCGCGGCCTCCGGGCTCATGGGAGATCCCTCCCCAGACTCCCCTGCCGCCGGCGCTCCCGCGCCTCGCGCTGGAGCCGGCCGCGCCGGGCCGCCTCCGCCACGCCCGCGTCGGCCGCCGCGGCCGACGGCGACTCCAGATGAGCCGCGAGCGAGCGCACGGTCGGATGCGAGAAGAGGTCCAGCAGCGGAAGGGCGCGGCCGAGCTCGGCCTGCAGCCGCGCCTGCACCCGCAGCAGCAGCAGCGAATGGCCCCCGAGGTCGAAAAAGCTCCGGTCCGCCGCCACGCCGGCCCGGCCCAGGACGTCGCCCCAGACCCGCGCGATCGTCTCCTCCAGCGGCGTCCCCGGCGGCGCGCCCCCGGCCTCCCCCTCCAGCCGCGGATCGGGCAGGCTCCGGCGGTCCACCTTCCCGCTGCTCGTCAGCGGCAGCGCCTCCAGCGCCACCCAGTGCGCCGGCACCATCGCCTCGGGCAGCCGGCGGCGCAGCGCCGCGCGGAGCGAGGGCTCGTCGAACGCCCCCGCCGGAACCACCCAGGCGACCAAGGCCGGTTCGCCGGCGACGGCCCTCAGCCCGACCGCGGCCGCGCGGATTTCCGGGAGGGCCAGCAGCGCCGCCTCGACCTCGCCCGGCTCGATCCGGACGCCGCGGACCTTCACCTGGCGGTCGGCCCGGCCGCGGAACTCCAGCGTGCCGTCCGGCCGCCAGCGGCCGAGATCGCCCGTGCGGTACATCCGCTCGCCCGCGGAGGCGGCCCGGGGATCGGGCAGGAAGGCCTCGGCGGTGAGGTCCGGCCGTCCCAGGTAGCCCCGCGCCAAGCCGGGGCCCGACAGGAAGACCTCGCCGACCGCGCCGGGCGGGACCGGCGAAAGGTCGGGTCCGAGCACTTGCAGCCGGGTGCGGGCGATGGGCCGGCCGAGGTCGGGGGCTTCCGCCCCCTCCGGCGCGACCATGCCCGAGGTGGCGACCACCGCGTGCTCGGTCGGGCCGTAATTGTTGCTGAGCGCGAAGGGCAGGCCCGCCGGCGGCCGCCGGCGCAGCCGGTCGCCGCCGGTGAGCAGCCAGCGCAGGCGGCCGGGCTTGGTCCAGGGAAGATCGAGCAGCAGTTCCGCCATGGGCGTGGGGACGAAGCTGACGGTCGCGCCGGTTTCGTCCAGCCAGCCCTGCAGGGCCCGCGGCTCCGCGGTTTCGGTCCCGGAAGCCAGGCAGAGGCATCCGCCGGTGGCCAGGGCCGGCCACATTTCCCAGATGGAGGCGTCGAAGCCGGGGCCGGCCAGGCCCGTCGCCACGTCGGAGGGCCCCAGGCCGAAGGCCTGCTCATGCCAGCGCACCAGGTTGGCCAGGGCGCCGTGGCTCACCGCCACCCCCTTGGGCATGCCCGTCGAGCCGGAGGTGAAGATGACGTAGGCCAGCCGCTCGGGCGCCGGCTCGCGCCAGGGCTCCCCCAGCGCCTCCCCTTCCGCCTCCGCGCCCAGCACCGGCGCGGAGCCGCCCTCGAAGATGCCGGGCTCGGCCACGACCGCGCGGGCGCCGGCCGCCTCCGCCAGCGCCCGCAGCCGCTCCGGAGGATGCGAGGGATCCAGCGAAAGAAACGCTCCCCCGGCGATCCACGTCGCCCACTGCGCGACGGCCTGGCCCGCGGAACGGGGCAGGCAGACCGCGACCAGCGCCTCCGGCCCCACCCCGCGGCTCCGCAGCGCCCGCGCCAGCCGCCGGGCCCGCAGCGCAAATTCCCCGTAGCTGAGGCGGGCCCCGCGGCCGCGGAGCGCCGGCGCCTCCGGCGCCGTGCCGGCCCGCTCCGCCACCCGGCCGGGGACGGACTGCCAGGGCCGCGCGGGAAGGTCCGGGCCCCGCTCCCAGCCCCGCAGCCGCTCCGTTTCCATCGTGTCCGGCGCCAGCAGCGCCGACAGCCGCCGGCCGGGCTCCGCCGCGGCCGCGGCCAGCACCCGCTCGAGGCGCCGCGCGAACGCCTCGGCGCTCGCCGCCGAGAAGAGGTCGGAGCTCGCGTCCAGCGTCCCCTTGAGTCCCTCGGCCGCGTCGGCGAGCGAGAGGGTGAGGTCAAACTTCGCCACGCCGGCCTCGGGCTCGATCGGCTCGAGGGTCAGCCCGGAGAGCTCGAGCCGCCCGGTTCCGGCATTTTCGAAGGCCAGCGCGGCCTGCACCAGCGGCCCCTGGCTGAGGTGCCGCCCGGGGTTGAGCTCCTCCACCAGCCGCTCGAAGGGGGCGTCCTGCCGGGCGAGGGCCTCCTGGACCGCGCCCCGGGCGCGCCGCGCCAGCTCGGCGAAGGTCGGATCCCCTCCCAGGTCGGAGCGGAGGACCAGGGTGTTGACGAAGAAGCCGATCAGAGCCTCGAGCTCCGCGCGGGTCCGGCCGGCCACGGGCGAGCCGACGGCGAAGTCTCGCTGCCCGCTCCAGCCGGCAAGCGCCGCCTGGTAGGCCGCCAGCACCACCGCGAAGAGGGTCGTCCCCTCCCGCCGCGCCAGCTCCGCGAGCCCCGCCCGCGTGCGGGCGTCGGTCGCCAGCCGCAGGCGGTGGGCGCCGAAGCTCCAGATCGCAGGCCGCGGCCGGTCCGCGGGCAGCTCCAGATCCGGCAGCCCGCGCAGCCGCTCCCGCCACCAGGCGAGCGAGGCTTCCGCGCGGACGGCGTTCTCCGGCGCGCGCTGCCAGGCGGCGAAGTCGGCGTACTGCACCGGCAGCGGCGCCGGCTCCGCCTCCCCGCGGTAGCGCGCGCCCAGCTCGCGGATGAAGATCCCGGTCGACCACCCGTCCGAGACGATGTGGTGCAGCGCGCAGATCACCGCGTGCTCCTGCGGCGCGAGGCGCAGGAGCCGCACGCGCATCGGCGGCCCCCGCTCGAGCTCGAACGGCCTTTCCGCCTCCTCGGCCGCGATCCGGCGGGCCGCCGCCCGCGGGTCCGCCTCCCCGGACAGGTCCGCGAAATCCGGCGCGAAGGCGAACTCCCCCGGGGGGATTGCCCGCTGCCGCGGCTCCCCGTCCGTCCCGGCGAAGAAGACGCTCCGGAGGACGTCGTGCCGGCCGGCCACCGCCTGCAGGCTGCGCCCGAACCGGGCGAGATCGAGCGGGCCGAGCAGCCGGAAGGCCGCCGCGATCACGTAGGCCGGGCTGCCCGGCGCCAGGCGGTCCAGGAACCACAGCCGCCGCTGGCCGAAGGAGAGCGGCGCCTCCGCTCCCGGCGCCCGCCGGGGGATTTCGGCGGCGCGGGGCGCGGCCGCCCCCTCTTCCGCGAGCAGCCGGGCCAGCAGCGCGTCGTCGCCCTCGCCCAGCCTCATACCGCCACGCCGGCCCGCAGCCGCTCCTTCTCCTCGGGAGACATCGCGCGCAGCCGCAGGCGGGCGCGGGCGTAGGCCTCCGCCTGCCCCGGCGGGCCGGCCTCGGCCGCCGCCAGCGCGCAGCCCCGCGGCGTCGGGTCCTCGAAGAGCCGGATCAGCGGCACCTCGACCTGCAGCTGCTCGCGCAGGCGCGAGATGAACTGCGTCGCCAGCAGCGAGTGGCCGCCCAGCGCGAAGAAGTTGTCCTCGCGCGAGACCGCGGGGGCGCCGAGCAGCTCGCGCCAGAGCCCGGCCACCAGCTCCTCCACCGGGCCCCGCGGGGCCTCGCCGCCGGCGGTGGCCGGGGCGGCCGGCTCCGGCAGCGCCCGCCGGTCGAGCTTGCCGTTGACCGTGAGGGGCAGCGCCGGGAGGGCGACGATCGCCGCCGGCACCATGTACTCCGGCAGGGAACGGCCCAGCTCCCGGCGGAGCGCCGCCAGCTCCGGCGCGGCGCCGCCCGCGGGCACGATATAGCCGGCGAGGGACTTCTCGGCCCGCTCGCCCCCGCGCAGGACCACGGCCGCCTGCGCGACGCCGGGGATCCGCAGCAGCGCCGCCTCGATTTCGCCGAGCTCAATCCGGAACCCGCGGATTTTCACCTGCTGGTCGCCGCGGCCGAGGTAGTCCAGCGAGCCGTCGGGCCGCCAGCGGGCGAGGTCGCCAGAGCGGTACATCCGGCTTCCCGGATGGCCCAGGGGATCGGGCACGAAGCGCTCCGCCGTCAGGCCGGGGCGCCCGAGGTAGCCGCGGGCCAGCCCCGCCCCGGCTACGTGCAGCTCGCCGGCGACGCCCGGCGCCACCGGCCGCAGGTCCGAGTCGAGCACGTAGAGCCGAAGGTCCGGGATGCCAGCCCCGATCAGGCTGGCGCCGCCGCGGCGGCAGACGTCCTGATCGAGTCGCAGGTGGGTCACGTGGACGGTCGTCTCGGTGATCCCGTACATGTTGACCAGGACCGGGGCCGAGTCGGGATGCCGGGCGTACCAGCCGGCCATCCGCTCCAGCGCCAGGGCCTCGCCGCCGAAGATCACCCAGCGCAGCGCCAGCTGGTCCCCCACCGCCGGGTTCTCCCGGTCCGCCTGCATCAGCTGATAAAACGCCGACGGGGTCTGGCTGAGGACCGTGACGCGCTCGCGCGCCAGGAGCGCGAGAAATTCCGAGGGCGAGCGGCTGACCACGTACGGCACCACCACGAGGCGCCCGCCGTAGAGCAGCGGACCCCAGAGCTCCCAGACCGAGAAGTCGAAGGTGTAGGCGTGGAAGAGCGTCCAGACCTCCTCCGGCCCGAAGCGGAACCAGCCCTCGGTCTGCTGCATCAGCCGGGCGACGTTGCGGTGGTCGACCACCACGCCCTTCGGCCGCCCGGTCGAGCCCGAGGTGTAGATGATGTAGGCCGGATGGAGCGGATGCAGCGGACGGATCCGCTCCTCCTGCGCGACGTCCGCCTCCAATCCCTCGGGCGCCTCCGCCCCGTCCAGCAGCAGGCAGGCAATCCCGGCTGCCGTCCGCGGCCGCTCCCGCTCCGTCGTCACCAGCAGCCTGGGCCGCGCGTCCGCCAGCATGAACTCGAGCCGCTCCGGCGGGGTCTCGGGATCGAGCGGAAGGTACGCCGCGCCCGCCTTCAGGACCGCCAGGATCGCCACCACCGCCTCCGCCGAGCGCCCCAGGCAAAGGCCGACGCGCTCCTCGGGGCCCGCCCCCGCTGCGATCAGCCGGCGGGCCAGCCGGTTGGCGCGCGCGTTGAGCCGCCGGTAGGTCAGCGGGCCATCCGCGGCCGAGACCGCGACCGCATCGGGCCGGCGGGCCGCCTGCGCCTCGAAGAGCGCGGGCAGCGTCGCTCCGTCCCCCTCCGGCGGCGGCGAGCCAGCCCAGCGGAGCAGCTCGCGCTGCTCGGCCGCCGGGACCCAGGCCAGATCGTGCAGCCGCGCTCCGCTCCCGCCCTCCGCGAGCGAGCGGGCCAGCTCCTGGAAGCGGGCGAGAAAACGCTCGGCGGTGCCGCGCTCGAACAGGTCGCTGTGGTATTCGAGGCTCAGGCCGATGCCTCCGCCCTCCTCCTCCCGGGCCGCCAAGGTCAGCTCGAACTTCGAGCCGCTCGCCGGCACCGGCGCCGGCTCGAGCTCGAGCGCGCCGAAGCGGGCGGCCTCGCGCGGGGCGTTCTGCAGCGTGAACATGGTCTGGAACAGGGGCGTGCGGTTCACCTCGCGCCGAGGCTGCACCGCCTCGACCACCTGCTCGAACGGAGCCTCCTGGCGGTCATAGGCGCGCAAGGTGCGGGTCCGCACCTTGGCCAGCAGCCCGCCGAAGCGATCCTCCCCGCCAAGGTCGGAGCGGATCACCAGGGTGTTGACGAAGAGCCCGATCAGCCCTTCCCATTCCGGCCGGTCCCGGCCGGCGACCGGAATGCCGACCCCAAAATCGCTCTGGCCGCTGTGCCGCCAGAGCCACACTTCCCAGGCGGCGAGGAGCACCATGAAGAGCGTCGCGCCCTCGCCGCGCGCCAGCGCCCGCAGCCGGCCCGCGGTCTCGGCGGAAAGCGCCGCCTCCACCGCGCCGCCGCGGGGAACGTGCACAGACGGCCTCGGGCGGTCCAGCGGCAGCTCGATCGCGGGCAGGCCGCGGAGCTCCTCGCCCCAGGCCTCCACCTGGCGCCCGAGCTCGCCGGTTTCCAGCCGGCGGCGCTGCCAGGCGGCATAGTCGCCGTAGCCGAGGCTCCGCTCCGGCAGCCCCGCTCCCGCATAGGCCAGGCCCAGCTCGCGGATCAGGATCCCCTCGGACCAGCCGTCGAACGCCGCATGGTGGAAGGCGAAGGCGACCTCATGGTCGTCCTCGCCCCGGCGCGTCAGGCGGACCCGCCAGAGCGGGCCCCGCCCGAGGTCGAAGCGCTCTTCCGGGCCCGCGCCTTCGGGCGCCAGCGGAGATTCGTCCGGCGCGGCGACCTGCAGCAGCGCCCCGTCCCGCTCGGCCAGGGCCGTGCGGAGCGGCTCGTGGCGGGCGGCCAGCAGCCACAGGGCGGCCTCGAGGCGCGCCCGGTCCAGCCGGCCCCGGACCCGCACCGCAAAACGGATGAGATGGGCTTCGCTCCCCGGCGTGAGGCGCTCCAGTACCCAGAACCGCTGCTGGCCCAGGGAGGCCGGAACGGGGGCCCCCTCGGCGCGGGCGGAGGCCGGCGGCCTCTCGCCGCCGCCGCGCTCCGCCGCGATGCGCAGCGCCAGCGCCGCGGGCGTCGGCGCCTCGAAGAGCGCCAGCAGCGGCAGCGACGGGGCGGCCTGCTCGCGCAGGCGGCCCAGGACGCGGGTGGCGGCGAGCGAATGGCCGCCCAATTCGAAGAAGTTGTCCCGGGGCCCGACCGGGCCGCAGCCCAGCACCTCGGCGAACGCCCCGGCCACCAGCTCGGCCAGCGGCGACGCGAAGGCGTCCGGCTCGCCCCGAACCCCGTCCGGCTCGGGCAGGGCCGCCTTGTCCACCTTGCCCGCCGGCGTGAGCGGCAGGGCGGGCACCAGGGCCCACTGCCCCGGGATGAAATGCGCCGGCAGGCGCGCCTCGAGCCAGGCGCGCAGCTCCGCGGCCCCGGGCGCGCCGCCCGCCTGCGGCGCCACCCAGGCCACCAGCCCCGCCTCGCCCTCGGGGCCGCGGCGGACGTCGACCGCCGCCTCCCGCACTGCGGGATGGGACGCGAGGACGGCCTCGATTTCGCCCGGCTCGATCCGGAAGCCCCGGACCTTGAGCTGCCGGTCCGCCCTCCCGAGGTATTCGAGCTGGCCGTCCGGGCGCCACCGCGCCAGGTCGCCGGTGCGGTAAAGCCGGGCGCCGGGCGCATCGGCGAAGGGATCGGGCACGAAGCGCTCCGCCGTGAGGTCCGGCCGGTTGAAATATCCCCTTCCCACCGCGCCGCCGCCCAGATGCAGCTCGCCGGGGGCGCCGGGCAGCGCCAGCGCCCCCTCCGGCGTCAGCACCCAGGCCGTGCCATGGTCCACCGGGCCGCCGATCGGCGGCGCGCCTTTCCCCGGCCGGCAGACCGCCCAGGTCCCGACCACGGTCGCCTCGGTCGGGCCGTAGGCGTTGATGAAGGTGCGCCCGGGGGCCCAGCGGTCCACGAGCTCGGGCCAGGAGGCCTCGCCGCCGGCGATCAGGACGCGCAGCCGCGGAAATCCCCCGGCGGGGAGATGCGCGAGCGCGCTCGGGGGCAGCAGGACGCAGCTGACGTCCTGGCGGCGCAGGGTCGCGGCCAGCGGCTCGCCCGGAAGCAGGTCGTCCGCCCCGGCCACGACCAGCGCCGCGCCCGAGCCGAGGGCCAGGCTGAGCTCCCAGACCGAGGCGTCGAAGCTGATGGAGGAAAACTGCAGCACCCGGTCGCCCGGGCCCAGCCCGCAGGCCGACGCCTGGAAGTCCGCGAGGCGCGCCCAGTTCGCGTGCTCCACCATCGCCCCCTTCGGCTTCCCGGTGGAGCCGGAGGTGTAGATGAGGTAGGCGAGGCTCCGCGGCGCGGGCGGGGGAAGCTCCTCCGGGCCGCCCTCCGCCGCCGCGAGCTCCTCCCAGGCCACGGTGCGGGCCCTGGAGTTGCGAAACAGCCCGGCGCGCGCCCGCGTGGTCACGATCCACCCCGCGCCCGAGTCCTCGAGGAGCCCGTCGAGCCGCTCCTGGGGATACGCCGGATCGAGCGGCAGGTAGGCCGCGCCCGACTTGAGGACGCCCAGCACCGCTTCGATCAGCTCCGGCGAACGCTGGAGGCAGATCGCCACGCGCGCCTCGGGCCCGGCACCCAGTCGGCGCAGCGCGCCTCCGACGTTCCCGGCCTTCCGCCGCAGCTCCCGGTAGGAGATCTCCGATCCTCCGGCGATCAGGGCGGGCGCCTCGGGCGCCTGCGCCGCGTGGCGTTCGAAGCGTTCGAGCCAGCTGCCCGCCGCCGAAACCGGCTTCCCCCGCCCCCAGGCCGCCAGCTGGCTCCGCTCCCCGTCCGACAGCAGGTCGATCTGACCGAGCCGCCGCGCGCCCGGGGCGGCCAGGGCCGCGAGCGCCGTCCGGAAACGCCCCGCCGCCGCCTCGGCTCCCGCCCGTCCCACCTTGGCGCCGTCGAAGAGGAAACGCAGGCCGAGCCGGCCCGCCACCACCGCGGCCGCCACGGTGAGGGGATAATGGGTCCGTTCCTCGGCGGCCACGACCGCCACCTCGAGGCCGCCGGCCGCGCCGGCGCCCGCCGGATAGTTCTCGAAGGCGAAGAGGGTCTCGAACAGCTCGCCGCCGGCCGGAAGGCCGCTCCATTCGCGGATCCGGACCAGCGGGGTGTGCTCGTGCTCCCGCGCCGCCGCGGATTCGGCCTGGAGCCGGCGCAGCCACGCGCCGGCCTCGGCGGCCGCCTCCAGCCGGACGCGGGTGGGCTGGGTGTCGATGCAGAGCCCGACCATCCCCTCCGCCCCCGGCAGGCCCGCGGGACGGCCCGAGTTCGTCGTGCCGAAGAGCACCTCGCCGCGGCCGGTCAGCCGCGCCAGCGCCAGCGCCCACGCCCCCTGGCAGAGCGCGGCGGGGGTCAGCCGGGACTCGCGGCAGCGGCCGAGCAGCGCGGCGGTCTCCTCCTCCGAGTAGTCCAGCCGGACCTCGCCCGGCTCGGCGCGCGGCCCCTCCGGCGCCAGCGCCCGCCCGAGCGCGCCGGCCCCCGGATCGAGGCCGCGGAGCGACCGGGCCCAGAAATCCTTCGCCGCCGCCCGGTCACGCCCGCGCAGCCAGGCGATGAAGTCCCGGTAGGGCCGCGCCGCCGGCAGCCGCGGGGCGCCGCCTTCCGCGATCGCCCGGTAGGCCTCGGTCCATTCGCGCAGCAGCACCGGCAGGCACCAGCCGTCGAGCAGCAGGTGGCTGTAGGTCCAGACCACCCGCCGGCGGCCGGGCCCGAGGTGCAGGACCGCCACCCGCATCAGCGGCGCCTGCGCGAGGTCGAAGGCCTGCCTCCGCTGCCCCGCGGCGAAGGAGACCAGCTGCGCCGGCGTCCAGCCCGCCGCGTCGCGGCGCTCGAGCGGCACCGCCACCTGGCGGTGCACGACCTGCAGGGGGCGCTCCAGCCCCTGCCACTGGAAGGAGGTTCGCAGGGCGGGGTGCCGGGCGACAACCGCCTCCCAGGCTCGGCCGAAGGCGGCGTCGTCCACCGCCCCGCCGAGCTCGAAGGCCATCTGCTCGCAGTAGAGCCCCGATCCCTCGCCGGCCAGGTGGTGGAAAAGCATGCCCTCCTGCAGCGGGGACAGCTCGTAGATGTCCTCCACATTGCGGCTGGGATCGGCAGACATGCGCGGCCATTCAAACCCTTCCCCCTGCCCTGTCCAGAGTTGATACCCGCCCGCCCATCCCCAAGGATCCGCCCAACCCCAACCTCCAGCCATGAAGTACCTCGCCCGCGGCCTCCTCGTCGTCATCGTCCTCTACGTCGCCTACCTGCTGTTCATGCCCATCCCGCTGCAGATGGGCACGTACCACCCCGAGCCGATGCCCCCGGCCGTCGGCCCCGAGGCGCCCAACAGCCTGCTCGCCCATGTCGACCGGCTCGAGCTCGGTCATTTTGCGCCGGAGGACGTCGCGCTGGACGGCCAGGGGCGGATCTATGGCGGGACGGTCGACGGCAAGATCATCCGGCTCGACCCCGCCGGCAAGAACCCCCAGGTCTTCGCCGACACCCACGGCCGCCCCCTCGGGCTGATCTTCGACCGCGACGGCAGCCTGCTGGTCTGCGACTCGGTCAAGGGGCTGCTGCGCGTCGGAACCGACGGCTCCGTCAAGGTGCTGGCCACCGAGGCCGAGGGGGTTCCCTTCCGCTGCACCAACGACCTGGACGTGGCGGCCGATGGCACGGTCTATTTCACGGACTCTTCCTTCAAGTATCCGATCGAGGCCTTCATGGCCGACCTGCTGGAGCACGAGCCCCACGGCCGGTTCATGTCCTATGACCCGAAGACCAAAGCGGTGAAAGTCCTGGTCCGGGACCTGTTCTTCGCCAACGGCGTGGCGGTCAGCCCCGACCAGAGCTACGTTCTCTTCGTCGAGACCGCCGACTACCGCGTGAACCGCTACTGGCTGGCCGGCCCGAAGAAGGGCCAGCGCGAGGTCTTCGCCGACAACCTTCCCGGAATCCCCGACGGGATCCTGGGCAACGGCCGCGGTGAATACTGGGTGACCCTGGTGACGCCGCGCGACGCCACCCTCGACTGGCTGTTCTCCCATCCCACCCTGCGCCAGGCCTACCTCAAGCTGCCGGCCGCCCTGCGGAGCGTGCCGAAGGACTACGCCTACGTCGCGAAGCTGGACGGCGACGGGAAGGTGGTGGAGACGCTGCAGGACGACTCGCCCTCGGCGTTCATCAAGATCACCAACGCCGTCGAACGGGACGGCCAGCTCTACCTCGGCAACATCGGGCAGAGCTCGATCGGACGGGCGGCGCTGCCGCGGCCCTAGCCATGGCCGCCCCGGCCGCGGTTCGGACCCGCTGCGTCGTCGTCGGCGGCGGACCGGCGGGCATGATGGCGGGCCTGCTGCTCGCGAAGCTGGGGGTCGAGGTCGTGGTGTTGGAGAAGCACGCCGACTTCTTCCGGGATTTCCGGGGGGACACCGTTCACCCCTCGACGCTGGAGGTGATGGCGGAGCTCGGCTACCTCGACGACCTGCTCAAGCTTCCGCACGCCAAGCTCCGCCAGGGCGCGGCGACGCTCAACGGGACCTCGGTCGTCGTGGCCGACTTCACGCGGCTGCCGACCCGCTGCGGCTACATCGCGATCATGCCGCAGTGGGATTTCCTCAGCTTCATCGCGGAGAAGGCCCGGGCCTTCCCGTCCTTTTCCCTGCGAATGCAGACCGAGGCCACCGCCCTGCTCTGGGAGGGCGAGACGGTGGCGGGGGTCAGGGCGAGCACGCCGGAGGGCGAGCTCGAGATCCGCGCGGACCTGGTGATCGGCGCCGACGGCCGCCATTCGATCGTCCGCTCCCAGGCCGGCTTCCAGGCGGTGGACTTCGGCGCGCCGATCGACGTGCTCTGGATGCGGCTGCCCAAGGGAACGGAAAGCAAGGAGCAGGCGCTGGGCTACTTCGACAGCGGCCGCTTCATGATCCTGATCGACCGCGGGGACTACTTCCAGACCGGCTTCGTCATCCCGAAGGGCATCCTCGGCGAACTGAAGGCCCGGGGCCTGCAGGGGCTGCGGGAGGAGATGGTCCGCCTCGCGCCGCTGGTGCGGGACCTCGTGCCCGCCCTCACCGACTGGGACCAGGTGAAGCTGCTGACCGTGCGGATCGACCGGCTGCCGGTCTGGCACCGCGAGGGGCTCCTCTGCATCGGCGACTGCGCCCACGCCATGTCGCCGGCCGGGGGCGTCGGGGTGAACTACGCGATCCAGGACGCCGTCGCGACCGCCAACCTGATCGGACGCGCCCTCAAGGCGGGCCCGGTGCCGGCGGCGCGGCTGGCGGACGTCCAGTCCCGCCGGGAATTCCCGGTGAAGCTGGTCCAGGCCATCCAGCTTCGGATCCACCGGCGGATGGCGGCGAGCTGGAACCAGCCGCCGATGGACCGCATTCCGTTTCCCTTGCGCTTCATCCGCTCCTTCCCGCCGGCCCGGCACCTGATCGGCCGGTTCCTGGGGCTGGGCCCGAGGCCGGAGCACTGGCGGCCCAGGTGAGCTCGGCGCACTCGTTAATTTCCGGGGATGGGGCGGATTCCCGGAAAATTTACGATGCGCTCAAGAGTGCCCGACCCGAAGCCGAAACCCGCGCCGTGACCAAGGCCCTAGAAACTTCGGCGGTCTTGGCCGCGGTGCAGCTGCTCAGGCGGGAGCTCAGCGCAGCCGCGACAGCACTTTTTCCAGGTCGGACTGGCTGAGCCCCCCCGCCGAAAAATCCGAGGGCGCGGCAAGGGCGCCCCCGCCGGCGATCAGCTGGGTCAGCGCGCCGGTGAAGCGATCGGCCAAGCGGAAAATCGTCTCCGGCCGGTGATGGGCGCGGCTGTAGGTCCAGCCGCACTCCAGGATGCCGTCTTGGACACCGGCGTTGATTTCGATCAAGAAGGGACGGGCATTGGCCGGATGCCGATCGACGCCGCGGGCTTCCGGCGCCGCCCGAAACCCCCCCGAGGCCGAGCCCTCGAACCGGCCCAGATAGTTGAAGCACAGCTCGGGCCAGGGCTGGGAGCCCAGGACAGCCCGAGCGTCGGCCGGGCCCAAATACCGCAGCAGGCCGTAGCCGATCCCTTTAGCGGGGACGCCGCGCAGCGCCTCCTTCGCGTCCCGGACCGCCGCGGCGGCCGAACGTTCTCCGGCGGCCGCGATCCGGACCGGATGCAGGTTGGTGAACCACCCCAGGGTCTCCGCCGGCGCGGGGAGGGCGCCCAGCTCCTCGCGCCCGTGGCGCTCGATCGCCAGGGTCAACGCTTCGCGGCCGGTCCATTCCCGCAGCGCCCAAAACAGGGCGCCGGCGAGGATCTCATCGATGTGGGCCCGATGGACCGCGCCGAGTTCCCGGAGCAGGAGGCCCGTGCCCTCCGCAGGCAGCCGCGAGACGACGGTGGATTCATCGCCGCCCCGCCCCCGCCCCGCGGCCTCGAAATCCCGCGGCAGCGGCGGATCGGCGGCAAGCCCCCGCCAGAAATCCAACTGCGCGGCCACTTCCGGACGGAGGGCCTCGCCGGCCACCTCGCGGGCCCAGGCCGACCAGTCCGGAGCCGGCGCCGTGAAGCCGCCGGCATAGAGCGCGGTCAGATCGTCCAGCAGGATCCGCCACGAGACTCCGTCGATCGCCACATGGTGCGCCGCGAGGAACAAGCGGCCCTCCCCTCCCGCCTTCCCCTCGAAATACACCGCCCGGAGCAGCGGGCCCTCCGCCAGGCTGAGGCCGCCCTGGGCGGCGGCAATGCCGGCGGCGAGATCGGGCAAGGGGCGGACCTCGAGCGCGACGCCGCCGGCAGAGCCTTCGCGGCTCACGCCCCAGCCCGCCGGCCCCTGGCGGTAGCGCAGCCGCAGCCCCTCGTGCCGGGCCGCGATCCCCTCCAGCGCCGCGCGGCAGCGGGCGAGGTCGAAGTCCGGCGGCGTGACCAGCAGCATCGACTGGTTCCAATGGTCCGGCTGAGCCAGACCGAGCTCGAAGAACCAGCGCTGGATCGGCGTGAGGAGAATGGCGCCGGCCTCCTCTCCACCGCGCCGGGCGTCGCCGGCCGCCTTCGGCGCGGCCGCGCCAGCCAGCTCGGCGAGGGTCTGGCGCGTGAACACCGCCTGGGCCGGGACGGTCCATCCGGCCGAAGCCGCGCGGGCCGCCACCTGGAGGGCGATGATCGAATCACCGCCCAGGGCGAAGAAATTGTCCTGGCGTCCTATCCGGGGCGCCCGGAGCAATTCCGCCCAGAGTCCCGCCAGCAGCCGCTCCGCCTCCCCTTCGGGCGCGGCGAACGCGGGCGGCGCCGGCGCCGGGGCGACCGCCGCCGCCGGCCGGGCCGCCCGCCCGGGCATGCGGAAGGGATCGCCCTCCGGCAGCCAGCGCAGCTCGCCGACGGC
>DASZWO010000025.1:0-29184 GCA_035546595.1 Opitutaceae bacterium
TTGCCAATCTCGGCGGCATCGCCGTCGCGCCCGGAACAGGAGGCGCCAATGGCGGCGGGGGCGGCGGCGGCGGCTCAGGTTCCGGCGGCCAGGGGGGCGGCGGGGGCGGCGGCATCGCCGGGGCCAGTGGCAGCGGCGTGACCGGCGGCAACGGTGGATTCGGCGGCGGGGGCGGCGGCGGGGGACCCACGGGCGGAACCGGCGGCAACGGCGGATTTGGCGGGGGCGGCGGCAGCGGGGGAAGCGGCGGCGGCAGCGGCGGGTTCGGCGGGGGGGCGGGCTGGCCGAACGGGACGCCGGGCTTCGGCGGAGGAAAATCCGGCAGCCAAATCACCAGCACCGGCGGCGCGGGAGGAGGCCTGGGCGCGGGCGGCGCCATCTTCGTCGCGGGAGGCAATCTCACCTTCTCAGGGCCGGTGACGATTTCGGCCAACACGGTCGCGGGCGGCGCTTCCGGAGCCCAAACGATCCTGGCGGGCGAACCTGGGCCCAGCGCCGGCGCGGCCCTCGGCTCGGGCCTCTTTCTGGCAGGCAACGACTCGAACAACGGCGGCACCGCCTCGCTCCTGAACTTCAGCCCCTCCCCCGGCGAGACCCAGACGGTGTCCGACACCATTGCCGACCAGGGAGGCAACGGCGGCAGCGGCGCCTGGGGATTGAAGCTGAGCAACGGAGGCACCCTGGTCCTTTCCGGCGCCAACACCTTCTCCGGCGGAGTGAACGTGACCAGCGGCATCCTCGTCGTGAACAACGATTCTTCGACCCTGCCGCCGACGAGCGCCACGGGGTCGGGACCGGTGACCGTCTCCTCCAATGGAACCATCACCGGCCCGGGCCGGGTTGCCTCGAACCTCACGCTGCAGGCCGGCTCGTTCTTCGCGCCGGGGGACGGCGCCGGCCGCAACCTCAGCGTCGGCGGCAACGTGACGTGGGTTGGAGGCGCCGAGGCGCTCTACACCCTCCCCGGCGGGGCCGCGGCCCAGGTGTCCAACGCGCTGGCGGTCGGCGGAGCCCTGCTCAAGAGCGGCAGCGGGCCCTATCTGTTCAATTTCCAGAATACTGGGCCGCTCTCCGGCGGCTTCACCTATGTGCTGGCGACGTTCGCCAGCACCAATTTCACCGCAGCCGACCTGACCTACACCGGCTTGCCCAGCGGGCTGACCGGCAGCTTCACGGTCACCGCCACCCAAATCCAGTTCACCATCCCCTTCATCCTGCCTCCTCCGGTTTTCACCAGCGCCAACAGCGTGTCCGGAACTGTCCTAACCCCCCTTTCGTTCAACCTCACCGCCACGAACAACCCCACCCAGTTCAGCGTCACTTCCGGAACCCTGCCCGGCGGATTGAAGCTCGATCCCACGACCGGCCGGGTTTCCGGAACCCCGCTCACGCCGGGCTCCACCGTAGTTACCGTCGTCGCGAGCAATCCGAACGGCAGCGTCACCCAGACCCTGACCATCAATATCCTGCCCACCGGCCAGACCACCCTCGTCGTCGGCACCGCGGCCGACCTGGTCAACGCCCTGACCACGGTGGACAACAATGGCAATCCCTTCGTCACCTATCTGATTCAGTTCGCCGGTTCGATCACCCTCGGGGCGACTAACACCCTGCCCGCGCTCAATGCCCTCGTGCCGGTGACGATCGAGGGCTCGAACAAGACCCTCGACGGCGGTGGAATTCAGCGCGGGTTCACCGTGCTGGGGGGCACCGTCACCCTCCAGAACCTGTCGATCATGAACACGCTGGCCCAAGGCGGCAGCGGCGGCCCGGGCGGCGGGGGCGGACTGGGCGCGGGCGGCGGCCTTTTCATGGCGCCCGGCACCAATGTGACGCTGAACAACATGAGCTTCGGCCTGGTGGCGGGGGGCGCAGGCCTGGGCTGCGTCGCGAAGGGAGGGGCAGGCGGAGGCCTGGCTGGCGGCAATGTCGCCGGCGGAGGCGGAGGCGGGATCGGCGGCAACGGCGGCGCCTCGGCGGCCGACAGCAGCGGGGGCGGAGGCGGCTTCGGCCTGGGTGGCACTGGTGGAGCCGCCTCAGGGCCCGGCGGAGCGGGCATCGCGGCGGGGGCCGCGCAGGGCGGAAATGGCTTGGTCGCGGGGGCTACCGGCGGCGCCGGTGGTGGGGGCGGCGCCAGCGGCGGCACTGCAGGCGGCGCCGGCGGCGGGGTCGGCGGCGCCAATGCGCCCCTCACGGTTCCTCCCACCGGAGGCAAAGGCGGGCTCGGCGGAGGCGGGGGCGGAGGCGGAGCGGCCGGCGGAAACGGAGGCGACGGCGGCTTCGGCGGAGGCGGAGGTGGCGGAGGCGCCAATGGCGCCCTCGCGGGCAATGGCGGGAACGGCGGATATGGCGGCGGCGGTGGTGCGGCCGGCAGCGTCTTCGGAGTTTCGGGCGGGACGCCCGGGAGCGGGGGAATCGGCGCAGGCAACGGGCAGAGCGGACAGCTCGCAGCCGGGGGCGACGGCCTGGCGGCGGGAGGAGCGATTTTCCTCTCCGGAGGCAACCTGACCGTGCAAGGGCCGCTCTCCATCCGGAGCAACAAAGTGCAGCTGGCCGCCGCCGGAACGGGCGCGGGATCGGGCTCGGCCTTCGGTTCGGGCATTTTCATGGCCGGCAGCGACGCGCCGGATGGCGGAAGCGGAACCCTGACCTTCTCGCCGACGGCCAACCAAACCCAGACCATCGCCGACGTGATCGCCGACCAGAGCGGCAACGGGGGCACCGGGCCCAACGCCGGCGTCTGGTCGCTGAACCTCAACGGAGCCGGGACTCTGGTGCTCGCGAACGCCAACACGTTCTCAGGCGGCATCACGGTCAACGCGGGGACCCTCGACATCGAAAACAACCTGACGGGCACCAGCGCCAGCGGAAGCGGCCCAGTCACCGTCGCCAATGGCGGGACGGTGACCGGAATCGGCCGGTTCGGATCGAACCTCATCCTCCAGGCGGGTTCCTTCTTTGCGCCCGGCGGAGGGCTCACCGCCCCCCTGGCCGTCGGTGGCAGCGTCACCTGGAACGGCACGGCCGAAGGGGTCTATCGACTCGGGTCCACCGCCGCCGCCGCCAGCTCGCTGGAAATCACCGGCTCCCTGATCAAGGCGGGCTCGGGCAGCTACACCTTCGACTTCCAGAACACGGGCGGCCCAGCCCTCACCTACGTCCTCGCCAGCTTTGCCAGCACGAACTTCGCGGCCAGCGACTTCAGCTATGTCGCGCTGGCGCCCGGGGTCACGGGCACTTTCGCGGTGAACGGCACGCAGCTGGAATTCGTCACCGCCGCCACCGCCACCCAGGCGCCGGTGATCACCAGCAGCACGTCCGCCAGTGGCACCGTCGGCAGCGATTTCAGCTACTCGATCCTGGCGACGAATTCCCCCACGAGCTACAGCATCCTCGGCGGCAGCCTGCCCGCCGGGCTGGTCGTGGGCGACACCGGCGTGATCGCGGGCACGCCCGGCCCGGCCGGCACCTACACCGTGATCATCGGCGCTTCCAACAGCGTCGGCACCGGCACCGCGCAATTGACGATCACGATCAACCCCGCGGCGATCCCGGCCGCCCCCGCGGCTCCCTCCCCGGGCGGCGGCGGGGCTCCCAGCCTGTGGCTCTACGCCGGCCTGGGCGCGGCCTTGGCGCTCCGCCTCGCCCGGCGCACCGCCCGGGATCCCGCCCGTCCCTGAAAGGCTCGACGGGAGGCGCCGGTTGCCCCCATGATCGCGGGCCGTCCATGCCCCGTCCCTCCGACCTCGGCCGGCCGCTGCTGCTCTGCTCCCTTTTCGGAGCCGCGGGCTGGCTGCGGGCCGATCTGGCCAGCCGCTCGCCGTTCCTGGACGCCCGGCCCGCGGCCGCCCCCGCCCCACGGGAGGCGCCGCCGCCGCGCCCCGCCCCTCCGCCCCTGACCGAGGCCGAGCGCAGGCGCCGGGACGACCGGATGCTCGTCACCGACCTGCTCCAGATCGCCCAGCAGCAGCGCCAAACCAAGCCGTCCCCGGCCCCAGCCGCCTCCAAATGAAGATCCTCATCACCGGCGTCTGCGGCTTCGTCGGGAGCACCCTGGCCCGCGAGCTGGCCCAGAGCGCGGCCAAGCCGGAGATCGTCGGCATCGACAACCTCGGCCGGGCCGGCAGCGAGACCAACCGGGCCGGGCTGAAGAAGCTCGGCGTGAAGTTCTTCCACGGCGACATCCGGCTGGCCGGCGACGTCGATGCCCTCCCCCCCTGCGAATGGGTGATCGACGCCGCGGCCAACCCCAGCGTGCTGGCGGGGGTGGACGGGCAGACCAGTTCGCGCCAGCTGGTGGAGCACAACCTCTGGGGGACGGTCAACCTGCTGGAGTACTGCAAGCGCCACCGGGCGGGCTTCGTGCTCCTCAGCACCAGCCGGGTCTATTCGATCGGCCCGCTCGCCGCCCTCGCGATGAAGGCGGAAAACGGCGCCTTCCGGCCGGACTTCGGCGGCCGGCCGCCGCCGGGCGCCAGCGCGGCGGGAATCGACGAGGCCTTCCCCACCGCCGCCCCGGTCTCCCTCTACGGCGCGACCAAGGTCGCGAGCGAGGCGCTCGCCCTGGAATACGGCGAGGCGTTCAGCCTTCCGGTCTTCGTCAACCGCTGCGGCGTGCTGGCCGGCGCCGGCCAGTTCGGCCGCGCCGACCAGGGCATCTTCGCCTTCTGGATCAACAGCTGGCTCCGGAAGCGCCCCCTCGCCTACATCGGCTTCGACGGCCAGGGCCACCAGGTGCGGGACTGCCTGCATCCCCGGGACCTGGTCCCGCTCCTCCTGGCCCAGTTCCAGGCCCCGCGGCTCCCGGCCTCAGACCGGATCGTGAACCTGGGCGGAGGACCGGCCTCCGCCCGCTCGCTTAGGCAGCTCAGCGACTGGTGCGCGGCGGCCCTCGGGCCCCATGCGGTGGGCGCCGCTCCCGCCTCCCGCGCCTTCGACCTGCCCTGGATCGTCCTGGACTGCGCCAAGGCGGAACGGATCTGGCGGTGGCGGCCGCAGGTCCCGGTGGACGCGATCCTGGAGGAGATCGCGGCCCATGCCCGGAGCCACCCCGAGTGGCTGGAGCTCTCCGCGGGATGAGCGCCGCCGCGCCCCTCGCCCTCTTCTCCGTCGTCATCCCCGCGCGCGATGAGGAGGAGTCGCTGCCCGGCACCGTCCGGGACATCCACGCGGCCTTCACCCGCGAGCGGATCCCCCACGAGATCGTGGTGGTGGACGACGGCAGCCGCGACCGCACCTGGGAGGTGCTGCAGGGGCTCCGCGCCGAGGTGCCGGCGCTCGCGCCGGTCCGGAATCCCGGGCCGCACGGCTTCGGCCGTGCGATCATCCAAGGCTTCGAACGGGTCCGGGGCGACGCGGTGGTGGTGATGATGGCCGACGCCTCCGACTCGCCGGAGGATGCGGTGCGCTACTGGCGGCTGCTCGAGTCGGGCTACGACTGCGCCTTCGGCAGCCGCTTCGTGCGCGGCGGGAGGGTGGTCGACTACCCCCGCTTCAAGCTCCTGGTCAACCGGGTGGCCAACCTCTTCATCCGGGTCCTCTTCGCCATCCGGCTCAACGACACCACCAACGCCTTCAAGGCCTACCGCCGGAGCGTGATCGAGGGCTGCCGGCCCTACCTCTCGCCGCATTTCAACCTGACGGTGGAGATCCCGCTCAAGGCCATCGTGCGGGGCTTCAGCTGGACGGTGATTCCGATCACCTGGCAGAACCGCAAGCACGGCGCGGCCAAGCTCAAGATCAAGGAGATGGGCAGCCGCT
The DNA here is from genome assembly GCA_035546595.1 of Opitutaceae bacterium. Lineage (GTDB taxonomy): Bacteria > Verrucomicrobiota > Verrucomicrobiia > Opitutales > Opitutaceae > Palsa-1447. Next base: position 5,761 of record DASZWO010000025.1, read on the forward strand.
ATTTCTTCATCTGCATGTACGTCTGGCTGGAGAAGTACTTCAGCCGCGGGGACTACAAGCGGAAGTAGACAAACCGCCCCCGACCCCCTAGCCTGCGCGTTGACTGTAGCATGATCTATCTACTCGGAGGTTCGGGTTACGTGGGCCAGGCCTACCAGGCGCTCCTGCAGCAGAAGGGCATCCCCTTCCGCAATTTGCGCCGGTCCGAGGTGGACTACACCGACCCCACCCTCCTGCGCGCGGAGCTGCGGCGCGACCGCCCGGAATTCCTGATCAACGCCGCGGGCTACACCGGCAAGCCCAACGTCGACGCCTGCGAGCTGCACAAGGCCGAGACCCTCTTCGGCAACGCCGTCCTGCCGGGCTACATCGCCTCGGCCTGCGCCGAGGCCGGCGTGCCCTGGGGCCATGTCTCCTCCGGCTGCATCTACAGCGGCAGGCGCGCCGACGGGGGCGGCTTCCGCGAGGAGGACGTCCCCAACTTCACCTTCCGCGCCAACCACTGCTCCTTCTACAGCGGAACCAAGGCGCTGGGCGAGGAGGTCCTGGCGGGCCGGCCCGAGGTCTACGTCTGGCGGCTGCGCATCCCCTTCGACCACGTCGACAACCCCCGCAACTACCTGACGAAGCTGATGCGCTACGCCCAGCTGCTCGAGGCCACCAACTCGGTGTCCGAGCTGCACGAGTTCGTCGCCGCCACCTTCGCCTGCTGGGAGAAGCGCGTGCCCTTCGGCACCTACAACGTGACCAACCCGGGGAGCGTCACCACCCGCGAGGTGGTGGACCTGATCCGCCAGAGCGGCGTCTGCCGCAAGGAGTTCGCTTTCTTCGCGAGCGAGGAGGAGTTCATGAAGGTGGCGGCCAAGACCCCCCGCTCGAACTGCGTGCTCGACTCCTCCAAGCTGGAGAAGGCGGGGATCCGCCTGACCGAGGTCCACGAGGCCATCGCCCGCTCGCTGGGCCGCTGGACCCGCGCCATCGCCGCGTGAACCTCCTTGTCACCGGCGGCTGCGGCTTCATCGGCAGCAACTTCATCCGCCAGCGCCTCCAGGAGCGCGGGAGCGGCCTCGGCCGGCTGGTGAATCTGGACAAGCTCACCTACGCGGGCAATCCCGCCAACCTGGCCGACCTCGCGGGCGATCCCCGCTACGCCTTCGCCCAGGGGGACATCGGCGACGAGGCGCTGGTGGGCCGGCTGCTGGCGGAGCACGCGGTGGACGCCGTGGTCAACTTCGCGGCGGAGTCGCACGTCGACCGCTCGATCGACTCCCCCGAGCCCTTCGTCCAAACCAACGTCACCGGCACGCTCCGCCTGCTCAACGCCGCCCGCCGCCACTGGGCCGCGCTGCCGGCGGGCCGGAAGGAGTCCTTCCGCTTCCTCCACGTCTCGACCGACGAGGTGTACGGCACCCTCGGCCCCTCCGACCCGGCCTTCACCGAGGAGACCCCCTTCGCGCCCAACAGCCCCTACGCCGCCTCGAAGGCCGCCAGCGACCACCTGGTCCGCGCCTACCACCACACCTACCGGCTGCCCACCCTCACCACCAACTGCTCGAACAACTACGGGCCCTACCATTTCCCCGAGAAGCTGATCCCGCTGGTGATCCTGAATGCGCTGGAGGGCAAGGACCTGCCCGTCTACGGCGACGGCCAGCAGGTGCGCGACTGGCTCTACGTCGAGGACCACGCCCGGGCCATCTGGCTGGTCCTGCAGCAGGGCCGCCCGGGCGAGACCTACAACGTCGGCGGCCTCAACGAGCGGCCCAACTTGGAGGTGGTGCGGCGGATCTGCGGGCTGCTCGACGCCAAGTCCCCCCGCGCCGACCGCAAATCCTACTCCGCGCAGATCACGTTCGTGGCCGACCGGCCGGGGCACGACCGCCGCTACGCCATCGACTGCGCGAAGATCGGCCGGGAGCTCGGCTGGAGGCCTCAGGAGTCCTTCGAGAGCGGCATGGACAAGACCGTCGACTGGTACCTGGCCCACCGCGCCTGGTGCGCCGACATCACCCGCCACCGCTACGCCCGGGAAAGGCTTGGGGCCAAGGGCTGACCGTGATAGCCGAATGACCATGCCCCGCAAAGGAATCATCCTCGCCGGCGGTTCGGGAACGCGGCTCTACCCCCTGACGATCGCCGTGAGCAAACAGCTCATGCCGATCTACGACAAGCCGATGGTCTACTATCCGCTGTCGGTGCTGATGCACGCGGGCATCCGCGAGATCCTGGTCATCTCGACGCCGCAGGACCTGCCGCTCTTCCAGCGGCTGCTGGGCGACGGCAGCCACTTCGGGCTCACCCTCAGCTACGCCGCGCAGCCCAAGCCGGAGGGGCTGGCCCAGGCCTTCCTGATCGGAGCCGACCACGTCGGCGACGCCCCCTCCGCCCTCATCCTCGGCGACAACCTCTTCTACGGCCAGGACCTGACCAAGTCGCTGGAGCGGGCGGCGGCCCGCGAGGCCGGCGCGACCATCTTCGGCTACCACGTGGCCGATCCCGCCGCCTACGGCGTGGTCGAGTTCGCGAAGGACGGCCGGGTGCTCTCCCTGGAGGAGAAGCCCGCCCAGCCCAAATCCAACTACGCCATCCCCGGGATCTACTTCTACGACCGCGAGGTCGTCTCCCTGGCCCGGCGGCTCAAGCCCTCCCGCCGCGGGGAGCTGGAGATCACCGACCTGAACCGGCTCTACCTCGAGGCCGGTAAGCTGCACGTCGAGCTCCTCGGGCGCGGCACGGCCTGGCTCGACACCGGCACCCACGAGTCGCTGCTCGAGGCCGCCCAGTTCGTGCAGGTCATCGAGCACCGCCAGGGGCTCAAGATCGCCTGCCCGGAGGAGATCGCCTGGTCGAAGGGCTGGATCGACCGGGCCCGCTTCCAGGCCGCCGTCGAGCGCCTGGGCAAGTCCGCCTACGCGGGCTACCTGCGCCGGCTCCTGGCCGAGTCGCCCCAGGGGTGAGCCCCTCCGCCGATTCCGGGGCCTCCGCGCCGCGCCTGAGCGTGGTCATCCCGCTCTACAACTGCCTGCCGCTGACGCAGGCGATCGCGGCGGCGCTCCCCTCCACCCTCCCCCGCGGGCTCGCCTGGGAGGCGATCCTGGTCGACGACGGCAGCAGCGACGGCACCCGGGAATGGCTGGACACGCTGCGGCCTCCCTTCCAGGCGGTCCGGAACGAGCGCAACCTGGGCTACGCCGGCGCGAATAACCGCGGCGCGGCCCGCGCCCGGGGCGAGCTGCTTGCCCTGATCAACAACGACCTCGTGCTGGCGCCGGGCTGGCTCGAGCCGATGCTCGCCGCGCACGCCGCGCTCGGCGCGCGGGCCGGGCTGGTGGGCAACGTCCAGCTCGACGCCCGCACCGGGCGCCTCGACCACGCCGGGATCCGCGTCAACCACCAGGGGAAGCCGGAGCACGACCGCCGCCCCGTGCCGGCCTGGGAGCGGCTCCTGCGCCCGGTCCGCCCCGTGCCGGCGCTCACCGGCGCCTGCTTCCTGGTTTCCGCCCGGCTCTGGAGCGAGCTCGGCGGATTCGACGAGGGGTATGTCAACGGATGCGAGGACGTGGACCTGTGCTTCCGCGCCGCAGCGGCCGGCCGGATCAACGCCGTCGCCCTCCGTAGCCGGGTCGGCCACCGGATCAGCGCCTCGCCCGGGCGCAAGGACCGGGACGAGGCCAATACCCACCGGCTCGCCCAGCGCTGGCGCGAGACCCTGGTGCGGGCGGGATCCCGCGCCTGGGCGCGGCACTACCTCGGGTGCCACCTGGCCGAGCCGCGGGATTTCCCCGACCCGGAGCTGGCGCGCCAGGCCGCGCTCTACCTCCTCGGCCTGCGGCCCGTCCCCGCCGGCGCCCGGGCCGGCATCCAAGTCGCCCTCGAGGTCGAGCTGGAGCGCTGGCGTTCCCTGGGAAATCCATGAGCTTCCTCCGAACGTTCTGCCTGGCCCTCGCCCTCGCCCCCCTCGCCGGCTGCGCCCGGCACGCGCCGCCGCCGGCCCCCGCGGCCGACCAGCCTCCCCATGGCGGCACGCCCGTCCAACTCGGAGAGCTCTATTTTCTGGAGCTGGTCCGCGACCCGGCGGAGGGGCGGATGGAGGCCTACGTGCTGGACAGCGAGATGGAGACCTTCATCCGGGTGTCCGATCCCTCGTTCGAAGTCGGCGCGACCGTGGCCGGGAAACCCGCGACGCTCCGTTTCCGGCCGGTGGCCAACCCGGCCACCGGGGAGACGGCCGGGCACACCTCCGAGTTCACGGCGCAGGCGGACTGGCTCCGGAACACCGGCCGCTTCGAAGGGGTCCTGCAGCGGATCGACGTGCGGGGCCATGTTTACACCTCGGTGGCCTTCCCGTTTCCCCAGGGCAACCGGAAGGACGAATGAGCGCGCGCCGCCAGGGCCTCCTTGCGGCGCTCGCCGCCGCCGCGCTCGCGACCGCCGCGTCCGCCCAGCCGCTGCGCGTCGTCACGCTCTTCACCGTCCTGACGGAAATCGCCCGGGAGGTAGGAGGGGGCGCCGTGGCGGTCCAGCCCCTGCTCCCGCCCGGGGTCGACCCCCACACCTTCGAGCCGGCGCCGCGCGACATGCGGGCCCTCTCGGGCGCCGACCTCATCCTGGCCTCTGGCCTCGGGCTCGAGCCCTACCTGCGCAAGCTGGCGGCCAACGCCGGCGGACGCGCCGTCATCGCCGAGGCCGGCGGCGTCCTCCGGGACGAGGCGGTCCGCGCCGGCCCCCGGGGCGAGCCCGATCCGCACTGGTGGAACAGCGCGCGGGCCACGGCCAAGGTCACCCGCGGCGTCGCGGAGGATTTCGCGCGCCTGCGGCCGGGGGAGGCCGCGGGCTTCCGCGCCCGCGCCGGCGCCTACGAGCGGAGGCTGGCCGCCCTCGACGCCTGGGCGGCGCGGGAGCTCGCCGGCATCCCCGCCGGGCGCCGGCGGATCGTCACCACCCACGACGCCTTCGGCTGGTTCGCGCGCGATTACGGCTTCACCGTCTATCCGGTCAGCGGCCTGAGCCCGGAGGCGGACCCCGACGCCCGGCAGCTGGCCCGGCTGACGGACCTGATCCGCCGGGAGGGCATCCGGGCGGTCTTCGTCGAGAATTCCGAGAATTCGAAGCTGGCGGCGGCGCTGGCGCGCGAGACCGGGGCCAAGATCGGCGGGATCCTCTACCCCGACGGGCTCACGACCGAGCCGGACGGCTCGACCTACGAGCGGCTCTTCCGGCACAACGTCCTGACGCTGGCGGCCGGCTTGAAATAACCCCGGTTCGCCCTACCTCTTGGCTATGATTCCCGTCACCGTCCTCACCGGCTTCCTCGGCGCCGGCAAGACCACCCTGCTCAACCGGATCCTGACCGAGCAGCACGGCCGCAAGCTGGCCGTGATCGAGAACGAGTTCGGCGAGGTCGGCGTCGACAACCAGCTGGTGATCTCGGGCGAGGAGGAGCTCTTCGAGATGAACAACGGGTGCATCTGCTGCTCGGTGCGCGGCGACCTGATCCGCATCCTCGGCCGGCTGCTCAAGCGCAAGGACAAGCTGGACGGCATCCTGATCGAGACGACGGGGCTGGCCAATCCCGCCCCGGTGGCCCAGACCTTCTTCACCGACGAGGAGATGCGCGCGGCCTACCGGCTGGACGCGATCGTCACGGTGGTCGACGCCAAGCACGTCCTCACCCACCTCGACGCCGGGGACGAGTCGGTCAAGCAGATCGCCTTCGCCGACGTCATCCTGCTGAACAAGACCGACCTGGTGAAGCCGGCCGAGCTCGACGAGCTGGAGGAGCGGATCCGGCGGATCAACGCGGTGGCGCGGATCCACCGCACGCGCGACTGCGCCGTGCCGCTCGACCGGGTGCTGGACGTCGGGGGCTTCAACCTCGAGCGCGCCGCCGAGCTCGACCCGAAGTTCCTCGAGCCGGAGTATCCCTTCGAATGGGCCGGGGTCTATTCCCTGCCGGCCGGCGACCACGAGCTGGTGATCGGCCACGACGGGGCGGAGCACGACCACGGGCCCGGCGAGGGCCACGGGCATGCCCACCGCCACCATCACCACCGGGGCAACGAGAACGAACTCGACGTCGCCCTGCTGCCGGTGCGCCCGGTGGCCCAGACCCACATGGCCGCGCTGGAAAAGGACGAGCCGGGGTTCCCCTCCCCCTTCGCCGTCCAGGAAGCCGAGGCGCTCACCGCCTTCTCCGGCCCGGAAATGAAGCTGGGGCCAGGCGATCCCTGCCGCCCGGGGCCGGGGCTCCTGCGGCTCCTTCTCGAGCGGGGCAACGGGCGCTACCCGCTGCGGGTGGACGAGGCGGGCCTCTACGCCCTCTTCGAGGGCTGCGGCGAGGAGCCGCTGCACGTCCTGGTGCGGGGCGAACCGGTCAAGCCGGGCTGGCAGCGCGACTACCATCACAGCCACTCCCACGACGACGCCGTCTCCTCGGTCGGGATCCAGCAGACCGGGCGGCTCGACCCCCAGAAGCTGAACCAGTGGATCGGCGAGCTGCTGCGGACCCAGGGGGGCGACCTCTACCGGATGAAGGGCGTGATCAACGTGAAGGGCAAGGACCAGCGGCTGGTCTTCCAGGGGGTGCACATGCTCTTCGACGCGCGCTTCGACCGGGACTGGGGCCCGGGGCCGCGGATGAACACGATGGTCTTCATCGGCAAGAACCTCGACCGGGCCCAGCTCACGGAGGCCTTCCAGGCCTGCCTGACGTGAACCTCACCAAGCACTGGGCCGGCCAGCTCGACGACTACGCGATCGACCTGGCCTGGTCGCCGGACGGCGCCCTGCTGGCCGCGGCGTCGGCCGCCGGCCCGGTCGCGCTCTTCGCGGCCGCCGACGGCGCCCGGCGCCACGAGCTGCCCGGGCACGAGAACGGCACCAACGCCCTTGCCTGGGCGCCCGGCGGCCGGGCCCTGGCCAGCGGGGGCCAGGACGGCGCGGTCCGCTTCTGGGACGGGGCCACCGGCCAGCACACGGCCACGGCCGCCGTGGGCTCGGGCTGGGTCGAGCACCTCGCCTGGGGCCCGGCGGTGGCCGCGGCCTGCGGACGGAGGCTTTCCCTCCTCGGGCCGGACGGAACCCTCCGGCAGGCGCTGCCGGAGGCCCCCAAGACCTTCGCGGCGCTCGCCTGGCGGCCGAACGCGCCCCAGCTGGCGGCGGCCTTCTTCGGCGGGGTGCGGCTGATCGACGCCGGCACCGGGGCGCTCCGGAAGGAGTTTCCCTACAACAACGGCATCCAGGCGCTGGTCTGGTCCCCGGAGGGCCGCTGGCTGGTCTCGGGCAACCAGGATCCGAGCGTCCACCTCTGGATCCCCGACGAGGAGCTCGAGCTGCAGATGAGCGGCTACGAGACCAAGGTGAAGCACCTCGCCTTCGACCGCACCGGCCGCTGGCTGGCGACCGGCGGCGGCCGGGACGCCTGCGTCTGGGACTGCTCCGGCCCGGGCCCCGAGGGCCGCGCCCCGGCGATGTTCCCCCATGACGCCCCCGTCTGCGCGCTGGCCTTCCAGCACCGGCACGGCCTGCTCGCGACCGCGGCCTCGGACGGGACGGTGATGCTGTGGAGCCCGGACCGGCGCCAGCCCCTGCGGGCCACCGTCAAGATGACGCAGCCGCCGACCAAGCTCGCCTGGTCCCCCGACGACGGGCAGCTCGCCCTCGGCTCGGCGCAGGGCGCCGTCTATGTCCTGAGGTGCGAAAACGGATGATCTCGTCGGCGGCCCGCAGGCCGCTGGAGAGGGCTCCGTGCACCGTGCCGAGCTCGTTGATCTCGGCGGTGGCCTCCCCCGCGAAAAAGAGCGTCTCCCCCGCCGGCCGCGCCAGCCGCGCCGGGGCGTCCTCCAGACCGGCCTGGGCGTAGCTGTACGAGCCCCGCGCATAGGGATCGGCCAGCCAGTTGTGGTAGCGCGCGTCCGCCAGGCCGCGCCGCAGCTCCGCGGCCCCCACCCCGGCGACCGGCGCCAGGGACCGCAGCACCTCCCGCAGCAGCCTCCCCCCGTCCCATCCGCCCATCCGCTCGGCGCGGGGCCCGCCCGCCCAGGCCACCAGCGCCGGCGCGGGCGCGAGCGACCACCAGACGGCGATGCCCGGATTGTCGGAGTGGACGAAGCCGCCGCCGATCCGGGGCAGGATGCGCCTCCTCCAGAAGTCGGGGTCGAAGCGGAGCGCGACCCGCAGGGCGTGCCCCGACCGCAGCCGCGCCAGGATGGCGTCCCGCTCGGCCAGCGGGGGAGAGAAGGCGATCGCCCCGGCCTCCGGCGGCCGGGCCCGCAGCACCCCAAGGGGGAGCGTGATCACCGCGGCGCGGGCGACGTGGCGGGCGAGGCCGCCGCCGACCGTGTCCCGCGCCTCGATTTCCACCCGTCCCGGGCGCCAGGCGATCTTCCGCACCACCCGGTGGCGCAGCAGCGGGACCTTCCGCCGCTCCAGGTCCCCGGCCAGGGCCGACACCAGGCGGTCGTAGCCGTCCGGCAGGCGGTACTGCCCCTCGTCGGTGCGCTCGCCCGCCAGGGCGGCGGCGCTCATCCGGCCCACCGGGGCGCCCTCGAAGCCCTCGACGAAGCTGCGCAGCATCAGCCGGTCGGAGGGGGAGAGCTCGCCGTCCGAGCGGCGGAGGAATTCGGCGAAGGAGCCTCCCGGCCCGACCAGCTCGGGGATGCGCCCGGCGGCGCGGCGCACCAGCGCCCAAAGGTCGGCGCGGGGGCGGAACCGGCCGCGGAAGAATTCCCGGTGCTCCTCGCCCAGCTCCCTCGGCACGATCCGGGCCCGCTGCAGCGCCGCGCGCAGGGCCGCGTTGCCGCCGTGGACGAATTCCGCGCCGAGCTCGACGGGCACCGGCCAGTCGGGGTCCCGCACCGTCGCGATCCGACCGCCGAGGCGGCTGCGCGCCTCCAGCACCGCCACGTCCAGGCCCTGGGCCGCGAGCCGGCCGGCGGCGGCGAGGCCCGCCGCGCCGGCGCCGATCACCACCACGTCGGCGCGGGCGGCCCTCATCGCCTAGGCCGGCTGCCGGGCCGGGGCCGGGCGGGCCAGCCCGATCAAATCATCGACCAGCTGCTGCAGCTCGAGCGCGGACTGCTCCAGGATGCGGAGCGCCTCGTCCCGCTCGTCCTCCGCCACCTCGCCCGCGCGCATCAGGGTCGTCCAGAGGACGATGGCCGTGAGGGGGGTGCGCAACTCGTGGTTGAGCCTGGAGATGAACTGGTCCTTGGCGCGGCAGGCCGTCTCGAGCTCGGACACCCGCGCCTTGAGGCGGTCCCGCTCGGCCGTCTCGTAATCTGGGAGAGGAAATTTTGCATTCATGCCGGTTGGTGGCGCCGCCTATCCGCTTCGACCAGCTGGACCTCGCACCCACACTGCGCCGTTCCGGGCCGCGCACAAGGCCTCGCCGCCGGATTTAAGGCCGATTTGTACCGGAAGGGAGGTGGGAGGGGGGGAGCCCGGCACTGCCGGTGAATCCCCCAGGGGCTATTCCGTCTCGAGGCAGACCACCGAGGCGATCGGGTCCGGCGCCTCCTTCGGCAGCGTCAGGGCCAGCTCGCCGCCGTGCTGCGAGACGCCCAAGGGGGCGCGCCGCGGATCGGCCAGCAGATAGGCCCGCGCCACCCGGAACTTGACGCCATGGAGCCGGAAGGGCCCCTCCGGCCAGGCGAAGAGGTGGAGGTAGACCCGGCCCGGCTTGGTGGTGCAGCGCCACTCCCAGGCGGGAATGAACTTGGGCTGCCCCTTGGCGTCCTTCTCCGTCGGGCTGAACGCGCCGTCCTCGTCCCCGAAAAGGGTCGGCCCGGTGCCGTAGATCGCCTCGCCGTTGACCGCGAGCCAGGCCCCGACCTGCCGGAGCCGCTCGGCCTCCGGGGCGGGAATGACGCCCTCGGAGGTCGGCCCGACGTTGAGGAGGTAGTTGCCGCCCTTGCTCGCGATGTCGATCAGGTTGCGCAGCAGGGTCGCGGTCGACTTGAAGTCGTGGTCGTACGACTTGTAGCCCCAGGTGTCGTTGATCGTCATGCACGTCTCCCAGTCCCGGCCGGGAATGCCCTTGGGAGGGATGCGCTGCTCCGGGGTCTCGGTGTCGCCCTGGAAGCCGCCCCCGAGGCGGTTGTTCCAGATCACCTGCGGGTGCTCCCGGAGCAGCGGGAGGAAGAGCTCCGCCCGCTCCCGGGTCATCAGCTCGGTCGGGGTGTCGAACCAGAGCACGGCCGGAAAGGGCTGGTAGTTGGTCAGCAGCTCGCGGACCTGGGGGACGGACTTCGTCCGCAGGTAGGCGTCCATGTCGCCGTCCTGCCGCGCCGGGTCCCAATGACCGCCGATGGCGGAGGCGCCGGGGGCGTGCCAGTCCTGCGACTGCGAATAGTAAAACCCGAGCTTCATCCCCTGGCGCAGGCAGGCCGCCGCCAGCTCCTTCAGGGGGTCGCGGTGGAAGGGGGTCGCGTCGTAGATGTTGTAGGGATCGACCGCCGAGCGGTACATGGCGAAGCCGTCGTGGTGCTTGGCCGTGATCACGATGTACTTCATCCCCGCCGCCTTGGCCAGGGCCACCCAGGCGTCCGCGTCGAACTTCACCGGGTTGAACTGCTTGGCGAAGGCTTCGTAGTCGGCCACGGGGATCTTGCCCTTGTTCATGATCCATTCGCCGATGCCGGGCACCGGCTTGCCCTGCCAGGTCCCGGCCGGCACCGAATAGATGCCCCAGTGGATGAACATCCCGAAGCGCGCCTGGCGCCACCAGGCCATGCGGGCGTCGTGCTGGGCGGCGGTTTCCACGGGAGCGGTTTCGGAATCGGCGGCGCGGAGCGCCGGCAGCAGGCTAAGGACGGCCAGCGCAAAAGCCAGCCGGGGGGTCTTCGGTTGGGGCATGCCTCATTCCAGAGGCCTGCGCGTTTTTTGTCCATCCCATGCCGGTCCGTCCGCCAATTCCGCGCTTGCGGGCGCGGAAACCCGCGCTGTTGATCGGAAAGCTGCTATAATAGCGCTGGCGCATGCAACCATCCGAGCCGATTTCCCGAAAGGAGGCGGCCTGGCTCCGGCTGATCGCGGGAGTCAAGATCGCCAAGGGGCTGCTCCTGGTCGGCATCGGGCTGGGCGCCCTGCACCTGATCAACCGCGACCTGGGCGAGGTGGTGCGCAACCTCGCCGTCAACCTGCGGATCGACCCCGAGAACCGGGAGGTCCAGGTGCTGCTCGAGAAGGTCGCCGATCTCCGGCCCCACGCCCTGCGCAACTTCAGCCTGATCTCCTTCCTCTTCGCCGCCGACCTCTTCGCCGAGGGCATCGGCCTGTGGCTGAACAAGGCCTGGGCGAAATACCTGCTGGTGCTCGCCACCGGCTTCTTCCTGCCCTTCGAGGTGCGCGGCTGCATCCGTCTCTTCAGCTGGCACCGCCTGGCGCTGCTCCTCGCCAACCTGGCGGTGTTCGCCTACGTGGTGCGGCTGATCTGGGTCCACCGCCGCGAGCGCCGGGCCCGCTGAGTCCTAGGTGCCGGGGTTCTCGTAGGGGACCTGCTCGAAGAGCCGGCGCTCCTCCCCCCGGGGGTCGTCCACCACCCTCGACTCGAGGTTGAACACCATCGTCGCCCGCCGCCGGAGGTCGTAGGCCGGCCAGGGCGGGATCCTGGGGTTGTTCGGGTTTCCGGTCCGGGCGAAGGCGAGGTAGGTCTCGCTCCACTGCTCGGCCATGGCGTAGGCCGCGGGCGAGGTTCCGGTCATGCGGTGCGAGAGCGCGACGTTGTCGAAGAACAGCGGCAGGTCGAGGGCGTGGCAGGCGCGCCATTTCCCGCCGTCCACGTCCGAGCCCCAGCGCATCTCCGAGGACCAGGTCGGGGCCGAGCCCGGCGGCAGCGCCGCCCGGCGCTCGATCTCGCAGAGGGCCGGGCGCCAGTCCCGCGAGTCGGTCGTCGCCCCGAAGAACACGTCGCTCGCCGAATACTCCGGGTGCAGCCGCCGGTAGAGCGCGATGACCCGGTCCAGGTCGAGAGAGCCCATCTTTTCGGAATAGCGGGCCAGGTTCGGCTTCAGCGTCGCCCAGGTGAGCTCGAACAGGGCCGGGTTGCCCCGGCCGATCAGCAGCCGCGCCTCGTCGTGGTTGGTGTGGACGAGGAAGGGGATGTGGGCCGAGCAGGCCGGCGCATCGGGCGCGAAGGGATGGCGCGGCAGCGCCCGCCCGTCCACCACCGGCCCGTAGTAGCCCGTGGCGCGGCTGGCCGCGACCAGCGCCGCCATCGGCACCCGGCGGATCTCGTCGATCCGCTCCCGCGGCAGGCCCAGCGCCTTGAGCACCTGCTCGGCGCGGGCGGTGGCCGTCTCGGGCCGCGAGGCGGTGACGGTCTCCCCGCTCGAGGAGGCGGCGCGGTGGAAAAGCCCCATGGCCGAGGGCATGCCCATCAGGCAGGCGTTCTTCGCCCCGCCGCCGGATTGGCCGAAGATCAGGACGTTGCCCGGATCCCCCCCGAATTCCGCGATGTTGTCGCGGACCCACTGCAGGGCGAGGATGAGGTCGAGCTGCCCGGCGTTGCCCGAGTCGGCGAAGACGGGCCCGCCCAGCTCGGCCAGGTAGAGATAGCCGAAGGCGTTGAGCCGGTGGTTGAGGGTGACAACCACGACGTCGCCGCGGTGGCAGAGCCGGACCCCGTCGTAGAGGGGGTCGTTGGAGGAGAGCGCGTTGTAGCCCCCGCCGTGGATGTAGACCATGACCGGCCGCCTGGCGCCGTCCCGCATCCCCGGCGTCCAGACATTGAGATGGAGGCAGTCCTCGCTCATCGGATCGTCCGGCCCGCTCAGGCTGGAGGCGGAGGAGCGGGCCAGGCCCGCCTGGGGCGAGCGCGGGCCGAAGGCCGTGGCCGGACGGACGCCCGTCCAGGGCCCGGGCGGCAGCGGCGGCTGGAAGCGCCGGGGCGCGGTGTCGGCGCCGTAGGGGATGCCCTTGAAGACGAAGATGTCCCCGTCCATGAAGCCGCGGACCCTGCCCGCGCGGGTGGCGGCGAGCGGCCCCCCGCCGGACGCGCCCTGGGCCCGAAGGGCCGGGCGCAGCAGGACCGCGCCCGCGCCGACCGCCAGGCCCCGGAGGACCTGCCGGCGGGTCAAGGCGAGGGATCCGGCCATCGCTTCAGCCCCCGCCCAGGCCGCGCCCGGCCGGATGCTCGTCGAGCTCCAGCCGGAGGTAGTCGTAGATGATGCCCTGGTTGATCGAGCCCGCGGGCACGGTGAGGGTGAGCGTGTTCTCGCCCGCCTTCAGCCAGGAGGCCGCGAAGGGCACCTCCCGCTCGTACCAGAGGCCCTGGATGCCGTTGCGTCCGACGGTCGAGTCGCCGTCGATCTTGATCACCCCGACGAGCTGGCCGTTGACCTCGACCGGGATTCCGCTGGTCGAGCCGCCGGCGATCGCCACCCGCAGGGTGGCCCGGCCCTTGGGGGCGTCCGGCATCGTGAAGTGGATCCGCCAGGGGGTGGCCCGGCCCAGGATGGGCGGCGGGAAGACGAAGCGGCGGCGGGGCTCGCCCGGCTTGGGCGGGGGCGGCATGACGCGCGGAGCCTCCGCGGCGGCGATCGCCGGATCAGCCAGGTCCGGATGCGGCACCTGCTCGAAGTACCAATCCTTCGCGAAGTCGCCGTGGTCCGCCTGGTAGTCGATGTCGCGGGGGAACTGCCGGGCGTAGGCCACCGCCATCCGGTCGTGGAAGTAGTTGTCGCCGTCGCGGAACTCGGAGCCGTTGCGGTTGGGGATGCCGATCTCCCAGACCTGGCGGCCCAGCCGCCGCGGGGTCCAGGTCAGCGCGCCGAGCCGGAGGGGCTGGCCGGCCGCGACGGTCACGTCCGCCCGCGCGAACTCCCCGAGGATGCCGTCCGAGATGGCGTGCAGGGTGTAGCGGCCGGGGCGGACCTCGGGGATCACGAAGCTCCCGTCGTCGCCCGCGTGCACCCAGAACTCGTAGTGCTTGGCGTCGGTCATCCAGGTGATCTCGACCGGCGTGTCGCTGCCGGCCGCCCGCTCGGTCGTCACCCGGTAGTCCGGATGGGTCAGCCCGACCAGGAGGTGGGAGAAGGGATGGGCGCCCTCCCGGCCCGCCGGCCCGGAATCGCGCAGCACCAGCTGCCCCGAGACCGCCGCCCGCTCGGCGCGGTGCGGATAGTCGGCCCCGGAGACCCAGCCGTAGGGCCAGCGGGCCTTCTCCTTCGCCGCCCGGGCCATGGCGTCCCGCCAGAGCGCCTCCGGCTCGGCCCCGGAATTGAGGTAGATGAGGAAGGGGCCGACGACCTTGGTCCAGGATTCGCCCTGGGCCACGTCGACCGAGCTGCCGCCGTAGTGGCTGCTGCGCCAGTAGTTGAGGATGCAGGGCGCCGCGATCCGGTTGGTGTCGCGGTGGCAGAGGAACTCCACCTTGGTGGGGCCGCCGCTGAGGTATTCGGCGGAGGGGTTGACGAGGAAGCAGCCGATCTGGTCGGCCGCGCCCGCCCAGCCGAAGGCGGGGTGGTCGAACTGGTCGGCGGTGTAGTTGTACTTGTCGTCCCCCTTCTGCTCCCGCTCCGCCGGGTAGTACATGTGGTGGTGCGCGTCCACCAGCATCCAGTCGAAGAGCGGCGCCAGCTTCACGCAGAAGCGCGCCTCGGTCATCGTGCTCGCCGGGTATTCCGGCCGGTGGTCGAAGATGCAGTAGGTGTAGATGCCGGATTCGCCGCGGCCGAGGGCGTAGCGGATGTCGATGTCGGCCGCGAAGTTCCCGGAGGGGCTGGAGCCCGGCCCGGTGCCCATGCGGCGGCCGCCGGAGACGCCCTTGACCGAAACCTCGGCGCGCTCGCCGCCATTGGCCTGCGGGTCGATCGTGACCCGGTCCTCGGCCGCGCGGGTGCCGACCGGCCCCATCGCATCGTGCGACCAGAACCCGTACTGGTGGTCGGTGAAGGGCGCGAAGCCGCGGACGTTGCCCCCCGGCGGATCCGCCTGGAGGTCGGGCTGGCCGTCCGCCGTCAGCGGCACCGCCAGCATCTCCTTGCCGCGGTAGCGCAGCGAGACGAGGTCGCCCGAGGCCCTGGCCACGCGCGCGGCCACGATGCCGTTGTCCAGCAGGTAGGTGGCGCCGTCCTCGCGGACGGTGACGGGGGCGTCGGCGGCGCGGGCCGGGGCCGCCGCGAGAAGGAGGCCGGCGGCGGCCAGGGTGGTCAGAAGTGCGCGTGCATCCATGATATCGAGGAGTCGAGGGTGGCGTTGGGCAGGCGGGCGATGTCGTCGGGCTCGGCCAGGCCGAGCTTCCCGTCGGCGCCGTAGGCGCGGTAGACCCGGCGGGCGCGCTCCACCGCCGCCCGCACGTCGGCGGGCGTGGCGTCGCGGTCGCGCCGGGGCTGCACCACCAGCACCGGCCGCGGGGCGATCAGGCCGATCAGCCCGTCGAAGTCGTAGGGGATCCGCGCCTCGTGGCCGACGAAGAATCCCAGGCGCGGCAGGAAGCCGCGCTCCAGCGCGTAGCGGGCCACCCCGCTGGTGCCCTTCCCGGCGGTGTCGGTGCGCATCGGGGTGAAGCCGGCCACCGCCACCACCCCCTTGATCCGCGGATCCAGCGCGGCGGCGTAGAGCCCGACCTCGCCGCCCAGCGTGTAGCCGTAGAGGTAGATGCGGCCGGGATCGACCTGCTTGTCCTTCTGCAGCGCGCCGACCGCCTCGCGCACGTCCTCCACCATGCGGCCCATCTGGGACCAGTGGGGAAAGCGGTCGTAGAAGGGCCCGATTTCCGCCATCCGGCTGCCGAAGCCGCACTGGTCGTAGGCCAGGACGGCGTAGCCGGCCTGGGCCAGGGCGAGGATCGGGTGCAGGTCACGGCGGTAGACCCACATGTAGCCGAGGGGATAGCTGAAGCCGTGCAGCCAGATCACGGTCGGCAGCTTGGCGCCGGGCGCGGCGTTCGCCGGCAGGTAGAGGTCGCCGGTGACCCCGTCGCCGAAGCGGAACTTGCGGGAGGTGACGGCGTTCTTCTGCGGCGCCAGCCACCCGAATTCCGGGCCGCCGCGCTCGATCACCCAGGCGGGCACGTCGGGGGCGAGCTGGCCGGGATTGCCGTAGTGGCCCTCGGCGACCTCGGTGGGCCCGGGCGGGGGCGGCCGGCGCATGCGGAAGAGGGGCGCGAGCGGCGGCATCAGCGGGGGCTCCGTGCCCAGGGCCCATTCGACCGAGCGGCGGAGCGCGGCGGCCTTCGGCTCCCAGTCGGCCGGCGCGGCGGAGGCGGACAGCAGCTCCTCGCCGCGGTGCTCTGGAAAGCGGGCGAGGTCGACCCGGTCGCCGGAGAGCTGCTTCCAGTGGTCGAAGTCCCAGGGAAAGAGGAATTGGTTGGTCCACTGGCGCCCGGTCCGCCCGAACTGCTCGTCGAGCCAGTCGATGCAGGCGTCGGGGTCGTTGGCGCCGTGGAAGCCGGGCACGCGCAGGATGTCCAGGCGCTCGGGATGGCCGAGGAGGCCGTAGACCCTGACGGCGGAGCGGTAGGTCTGCTCGCTGCCCCAGGAGTTGGAGACCTCGTCGTTCAGGCCGTACTCCATCAGGCAGGCCCGCGGGGCTATGAGCGAGACCAGCAGGTTGCCGTCCACCGGCAGGCGGTCCTCGCGGCCGGAGAAAAAGCGCAGGCGCGGGACGAACCAGGTCGGGAACATCCGGGTGGTGGTCTCGATGCCCTCGCCGTTGCCGCGCTCGCCGGCGATGCGCCAGGGCAGGATGCCCCCCACCCCGGTCGAGCCGGCGACGACCGCGGCGATCCGGGTGTCGAGGGCGGCGGCGGTCGCCACCATCTTCCCGTCGCGGGAATAGCCGAAGATCGCGATCTTGGCGGGATCGACCTCGGGCAGGGTGTCGAGGTAGTCGATCACCAGCTGCACCGCCCAGGCCCGCCGCGGCAGCGCCGCGAAGTCGTAGCCCGGATAGAGCTCCTTCAGGGCCGCCTCGTCGTCCATGAAATCGTTCCCGGCGAAGCCGGCGGAGATGTAGCCCCGGCGGACCAGGGCCGGGCCCCACCCGCCCAGGCTGGTGCAGATCAGGACGGGCTTCCTTCCCGGCCCGTCGGGGATCGTCACCTGCACCCGCGTCGAGCCCCTGTCCCCCGGCCCGTAGACCAGCTTGACGGTGCGCGTCACCCAGCCCGCCCCGCGGATCTCCTCCAGTAGCTGGACCCGGTCGATCGGCGGCTTGGGCGGGAAGGTGCCGGTCTGGTAGCGCTGCATCAGCCCCCAGATCTCCTGACGGCGCGCCGCCCAGTCGCCGGCGGAGGCGACGGCGCGGCCGTCGAGGAAGGTGAGCGGGTCCGGCAGGGCGTTGCGGCGCGGCAGCGCGTCGAAGTCGGGCGGGAGCTCCCCCGAGGCCTTCTGCCAGGCGTCCCATTCCGGGTCGTCGGGCAGGGTCTTGAGCATCCAGGCTAGGTAGGCCTGGCGCTCCGGAGTCGTCATCGCGCGGAGGGGAAGCGCGAAAAGGCAGGCCAGGGCGGAAACCAGCAGGAGGTGGGGTCGCATGATAGGGGCAGCGGGACCGCAGCCAGTCGCAGCCGCCGTCTCCGTGGTTGCGGACAAAAGCGATTTGTGGTCCGCTCCCGGACCCCGCCCCATGCCCTTCCGGTTGCTCGCGGCCCCCGCGCTGGCGCTCGCAGCGCTCGCCCTCGTTCCGGCCGCCGGCCGGGCGGAGGACTGGGTGACGGTGCACGCCTGGGCCCATCCGGAGTACCTCGCGCGGCGGGCGGCCCATCCGGACCGGCGCGAGACCTACGTCGTGGCCAAGGGCGAATACTTCGCCGGCGGCACCCGCGACCCCAGCATCGAGAAAGCCTCCTTCGAGGGCCTGGTGCAGACGCTGGCGGCCGAGCTCGCCAAGCAGAACTATTACCCCACCAAGCAGGTGCAGGGGGCCGACCTGCTGATCGTCGTCCATTGGGGCACGACCATCCCCTACGTCAGCGACTACACCCTGGAGGGCGCCGACAACCCGAACGCCTACGATCCGCACAATTATGGCTTCTCGACGGCGGTCGGCCCGATGCTCGACGCCATGAACGACGTCGCCGACAGCGGCGCGCTCCAGGCCCAGCAGCAGCAGAACTACGACAACCAGAGCCTGCGGCGGGCGGCCGACGCCCGGGCCTTCGACTCCGCCGCCCATGCCCTCGCCTCCACCTCGATCGAGGGCATCCTGGGCTACACCGGCGCCCTGGCGAAGCTCAGCCACGCCCCCTATGCCTCCGAGGAGGAGAAGATGCTCCTGGTGAACCTGAACGAGGAGCGCTACTTCGTGATCCTGACGGCCTTCGACATGCACGAGCTGCTGGAGGACCACCGCAAGAAGCTGCTCTGGACCTCCCACATGAGCATGCGGGCCCCGGGCACCAACTTCACCGCCGCGGTCCCGCGCATGGCCCAGGTCGCCTCCGCCACCTTCGGCCAGAGCCTCGACGACATCGTGGACCGCCGGGCCCTCCCCGGCGAGCGCCCCGGCCACGTCACGATCGGCCCCATCCGCATCCTCGGGATGGCGGATGGGGCGGCCCCCGCCGCCGCCAAGTAGCCGGCGCTCAGCGCAGCTCCCGCCGCAGCGCCGCCCGCGCCGCGAACCAGCCGCCGAGCCCGTGGACGCCCCCGCCCGGCGGCGTCGAGGCCGAGCAGAGATAAACCCCGGGCAGCTCCGTCGCGTAGGGGTCGGCCTGGGGCCGGGGCCGCAGCAGCAGCTGCCGCAGGTCCATCGATCCTCCCATGATGTCCCCGCCGACGCAATTGGGGTTGTGGGCCTCCCAGGTGGGCGGCGAGAAGACATGCCGACCTTGGATCCGCGCGCGGAACCCCGGGGCGAAGCGCTCCACCTGGCTCTCGATCGCGCCGGTGAGGTCGGCCCCGGACCCCAGCGGCACGTGGCAGTAGCCCCAGGCGGTGTGCATTCCGGCCGGAGCGCGGGCGGGATCGAACAGGCTCGGCTGGACCACGAGCACGAACGGCCTGGGCGGGACCTGCCCGCGGCCCACCGCCGCCTCGGCGGCGGCGACCTCCTCCAGGGCGCCGCCGACGTGCACCGTGGCCGCCTGCGCGCAGGCGGGCGCGCTCCAGGGGATCGGACCGCTCAGGATCCAGTCGATCTTGTAGACGGCGGGCCCGTAGCGGTAGGCGCCCAGCCGGGCCCGCGCGCGCGATGGCAGCCGCTTCCCCGCCATCGCGGCCCACTGCCGGGGGGTGACATCGAGCAGGACCGCCCGCGCCGGCGGCAGTTGGCCGAGGTCGGCGACCTCCCGGCCGGTTTCGACGGCGCCCCCCAGGCGGACGAATTCCGCGGCCAGCGCCTCGGTCAGCCGCTGCGCCCCGCCCCGGACGATCGGCCAGCCGCAGGCGGGCGCCAGCAGCGCGAAAAGCAGGCCGAAGGCAGCCGTGCCCGCCTTTTCCAGCGGCTGCACCGCATGCGCGGCCAAGCCGGCGAAGAGCGCCCGCGCCTCCGGCTCGCGGAACCGGCGGCGGGCCAGGCCGGCGGCGGACTGGATGCCGGGAAGGCCGAAGCGCAGCAGCAGCGCCGGGTGCCTCGGCCAGTGCGGGGGCGCCAGGATGTCGGCGAAGAGGTCCTCCGCCCGCTCGGCGAAGGGCCGGACGAGGTTCCGCCAGGCCTCGCCGTCAAGGCCCAGCCCCGCCGCGGTCTCATCGAGCGAGCGCCAGAGCAGCGCCGCCCGGCCCTCGTCGAGGGGATGCGCGGCGCACGCCGGCGGATGGATCCATTCCAGGCCGTGCCGCTCCAGCTGCAGCGAGCGGAGGAAGGGCGAGGCGATCGCCATGGGGAAGACCGAGGCGCAGGTGTCGTGGACGAAGCCCGGAAATCCCAGGTCGCTCGAGCGCACGGATCCGCCCAATTCCGCGTTGCGCTCGAGGAGGCGCACCGTCCGCCCCGCCCGCGCCAAGGCGATGGCTGCCGCCAGGCCGTTCGGGCCCGAGCCGACGACCACCGCGTCCAAAGGCTCCTGAGAAGATCCGATCCCTAACTGAGTTTCCTGACCGTGCTTTTCGCAAGCATCCCGTTAGCTGATTCGGAGCGGGTTGGGACTCCGATCGCCCGGTCCCGCTTTGTCGGACTATTCGGTAGCCGAGTTTGGTGAACACACGCACGGCGTCGTGCTGGCTAACTCCCGGGATGCGGGGCATCGCTCAAACAGCGATTTCGGCTTGTTCGATGCGCTTAAGGCCTGTCTCTTCCGCCTCAACTTCCAACCAAAGGCGAACTGCGTCTTTGATGTTCTTCAAAGCCTCTTCCCGCGTTTTTCCCTGCGAATGACAACCCGGCAGATCCGGGCAACCTACGGCCCAGCCCTCCTCGGATTGAAACAGAGTAACGCGATAATGCATCATAAATGACCTTAGGGATCGGTCGCGGGCGGTCAACCTGCGATCCTCCGAGGAGACACCCTAGTCACCCCAGCCCGAGCAATAAATTCCGCTTGCCCGCAGGGTGCTAAACCGCAGTGATTAACCCCTCGCTTTGGGGCAAGATAGCTCAGCTGGTAGAGCAGAGGACTGAAAATCCTTGTGTCCCCGGTTCGATTCCGGGTCTTGCCACCACTTTAACCCGCTGTGCCGTAAGGCGCAGCGGGTTTTGTGTTGGTAGGCTCGATAACGCCGAAAATCCGCTGACGTTTTTCTGACGTATTTTCCGGGCGCTGGAAATCTGTGTCATGGAGATTGCGGGACGTCCATGGATGTAGCCGGAGGCACTGACTCCCACGGCCCCCCGATACTGAACGGGACTGAAGAACTCAGCGTGTTGCTGACGTCACTGAGCGAAGAGACTGTCGATGGCCTCTTGAAGCGGGATGGCAGTCACTCCTCGAATCGGGTGCTCTCGCTGCAAAGAGCGTAGGCGCTCCTCGTAGTCGCGGTAAATAGATGGGCCGGTGTCGCGGTGACGAGAAAGTGCAGTGACAAGCAAAAGCCGTGCGACTGGATCAGGCGATTGATCGACGGCGTTGGACAGGAGGCCGTCCATGATGGCGCGATCGCCGTAGAGCGATGGTCCCTCGCTTTTGTGAAGCGCGGCGGCGATGACCACGAGCGTTTGAGTGCGAGCATAAAGCGCCTGAGGCCAGCGATCCGCCGGGGGCGGTAGATACCACGACGGCGGAGCCTCAGGTTCTGCTTCGGCCTCGCGACAAGCTAGGTCCACCAGCCCTTGCGACAGTGTCGACAATGCGGTGGAGCACTGTTCCGGCACACAAGTAGCCGAGAGCGTGCGAACGGCGGCACCATCTGACACGCGTAGTATCGTCAGCGTAATGACCCACTCTGTTTGGGTCGCGTCGATGTTAGCGTTGACGATTAGCCGACATGCATCAACTCCGTCACCAGCCATTTTGATGGCGCTGTCATTGGAATAAGCCTGGCCCGCGAGCGCAAAACCAGAGCGGCCCGCGACCCAAGTGAATAGGGCGACGCCGCGAGCGTTAGTGCGAAGATGAATCTGTTCTGCCAGATAGAGAGCTACCGACCGGCTGAAGATGCCTTCACGATTTTCTCGCTGCACGGTGACCTGATCATTTCGCTGTAAAGCAGGAAAAATGACCGACGGTGAAACAATGCCGATGCGCGGAGACACTGGAGATTTGGCAGGCAGGATACGGAGGAGGTTCTCCTTCTCGCGTGCCCAGACCACGCCTTCGAGGGGCAACAGTTCGAGCGTGAGCTTTGCATTCGGAGAAATCGCGCCGAATCGTTGCTTTCGGTTGTCTAGTTCCCTTTCCCAAAACTCGAGGTGAGGGCGCCAGTCTGGTCGCTTTTGGGCGTAAAGCGAATGCAGTAACTGCACCGCCTCTGCATCTCGATTGAGGTCGACGTATGCTTTAATCAGATTGTTGCCGACTGCGAGACCGTGATCGGCAGGCCGGAACCGAGGGGCAACAAGTGTTATGATCATCGGTAATTGACCGTTGTTTCCGAGGTCGCCGGAAATCTGCATCAAGACGTCGGCTGGAGCCGGTTCGACTTGCTCCAGCACCTGTCGATAGAACGACGTAGCGGAATCAGTGTTCTTTTTCTCCAAAGCATCACGCGCTAGCCAAAGCTTCGCGCGCCAGCTGCCAGGAAATGCCGCTGCGCGACGCAGCGCTTCCATCCAGCCGGCTTCACCGTTGCGATCCCGCGCAATGGCCGCGAACCAGAGGAGGCCGTTATCCTGATTGGGATCGAGTTCCAGTGCATGCCACAGCGTCGAATCTGTAAGGGCCGTCTCGCCGCGAGCACTGTGAACCTTCGCGAGATTGGTTAGGACTGAGCCAGTCTCCCCGTGCTTTTGGACGAATTCAGTTAGCACGGCGCCTGCCTCGTTTACGCGCTTGGTTTGGAGATAGACATTCGCAAGGACCGTGACGCCACGCTCGGCATTGGGGTCAATCCGCTGAAGCTGGCGGGCGGCATCAACGACGTCGCCGACGAAGCCGTCGCGAAGCGATTGGATAATGAGCGCGCAAAGGGCGTCAGGGTTGGACCATTCCTTCTTTAAAGCGCCGGGCAGGACCGTTGTTCTCCAAGTCTCCTTCGAGATAAACATCTCGCGCCCGTAGGCGTCGAAGACCCGAATCATGTTTGGATCCTTTGACGGATCGACCGAGGCCGCAGGCGCAGCGGCGGGCTTCTTGCCGAGCAAATTCCCGAGGAAACTCATAAGGCTAGTCTTCGCAGCCTGTCGCCGAGCGTGGGGCCACCCAACTAGAAAATATCTAAGAACTCGCCGCCGGCCCGATATCCCCGCCCTGTTGCGAGCGTAGATTTCAGGACACGACGGCTGCACTGGCTTCGTCCATTGACCGTCGGATGTAGGCCGCGACCGAATCATAAACTACCAACGTGACACCGCGGACGGCGTCGCGCTGCCGCAGAGCAACCATTTTGATTTCGCCCGCGGCAAACGCCTTGTAATACCAGCCGCGCGACAAGCCAAAGAATGGATCACGTTTACCCGGCGGCGGGAGGCGAAAGAATTCGACTCGCTGCGCTGCGGGCTCCTGACCGTGGATCGGATTTTCTGAGTTCATACATTTCCTTTCGTTGCCACTGTTCACCTTTGAAATGGGAGTTCGACGCCAGCATCCTCTCGGACGACGCCGCAATTCCGGGGAGCCCGAATTTCACCGGGGCGTTTGTCGGCATGGCCTGCCAGGACCTGGCGGGCACGGGCCATCCGGCCGATTTCGACTATTTCGACTACGAGCCGTCCGCGCCCGCTCCGGCCTCGGCCTAGGTCCCGACCGTCCTTTCCGGACAGGCGCGGCACCAAAGAAGGCGCCGGCTTCCCCGGCCAAACGCGCCCCTGGAACCAGGGTCACGGCAGCCGGAACGATGCCGGGAAACTACTGTTAGACCGCCGCCGTTTTTGCGCCCCGGCGGCTGGCCCTGCGCACAGTGAGGGCGCCGCCCCAGCCCCCGGGACCGGCGGACCGCGGTGGCCGATCGCATG
>DASZWO010000026.1:0-123097 GCA_035546595.1 Opitutaceae bacterium
GCCTTCGGCGGTCTTGGCTTCGGCGGACGGATTATCTTCCTCGGGTTTCTCGGATTGTGCCATGGGGGTTTCGGGCGGAAAGGACGGCGCGGAGCGCGCCATTCCGGAGATCAGCGCGGCAGCGAGGCCACCAGCCGGTCAACCTGGGCCTCCAGGAACGCAGGGCTGCCTTCGTTCCAGAGGACAAAGTCGGACGACTCGATTTTTCGCGCCAGCGGCAATTGCTTGGAGATGCGCTGTCCGGCGAACGTGCGACTCAGGCCACGCTGCTCCAGCCGGACCAGTTGCTGTTCGGGAGCACACGCCACGCAGGCGATGAAATCAAACCATTTCTCGAGCGATTTTTCGAAGAGCAGCGGCACCTCGACCGCCCAGGGGCCCTTGGGATCCTCCGCCAGGATCGCGCGGCGGAGGGCGAGCACCCTCGGATGCGTAAGTTCCTCCAGAAAAGCGAGTTCCTTATCGTCGGTAAACACCTTTTCCGCCAGCCGGCCCCGATCCACCGCGCCCGCGCGATCCAGCACCGAGGGGCCGTACCGCTCGCGGAGCGCGGCGATGACCTCGGGGTCGGTCAAGACCTTCTCCCGGACCAGGATGTCCGAATCGGCGCCGCGCCGAAAGCCGCGCCGCTCGAGCAGGCTCGCCACGGTCGACTTCCCGCACCCCAGGCCGCCGGTGATTCCCAGAATCATGGAGGTTTCAGCCTAGCGGGGAGCCTCCGCTGATGGCAAGGGCCCGCTCGACGCCCTGGGGCCGCAGCGTTCCGGGTCCTAAGGCGCCGAGGGCTGCGCGATCGCCTGGTCCAGCGCCGCCAGCAGCTGATGCGCGTCGAAGGGCTTGGCCAGCACGGCCGTCGCGCCGAAGATCTTCGCGGTGTGGAGGCAGTACTCCTGACTGAGGAAATAGCCTCCCCCGGACATCCCGACGATCGGGAGGAACGGCACACGCCGACGGATTTCCCGGATCAGGGCCAATCCATCCATTTCGGGCATGAGGATATCGGTGAAGACGAGGTCGACCGCATGCAGGTCTATGATTTGCAGGGCTTCCTTCGCGGTCGCGGCCGACAGCACCCGGTGGCCCGCCGAGCGCAGGACCGCGCAGACGGTGCTGCGCAAGCCCCGGCTGTCGTCCACCACCAGAATCGTAAAGGGCTCCATCATCTCAGAGCGCCTGGACAATCCCCAGCCGCCCCGGGGTCCCCGGCAGCGCCTTCCTGTCCCAACTTCCAGGGTAGACCCCGGCCCCGGACAGGAGCGCCACCCCCAGGGAAAACGACCCACCCCGGGGCGGTCGAGCCGGATCAGGCCACCAAGCCGGGCGGAGGGCTCGCCCGAAGCATAAACCCGTGATCCCGAACGTATCGCATCAGCTCCGCTTTCGAGCCCATCCCCAGCTTGTGCCGGATGTTGAAGCGGTGCTTTTCTACGGTGAGCTCGGAAATATTCAGCCGTTCGGCGATCTCCCGGTCCGTCAGCAATTCCCCAAACATCGCTAGCAAGCGTTGTTCGGTATCGGAGAGGAGCTTGTCGAAAGAACGCGGATCGCGCCGGCGGGCGGTCTGGACCCGGAGGAAGGTCTCCGAGAAGTACGCGGTGCCCTGGCCCAGCGCGGTGAAGGCGTCGCGCAACGCGCCGGAGGCGCTGGTCGGCTTGTCCACAAAACCCTGCACCTGGGCACGTTCCACGAGGTAGACGGTGTGCGGGTCGCAGTAGCCCGACAGCAGAAGGATGCGCCCGTCGAAGCCCGCCTTGCGAACGACTTCAATGACTTCAAAGCCGTTGATGTCGGGCAACTGGATGTCCAGCACGACCAGGTCGGGCTTGGTGCGAAGAATGACCTCGATGGCCTCGCGTCCGGTCCCCGCCTGACCGACCACTTGGTGGCCAAAGTCCCGTTCGCAGCTCCCGACCAGCAGGTCGCGCAGTATAAGATGATCATCAACCACGACGAGCTTCACGCCCCAAAATCCTATGGTCCGGGGCCCTGCCAGCAAGCGCTATAACATCAGATTAGCGTATTTACGTACGTCTTACCGCTTTATCGGTAAGCCTACTTGAAAACCGGAAAAGCCGCGGATCGCCAAGTTGTATTCAGATTGCAAATATTTTTTCCGCAACTTTAAGCACGTCGCTTGCGTCGGTCTGCTTCGAGGGGTAGAATTTCAGGTTCCGCGACGAATCCCCCCTCCCGTCGCACCCCGAGCAGCGTCCCCTCCAGCGGCCCGCTCCATGGACGGATCGAGCTGAAGGAGCCGACCACCCCGCCGCGCGACGGGCCAGCCCATAACTTCGCAGACCCGCACCCCATGCACACCCTCCACTTGGAAGACTCGCCGGAGGACGGCGAGCTGGTCCATGCCCTCCTTCGGTCGGAATGGCCGGAATGCCAAATCACCCGCGTGGAAAGCCGGGAGCAGTTCGAGGCGGCCATCGGCTCGGTGCGCTTCGACTTGATCCTCTCCGACAACTCCCTGCCCGGCTTTGACGGCCGCGCCGCGCTGGACGAGGCGATCCAGGTCTGTCCCGACACTCCGTTCATCTTCCTTTCCGGCACCCTGGGCGAGGAGCGGGCGATCGAGGCCCTCCGTCAGGGCGCGGCCGACTACGTGGTCAAGGACCGGCCGGCCCGCCTGGTGCCGGCGATCCGCCAGGCCTTCCACCGGCGCCGGGTCGAGCTCGAGCTGCGCAACCACCGCGAGCGCTTCCGGCAGATCGCCGAGAGCGTGACCGACATGATCAAGGTCCTGGACCTGAATGGCTGCTGCCTTTACTACAATCCCGCCTACCGCGCCATCCTCGGCGAGGGCTACGCCGCGAAGCACGGCAACGACGCCTTCGCCGAGATCCATCCCGACGACCGCGACCGGGTGCGCCGCGCCTTCAACGAGGTCGTCGGCTCCGGCCGGCCCCAGGAGGCGGTCTACCGCCTGGTGATGCCGACCGGGGCGATCCGGCACATCGAGGCGCTGGCCAGCGTCATCCGCGACGCCTCCGGCATGGTGACCAACGTCCTGGTGGTGGCCCGCGACGTGACCGCGCGCCGCGAGGCCGAGGTCCGCCTCCGCGAACAGGCCGCCCTCCTCGACAAGGCCGACGACGCCATCCTGGTGCGGGCCCTCGACGGCGAGAAGGTCACGTACTGGAACAAGGGCGCGGAGCGCCTCTACGGCTGGACGGCGGAGGAGATGGCCGCCCCGGGCGCCTACTCCCAGATCGTCCGCGCCGGCGACCAGACCCAGAAAGCCCAGAAGGCGCTGATGGCCGAGGGCGAATGGACCGGCGAGCTGCGGCACGTGACCAAGGCCGGCAAGGAGGTCCGGGTCCACAGCCGCTGGACGCTGCTGCGCGATCCGCAGGGGCAGCCCACCGGGATCCTGAGCCTAAGCCGCGACATCACCGAGCAAAAGGAGCTCGAGACCCAGCTGCTGCGCTCCCAGCGCCTGGAAAGCATCGGCATGCTCGCCGGCGGGATCGCCCACGACCTGAACAACGTGCTGGCGCCGATCCTGATGTCGGTGAACCTGCTGCAGGAGAAGGTGCCTGACCCGGAGGCGCAGCGGATGCTGAAGATCCTCGACTCGAGCGCCCACCGCGGCGCCGACCTGGTGCGGCAGATTCTGGCCTTCGCCCGGGGTTCGGTCGGCGAGCGCGCCGAGCTGCGGCCCAAGCTCGTGATCCGCGATGTGGCCCAGCTGCTGGCCGAGACCCTGCCGCGCTCGGTCAAGATCGAGACCGACTACGCCACGGACCTGTGGCTCATCTCCGGGAATTCCACCGAGCTCGGCCAGGTGGTGATGAACCTCTGCGTCAACGCCCGCGACGCCATGCCCGGAGGCGGCACCCTCGCCGTGCGGGCCCACAACCTCCAGGTGGACGAGGCGCTGGCCCGGGCCAACGGGGCGCAGCCGGGGCCCTACGTGGCCATTTCGGTCGCCGACACCGGCTCGGGCATCCCGCCGGAGATCATCGAGCGGATCTTTGATCCCTTCTTCACCACCAAGGCGGCCGGCAAGGGAACGGGCCTCGGCCTCTCCACCGTGCTCGGCATCGTCAGGAGCCACGGGGGCTTCCTCCAGGTCCAGAGCGAGGTCGGGCGGGGCACGGAATTCCGGCTCTTCTTTCCCGCCGTCGAGGCCAGCGCCGCGCCCGAGGTCAAGGCCGAGGCCGCGCTGCCGCGGGGCCGGGGCGAGACGGTGCTGCTGATCGAGGACGAGGAGGGCGTGCGCAAGATCGTCCGGGCCCTCCTGGAAAGCCGCGGCTACAAGGTCATCGCCGCCTCCGATGGCGCCACCGGCGTCGCCCTCTACCGCGACCACCGCGCCGAGGTCGACGTCGTGCTGACGGACATGATGATGCCCGGGCTGCAGGGCAAGCAGGTGGTCGCCAGCCTTCGCGAGATCAACCCCGTCGTCAAAATCGTGGTGATGAGCGGGGTGCTCGGCGACAGCGACGGGCTGGAAGAGCAGCCCGGCCAGCTCACCTTCCTGCAGAAGCCGATGACCGCCGACCAGCTGCTCAAGGCCTTCCGCAGGGTGCTTCCCGAAAGACCCCAACCATGACACGACCACGACCGCTACTCGCATTCCTCGTCGCCGGGCTCGCGCCCGGCCTCCTGCCCCTGCGCGCCCAAGTGACCGGGCCGGCGGCGGTGGACGACGCGGCCACCTACAAGAAGATGAGCCTGGAGCAGCTGATGAACCTGGACGTGACCTCGGTCAGCCGGGAGCCGCAGCGCTACGCCGACGCTCCGGCGGCGATCGACGTCGTGACGGACGAGCAGATCGTGCGCTCCGGCGCCACCAGCATCCCGGAGGCGCTCGAGCTGGCGGACAACCTGGAGGTGGCGCAGAAGACCTCCCATGACTGGGCGATCAGCGCCCGCGGCTTCAACACCGAGCTGAGCAACAAGCTGCTGGTGCTGATGGATGGGCGCACGGTCTACACCCCCCTCTTCTCCGGCGTGTTCTGGGACGTGCAGGACTACCTGCTGGCCGACCTCGACCGGATCGAGGTCATCAGCGGCCCGGGCGGCTCGCTCTGGGGGGCCAACGCGGTCAACGGCGTCATCAACATCACCAGCAAGAGCGCCCAGGACACCCAGGGCGGATACCTCGAGGCCGGGGGCGGCTCGCAGCTCCAGGACTTTTTCGGCGCCCGCTACGGCGTCCAGGTCGCTCCCGACGTCTACCTCCGGGTCTACGGCAAATACTTCGAGAAGGACAGCGAGGAGCTGGCCAACGGACAGACGCCGACCGACGACTGGCGGATGCACCAGGGCGGCTTCCGGATGGATTCGCTGGCGGTGCCCAATTCCACCCTCACGCTGCAGGGCGACCTCTACGATGGGCGCGAGCACGTAGTTTCCGGCGGAATCGCCTCGACCGACGGCGGCAACGTGCTTGGCCGCTGGACCCGGACGTTTTCCCCCGACGCCGACCTCAGCCTCCAGGTCTACTACGACCGCACCCACCTGGAGGACCCGATTCCCGCCAGCGCCTTCGCCAAGGCCGGGATCCTGGTCGACGCCCTGGACACCTACGATCTCGACTTCCAGGATCACTTCAACCTCGCCGGCACCCACAACATCCTGTGGGGGCTGGGGTACCGCTATGTCCGGGACGCGGTGGGCAACGCACCCGGCCTCGCCTTCTACCCCACCCGGCTCGACCAGAAGCTCCTCAGCGCCTTCCTTCAGGATGAGGTGCGCCTGCGTCCGGACCTGAGGCTGACCCTGGGCTCGAAGATCGAGCACAACGACTACTCCGGAGGCGAGCTCGAGCCGAGCGCCCGCCTGGCCTGGACTCCGGCCCAAAACCAGACCGTCTGGACGGCGGTCTCGCGCGCGGTCCGCACCCCCTCCCGGGTCGACCGGGATGAGGATGAGCCCAATCCCCCGCCCGCGGTCCTGGCGGGCCAGACGACCTTCAGCGACGAGACGGTGGTCGCCTATGAGGCCGGCTACCGCGCCCAGCTCAGCCCGCAGGTGTCCGGCAGCGTCTCGGCCTTTTACAACCAGTACGACCACGTCCGCAGCCTGAGCTTCACCCCCGCCACCATCCTCCCCCTCTTCTTCGCCAACAACCTGGAGGGCGACACCTACGGCGCCGAGACGGCCCTGAGCTGGCAGCCGCTCTCCTGGTGGCGGATCCACGCCAGCTACGATCTCCTGCGCGAGAACATCCGCATCCGCCCCGGCGGCTTCGACCTGAACAACGCGCTCAACGAGAACGCCGATCCGGTCCACCAGTCCTCCCTCGGCACCTCCCTCGACCTCCCGCACGGCCTGACGATCGACGCGCGCCTGCGCTGGATCGACCCGCTGCGGATCAACAACAACGGCGCCGCCGCCTGGGTGCCGGGCTATTCCGAGCTCAACGCCCGCATCGGCTGGGAGGTGGCGAAGGGCTGGGAGCTGGCCCTGGTCGGGCAGAACCTGCTGCACCGGCTCCACTTCGAATACGGCGTTCCCGGGCCGACCGAGGACGAGATCGAGCGCAACTTCTACGGCGAGGCCTCATGGCACTTCTGAGGTCACCGCTCCGGCGCGCCCGACTCCGCCTCGCCCTGGCTCTCGCCGCCGCCGCCGCCGTCGCCGCCCCGCTGGGAGGGGCCGCCGAGGTGTCGCGGGAATACCAGGTCAAGGCGGCCTTCCTCTACAACTTCGCCCAGTTCGTCGAATGGCCCGCGCGCGCCTTTCCCACCGCCGACGCGCCGCTGACCATCGGCATCCTCGGCGATGATCCCTTCGACGGCGTGCTGGACGAAATCCTCCGCGGCGAGGTGCTGCACGGCCACCGCGTGCGGGTGCGGCGCGCGCAGCACGAGGAGGAGCTGGCGGACTGCCAGCTGGTGTTCATCAGCCAGTCGGAAAAGCCGCGGCTGGCGCGCATCATGGCCAGGCTTGCGCCCCGCCCCGTCCTGACGGTGAGCGAGGTGGCGGGCTTCGCCCAGCAGGGCGGGATGGTCAACTTCTACCGCGAGGGCAGCCGCGTGCGCTTCGAGCTCAACCCCGCCGCCGCCCGGCGCGAGGGCCTCAGGTTCAGCTCGCAGCTGATGAGCGTGGGCAAAATCGTCGAATCGGCGCCCGGCGCCCACTGAGGATGAGCCGCCTCCAGGAATTCCCCCTTCGGCGGCGGCTCACGGTCCTCATCCTCGCCTCCACCGCCTCCGCGCTGCTGCTCGCCTGCGGCCTGCTGGCCGGCTACCAGTGGCAGGAATTCCGGGGCGCCCTGGTCCGCGAGATGGGCCCGCTGGCTGATATGCTGGCCGCGAACACCCAGGCGGCCCTCTCCTTCCAGGACGCCGCGGCCGCCGAGGCCAACCTGGGCGCGCTCCAGGCCGAGCCGAAGGTGGCTCGGGCAGCCATCTACGGGAAGGACGGCGCCCGCTTCGCCGGCTATTCCCGGGACGGCCGGACCGAGCCGCCGAAGGCGCCCGCCGCGGACGGCTACCGCTTCGGCCCGCGGGGCGTGGAGCTGTTCCGTCCCGTGATGCTGAACGGCAAGCGGATCGGGACGATCTACCTCGACGCGGACCTGGCCGAGGTCTACCGACGCCTGCGCATCTTCGCCGGCATCGGCGTGCTGGTGCTGGTCGGCTCCCTGCTCTTCGCCCTGGTGGTGTCCGCCTGGCTGCAGCGGCCCATTTCGCGGCCGCTGCTGGAGCTGGCCGAGACCGCCGGAGGGATCGCCGAGCGCAAGGACTTCGGGGTGCGCGTCTCCGCCGACGGCTGGAGGGAAATCCGGACGCTGAAGGACGCCTTCAACCGGATGCTCGACGGCATCCAGGAGAGCGAGCGGGCCCTCAGCACCGCCAACGCCTCCCTCCGCCAGGAGGTGGCCGAGCGCCGCGGCGCGGAGGAGCGCATCCGCGCCCAGGTGGCGCGCCTGGAGATGCTCAACCGCATCACCCGCGCGATCGGGGAGCGGCAGGACATCCGGAGCATCTTCCAGGTCGTGATCCGGATGGTGGAGGAGCACCTGCCGGTGGACTTCTGCTGCGTCGGGCTCCTCGACGAGGCCGCCGGGACGATCCGGATCGAGTCCGTCGGCGTCCACCACGAGGCGCTGGGCATGGCCGTCACCGCGGACGCCAACCGCACGCTGGTGCCCGACGCCAACGGGCTCGTCCCCTGCCTGCAGGGCCGCCTGGTCTACGACGCCGAGCTGCGCGGCCTCGACTTCCCCTTTCCCCGGCGCCTGGCCGCGGGCGGCCTCCGGGCGATGGTCGCCGCGCCCCTGCTGGTGGAGAGCAAGGTCTTCGGCATCTTTTTCGCCGCCCGCACCTCCCCGGAGAGCTTCAGCAGCGGCGAGTGCGAATTCCTGACCCAGCTGAGCGGGCACGTCGCGCTCGCCGCCAACCAGGGGCAGCTCTATGCCGCCCTCCAGCAGGCCTACGAGGATCTGCGCCAGACCCAGCAGGCGGTGATGCAGCAGGAGCGCCTGCGCGCCCTCGGCCAGATGGCCAGCGGGATCGCCCACGACATCAACAACGCCATCTCCCCGGTCGCCCTCTACACCGAGTCGCTGCTGGAGAACGAGCCCAACCTCAGCGCCCGGGCCCGCGACTACCTCGGAACGATCCAGCACGCGATCGACGACGTGGCCCAGACGGTGGCGCGGATGCGCGAGTTTTACCGCCAGCGCGAATCCCAGCTCCAGCTCACCCCGCTCCAGGTCAATCCCCTGATCCAGCAGGTGCTCGAGCTCTCGCGGGCCCGCTGGAGCGACATGCCCCAGCAGCGCGGCATCACCATCAAGGTGGCGACCGAGCTCGCGCCCGACCTGCCCCCGGTGCTCGGCATCGAGAGCGAGATCCGCGAGGCCCTGGTCAACCTGCTCTTCAACGGCGTCGACGCCATGCCCTCCGGCGGAACCATCACCCTTCGCACCCGGCTGCAGGGCAGCGGCGCGGCCTCGGCCGTCGCCGTCGAGGTGGCCGACACCGGCATCGGCATGGACGAGGACACCCGGCGGCGCTGCCTCGAGCCCTTCTTCACCACCAAGGGCGACCGCGGGACCGGCCTGGGCCTCGCCATGGTCTACGGGACGGTGCGGCGCCACGGCGCCGAGATCGAGATCGACAGCGCCAAGGGCCAGGGGACGGTGATGCGGCTCCTCTTCCCGGTTCCGGCCCAGGCGGCGGTGGCGACGGCGGCCCCGGAGGCGCCGGTGCGCGTCCCGAAGCGGCTGCGCCTGCTGGTGATCGACGACGACCCGCTGCTGATCAAGTCCCTCCGCGACACCCTCGAGACCGACGGCCACCAGGTGGTGGCGGCCAACGGGGGCCAGGCCGGCATCGAGGCCTTCACCTCCGCCCAGGCGCGCGGCGAGCCCTTCATCGCGGTGATCACCGACCTCGGGATGCCCTACGTCGACGGCCGCAAGGTCGCGAGCGAGATCAAGGCCGCCTCGCCGCAGACCCCGGTGATCATGCTCACCGGCTGGGGCCAGCGGCTGGTGACCGAGGGCGACATCCCCCCGCACGTCGATCGCGTGCTCAACAAGCCGCCCAAGCTGCGCGAGCTGCGCGAGGCCCTGGCCCAGTGCCTCGCCCCCTCCGCCCCTTCCTGAAGCCATGGCCGAAGCCCCCGCCCGCCTGCTGATCGTCGACGACGAGGAGCCGCACCTGCGCGCCCTCTGCAACACCCTGCGCGACCAGGGATTCGAGACCGCCGGGTTCACCTCGGGAAAGGAGGCGCTGGCGGCGCTGCGGACGACGCCCTTCGACCTGCTCCTGACCGACCTGATGATGCCGGAGATGGACGGGATCGCGCTGCTCAAGGCCGCCCTGGAGGCCGACCCGCGGCTCACCGGCATCATGATGACCGGGGCCGGCTCGATCGCCTCCGCGGTCGAGGCGATGAAGAGCGGCGCCCTCGACTACATCCTCAAGCCCTGCAAGGTCAGCTCCCTCCTCCCGGTCCTCAGCCGCGGGCTGATGGTCCGGCGCCTGCGGGCGGAGAACGCGGAACTGGCCCGCCGGGTGCAGGATCGCACCGCCGAGCTCGAGACCGCCAACAAGGAGCTCGAGGCCTTCTCCTACTCCGTCTCGCATGACCTCCGGGCCCCCCTCCGGCACATCGACGGCTTCGCCAATCTCCTGCTCACCGGCCATGCCGCCGCCCTGCCCCCCGACGCCCAGCGGCTGCTCAACCAGGTCATCGCCAGCTCCCGGCGCATGGGCCAGCTGATCGACGACCTGCTGCGCCTCTCCAAGTCCTCGCGCCAGCCGCTCAACCTCCAGCCGGTGCCCCTCGGGGCGCTGGTCGAGGAGGTGCTCGCCGAGCTGCGCCGCGACGCCGGCGAGCGCCGCATCGAGGTCCGCCTCGGGCCGCTGCCGGAGTGCATGGTCGACCGCGCGCTGCTCCGGCAGGTCTTCGTCAACCTCCTCTCCAACGCCTTCAAGTTCACCCGCCAGCGGGAGACCGCGGTGATCGAGGTCGATGTCCGCCCCGAGGGATCGGAGCTGGTCTGCCGCGTCAAGGACAACGGCGCCGGCTTCGATCCCCGCTACGCCGAGCGCCTCTTCGGCGTCTTCCAGCGCCTGCACCGCGCCGAGCAGTTCGAGGGCACCGGGGTGGGCCTCTCCATCGTGCAGCGGATCATCCACCGGCATGGAGGGCGGATCTGGGCGGAGTCGGCGCTGGACGCCGGGGCCGCCTTCTACTTCACGCTGCCCGCCTCGGCGGCGGTCAGGGCGGACCAGCCAGCCGCCTGACCTCCTCCAGGATCCGCCCCAGCGAGCTGGTCTTCTCCAGGTAGGCGGACACCTTCTGGCTGATCGTCGTGCGCACGACCTCCGGATCGAAGAGAACTCCGGTCAGAAGGATGATGGGGGTCTCCGGCAGCGCGGCCTTGAGCCGGGCGATCATCTCCAGCCCGTCGGACTCCTCCAGCTGAAGGTCGGAGATGATCAGGCGCGGGGCCTCGGCTTGGGCGGCCCGCTCCGCCTCGCTCGCGGCGGCGAACGTCATCACCCGGTAGCCGTGCCCTCCGAGATACTCGGCGAGCAACTCCCGGATCGGGGCTTCGTCATCGACGATGATGATGGGCTTGGGCATGGTCACGGGCTGGCTTTCGCTTCGCGCGGCCGGAGGATCACGATTCCGCCGACCACCTTATCCTTGTCCTGCAGCGGGTAAAGGGTGAGCGAGACATTCACCTTCCGGCCGCGGCGGTCCTCCGCCACCGCCGCCTGATCGCGCAGGTCGCGGCCCTCCTTCAAGGCCTGGTTGAGCGGATCGACCAGGGGCTCGGAGCCGGCGCCGGCCTCGAGGCGCACCACGCTGGTGAGCGGCCGGTTCACCAGGTCCTGGGCCTCCCAGCCGGTGAGATGGACCACGGCGGGGTTGATGCGGGAGATGTTGAGCACCTTGGTCAGGACGAAGACCGCGTCGCTGATGGAATTGACGATGAGCAGGTTGTAGCGGAGCTGGTGCTCCAGCGCCTGGTTGGCCCACCGGCGCTCGAGGTTTTCGGTGGTCAGCCGCTGGTTCGCGGCCTGCAGCTCCGCGGTGCGCTGGCGGACCCGGTCCTCCAGCTGCGCGTTGGCGTCCTGCAGCACCCGCTCCGCGCGCCGCCGCGCGGCCAGGGCGTCGCGGATCACCCAAGCCACGCCCAGGAGCAGCGCGACGTCGACCGCCACCCCGATCCACACCGTCCAGCGGGTCGTCTCCGCCTGGACATAGGCGACCGTGTCCCGCTCCGCCAGCAGCTGCATCTCCTCGTCGGTGAGCTTGCCCGCCGCCTGGCGGATCGCCGCCAGGCTCGCCTCGTCCCCCTCCCCCGCCACCAATACCCGCTCGGCCGCGTCGGCGCCGGCGGCCCGTGCTGCCATCACCCGCGCATCCAGCGCCTCTCGGCGGCCCTCCAGGTCCGCCAGCGCCTGGACCTCCGCGTTCTGGGCCGGCTCGCGGCGGGTGAGCGCCCGGGCCGTCGCCAGGTGCTCGTCCATCCGCGCCAGGTCCTGCCGCGCGGCGCCCCGGTCCCGCGGATCGCCGGTCATCACGTAGGTTCGCAGGTCGCCCTCGGCCTCCATCCCGTCCGAGACCGCGCCGTTGATTTCCAGGATCACCGCATGGGTGTGGTTGACCCAGTCGGCGCCGGCCGCGGACCGGTTGATGTTCCGCACCGCGACCACGGCCACCCCGACCAGCACGGCCGAGATCAGCCCGAAGAAGAGGAGGATGCGGCGGATGGCGCGGTCCATGGCGGGGTCAGCGGCCCGGGGCCCGATCGGCGTCCTCCGAGGGCGGGTCGGTCTTCACCACCGTGACGGTTAGGTGCTTCACGTCCTCGTCGTAGCTGTAGGTGTAGACCGAGACCGAGGTCCAGTTGGCGTCGAAGGAGTCGGCCACCTTGTCGGCGATCTCCCGCAGGGTACGGCCGGAGCCCTGCACGTTGCGGAAATAGCTCCGGAGATTGTAGTCCAGGTAGCCCTTGGCCTGCGCCACGTCGCAGATGTCGTGCGCGGTCCGCCCGACCAGGTTGACGTGGATCAGCCGGGTGGCGAAGCCGTGCCGCGTCAGCACGTAGTCGGCCAGGATGGCGTAATCATCGCAGTCCCCCTTCCGCCGGGAGAGGAAGATGTCGCCGGGCTGGACGCCGTCCGCGTACTCGTAGTCGAAGTCCCCGAAATGGTTGGCGAACCGGTGGGGGTTCAGTTTCGCGTCGGCCAGCAGGTCGGCCACGGTCAGGCCCTCCAGGCGCCCCAGCGCCAGGACGGCGAGGATGCCGGAGATTCCCAGGATCCGGAAGCCGGTGGTATGGGACCAGCGGGACATCGGCGAGAGCATGCCATGGTCCGGCGGGAGAGGTAAATAGGTAAGATCACTGAGCGTCGCGGTTAGCCGATTGGGGCGGGAGGAGAGAGCCGCTTGCTCTCGACCTCCGCGATGTACTTCTTGGTCGCGGCCGGCAGCGCGTGCCAGATCTTGATCGCAATCGCCCCGCCCCCGATGGCGAAGGGGATGAAGAAGACCGGCCACATCTGCCAGTCCCAGCTGGTGATGTGCCCGAGGCAGAACGACTGGAGGCTGCCTCCGAGGTAGGCGAAGCCGTCGACGATGCCCATGCAGGTCGCCGTCGCCTTCCGGCCGCCGAAATCGACGGCGGCGGTGCCCGACATCAGCGAGGTGATCCCGACCGAGCACATCACGATCACGACCCCGCTCGCGCCCGCCAGGACGGGCGAGGAGAACAGGCACACCGCCATCACGCTCGCCGCCACCAGCACGACCCCACAGAGCATCGCCACGGGCGGTCCCCGGCGGGACTGGAAATACTTGTCGGAAGTCAGCCCGGCCGCGAAGCCGCCCACGATGCCGAATATGCACAGCAGCCAGCCCCAGTGCGTCCGGAAGAACTCCGCCCCCCGCTGGGGCACCTCGGCCGAGAAGAAAAGGTACCAGTTCTGGATGCCGTCCCGGAAGACCCCGGAGGTCAGCTCGACCAGCGCGATCATGATCATCAGCGGGCTGGTGAAGACCTTCTTCAGCAGGTCCAGCATGGTGTATTCCTCCTCCATGTGGCCGGAGGAGGCGTCGTGGGTGTCGAAGTTCGGGAAGCCGGTGTCCTCGGGCGTGTTCTTGATCAGGAACCAGTCGACCACCAGCCAGCCCAGCAGGATGATCGCCGGCACGAGGAAGATGGCCCAGTAGGCGTCCGTCCCGGGATGGTCCCTGGACTTGAACATCCCGAAGAAGGCGTGATGCGCCCAACCGGCGTTGGGGCCGGGGTGCGCCTTCGCCAGGTCGGCGACGGCGCCGCCCCAATCGAGCGCAAAGTAGATCCCGATGGAGATCAGCGAACCGAAGATCGCGCCGAAGACGCCCCGCTCGCGGACGTGGAACCAGTACGACTTGATCTTCATGATCGAGACCGCGCCGTAGCTCTGGCAGTACATGTTGAGCGCGTAGATCACCGCGAAGGCCGGCACCATACGTCCCTGCAGGCGGTTGGTCAGCACCAGGTAGGTGAGGACCCCGAGCAGGATGTTGGCCAGGGAGGAGCCGAGCGCCGAGATCAGGATGCCCTTGCGCCCGCCGATCCGGTCCACCAGCGGGCCGTTGAGAAGGAAGGAAACCGCATAGGTGGCGGTGCCGACGCCGGCGATCGTGCCGAATTCGCCCTTGGTCATGAGCGAGCCGAGCGCGTTCTTCGCCACCGTCAGGTCGTAGCGCCCCATGTAGAGGAAGGCATAGGTCATGCCCAGCGGGAACCAGTTGACGAACCGCCGGATCATGAAGGCGCGGCCGTGGCGCAGCGGATTGTTGCGGAAGTAGATCCAGATGACCCCGAGCAGGCAGAGCAGGATCGCGCCGGGGTACAACACGTCCGAGGACATCGGGTCCGAGGACACCAAAGCCCCCGGACCGGCGCGAGGCGAAAATTGTGACGCCCCGGCGCCGGGTCAGACCGCGGGAGCCGAACCGGCGCCCCGCGCCGCCCAGGCCTCCATCGCCGGGGTCGGATTGAGGTGGAGCGCGGCGCAGGCCGCCTCCCAGGTCGAGTGCACCGACAGCGAGTGCCGCGGGCTCAGCGCCCGCTGATAAAGCAGCCCGTAGGCCGTGGCCAGAGGCGAGGACGCCACCGCCGCCCACCGGCCCCGGCTGGTGCGGTCCTCCGCGGTGAGGAAGCCGACCAGCCCGCGGAAGTCCTCGATCGAGATGTTCAGCCCCTCGTCGGAGATGTCCACGATGCCGTCGTACGCCATGCTGTATCGGGAATCCGACCACAGCCGCTCCGCCGATTCCCGCAGCTCCCCCAGGGTCATGCCGCCGCGGTAGCGGGCGAGGATCAGCCGCTGCGCGGGAAAGATTTCAAAATCAAATGACATGGAGCGCTACGTAAATGTACGTTCGAAAGCTAAGTAGTCTTACCTTTTGCCTCACGCCCTTGCCGGACAAAGCATCGATTCGAGGCTGCTACTGCAAAGAACCCAATGCACTGCGGCGAATGCAACAATAAATTTTCCCGATCACGCCAAATTCGGCAACTCTAAGCTTCTTCCATGCAAAAACTAAGCGAACAGATCACCGTGAGACTGACGGCCGACCTGCGCGCGGCCATCCAGGAAATCGAGAGCCGCCACCGCATCGGCGCGGGCGAGTTCGTCCGCGGGCTGGTCGAGGCCGGGGTGGCGATGTACCGCACCCATGGCTCCTTCAGTTTTCCGATCGAGGTGATTCCCGACCGGCGCGCCGCCCGGCCCGCCGCCGGCTCCGGCGCCCCTCCCCGCTCGGCGGGGAGGAAGTGATTCGCCGCCGTTGATCGCGCCGGGCCCGGCCAGCGGGCGGGCTACCGCTCCAACGACCGCCAGACCTTCGCCAGCAGCTCCGGGTCCTCGAAGCGCCTCCAGCAGGACTCCAGCTCGGCCGCCTCGCTCCGGCGCATGCGCTCGAGCTGGCGCACCAGCAGCCGCGGCGGGGCGGGCCCCTCGGAGAGGATGCGCTCCAGCGCCAGGTCGGCGTCCCGCATCCCGCCCAGAATCCGCTCCACCGCGTGCGCGCGCCGGCCGATCTTCCGCACCGCCGGCCCGAGCAGGCGCTCGAAGAAGCCGCCGAGGTAGCGCACCCGGCGCAGCGCGATCCGCAGCCGGTGCACCTTCGCGGCGGAATGGGAATGGCGCAGATCGGCCAGATCCAGGGCCCGCCGCAGCGCCTTCGCCACCGCCCGGCGCGCTCCCCGGTCGATCGGCTTGATCGGCAGCGAGCGGTTCAGCGCGGGCAGCTCGACCCGCAGGAAGCGGCCGAGGCGGACCCGCAGGCTGGAGAAGGCCGGGCCGTGCAGGTGCCGCCGGACCGTCGCCTGCTGCAGCCGGCGCAGCCCGAGCTGGTGCCCGACGAAGCCCTTCCAGAGCCGGTGGTGAGCGAACTGCCGCGCCACCGGCTCCTCGGAGAAGAACCCGATCCAAACGTCCAGGTCGCGGGCGGAGCCCAGGACGCGGTTGAGGCGCTGCAGCTCGGCCTCGATCCGCTCCGCCGAGGTTCCTCCCAGGGGCTTGGCGAAGGCGCGCAGGACCACGCGCATCCTCCGAATCGCGATCCGCAGGTCGTGCAGCGCCTCGGCCGCCTCGCCGCCCAACGCCCCCTCCACGTTGAGCAGAAAGATCCGGTAGTTGAGGAAAAGCAGCCGGCGCGCCGCCTCGGGAAGAGGCATGGCGGGATCGAGGAGCTGCTTGCGGGCCAGGCCGCCCGGCAGGAGCCGGAAATCGATGTCCGCGGGAAAGGCCGCCCGCCAGAGGCGCGCCTGCCGGCGGGCCAGCTCGGCGTTCTCGGGGAAGAGCGGGCTGCGGACGTCGAAGCGGATCCGCCGCTTGGCCCCGTGCACGGCGGCGACAAAGGCGTCCTGCAGGTGGCCGTGGTCGAGCGCGTCCGCGATCCGCAGCAGCGCCGCCAGATAGAGGGCGCCGCCGGGATCCGGGAGCCGCGCGGCGATCGACCGGCCGCCGGCGAAGCTCAGGCCGGCCGGGTGCATCCGGATCAGCGCGGCGATGACGGCGCGGTCGGGCCGGCTGAACTCCCGCAGCCGCCGCAGGACGAGGCGCGCCCCGACCTCGGCGTGCCGGCGGGGATTCAGGCCGTAGGCCGCGTCGTGCAGGCGCGCGGCCGCCGCCAGCAGCGGCCGGCCGCTCGCCGGCATCCCGAAGAGCACGTGGGTCGCATCGAAGAGCGCCAGCGCCAGCTCCGCCACCTGGCCGGCGTGGGCGTCCTCGTTGCCCAGCCGGGTTGAAACCTCATCGAGCTCGCTCACTCGACATTGGCCATTTGCTCGCGGATCCGCTCGAGCTCGTTCTTCAGCTCGATCACGTTCCGGGCGATGGCCAGGTCGTTGGCCTTGGCGCCCATGGTGTGGGCCTCCCGCCCCAGCTCCTGGAGGATGAATTCGGCCTTGCGGCCGATCTCGCCGCCCGAGCGCAGCAGGGCGGAGAGCTGCTCAAGGTGGCTGCGGAAGCGGGTGATCTCCTCGCTGATGTCGCAGCGGTCGGCGAAGAGCGCGATCTCCTTCAGCACCCGCTCGTCGCCCACGTCGAGTTCCAGCCCCGCCTCCCGCAGCCGCCGCAGCAGCGCCTCGCGGTAGGCCGGGACCACCTCCGGCGCCCGCTGCGCCAGGCTCTCCAGGTGCCGCTGGAGGGCCCCCAGCCGGCCGAGAAAGTCGACCAGCAGGGCCTGGCCCTCCTTGGCCCGCATCACGGAAAAGTCGCGCAGCGCCGCGTCCAGGACGCCCAGCAGCGCCTCCTGCGCCGCCTCCGCGGCCGGGAGTTCCACCGGCCGCCGCTGGGAATTGGCGATCTGCCAGAGCAGCTCGGGCGTGGGTGCGAATTCCACCCCCTGCGCCGCCGCCAGCGCCGCCAGCCGGTCGAGGGCGGCCTCGATCGCCGCCTCGTTCCAGCGGGGCTCGTCGCCTCCCGGCCCGGCCAGCTCCGCGTCGACGTGGACCTTGCCGCGCGCGGCCACCTCCCGCACCCGCTCGGCCACCGCGGCCTCGAGCCCATCCCAGTCCGGCGGGAGGGAGACAGTGAGGTCGAGCGACTTGCGGTTAACCGAGCTGATCTGGACGGTGAGGGTGGAGCCGTCCAGGGAGGTGCTGGCTCGGCCGTAGCCGGTCATGCTTTTCACTTCGCGGTTATCCGCGCGGAGCCGCCGAGGGACAATCCCTAACCTTGCGCCGCATGTTAAATCGCATTCCGATGTGTCCCCGCCCCACCCCTCCGATGAACGCCTGGAGAGCCCCCCTGCTGGCGGCCGCGCTCGCGGCCGCGCTTCCCGCCGCCCGGGCCCAGCCCGCGGCCTTCGTCAACTCGGCCGGCCTGCGGCTGCTGCCGATTCCGGCGGGCAGCTTCACCATGGGCGAGACCCAGCCGGTGCCCGCCTCGCTCCAGGGGCCGCCCTCGGGCGGCGCCGGCGACTGGGACGAGCACCCCGCCCATCGGGTGACGCTGACCCGGCCCTTCTTCATCTCCGAGACGCCGGTCACGATCGAGGCGTTCCGGCAGTTCCGCCCGGACTACCGGGGCAGCGACGTCTTCGCGCCCTTCGCCACCGGCCTGAGCTGGGACGACGCGAGCGCGTATTGCCGGTGGCTGAGCGCCAAGGAAGGCCGCCCTTACC
Source organism: Opitutaceae bacterium (assembly GCA_035546595.1). GTDB lineage: Bacteria > Verrucomicrobiota > Verrucomicrobiia > Opitutales > Opitutaceae > Palsa-1447. The sequence goes on from DASZWO010000026.1 coordinate 18,115, forward strand.
GCCTCCCGACCGAGGCCGAATGGGAGTACGCCGCCCGCGCGGGGACCGCCACCCTGTTCTGGTCCGGCGCTGAGCCGCCCGCGCCGGACGCCGCCAATCCCTGGGGCCTGCGCGGCATCAGCGCCGGAATCGCCGAATGGTGCTCGGACTGGCACGGGGCCTACCCCGGGGGCGACCGGGTCGATCCCGTGGGGCCCGCCAGCGGAATCGCGCGGGTGGTGCGCAACGACGGGGTCCAGCTTCGGGAGCTTCCCGCCCGGGCCAAGGGGGCTCCGACCCTCGGCTTTCGGCCCTCGCCCTACGCGAAGATTCCGCCGTACTACCGGCGCTCGGCCAACCGCGCCGGCATGCTGCCGGCGGCGGGCAACGAACCGGGCTCGACCGTGCACTTCATCGGCTTCCGGATCGTCCAGGCGCCGCCGCCCGCCGGCGCCCCCTGGGCTCCCGAGAAGCCCTTTCCCGAGCGGGGCGTGCTGCCGACCGCGGACACCGCCGCGCAGGGGCCGCCGGCCGACCGCCCCTACTTCAAGGTCCGCCCGCTCCTCACCCTGCCGCCGGAAGGGGACTCGCCGGAGGCGATCGCCGACGCCGGCTTCCATCCCGGGATCGGCGGCCACATCCACAGCGGCGGGCTGGCGGTGATGCCCAACGGCGACCTGCTCCAGGTCAGTTTCTCCTCGGACCTCGCCGGGACGGAGTCCGACCCCACCACCGTGATGGTGGTCACGCGCCTGCGCCGCGGCTCCGACCAGTGGGATCCCGCCGCCCTCTTCTACGACCTGCCCGACCTGAACGACCAGTCCGCCCTGCTCTGGAACGACCGGGGGAAGGTCTGGTTCTTCGGCGGCGGCCGCTCCATGGGCGATGTTCCCTTCCGCTTCGCCACCTCGGACGACAGCGGCGCCACCTGGACCCCGCTGGAAGCGCCGAAGGTGACCCGGCGCGCCGGCTTCGTCGAGGCCCAGCCGATCACCTCGGCCTTCCGCGCCGGCCCCGGCTCCACCATTTACTTCGGCAGCGACGCCCGGGGCGGCTCCTCGATGCTCTGGGCCAGCCCGGACGAGGGCCGCAGCTGGTACGACACCGGGGGGCGCACCGCCGGGAGGCACACCGCCTTCGTGGTCCTGCACGACGGCCGCATCCTCGGGATGGGCGGAAAGAGCACCGACATCGACGGTTACATGCCCCGGACCTTCTCCGCCGACGGCGGCAGGAGCTGGTCCCCGCGGGAGGCCACTCCCTTCTCCGCCCTCGGCGGCAACCAGCGGCCGACGATCCTGCGCCTGCGCAGCGGGCGCCTTTTCTTCGCCGGGGATTTGCAATCGAGCTCCGCCAAGCTGGTTCCTCCGGTCGCCATCCCCGAACGCGGCTCCTACGTGGCGCTTTCCGACGACGAGGGCCGCACGTGGAAGATCAAGCGCCTCGCCCTCGCCCAGCCGCACGAAAATCGCAGCGGGCCCCGGGCCTACGGGACGCTCGGCTATGTCATCGCCGCCCAGGGCGCCAATGGCGTGATCTACCTGACGACCTCGATGAACCGGCCCGCCTTGGAATTCGAGATGAACGAGGCCTGGATCCTCTCCGGCGAGAGCGGGGAGGCGAACGCCCGAACCGACGGTCCCGGCGCCGGCCCGCGGCAGGCCCGCACCGCCTACTATCCCGGCGGCGCGGTCCGCGCCCGCTGGTCCGGGCGCACGGGCGCCAACGGCGACTACGTCCTGGACGGCCCGGAGACCTGGTACTACCCCGACGGCCGGACCGAGTACCGCGCCGACTATGACTTCGGCCGCAAGGTCGGAGCGGAGACCCTCTGGGGGCCCGGCGGCGCGGTGGAATGGCGCTGGCTCCGCCGGAGCGACGGGACCAGCGCCTGGACGCGCTACTGGCCCTCCGGCGCCCGCCGGAGCGAATCCACGTGGAGGGGCGGCAAGGCCGAGGGGCCGGCCACGCGCTGGGACGAGGCCGGGCATGTGATCGGCCGGGCGGACTTCACCGCGGGGCTCGCCCCGCGGTCCCAGCGCTAAGGCGATGCGCGCCCTCGGCTGGCCCGGCCTGCTGGTGATCGGAGCCTACCTGGCGGGCGTGCTCACGCTGGGATTCCGCTTCGCCCGCCGCCAGACCTCGACCGAGGAATACTTCATGGCCCGCCGCCGGATCCCCGGCTGGGCCATGGGCATCTCCCTCTTCGCCAGCATCATCACCAGCATCACCTTCATCGCCTATCCCGGCAACGCCTACGCGGGCAACTGGGCGGAACTGGTCTCGGGGATGATGGCGGTGGTGGCGATCGCGCTGGTGGGGCTGGCCATCGTGCCCTTCTTCCGCCGCCGGGTGCGGATGAGCGCCTTCGAATTCTTCGAGCAGCGCTTCGGGCCCGGGGTGCGGACCTACGCGGCCATCACCTACGCCGCCTGCCACTGCGCCAAGATGGCCTTCGTCATCTACCTGGTCGCGCTGACCGTCCATAGCCTCGCCGGCTGGCCCCTCCCCGCCGTGATCGGCGCCGTGGGCCTGGCGACGGTGGCCTACACCTGGGCGGGCGGCATGGCCGCCGTCATCTGGGTGGACGTGACCCAGGCCTTCATCCTCGCCGCCGGCATCGCGATCAGCGTCGGCTTCCTCGGCTGGCTCACGCCCGGCGGCCCGGCCGCGGGCCTGCGCCTGGCCTGGCACGCCCGCAAGCTGTCCCTCGGGCTGCTCACCTGGGATCCCGCGGCGAAGAGCGTCTGGGTGATGGCGGCCTACGGGATCTTCTGGTACCTGCAGCGCTACACCACCGACCAGATGATCGTGCAGCGCTACCTCGTCGCGCGGAGCGACCGGGATGCGGTCCGCGGGGTCGCCCTGGGCGCCCTGCTCTGCGTCCCGGTCTGGGCGCTTTTCCTGCTCATCGGCACGCTGACCTGGTCCTACTACCGCCTCACGGGCGAGCCGGTGGCCCCCGGCCTCAAGGCCGACGAGATGTACCCGCATTTCCTCCTCACCCACGTGCCCTCCGCCCTCGCCGGGGTGCTCCTGGCCGCGCTCTTTTCCGCGGCGATGTCGGGCCTCTCCTCCGACTTCAACAGCATGGCGGCGGTGGGGGTGCAGGATTTCTACGGCAAGCTGCGCCCCTCCGCCACCGACCGCGACCGGCTCGCGGCCGGGCGCGGCTTCGTCATCCTCGCGGGGTCGGTCTGCACCGCGACGGCCTTCCTGCTCTCCCGCTCGCCGGGCGCGGCGCTCCCCCTCTACTTCCTCGCCACCTCGGTGCTTTCGGGCGGGCTCTTCGGCCTGTTTTGCCTCGCGTACTTCACCAAGCGGGCGACCAGCGCCGGGGCGGCTGCCGGCATCGTCGCCTGCCTCTCCTTCACGCTTTGGGCCGTCTTGACCGCCGGCGCGGACCGCCGCCTGGACCTCGGCGCCGCCAACTTCGCCTGGAACAGCCTGCTGATCGGCGCGATCGGCCAAGGGGTGGTCGTCGCGGTGGGCTACCCGGCCAGCCTTATGTTTTCGGGGCGGCGCCCAGCAGCTTCTCCGCCTGCTGCACGTCCTTGTCCCCCCGCCCGCTGAGGTTGGCCAGGATGATCTTGTCCTTCGGCAGGGCGCGCGCCCGGACGAAGGCGTGGGCCAGCGCGTGGGAGCTCTCCAGGGCGGGAATGATGCCCTCCAGCTTCGAGCAGAGCTGGAAGGCCTCCAGCACCTGGTCGTCGGTGGCATAGGTGAAGTCGATCCGGCCGCGCTCGCGGTAGAAGGCGTGCTCCGGACCGACCGCGGCGTAGTCCAGGCCGGCGGAGACCGAGTGGGTCGACTCGATCTGCCCGTCGCTGTCCTGCAGCAGGAAGGTCTTGCAGCCCTGGAGCACGCCGAGGCGGCCCCCGGCGAAGCGGGCGGCGTGCTCGCCGCGCGCGATGCCGCGGCCCCCCGCCTCCACCCCGGTGAGCCGGACATTGGGCTCCTCGAGGAACTCGAAGAACAGGCCCATGGCGTTGCTGCCCCCCCCGACGCAGGCGATCAGCTCGTCGGGAAGCCGCCCCTCCCGGGCCAGGATCTGCTCCTTGGCCTCGCGGCCGATCACCCGGTGGAAGTCGCGGACCATCATCGGATAGGGATGGGCGCCGTAGACCGTCCCGAGGATGTAATGGGTGCCGCGGACGTTGGTCACCCAGTCGCGCATCGCCTCGTTGATCGCCTCCTTCAGCGTGCGCTGCCCGGCCTCCACCCCCCGCACCTCCGCGCCCATCAGCCGCATCCGGAAGACGTTCAGGGCCTGCCGCTCCATGTCGACGGCGCCCATGTAGACCACGCACTCCAGCCCGAATTTGGCGCAAACCGCCGCGGTCGCCACGCCGTGCTGGCCGGCGCCGGTCTCGGCGATGACCCGCTTCTTGCCCATGCGGCGGGCGAGCAGCGCCTGGCCCAGGGCGTTGTTGATCTTGTGCGCGCCGGTGTGCAGCAGGTCCTCCCGCTTGAGGTAGATCTTCGCCCCCCCGAAGTGCCGGGTCAGCCGCTCGGCGTAGTAGAGCCCGGTCGGCCGCCCCGCGAACTCCTTGAGGTGGTGGCGGAACTCCTCCGCGAACGCGGGATCCTCCTTGGCCTCGGCGTAGGCGGCGTCGAGCTCCTCCAGCGCCGCCATCAGCGTCTCCGGCACGAAGACGCCGCCGAACGGCCCGAAATGGCCCCGGGCGTTGGGCAGGGAGGTTCGGTCGAGGGAGGCGGCCATGGGGAGGGAAAGTCTGCGCCGCCGGGCCGCGGACGCAAGCGCGCCGCTCAGGTGCGCTTGACCGTGACCAGGGTCAGGTCGTCGCGCTGGGGGGTGTCGCCCGCGAAGCGCTGCACGGCCTGGAGGATGGCATCGCCGATCTCGTGGGCGGTGCGCCCGTGCGCGGCCATGACGGTGTCGGCCAGCCGCCCGCCCGAGAACTCCTTGCCCTCCTCGTTCGGGGCCTCGGTGATGCCGTCGGTGTAGAGCACCAGGATGTCGCCCGGGACGAAGGCCACGGTCCGGTCGGCGATCACCGGGGCGAAGACCTCGTCGGGCACCATTCCCACCGCCATCCCCTCCGAGCCGGGGAATTCCCCGCGGTAGACGCCGGTGACGGGATCGCGCCGCACGAAGAGCGGCAGCTCGTGCCCGGCCCGCGCGAAGGTCGCGGTCTGGCGGCCGAGGTCGATCACGGCATAGATCACGGTGACGTACTGGCCGCCGTGGACGTCCGCGGCCATGACCCGGTTCAGCTCCGCCAGGGCCTGGGCCGGGGAGTCGTGGCGCGGGGCGAGCTGCCGCAGGTGGGTGCGGCAGATCGCCATCAGCAGCGAGGCGGAGATGCCCTTGCCCGAGACGTCGGCCACCACCACGCCCAGGCGGCCGCCCGGCAGGGCGATCAGGTCGTAGAGGTCGCCGCTGACCTTTTGGGCGGGGGTGTAGCGCCCGTCGACGTCGAGCCCGGGGATCTCGACCGCGGCGCGGGGCAGGAGCATCTGCTGGATGCTGCTGGCCAGGGAGAGGTCGAGGTCGAGCTGCTTCTTCTCGATCTGGAGGTTGAGGAATTCGGCGTTGTGCAGCGCCAGGGCGGCCTGCTCGGCCAGCGAGCGCAGGAGGGAAAACTCCGTGTCGGTGAAGGCCCGGTCGTCCGCCGGGTTGGCCACCGTCAGCACCCCGAAGAACCGGTCCCGGAAGGTCATGGGCACCGCGATGACCGATCGCACCGCCAGGGCCGGATCGTCGTGGCGGACCACCTGGGGGTCGGACCCGGCGTCGGCGATGAGCTCGGCCCGGCCGGTCTGGGCCACCCGGCCCACGATCCCCTCGCCGACCGGGAACTCCTCCGACTTCAGGACCTGCTCGATGAACTTGGCGCGGCTGGTCAGGCGGCTCTTCACCTCCTCGGAGAGGGGCCGGTGCGGGGGGAAGAGGCCTTCCACCGCCGCGCCCCGCATGGTGTTGGCCGCGGTCCGCTCGAAGATGCAGGCGCTGAGGGCCCCGGTGCAGAGGATGGAGGCGTGCACGATCCGCTGCAGGAGCTCCTGCCGGCCGAGCCCCTCCCCCAGGGCCTCCGCCATCAGGTGCATGAAGTCGATCACCCGCTGCCGGTCGTGAGCCGCCTGCTGCTTCTGCTCCTCCCGCAGCTCGGCCGCGCGGTGCTCCCGCATCAGCGGCACCAGCATGGCCAGCGCCCCCACCAGCAGCCCGACCAGGGGAAGGAGGTAAAGCGTCACCGCTGTCCCACGCGGTTCCTCAGGAAGACCAGAACGTCCTGGAATTTGGACCGGTTGCCTTCGTCCGCCGCCACTAGGTTCTCATGCGCCTCCAGCGCCAGCCGGGCATTCTCGAGCTCGGAGCGGTCGGGGCAGTCGAGCCCTTCGTCGCACCGGTCGAAGCCGGCCGGGACCGGCCCCAGGTCCACCGTCATCAGCCGGTGCAGGCCCATGTTGCGGATCAGCTCGAGGTTGCGCGGGCCCACCCGGGCGAGGACCAGGCTGGTCCCGCCGCCGTGGCGGCGAATCTCCATCGCCGCGCCCGCCAGCACGCCCAGGAAGGTGCTGTCCATGCTGGTGCAGTGCAGAAAGTCGATGGCGATGCGCGCTTTGCCCTGCTTCAGCATGTCGGTGATGAAGTCGCGCAAGCAGCCGCTGTTCTGGAAGCAGGCCCGACCCTCGATCCGCACCAGCACCGGGTCAGAACACGCGTCGATCAGATAGACCGGCTTGGTAGCAGTCTCGGACATGTGGTTTTGGAATTTCGACTCCCCCGAAAATTCCAATCAATCGAATTTGTTTCCCCGGGCAAGCCCTATTAGATAACACGTTCGTACAAAGGATGATGCCCCTATTTTGGCACGGAGACCCCGCGAGCGCCCGGGCCGGTGTTTCTAGGGTGTTCCCCCTAGCCGCGGGTCGGACCGGGACTTAGGCGGCCTTGGCCACGATCTGACGCAGGACGTACGGCAGGATGCCGCCGTGGCGGTAGTACTCGATCTCGATCGGCGTATCGATGCGGCAGCGCACCTTCACGTCGGAGGAGCTTCCGTCCTTCCGGGCGATCCGCAGCGTCAGATCCTGCTGGGGCTTCAGCCCCGGCCCCAGGCCGAGCACCGAATAGGTCTCCGTGCCGTCCAGCCGGAGGCTCTGCGCGTTGGTCCCCTCCTCGAACTGCAGCGGAAGCACGCCCATGCCCACCAGGTTGGAGCGGTGGATCCGCTCGAAGCTCTGGGCCACCACCGCCCGCACCCCGAGGAGGCTGGTGCCCTTGGCGGCCCAGTCCCGGGACGAGCCCGTGCCGTACTCCTGCCCCGCCACGATGATCAGGGGCGTGCCGCGCTTCTGGTATTCCATCGCGGCGTCGAAGATGGGCAGCTTGGCGCCCTCGGGCTGGAGGAGGGTGTTGCCGCCCTCCTCCCCGCCCAGCATCAGGTTCTTGATCCGGACGTTGGCGAAGGTGCCCCGGGTCATGACCCGGTCGTTGCCGCGGCGGGAGCCGTAGCTGTTGAAGTCCTCGTAGGCCACGCCCTGCTTGAGCAGGTACTGCCCCGCGGGGGAGGTCTTCTTGATCGAGCCGGCCGGCGAGATGTGGTCGGTCGTGACCGAGTCGCCGAAGACCCCGAGCGGGCGGGCGTCCCTGATCTCGCCGACGGCGCCGGCCTGGAGGGAGAAGCCCTCGAAGAACGGCGGCAGCTGGATGTAGGTGGAGCCGGCCTCGAAGGCGTAGGTGTTGCCCTTGGAGGAGGGGATCTCGTTCCACTTCGGGTTCTGGGCCGCGAAGTCCGCATAGAGCTTGCGGAAGACCTCCGGCCTGAGCGCCGCCTGCATCTGCTGGCGGATCTCGGCCAGGGTCGGCCAGAGGTCCTTCAGGTACACGTCCTTGCCGTCCTTCCCCTTGCCCAGCGGCTCCTTCTGCAGGTCGATGTCGACCCGGCCGGCCAGGGCGAAGGCCACGACCAGCGGAGGGGACATGAGGAAGTTCGCCTTGATGTTCTGGTGCACCCGGGCCTCGAAATTGCGGTTGCCCGAGAGGACGCTGGCCGCCACCAGGTCGTTCTTCACGACCGCGTCCTCGATCGGCGCCGCCAGCGGCCCGGAGTTGCCGATGCAGGTGGTGCACCCGTAGCCGACGAGGTTGAAGCCGAGCTGGTCGAGAAAGGGCTGGAGGCCGGTGCGGCTGAGGTAGTCGCTGACCACCCGGGAGCCGGGGGCGAGCGAGGCCTTGACCACCGAGTTGACCTTGAGGCCGCGCTCCACCGCCTTCTTGGCCAGGAGCCCCGCCGCCAGCATGACCGAGGGGTTGGAGGTGTTGGTGCAGCTGGTGATCGCGGCGATGAGGACGCTGCCGTGGCCGATGTCACCCTCCGGATGGCTCGAGCCCGGCCCGGCCGGATTGGGGGTCGGGCGGTTGTTGGCCATCTCGCGCTCGGTGAGCGGGTTCGTGCCGGCCGCCGCCGCCCGCCGGGTCGACACCGGATCCTGGCTGCCGCCGCCCGCGTGGGGCTGGCCGTCGCCGCCGACATGGACGCGCTTGCCCAGGTCCGCGGCCGGCTTGCCGAAGCCGTTCTCGGTCACCGGCCGGGAGAAGGCGGTGGTGAATTCGCCCTTGAGCTGGGGCAGCTCGATTCGGTCCTGGGGCCGCTTCGGGCCCGCCACGCTCGGCACCACGGCGGCGAGGTCGAGCGCCAGCTCCTGGGAATAGTCGATCTGGCCGGCCGCCGGGATGCCCCAGAGGCCCTGGGCCTTGTAGTAGGCCTCGTAGAGGGCGACGTGCTTGTCCTCGCGGCCGGTGGCGCGCAGGTAGTTCGAGCATTCGCCGTCGATGGGGAAGAAGCCCATGGTGGCGCCGTATTCCGGGGCCATGTTCGCGATCGTGGCGCGGTCCACCACCCCGAGCGCCGCGGCGCCGGGGCCGTAGAACTCGACGAACTTGCCGACCACCTTCGCCTTGCGCAGGAGCTGCGTCAGGGTCAGGGCCAGGTCGGTCGCGGTCACGCCCTCGCGGAGGGCGCCGGTGAGCTGCACCCCGACGACGTCGGGGGTGAGGAAGTAGACCGGCTGGCCGAGCATGCCGGCCTCCGCCTCGATCCCGCCCACGCCCCAGCCGACGATGCCCAGGCCGTTGATCATGGTGGTGTGGGAGTCCGTCCCGACCAGGGTGTCCGGATAGCACACCCCGCCCTCGCCGGTGAGGACGCCGCGGGCCAGGTACTCGAGGTTGACCTGGTGCACGATGCCGATTCCGGGGGGAACGACCTTGAAGGTGTCGAAGGCCTGCATGCCCCATTTCAGGAACTGGTAGCGCTCGCGGTTGCGCTTGAACTCGATCTCGAGGTTGCGCGCGAAGGAATCGGGGGTGCCGCTGACGTCGACCTGCACCGAGTGGTCGACCACGAGGTCGACCGGCACCAGGGGCTCGATCGCCTTCGGGTCCTTGCCCAGCTTGGCCACGGCCGCCCGCATCGCGGCCAGGTCGACCAGGAGCGGCACGCCGGTGAAGTCCTGGAGGACGATGCGGGCCACGACGAAGGGGATCTCCTCGGTGCGCGGCGCCTTGGCCTTCCAGCCGGCGAGCGCCTTGACCGCGGCCTCGGAGACGCGCTGGCCGTCGCAGTTGCGCAGGAGCGACTCGAGCACCAGCCGGATCGAGACCGGCAGCCGCTCCACCGCGAAGCCCGCCTCCTTCAGGGCCGGCAGGGAATAATAGGGGTGGGACGCGCCGCCGACCTCGAGGGTCCGGCGGGTGTTGAGCGGATTGGGCGGGGCCATGTCGGTGGAGCGGGTTCAGGCCAGCGCGGCCTTGATCTGGTCGAAGTGGGGCAGGTCTTTGGGGGTCGGCGTCTGCTCGGCGTAGGCGATCTTGCCGTCCCGGCCGATGACGAAGGCGGCCCGGGCCGAGGTGTCCCCCACTCCGGCCAGCATGGGGAAGAGCACGTCATAGGCCTTGGTGACGGTGCGGTTCAGGTCGGAGAGCAGCGTCACCTTGATCGCGTTCTGCTTGGCCCAGGCCTCCTGGGAGAACGGGCTGTCGACGCTGATCCCGTAGACCGCCGCGTTCAGGCCCTCGTAGGCCCCGAGGCCGGAGGTCACATCGCACATCTCCTGGGTGCAGACCCCCGTGTAGGCGAGGGGGAAGAACAGCAGCACCGTCTTCCGCTTTCCGAAATTGTCGCTCAGCTTGACGTCCTTCAGGCCGTCCGCGGCCTTGGTCTTGAGGGTGAAATCAGGGGCGGGAGCGCCGACGGGGAGGGGCATGGCGATAAGAGTTATTTGCGGATTGAGGTTGGAAAGAAGCCACCAATGCACCCCGGCGGGGCCCCGGGCAAACCGAATTTCCCGATAGCAGCGGGGTTACTAAACCGGGATTGGAGCCTATAAGAAACGCTCTTGCTCCGCCGTTCGCCCCCGGAGTTTACTCCCCCGCCCCACCGCCGGACATGACCATCCTCGAAGACCTCAAGTGGCGCGGCCTCCTGGCCGACTGCACCGACCTGCCGGCGCTGGAGAAGCGCCTGGCCGAGGGACCGATCACGGTCTACGCCGGCTTCGACCCGACCGCGGACAGCCTGCACGTGGGCAACCTGGTGCCGCTGCTGGCCCTGCGCCGCTTCCAGAACTTCGGGCACCGGGCGATTGCCCTCGCCGGCGGGGCGACCGGGATGATCGGCGACCCGAGCGGGCGCTCGTCCGAGCGGAGCCTCTCCACCCCGGAGGAGGTCGCCCACCGGATCGAGTGCGTCCGGGGCCAGCTGCAGCGCCTGCTGGACTTCCAGGCCGGCGCCAAGCTGCTCGACAACGCCGCCTGGACCCGCCCCCTCTCCTACCTCGAATTCCTCCGCGACGTGGGAAAGCACTTCACGGTCAACGTCATGATCGCCAAGGAGTCGGTCCGCGCCCGGATGGAGGAGCGCGAGGGCGGGATCAGCTACACCGAATTCAGCTACATGCTGCTCCAGGCGTATGACTTCTACCATCTCTATACCCAGGAGCAGTGCCAGCTGCAGATCGGCGGCACCGACCAATGGGGCAACATCACCGCCGGGACCGAGCTGATCCGCAAGAAGGCCTCCGGCCAGGGCTGGGGCCTGACCCTGCCCCTCATCACCGACGCAAGCGGGCAGAAGTTCGGCAAGAGCACCGGCGGAGGCTCGGTCTGGCTCGATCCGAAACGGACCAGCGTCTACCGCTTCTACCAGTATTTCATCAACGTCGACGACCGCGACGTCGTCCGCTACCTGAAGTTCTTCACCTTCCTGCCGCAGGGGGAAATCGACGCGCTGGCGGCGGAGCACGCGAAGAACCCCGGCGCCCGCGTGGCCCACAAGGCGCTGGCAAGGGAGTTCACCGCGCTCGTGCACGGCGAGGCGGCCGCCGCGGACGCGATCCGCGCCAGCGAGATCATGTTCGGCGGCGCCCTCGAGGGCGTGAGCGAAGCCGTCTTCAAGGACGTGGTCGGCGAGGTCCCGACCAAGTCGATCGAGCGGTCCAAGCTCGGCGAGCCGGGCTTCCCGCTGGTCGAGGCCTTGGTCCATAGCGGTCTCTCCTCCTCGAAGGGCCAGGCACGCAAAGACATCGAGGGCGGCGGCGTCTACCTCAACAACGTCCGTTCGGCTGAGGTCGCGAAGAGCATCGGCGCCGGCGATCTCCTCTTCGGCAAGTACGTCCTCCTGCGCAAGGGCAAGCGGACGTACGCGGTGCTCGAGGTCGCCGGCTAACAGAGCAAACCGAGCTCAGTTTCCCAGATCGTCGAGCCCAAGCCATCGATAGAGAGCTTCGTCGATCGCCCGTTTGTCCGTCGGGGACAGCCGTCCGATGCGGTTTCCTATCCGGTCGCGTCCAATCGAGCCAATCTTGTCGACCATGACCTCGGATGGCTGAGCCAGGCCGTTATTCTGATCCGGAGCGACGGCGATGCGGAAGAAACGAAGCCCGGTGAGGTGGGTGGTGAAAGGACACACGGTCAAAGAGGCGTGGGTCTCGGCATAGGGATCCGCCTGCACGATCACGGCGGGGCGGGGCTTTCCGTAGTTCCCGGGCAGGACCGCAGTTACAATATCCCCTTTGCTCAACATCAGGAATTTCCCATGTCCTCGGCCACCATCCGCTCCCAGCCGTCATCGGGGGGATCCAATTGAGTGGCCAGCAACGATTGCCGACGCGCCTCGGTCTCAAACTCAGAACGGGCCTCCCTTTTTAGATATTGCTCGAGGGCATCGATAATCACCCGGTTTCGGCCTACCCGCAGAGCAGCCGCCCGCTTCGCCAGGCGCCGTCGGAGATCGACCGGAAGGCGAACGCTGGTGGTCACGGTCTTGGCCATGACGACAACCAATACTGTATTGCACTGTGTTGCAATGGGAATTCCACATCAAAAACGAGCAATTTCGAGGAGAACTCCCCTTGTTTCAGCGGAGACGAAGGATCGATCAGGCAGGCGCTCGGCCCGAAACATCCGACAGACTGACCATGCACTCCGGGTTGCTCCACTGGCTGAAATGCCGGAATCGTCGCGCGGGGACTGCCCGATCCGACGCCTCTGCCGTCACCCTGACCCGGCAATTTGGCGGCGCCGAGGATTGCCCGAAAGCAATGGGCGCCATCGCGGCCAGCCGCCATTTTCCCAGCAGGCGAATCAGGCGCCCCGGCGTCATGACGACAGGGGAATCGCGCGATCGCCGCGTTCAGAAGAACATCGCCTCGCTCAGGGCGTTCTCCGGGGGCAGAAGGCTTACCGCAGCCGGAAGCGTGGTGCGCCCCGAGCCGAAGTCGGCCTCGAAAAGCGCCTCGCCCTTCCGCAGGTTGCCCTTCCAGGAGAACTTCTTCCTGCCGGCGTAGCCGAAGGCGACGCCGAGGTGGCCCCCCGCGCGCACGGGCTTGAGCGCGAAGGCCGCCCTGTAGCCGCCGCAGCGGTCCAGCCGGTCGCGCACCCACTTCAGCAGCACCCGGCCCTCCGCGGCCAGCGCGGGATCATGCTCCAAGGTGACGCTGCGCAGCCCCCCGCAGAGGGCCTCCATCGGATAGCGGCTGAGGAACTGGCCCAAGGACTGGCGCACCGGCAGCAGCCTGGCGTACGCCAGGTCGCGCACCGCCTCGGGCTGGGGCCAGGGATAGGTCAGCGCGTCGCCCGGGGCGGTGGCGCTGTCGAGGATCATCCGCTTCGAGCGGGTAAGGAGGTAGTTGTAGTCCGCGATCTTGGAGCTCTGGGAGAAGGCGTGGGCCCAGTAGTACAGCGGCAGGTCGGTGGAGAGGCAGACCGAGACCTGCGCCTCGAGGAACTTCCGCAGGCCCGTGGGATAGCTCAGCATCACGAACTCGCAGCAGCGGGTATCGCCCTTGGACTTTCCCAGGGTGCACTCGCCGTAGACCTTGGCCTTGATCTCCCGCGGGCCGTCGTCGTTGCCCTGGGGGCAGAGGACGACCACCCGGCTGGGATGGCGGCGCGAGAACTTGACGGCGGTGTCGAACTGGCGGACCGCGTCGGCCGGGGTGGTGCGCAGGCCGAGGTGCAGGACGAAGTTCGCCTGCGTCGCCTTCGAGTCCTCCGAGGCGGGGGCGGGCTTGCCGTGGGCGGCGGTGTCGCCCCACATGCTCGCCAGGCCGCGGCTGATGCCGCCGACCTCCACGTCCAGGCCGGGCAGGGCCTCGAATATCGGCCGGGCTTTCACGGCTGGCGCCAGAGGTGGCCGTTCTTGGCCAGCAGCGCCTCGGCGCTGGGCGGCCCCCAGGAGCCGGCGGCGTAGCTGTCCATCCCTTCGCGCCCCAGCGTCTTCCAGAAGTCGAGCACCGGGGTGTAGAGCTTCCAGGAGGTCTCGGCCTCGTCGCCGCGGATGAAGAGCGTGCCGTCCCCGATCATGGCGTCGAGGAAGAGCCGCTCGTAGGCCTCCGGGGTGTTGGAGCCGAAGGTGGTCGCGTAGCGGAAGCTCATCTTCACCGGCTGCATCCGCGTCTCGAGCCCCGGGATCTTGCCGTTGAGGATCAGGCTGAGGCCCTCGTCGGGCTGGATCTGGAAGGAGAGCGTGTTGGCGGCGACGTCGAAGCGGCCGTTCTCCGCCGCGAAGAGGGTCCCGGGCGGGCGCTTGAACTGGACCGCGATCTCCGAGACGCGGCGGGGCATGCGCTTGCCCGAGCGCAGGTAGAAGGGAACGCCCTGCCAGCGCCAGTTGTTGATCGAAAGCCGGATCGCGGCGTAGGTCTCGGTGGCCGACTCGGCGCTGACCCCCTTCTCCTCTAGGTAGCCGGGGACCGGCTTGCCCGCGGCCAATCCGGCGGCGTACTGGGCCCGCGCCACGTCCCCGCCCGGCCCGAGCGTCAGCGGCTGGATCGCCTTCAGCACCTTCACCTTCTCGTCGCGCACCGCCTCGGCGTCCAGGGACACCGGCGGCTCCATCGCGGTGAGGGCCAGCAGCTGCATGGTGTGGTTCTGGATCATGTCGCGCAGGCAGCCGCTCTCCTCGTAGTAGCCGGCGCGGCTCTCCACCCCCACCTCCTCGGCCACGGTGATCTGGACCGAGTCGATGAAATTGCGGTTCCAGAGCGGCTCGAAGATGGCGTTGGCGAAGCGCTGCACCAGCAGGTCCTGCACCGTCTCCTTGCCCAGGTAGTGGTCGATGCGGAAAACCTGGTTCTCCTCGAAGACCGAGCGCAGCGTGGCGTTGAGCTGGCGGGCCGAGCCCAGATCGCGGCCGAAGGGCTTTTCGATGACCACCTTCGACTGGTGGCCCTTGCCGGCGTGGCGGCCGGCCAGGCCGCTGGAGCCGAGGTTGCGCAGGATGGGCTCGAAGACGGTCGGCGGGGTCGAGACGTAGAAGAGCGACTGCAGCTCGCGGCCGACCTGCTTCTCGATCTTGGCGATGTGCGCGGCGAGCTTCTTGAAGGCGGCCTTGTCGCTGTAGTCCCCGGCCACGTAGCTGGTGTGGGCCGCGACCCGGTTCCAGACCTCGGGCTTGAGGTCGCGGCGCGAGAACTCCTTGATCGCGTCCGCCGCCGCCTTGCGGAATTTCGCGTCGGGCATCGGCTTGCGCCCGTAGCCGACGAGGAAGAAGTCGGCCGGCAGCAGGTTGTCCAGGGCCAGGTTGTAGATCGCGGGGATCAGCTTTCGGGCGGTCAGGTCGCCGGAGGCGCCGAAGATCACGACGACCGTGGGCGGGGCCCCGCGGTGCTTGCTCAAACCCTGCAGGAACGGATGACGCTCGGATTCGGACATGCCACCACCGTTATCCGGCCCCGGCGAGGTTTCGAGCACAATTCCGTGCCCGGCCGGTGGCGAATCCCCGGCCGGTCCGGGGGTTGCGCCAAGGGGGCCGCAAAGAGGTTTTGCAGACCCCGGCCCTTTGATTTGGGATGCCGGCCTCATCCATGGCCACGCCCGCGCCGACCTCCCTCCTGGGCTACAAGATCGCCGTCCTGGTGTTCCTCGAGAACGCCCGGGGCGAGCAGCTGCTGATGCTCCGCGCCAAGGCCCCCAACCTGGGGGTCTGGAGCCCGATCGGGGGCAAGCTGGAGACCGGCCTGGGCGAATCCCCCTTCGAGTGCGCCGTGCGGGAGACCCGCGAGGAGACGGGCTTCGCCATCCTGCCGGGCGACCTCCATCTCTTCGCCATGATCGCAGAGAAAGCCTATGAGGGGCAGTCCCACTGGCTGCTCTTCCTCTTTCGCTGCCGCAAGCCGCTTCCGGAGCTCCCTCCCGACATCGCCGAGGGGACCTTCGGGTTCTTCAGCCGCCAGGCCATCGACCGCCTTCCCATCCCCGAGACCGACCGGACGGCCCTCTGGCCGATGTACGACCGCTACCGGGACCGGTTCGTCGCCCTCCGCGCCGACTGCGCCCCCGGCAAGCCGGTCGAGGTCGTGGTCGAGCAGATTACCTCTTGATTTCCCGGGGTTCCGCCCAAGAATTTGATCCTCCGTGACCAAGAAACCCACCGTGACGGCCGACAAGAGTGATGCCGCGGGCGGCGGGGCCGCCTTCGCCGGCGCGCCCGTCAATGCCCGCCTGTCCAAGGACGCCAAGATCGCCCTCTACCGGTCGATGGTCCGGATCCGCCGCTTCGAGGAGCGCAGCCTCCGCGCCTACCAGGCGAAGAAGATCGGCGGCTTCCTCCACCTTTACATCGGCCAGGAGGCGGTGGCGGTCGGCTGCTGCTCGCTGATGACCAAGGACGACCACGTCATCACCGCCTACCGCGACCATGGCCACGCCCTGGCGGTGGGGATGGAGATGAAGCCGCTGATGGCCGAGCTCTACGGCAAGGCGACGGGCTGCTCCAAGGGCAAGGGCGGCTCGATGCATTTCTTCGACCCGGAGCGCAACTACTGGGGCGGCCACGGCATCGTCGGCGGCCAGGTGCCCCTCGGCGCCGGCCTCGCCTACGGGCTCAAGTACAAGGGGGTCAAGGGGGCCTGCATGACCTTCATGGGAGACGGCGCGGTCAACCAGGGCGCGGTGCACGAGGCCTACAACCTCGCGGCCCTCTGGCAGCTGCCGGTCGTCTTCGTGATCGAGAACAACGGCTATTCGATGGGCACCAGCCAGGCGCGCTCCTCCGCGGGCGAGCTGGCCCGCCGGGCGGAGGGCTACGGCATGGCCTGGGGGGTGTGCGACGGACATAACCTCTATGAGGTCCGGGCCTCGATGGAGAAGTTCCTCGCGGCGGCGCGGGAGGAATCCAAGCCCGCGATCGTCGAGGTCCGCACCTACCGCTACCGGGGCCACTCCGTCGCCGATCCCGACAACACCTACCGCAACAAGGCCGAGATCGAGGACTACCGGAAGACCAAGGACCCGATCCAGGTGTTCCAGAACGTGCTGATCGGCGAGGGCGTGCTGACCGAGGAGGCCGCCGGCCAGATCGACGCCGAGGCCCGCGCCGAAGCCGACGTCTCGGCCGAATTCGCCGAGGCCAGCCCCTTCCCCGCGGTGGAGGACATCACCAAGGACGTCTACTGGGAGGCGGACAACCCCTCCGAGCGGAAGTCCCAGGGCCGCCTCTTCTTCGAATAACCCTTCCATGCCCGTCATCACCTACCGCGAAGCACTCCGGCACGCCCTGGCCGAGGAACTGCAGCGCGACGCCAACGTCGTCGTCATGGGCGAGGAGGTCGCGCAGTTCAACGGCGCCTACAAGGTGACCGAGGGGCTGCTGGAGAAGTTCGGCCCCAAGCGGATCGTGGACACCCCGATCAGCGAGGCCGGCTTCATCGGCATGGGCATCGGCGCCTCGATGCTGGGCGTCCGCCCGGTGATGGAGCTGATGTTCTGGTCCTTCTACTCGGTCGCGTTCGACCAGATCCTGAACAACGCCGCCAACGTCCGCTACATGTCCGGCGGCCTGATCCACTGCCCGATCGTGATCCGCGGCCCGGCCAACGGCGGCACCAACGTCGGCGCCACCCACTCGCATACCCCCGAGAACATCCTGGCGAACCACCCGGGCGTGAAGGTGGTCTGCCCCGCCACCCCTTACGACGCCAAGGGGCTGCTCAAGTCCGCCATCCGCGACAACGACCCGGTCTTCTTCCTCGAAAACACCATCCTCTACGGCGACAAGGGCGAGGTGCCGAACGAGGAGTACGTCATCCCCCTCGGCTCGGCCGAGGTGAAGCGCGAGGGCGGCGACCTGACCATCGTCGCGCACGGCCGGGCGGTGATCAATTCCCTGGCCGCGGCGCAGCTGCTCAAGCAGGAGCACGACATCTCCGCCGAGGTGGTCGATCTGCGCTCGATCCGGCCGCTGGACGAGGCCACCGTCCTCGCCTCCGTCCGCAAGACCCACCGCGTCCTGCTGGTCGAGGAGAACAAGCCCTTCTGCGGCGTCGGCGCCCAGCTCGCCTACCTCATCCAGGAGCAGGCCTTCGACGACCTGGACGCCCCGATCAAGCGCGTCTCGGCCATCGACGCCCCCGCCATCTACAGCCCGCCGCTCGAGGTCGAGCAGCTGCCCCATCCCCAGCGCATCCTCAAGGCCGCGATCGAACTCCTCAAATAATGGCCGACATCATCGAAATGCCGAAGCTCAGCGACACCATGACGGTGGGCACGCTGATCAAGTGGCTGAAGAAGGAGGGCGACAAGGTCGCCAGCGGCGACATGCTGGCCGAGGTCGAGACCGACAAGGCCACGATGGAGCTGGAATGCTTCTTCGACGGGGTGATCCTGAAGATCTTCACCCCCGCCGGCTCCCAGGTCCCGATCGGCGCCGCGCTCTGCGCGATCGGCAAGCCCGGCGAGAAGGTCGACGCCCCGGCGGGCGGCAAGCCCGCGGCGGCCCCCGAGGCGCCCAAGGCCTCCGCCCCGGCCCAGACGGCCGCACCCCAGCCGACCACCCCCTCCCCCGCCAACCCCGCGCCCGCAGCGGCGCCGGCGCCCGCTCCCGCGCCCGCCGGCGGCCGGCTCCGGATTTCCCCGCTGGCCCGCAAGCTCGCGGCCGCGAAGGGCATCGATCCCTCCGGCATCGCCGGCAGCGGACCGGGCGGTCGCATCGTTCGCGCCGACATCGAGGCGGCCGCCTCCGGCTCCGGCCGCGCCGCCGCCCGCACCTCCTCCGCCGCGGCTCCGGCCCCGGCGCCGGCCGGCGGCGCCTTCGCTCCGGCGAGCAACATGCGCGCCACCGTCGCGCGCCGCCTCCTCGAGGCCAAGACCCAGATCCCCCACTTCTACCTCGACGTCGAGGTGGACGCCGAGCCGCTGATGAACCTGCGCGCCCAGCTCAATTCCGCGCTGGAGGCCGACGGGGTGAAGCTTTCGGTCAACGACTTCATCCTCAAGGCCGCGGCCGAGGCGCTGAAGCACGTGCCCGCGGTCAACGCCTCCTGGGAGAACGGCCCGCCCGCGGGGATCCGCCAGCACGACGCGATCCACGTCTCCTTCGCGGTGGCGATCGAGGACGGCCTGATCACCCCGGTGGTCCGCGACACCGGCGCGAAGACCCTGGTCGCGATCAGCAAGGAGGCCCGCTCGCTGGGCAAGAAGGCCAAGGAGAAGAAGCTCGCCCCGAATGAATTCACCGGCGGGACCTTCTGCGTCAGCAATCTCGGCATGATGGGCATCGACCGCTTCTGCGCGATCATCAACCCCCCCAACGCCGCGATCCTCGCGGTCGGCGCCACGGTCAAGAAGCCGGTGGTCAAGGGGGACCAGATCGCGATCGGCCAGCGGATGACGCTCACCCTCTCCTGCGACCACCGGGTCGTCGACGGCGCCGTCGGCGCCTCCTACCTCAGCGCGCTGCGCGGGCTGGTCGAGAAACCCTCCCTGCTGCTGCTCTGAGGCCGGCCCGGGGCGGCCGTCAGCTTTCCGCCCGCTTCCGCGCGTCCGCCTCGATCAGGCCGTTGAGCCGGGCCAACTCGGCTTTGACCCGGGCCTTGACCGCGGGGAGCTCGTCCTTGGCGGCGACCTTCTCCTGCGCGAAGAGGTAGAACTTCATCTTCGGCTCGGTCCCGCTGCCGCGGGCCGCGAAGGTGTAGCCGTTGGCCAGCGTCACCAGGTAGAGATCCTGCTTGGGGATCATCTCGCCGTCGGCGTCGAAGACGTCCTCCCGGCCGAAATCCTGGAAGGCGGTCACGGCCACGTCGCCGAACGCCTTCGGCGGCGACGAGCGGTAGGTCTCGAGGATGCGCTTGATCTTCGCGTTCCCGCTCGCCCCCTCGTAGTAGAGGTTGATCACCCCCTCGAGGAAGAACCCGCACTGGATGAAGAGCTCGTCGAGGTATTCCGGCACGGTCAGGCCCCGGCCCTTCACCCAGGCGCAGAGTTCGGCGAACATCAGGCAGCCGGCGTTGCCGTCCTTGTCCCGCACCGCGTCGTTGGGCAGGTAGCCGTAGCTCTCCTCCGTGCCGAAGACGAAGAAGGTGCTGCCGTGCTTCTGATGGAGCCCGGCGCGGTCCTCCAGCGAGGCGCCGTCATAGTCGAAGTCCGGCCCGAGCGCGGCCCGCAGCCTGGACTCGTAGCCCTTGAGCTTGGCGGCGATCCATTTGAAGCCGGTCAGGGTGTTGATCACCTTCACGCCGTGGGCGCGGCCGACCGCGTCCTGCAGACGGGTGGTGACGAAGGTCTTGATCAGGCAGGCGTTGGGGGTCCCCTCCGGCGGGATCCAGCCGAGCTCCTTGTACTTCCGCAGCCGGTAGTCGGAGAGCAGCGCGCCGATCTGGTTGCCGGTCACCAGCTCCATCTTCCCCGCGCGGTTGCGCACCGCCGCGCCCATCCGGTCGCAATCCGGATCGGTCGCCACCACCACGTCGGCCTTCTCCCGCTCGGCCAGGGCGATCGCCAGCGCCAGGGCCTCGGCGTTCTCCGGGTTGGGCGACTTGACCGTGGAGAAGCGCGGATCGAAGGAGATCTGCTCGCGCACCTCGTGCACCCGGCAGCCGGCATGCAGCAGCAGCGGGATGCCGTGCACCACCCCGGTGCCGTGGATGTTGGTGAAGACGAGGTTGAGCTCGCTCCGGCGGAAGACGGCGGGATCGATCGCGGCCTTGGCCGCGACCGTCAGGTAGGCGTCGTCGGCCTCCCAGGCCAGGACGGTGACCCCCTCGAGCTTCTTCTCCAGGTAGCCGCCCAGCTCGGCCAGGGGCACCGCCTCGACCTGGCTGACGATCCCCTTGTCGTGGGGCGGGATCACCTGGGCGCCGTCATCGAAATAGGCCTTGAAGCCGTTGTCGTGGGGCGGGTTGTGGCTGGCGGTGATCACCACGCCCGCGTGGGCCTTCAGCCAGCGGACGGAGAAGCTCAGCTGGGGGGTGGGCCGGGGCCCGTTGAAGATGAAGGCGGCGCCGCCGAGCCGGACCCAGACGGAGGCGGCCAGCTCGCAGAAGTGGCGGGAGAAGAAGCGGACGTCGTGGGCGATCACCAGCCGCGGCGCGTCGGCCGAGCCACGGGAGCGGAGGTAGGCCTGGGTGTAGCGGAAGAGCCCGATCGTGGCGCGCACCAGCGTCAGGTCGTTCATCATGTTGCTGCCGATCGCCGCGTGCTCCGGCCCCCCGGCCTCCCCGCCCCTGCCGGTCTCGGCCGCGGCCGGCACCGCGCCGATGGTCCGGCCGCGCATGCCGCCGGTCCCGAATTCCAGGTAGCGGTAGAAGCGGTCGTTCAGCTCCGGCCAGGCCTCCTTGACCACGAGCTCCTCGATCGCCTGCTGGGCCCAGGCGGGAAGCCCCGCGTTGAGGAAGGCGGAGAGGTTGTCGGCGGCGGCGGGCAGGAGTCGGCCGTCGCGGCGGGCGGCCTGGACACGGTCAGCGGGGCTCATCAGGGCTTGGGGCGGGTATCGGAGTCGACTGAAACATTTCCGCCGCGGGCCGTCACTCCAAATACCATTCGCCGGCGGGGATGGCGGGCCGCCGCCGCTTCCAGCTCTCCGCGAAGGACTCCTCGTCGTAGCCGAAGAGCGGCGAGACCTCGAGCGCGCGCCCGGGCAGCCCGCTCGCGTCGGTCGGGATGCCTGCGCCCTGGGCGTCGAGCCAGCGCGCGAACTGCCGGAGCTGGTCGTCCCGGCAGGTCCGCGGCGAGTCGACCCCCTCGGCGTTCTTGACCGGGGAGAAGTCGTCGCGCCGGCGCGTCTCGATCACCAGCGGGTGGCGGGCGAACGGGATGGCGTCGAAGACGAACATCTCGAACTTCACCCCGTTCGGCTTGTCCGGCTTCACCGGCGCGCCCGCCGCGTCGACCGTGGCGATCTTCTTGTCGGCGCGGTGGAAGGGCAGCGCGCCCCCCCCGGGGCCGGGACGGGCCATGCGCCGGACGAATTCGCGGTCGAGCACGTGGATCGCGATCGAGCCGGCCAGGTAGCGCAGCTGGCCGTCCGGCCGGGTCTGGCGCTGCAGCTCCATCGGCAGGTCCGAATATTCCACGATCAGCACCTTGCCGCCCTGCACGCAGAAGTGCCCCAGCTTCTCCTCCGGGTAGGCCTTCGGCACCATCTTGCTCGACATCTCGGAGCCCCGGCGCAGGTGCCAGCCGAGGAAGGCGGCGTCGACGCAGCGCACCAGCGGGTTGTCGACCTGGAAGTAGCTGACGGTGTCGATCCCCTCGCCCTTCATCAGGTCGAGGGCGCCGCTGCGCTCGAGCGCGCGGAGCGAGCCGCCGTGGCCGTCGGGGGAGAGGGCGATCGCCCCCGGCGCCTCGAGCAGGATCCGGCCCTGGAAGTCGACCGCCGGCATCCGCCCCTGCCGGAAGAAATGCACCCGTCCGCGGTCCAGCCCGAACCAGCGGTGCTCGGCGAAGAAGGCCTCGGTCGCGCCGTGGTTCTGGTGGCTGGTCATGATGAACCAGGGCAGCGGCTTGCCGTAGCGCTGGCCGGCGGCGCGGATTTTCTCGGCGAAGACCTGAAAGAGCGGCTTGCGGCGGATCGGCGTGACCGGGAAGGTGCCCTTGGGGCCGTCGTAGCCCAGGCGGGTGCCCTGCCCGCCCGCGACGGTGAACGCGGCGACGCGGCCGGCGCGCAGCGCCTCCTCCCCCGCGGCCTTGGCGGCGGCCCAGGCGCCGGCGTCGCCGCCGTGCTCCGGCAGCGGCTCGTAGGGCGCCGGCTCCAGCCCGGCCAGGTCGGCCGCGGCCGCGGCCTGGCCGGAGACCAGCGTGCGGTTGAGCCGGTCGACCTCCGCCAGGTCGATCTCGGCCGCCTGCTCGAGGAGCTGCGCGCGCTCGGCGGGCCGGAGCCGCCCGAGGAAGGCGAAAACCTGGCCCTGGCCGGCCGACTGGAAGGAGGCGATGAGCTGTTCGGGGGTTGCCATCAGGGTTCGAGGAAGCGAAAGACCTGCTCGTCCGGCTTGGTGTAGCCGAGCTTGAGCCGGATCACGCGCTCGACGTAGCTCGGATCGGTCCGCAGCCGCTCGAGCACCTTCTCCTGCTCCTGCAGCCTCGCCTGGGCCTCGCTCAGGCGGCGGAGATTCTCGTTCTGGATGGCTTTCAAGCGGAGGTATTCGTCACGGGTATCGATGAAAAAGATCCCCACCGCCACCCCCGAGCCCGCGAAAATCAGCAGGAAGATCAGGAATGCGAAGCGTCGCAGGTTCACGTGAAGGCGGCAAAACGAGCCTAATTCGCGGCTCAGGTCAAATTCACCGGATCGACGTCGAGCACCTGGGTGACGCCGTCGGGCCAGGCGAACTCCTGGCGCAGGCGCGCCAGCTCGCCGATCACCGGCGTGACGGCCGGGACGAAGTACCACAGCTGCCAGCGGTACTGGTCCTTGATCTTCTCGATCGGGGCGGGCGCCGGTCCCCTGACCTCGATCCGGCTCCCCAGTTCCGCCTCCACCCGCTTCGCCCACTGTTCGGCGAAGAACTTGAGCTTGTCGGGATTGGGCCCGCGCAGGAGGTGGTGCACGATGTGGCGGTAGGGCGGGTAGCCGAAGGCCTTCCGCTGCTCCAGCTCGGAGGCGGCGAAGCCCGCGAAATCCGCGTGGCGCGCGTACTGGATCGGGCCCGCCTGGGGCGTGAAGCTCTGCACCACCACCTCCCCGGACCGGTCGCCGCGGCCGGCCCGGCCGGCCACCTGCACCAGCAGCTGGAAGGTCCGCTCGTTGGCCCGGAAGTCCGGGATGTGCATCGAGAGGTCCGCGTCCACCAGGCCGACCAGGGTGACGTTGGGAAAGTCGAGGCCCTTGCCGATCATCTGGGTGCCGACCAGGATGTCGATCCGGCCGCGCCGGAACTCGCCCAGCACCTCCCGGAAGGTGTTCTTCTTGCCCATGGTGTCGGCGTCGAGGCGGGCCAGCCGCGCCGCCGGCAGGACCCGGCGGACCGCCTCCTCCACCCGCTGGGTGCCCAGCCCGCGCCAGCGGATGTCCGGCGCGCCGCAGGCCGGGCAGCGCAGGGGCGCGGGGCGCTGCTCGCCGCAGAGGTGGCAGCGGAGCGTCTCGTCCGCGCGGTGGTAGGTCAGCGCGATGCTGCAGTGCGGGCAGCTCTCCACCTGGCCGCATTTCGTGCAGATAATGGAGGGGGAGTAACCGCGGCGGTTGATGAAAAGGATCGTCTGCTCCCGGCGCTCGTGCCGCTCGCGCATGGCCTCGACCAGCCGCCGCGAGAGCGCGCTGAAGCCCCGCTGGCGCGAAATCTCGATCCGCATGTCGACCACGTCGAAGTCCGGCAGCCGCCGGCCGTCGACCCGCTTGGTCAGCTCCAGGCGCTGGTACTTGCCCGACTGGGCGTTGACGCAGCTTTCCAGCGAGGGGGTGGCCGAGCCCAGCACCGCCCAGGCGCCGGCCAGCTTGGCCCGCATCACCGCGACGTCGCGGCCGTGGTAGCGGGGCGTTTCGTCCTGCTTGTAGGCCGGCTCGTGCTCCTCATCGACCACGATCAGCCGCAGGTCCCGGACCGGCGCGAACACCGCCGAACGCGCCCCCACCACCACCCGGGCCTCGCCGGCGGCCAGGGCGAGCCAGCCGTCGAGCCGCTCGCCCTCGCTCAGGTGGCTGTGCCAGACCACGCAGCGGTGCCCCGGAGCGATGGCCGCCAGGCGCGAGCGCAGCCGCGAGACGGTCTGGGGCGTGAGCGCCACCTCGGGCACGAGATAGATCACGCCGCCGCCCGCGCGGAGCGCGGCCTCGACCGCCTGCAGGTAGACCTCGGTTTTGCCGGAGCCGGTCACCCCGTGCAGCAGGGTCACGCCGAAGCGCCGCGCGGCCAGGGCCTCGTTCAGCGCCGCCGCCGCCACCGCCTGCTCGGCGGTGAGGCGCGCCGGCCGCGACTCGGCCAGCTCGGCGTCCGCCCAGCCGTCGGCGTAGGCCTCGCGGACGATCCGCCGGGCCTCCTCGCGCAGCAGCCCGCGCTTGACCAGGGCGGCGGCGGCGGCCGGCCCGACCCGAAGGCGGGCGAGGACCAGGGCCTTGGCCTGCGGCCGGAACTGCTGCTCCAGGAAGGCGTAGAGCTTTTCCTGCTGGGGGGCACGCCTCGCCAGCTGCGCCCGCTCCTCCGGCGAGGCCTTCCGGGCCAGCGCCAGGAGCTTCTCCTCCCGCAGGCGCATGCCGCGCCGCGCCGCCACCGGGATCATCCCCTCGATCACCGCGTCCAGCGGCGCCGCGTAGTAGGCCGACATCCACCGGGCGAGCTCCAGCAGGTCGGGCCCCAGGGCGGGAAACGGATAGATCGCCTCCGCCACGACCTTGAGCTTGTCCGCCGGGAACCCCTTCGGCGCCCCCACCTCGCCGACCACGCCCAGGCAGAAGGTGCGGTTCATCGGAACCCGCACCAGCGAGCCGACCGCCACCTGCGCCGCGAGATCCTCCGGCACCCGGTAGTGCAGGAGCTTGTCGAACCCGGCCAAGGGGTGGACGCCGACGAACATGGAACAGCCTCTAGATATAGCCGACGGCGGCGCAAGGCGCATCGAGAACGGCGCATTGACAGAAAAGGCCGCCCGGAGGGAGAGTGCCGCCGTGAGCATCCCCGCCGCCCGCGAAAAGTTCAGGAAATTCCTGGCGCAAAAGGGGCTGCGCGTGACCAAGCAGCGGCTGGCCATCTTCGACGCCGCCTTCGCCCAAAAGGAGCACTTCACCGCCGAGCAGCTGCTGGATGACGCCCGGGTTCTGCGGCGCTCCGTCTCCCGCGCCACGGTCTACCGCACGCTGCCGGTGATGACCGAGAGCGCCCTCCTGCGCGAGGTCGACATCGGCACCGGCGAGAAGTTCTACCGCCTGAACCAGGGCGAGACCACCCAGGTGGCCCAGGTGGTGTGCCTCGACTGCAACAACATCTTCGAAATTAGCGCGCCGTTCATGGAGTGGTACGGCAGCACCGTTTCCTCGAAGCTGGACCTCACCCCGGTTTCGCAGCGCCTGCAGGTCAGCGCCCGGTGCAACATCCTCCGGCAGACGGGCTCCTGCCCGCGGCGGGGCTGAACCCATGGCGAAGACCAGGGACCGCGACCCCGCCTTCGAAATCGGGTTCTACGAGGCCGTGCTGCGGCGCGACCCGGGCTATTCGGAGGTGATCGAGATTCTCGGCGGGCTTTACACCAAGACCGGACGGATCGCCGACGGGCTGAGGATGGACCGCAAGCTCGTGCGCCTCCAGCCCGACAACAAGACCGCCCACTACAACCTGGCCTGCAGCCTCGCCCTCTGCCGGCGCAAGTCCGACGCGCTCCGCTCGCTGCGGAAGGCGATCGAGCTCGGCTACGATGACTACGAGTGGATGGCGAAGGACCCGGACTTGGAGATCCTCAAGCCGCATCCGGAGTTCGCGGCGCTGCTGGAGTCGCTGCGGCCGGGGCCGTAGCGATCCGCCCCACCAGCTCGCTGCCGACCGAGTCGGCCAGCAGCCGGCCGCGCTCGGTCAGCCGGATCCGCGGCGGGTCCCGTCGCAGCAGCCCCTCGGACTCGAGCCGGCCGAAGAGCGCGTCCAGCTCCGCCCAGGGGGCGCCGGGGCAGCGCCGCCGCCAGAGCCCGAGGTCCACCCCCTCGTTCAGCCTGAGCCCGAAAATCAGCGCGTCCTCCGCCAGGAGCTCGGGGGTGACCGCGGTCCGGTTCTCGGTCACCCGCTCGCCGCGCCCCAGCCCCTCCAGCCAGCGCTCGAGATCGGCGACGTTCGCCCCCCTCCAGCCTCCATGCTGGGAGGCGGCGGAGGGGCCCAGGCCGATCCAGGAATGCATCCTCCAGGTGTGGAGGTTGTGCCGGCATTCCCGCCCCGGCCGGGCGAAGTTGGAGACCTCGTACTGGGCGAACCCGGACGCGGCCAGGCGCTCCCAGGCCGCCAGGTAGAAGCGCGCCTCCCGGTCGGCGTCGAGGCGCACCTGCCCCTTGGCCAGCTTGACCCAGAGCGCCGTGTCCTCCTCGAAGGTGAGGCAGTAGGTCGAGAGGTGCTCCGGGCCGAGGGCCAGCGCCTGCGCCAGGTCCTCCTCCCATTCCTCCTCGCTCTGCCCTGGGAGCGCGAACATCAGGTCGAGGTTGACGTTCCCGAAGCCCGCGGCCCGGATCCGCTCGTAGGCCCGCAGCGCCTGATCCCGGGTGTGCAGCCGGCCGAGGGACTCGAGCAGCGCCGGCCGGAAGCTCTGGACCCCCAGCGAGAGCCGGGTGACACCCGCCTCGCGCAAAACAGACAGGCGGTCCGCCGTCACCGAGGCGGGCGCCAGCTCCACCGTCCACTCGGTGAGCGCGCCCCCCGCGAGGGCCCGGACCGCGCGCGCCAGCCGCTCCAGCTCCCGCGGCGCCAGCAGCCCCGGGGTCCCTCCGCCCCAGAACACCGTCGCCACCGGGGCGGGGCCGCCCGCCAGGCGGCCCTCCTCCTCGATTCCGGCGAGGAAACTTTGCACCGCCGCGCCGGTCGGTACCCGCTGGTAGAATGCGCAAAAATCGCAGGTGGACGCGCAGAAGGGCACATGCACGTACAGGCCGAGCGGCGGCGCTTCTTTGGCTTGCTCTATAGAGGGGCCGGCCATTACAAAAAACTATCTCCTCCAAACTAATGCAATTTTCACGCGCCTCCTCCGCGAGCAAATTCCTCAGCTTTCTCGCCGCGGCCGCCGCCTTGGCCCTGCTGGCCGGCTGCACCACGGTCAAGCTGACCAATCTCACGCCCGCCTCGCTGCCGGAGAACGCCTCGAACATTTACACCTTCACCCTGAGGGTTGACCCCCGCTCCAGCGTGGTGGATGTCGCCACGCTTTCCCCGCATATCGTGGTGGACGGGCAGAATTTCGCCATGACTAAGAGCCCGCTGGGCAACGGCATCTGGGAATTCGAGTACCAGCTCCCGCCGGGCCGCGACCAGATCGCGTACTACTTCCTGGTCGACTACACCGCCGCCGGAAACGGCACCAGCCAGCCCGGCCAGGCCTATACCGGGGTCCAGCACGCCACCGTGCTCCACCGTTACATCCTTTCGCTCGAGGGCAACCGCGGCCCGGTGGGGGCCCGCATCAGCGTCCTCGGACGGGGCTTCACCCCCCAGGATGTGATCAACCTCGACGGCACCCCGGCGCGGACCGTCTACGAGTCCCCCACCTCGCTCAGCTTCTTCGTCCCCGCGGTCGCCACCGGGAAGAACTACCATGTGACCCTGGAGAATCCGGGCGGCAGCTCGCCGGTCGGCACGTTCCGGGTCGACCCGACCGAGGTCAGCGTCGCCCCCTCCTCGCTCACGCTCACCTCCGGCCAGACCCAGAACGTCACCTTCACCGTCCCCACCCCCGCCCCTCCCGGCGGGCTGCTGATCGACGTTGCGACGGATGTCCCGGAGAGCGTCATCATGCCCGAGGTCGTGGTGCCCGAGGGCCAGACGAGCGTGAGCGTGGCGGTGCAGGGCGGAAAGCCGGGCAGCGGGAACCTGGTGCTGCGGGGCTACGGCGCCGGCGGCCAGGTCACCGTCCCGGTCACCGTTTCGGCGAAGTAAGCTCGAGAACGGCGACCACCGGCCGGTGGTCGCTGGCCGCCGCCGTCTCGGGGCCGTCATAGATCCGCGCGGTTCCGCCGCGCACCGCCGCCCGCAGCGCCGGCGACACCAGGATGTAGTCGAATTCGCTGTAAAGGCCCCCGCGCCGCCAGGCCTCGGTCCAAATCTCGCCCCGGCTGTCCGCCGCGGGCAGGGGCCAGGCGATCCGCCGCCCGCCCGCCGTCGTCAGCCGCCGCAGCGCCGGGCTTCCGGGGCCGTCGTTGCAGTCGCCCATAATGACGTACCTCCCCGCCTCCGGGTCCGGGAATTCCCGCCGGACGCAATCGCGCACGGCCGCCGCCTCGGCCGCGCGGCGCCTCGCCCCCTCTGGATCGTCCCCGGCCTCGTCCAGCCGGCTCTTGAGGTGCACGGCGAAGACCGCCAGCCCCGCGCCCAGACGGACCTCCAGCAGCCCGCGCTTCACCCGCCCCGGGCCGCCGCGGAGCGCAATGGCGAGGTCCGGGTGCGGGACCACCTCGAAGGGCCGGCGCGAAAGCACCGCCAGGCGGCGCGCCCCATCCTCCGCCTCGAGCAAGGCCGCGTAGGGATAGTCCATCCCCTCCCCCCGCAGGTCGCGGCGCAGCTCCTCGAGGTGCGGGGCCTGGCCCATCTCCTGCAGCGCGAGCACGTCGGCGCCGAGCGCGCGGATCGCCGCGCGCAGCGCGGCCTTTTCCGCCTCGGGCTTCGGGTAGGCGGCGCGGAATCCCTCGGCGGTCATGCGGTCGGCCGGCCCGTAATTTTCGACGTTGTAGGTCGCCAGAGTGAGCGTTTCGGCGGCTCCTCCGGAGGCCATCCCGACCGCGCAAAGCGCGGCCCACCAGGGTTTAGTCCGCATGACAAGGACTATAGCAAGGGCGCCAAAGATGGGTTGAAACCCGCGCCTCGACGGCCATGGTAATCGTGTGGAGTCTAAAAAAGAACAGGTGTCCTTCGAGGCCGCCTTGGAGAAGCTCGAAACCATCGTGGAGTCGATGGAGTCAGGCGAAATCCCTCTCGCCGACCTGCTTGCGAAATTTGAAGAAGGTAACAAGTTGCTCAAACTCTGTGAGGCCCGACTCAAGGAAGCCGAACTCAAGATTGAACTCCTCAAGAAGCAGAAGGAAGGCGCCACCTTCGCCGCCTTCGACCTCGAGGAAGAGCCCTGATCCCGTCGCATGAATCCAGCCACCTCCCGCCTGCTCGACGGGATCCGCAACCCGGCCGACGTCAAGGCCCTTGCCCCCGCCCAACTGCCGCAGCTCGCCCAGGAGCTGCGCGATGAAATCATCCAGGTCACCGCGGCCAATGGCGGCCATGTCGGCCCCAACCTGGGCGTGGTCGAGCTGACCATCGCGCTGCACCGCGTCTTCGACTGCCCCACCGACCAGCTGGTGTTCGACGTCGCCCACCAGGGCTACTCGCACAAGCTCCTCACCGGCCGGGGCGGCGACTTCTTCCGCAAGCTGCGCCAATCCAACGGCGCGAGCGGCTTCCTCTACCGGGCCGAAAGCGCCTACGACGCCTTCGGCGCCGGCCATGCCGGCACCGCCCTGAGCGCCGCGCTGGGGATGGCGAGCGCCCGCGACCTCCGCGGCACCTCCGAGCACGTGGTCGCGGTCTGCGGCGATGCCGCCTTCACCTGCGGCATCACCCTGGAGGCCCTGAACAACGTCGTTTCCAGCACCAAGCGGCTGGTGGTGATCCTCAACGACAACGAGTGGTCCATCGCCAAGAACGTCGGGGCCATCGCCCGCTATCTCAACCGCCTCAGTACCAATCCGACCTACAACAAGCTGCACCACGAGGCGGAGAAGTTTTTCACCGGCATCCCGCACGGCAACGAGCTGAACCGGCTCTGGGCCAAGTGGAAGATCGAGACCAAGGATTTCCTGCTCAGCTCGAGCCTGTTCGAGAAGCTCGGCCTGCGCTACCTGGGGCCGATCGACGGCCACAACATCGAGGAGCTCTCCAAGAACCTGGAATTCGCCAAGCAGTGCGACGGGCCGATCCTGCTCCACGTCCTGACGAAAAAGGGCAAGGGCCTGGGCCCGGCCATCACCCAGCCCGAGAAGTTCCACGGCCTGGGTGCCTTCGACCCGATCACCGGGGAAAGCCGCAAGGCCGCCCCGGGCACCCCGCCCAACTACCAGGACGTCTTCGGTCACGCCCTGGTGCGCTTTGCCCGGGCTGATGCCCGCATCGTCGGCATCACCGGCGCCATGCCGAGCGGCACGGGACTGTCCCACCTCGCCAAGGAACTGCCCGCCCAATTCTTCGACGTCGGCATCGCCGAGGAGCACGCCGTGCTCTTCGCCGCCGGC
This sequence comes from Opitutaceae bacterium, assembly GCA_035546595.1. Classification (GTDB taxonomy): domain Bacteria; phylum Verrucomicrobiota; class Verrucomicrobiia; order Opitutales; family Opitutaceae; genus Palsa-1447. Next base: position 48,729 of record DASZWO010000026.1, read on the forward strand.
ATGGCCACCCGCGGCCTCCGCCCGGTCTGCGCCATCTACTCGACCTTCCTGCAGCGCGCCTACGACCCGATCATCCACGACGTCGCCCTGCAGAACCTGCCGGTCACCTTCTGCATGGACCGGGCGGGCCTCTCGCACAACGACGGCCCCACCCACCACGGCCTCTTCGACATCGCATACCTTCGCTGCGTGCCCGGGGCGGTCGTGATGCAGCCCAAGGACGAGGACGAGCTGGTGGACATGCTCCACACCAGCCTCCAGCACGCCGGCCCCGCCTTCATCCGCTACCCGCGCGGCGCCGGCCGCGGGGTGAAGATCAAGGACCAGCCGTCCGCCTTGCCCATCGGCCACGCCGAGGTGCTGCGCGAGGGCTCGAACATCATGATTTGGGCCCTGGGGCCGATGGTCCACGACGCCCTCAAGCTCGCCGACCGGCTGGAGGCCTCCGAGCGCCTCTCCGTCGGCGTGGTCAACGCCCGCTTCGCCAAGCCCCTGGACCGGGGCCTGCTGCTCAGCCAGGCCGCGGTCGTGCCGCTGGTGGTCACGATGGAGGACCATGTGCTCGCCGGAGGCTTCGGCAGCGCGGTGCTCGAAGCCCTGCAGGAAGGCGACTGCTCGACCGCGGTCGAGCGCATCGGCTGGCCGGACAAGTTCGTGGAGCACGGCAGCAGCCCGGATATCCTCCGGGCCGCCTACGGGCTCGCCCCCGACGATATCTATCGCCGGGTCCTCGACCGCTGGCGCAATCTCAGCGCCGAGCGGGTCGAGGTCGACGTCTAGGCCCCGGGCGCCTCCCCCGGAGGCTGACGGACTATTTCGCGAGGCGGCGGAATTTTTGTTGACGGTTAATATCGGTTATTAACTGTGCGGGTCGTCATGCCCGCCCGGATGGCATTCTACCCCGCGACCGAGCCGCGCGATACCCTCGAGTTCCTCTATGCCGAGCAGGGGCCGCGCCGGCCCCTCATCAGCTGGTGCCTGCTGGCATTCGTCCTCCTCAGCGGCAGCGCCCTGCCCTTCATCCAAGTCGACGTTTCGGTGCGGGGGCGCGGAATCGTCGTCCCGGATCCGATCGCCGCTCCCGGATTCCCGGATCAGGCGCCCGCTTCGCCCCACTCCCAAATCCGGATTGAGGCCTACCTGCCGGAACGGGATCTCACCCTCCTTCGCGCCGGCCAGCCCGCGGTTATTCAATATGATGCCTATCCCTATCCCGAGTGGACGGGCGTGCCGGGCACGGTCGTGGCGGTTTCCACTGAGCCGGTTCCCGGCGCGGCGCAGGCGCTATTCAAGGTGGTCATCGGCGCCGCGGCCGGGGCTTACCCCCGAGCGGAGGGCCGCGCCGGAACCATCGCCGAAGGGATGACTGCGGGCGTTCGCTTCATCGTCAACCGCAAGAGCCTCCTCCAACTCATTTCGCAGCGATCCGCGGCGCCGGCGGAGGCGCCGCTTTCCGAATGAAGCCCGTCAAACAGCACCTGGCTTCCGATTGCGCCGCCGCCTGCCTCGCTTATGTCGCGCGCCATCATGGGCGGGCCGTCACGACGGCCGCGGCCAGACGCCTGGCGGGCACCACGGCCGCGGGGACGACCGCCCTTGGGCTCGTCGACGGCGCCGGCCGGCTCGGCCTTGCGGCCAAGGGCCTGCGGGGAGGCCCGGGCCTTCTGGCCGCCTGCCCGCTGCCCGCCGTCGCCCACGTCCGCACCGATTCCGGCCAGGACCACTTTGTGGTCCTGGAAGGCCGGCGCGGGAATCGGCTCCGGATCATGGATCCGGCGAGGGGACGGAAAAGCTGGCAGGCCGCCGACTCCTTTGCCGCCTCCTGGCAGGGTGTGGCCGTGGTAATGAGTCCGGCGGCCGACTTCGAGCGCCGCGACGAGGCCCCCACGCCCGCAGCCCGCCTCGGCGGCCTCCTGCTCGGGCATGGGGCCGAGCTTGCTCAAATTGTGCTCGGCGCCCTGGGGCTGAGCCTCCTCGGCCTGGCAATGTCCTTCTATGTCCAGCACCTCGTCGACGACGTGATCCCGGCCGGGAATCGAGCCCTCTTGCAGCTGCTGGGCGTGGCGATGCTGGCGCTCCTCTTGTTCCGCCTGGTGCTCGCCTGGTTTCAATTCATCTTTTCCGCCCGCCTCGCGCAGCGGCTGGATGCCGCGCTCATCCTTGGCTATTACCGGCATCTCCTGCGCCTGCCGCAGGGCTTCCTCGATTCCATGCGGGTCGGCGAAATGATCTCCCGCATCAACGACGCGGTGCAGATCCGGTCATTCCTCAGCTCGGTGCTGGTGGGGCTGGTGCTGAATCCCGTGGTGTTCGCGCTCTCCTTCGGCGCGATGTGCGTGTGCTCCCCCCGGCTGGCCTTGCTCTCGTTGGTGCAGGTGCCCCTGCAGGCGGGCCTCTGCCTTTGGGTGAACATCCTGAATCGGCGCTACCTGCGGACGATGCGGGAACGTTCGGCCGATCTGAATTCTCATCTCACCGAATCACTGCACCTGGCCTCGACCCTCAAGCGCTTCGGACTCGAGCCGGCGGCCGCGGCGCGAGCCGAGGCGCGGTTCGTGCGGCTGCTTCGAACCAGCTGGCGGTGGGGGATCGCGGGATTTTGGTGCTCATCCTCCGCCGCCCTGATGGGTCAGCTCTATGCGCTGGGAATGCTCTGGTATGGCACCTCCCTGGTTCTGGGCGGCAGGCTGACGGCCGGCGAGTTGATGTCCTGCTATACGCTCGCTCTCTATGCCGCCGGGGCCCTCTCGGGCTTGGTCGCGCTCAGTTCCGACCTCCAGCAGGCCCTGATCGCGGCCGACCGCCTCTTCGAAATCATGGACGAAAGTCCGGAACCGGAAGGCGGAGATGTCGCGCTGACCCCCGACCTGCTCGGTGACATCGCATTCGAAAGCGTGACGGTGCGCCATGCCGGCCGCCTGCCCGCGCTGCGCGAGGTCACCCTTCGACTTCCGCGCGGGCGGTTCACGGCGATCGTCGGCGAGTCGGGGAGCGGCAAATCCACGCTCTTCGCGCTGCTCCAGCGGCTTTACCGGCCGGAATCGGGGCGCATTTCCATCGGCAAGATCGACATCGACTATGTCGGCACCGCCTCGCTCCGGGATACGGTCTGCGCGTTGCCGCAGCGCGTGGAACTGGCCAGCGGCTCGATCCTGGAGAATATAGCGGCGGGCGCGGCCTCGCCCGACTTGAGCCGAATCGCCGATCTCTGCGCGGAGCTGGGCATCCTCGAGTTCATCAACGGATTGCCCCAAAAATTCGACACCGCGCTGGCCGAAGGCGGCCTTTCGCTTTCGGCCGGCCAGCGCCAGCGAATCGCGATTGTCCGCACCCTCTACCGCCAGGCGCCGATCGTGCTGCTCGACGAGCCGACCAATGCCCTCGATTGGGATTCGGTCCGCCGCCTCGCGGCCCTGATCGGGCGGCTGCGGGACGAGGGCACGACCGTGGTCGCGGCCACTCATGGACGCTCCCTGCTGCGGCTGGCCGACCAGGTGGTCGAACTCAAGGACGGCCGGGCGCGGACCCGCGAACGGACGGCGGCCCCCGCCGCCAGCGCGGCAATTCCTCCAGCCATGGCGGTCGTCGCCGCACCCCTTTAACGGGCCGGATCACCGGCCCCCAACGCCAACAAGAAGGAGACACGACAATGAATGATGAGATCATAGTGCTCGATGAACCGGCCCTGCTCCAGGTCCATGGGGCGGCCGACGCCGTTACCATCGCCTGCGACGCCGCGGGCGCATACGCCGGAGCCCTGGCAGGAGGCCCCCTCGGGGCCGCCTTGGGGGTCGCCGGCGGCGAAATCGCCGCCGACATCTTCAATAACCTGGCTACGATCAACGCGGCGCTTGGCCCTCCCGGATCATTTGATCCCTACGCCAATCCGATCGCGTGCGAGTACGGCTGCTACTGAGCCGGCTCCAGCGCCGGGCGGGCTCGCCGCAACGGCGGGCCCGCCCCGGCCCAAACCGCGTGAAGCAGCTTCCTCTCATCCTCCTCGGGTTCGCGCTGATCGGCCTGCTTCCGCTCGCGCTTTTGCAGCGGGAGGTGAACCGAGCGGCGGGAGCCAGCTCGCCCGGCGCCGCCGAGGCCGGGCGCAAAAGACCGCTGTCCGCGGGCGGCCGCGTCCTGCCAGCCCGGCGCGCGGCAAACCCAGCTGCCCCGGAGGCGGCTTCCGCTCCCACCGGCTCCTCGGCGTCCGCCGAGGCCGAACGCCTGCGGGAGCGCCTCGGCCAGGTGCGCCTGGCCGCCGGGGTGAGCCGCGCCTACGGCCCCTTGATCCGCCGCCTCGCGCTCCGGCCGGAAACCGCAGACGCCTTTGCGGCGCTGCTGGCGCACGAGCAGGCCGCCGCGCTTGACGCTATCCAGGCTCTTCGGGCGCAGGGAATCCGCGCCACTGCCGCGTACGTTTCGGCCGTCCGGCAAGCGGCCTTTCCGCTCGACCAGCAAATCGCGGACCTGCTGGGACCGGATGGCTTCCAGGCGTTCGGAGCTTACCGCCAGAACCTGCTCGAAGAGGCGACCGTCAACCAGCTCGCCGAACGGGTGGCGGGGTCCGCCCCCCTCCAGGACGGGCAGCGCGTCCAATTCGAGCTGATGCTCGGCCAAATGGCGCCTGCGGGAATGCGCGGAAATGAAGACGTGCTCAGCCTGCTCGGCGTGCAGGAAGTCCCCCTCACCGGGAGCATGGTCGCGGCCGCCGCAGGAGTCCTATCGCCGCCGCAGCTCGAGGCGTTCCGCTCGATGCAGGAGGCATTCCGGGCGCGGAGCGCCGTCCTCACCTATCTTCACGCCCGGAATCCCTGACACCTATGGATTCGCCCCGCGTCCGCAAATTGCCGCTCCTCCTGGCCGCGATCGCGCTGTTCCTTCTCCTCGTCGAGGCGCATTTCGCGTTCCAGCGCTGGCTGCGGATCCAGCAGCTGAAGGGCGGCCGCGCCCCCCAGCCCCCGCCCGCCGCCGCTCCGGCTCCCCGGCGCGGCGAAGCGCCCTCTCCCGCTCCTGGAGGGACCCGCAGCGACGACGGCCCAACCCGCAAGCGGTTCCGGCAAGGCCTCGCCGATCCGGCGTTTCTGGCTCCCCTGAGGGTGCTGCAGCGGGACATGATCCTTTCCCACTACCGGGTCCTCCTGCAGGACCTCGGGCTGTCTCCAGAAGCCAGGGAGAAGTTCGTCCAGCTGCTCTCCCGGAAGCAGCTGGAGAAGACCGAGGCCGAATCCGCCGCCTTTGATCGGGGCCTTTATGGCAGCGGCGCGGTGCCGCTGGCGATCACCCAGGCGCAGCAGGACGTGGATCAGGATATCGCGGGACTCCTGGGTCCAGCGGGATTTGACGCCTACCGCCACTTCGAGACGACCGATGGCCTCAGGAGCGCGATCGGACGCCTGCAGGCGAAGCTGGAGTACACCGGCGAGCCCCTCTCGGATCGCGCCGCGGAGGATCTGGTGCGACTCTTGGACGCGGCGACGCCTCCGCAGCAGCGCGGAGGCGTGACCCGCTTCACGGGGCCAAGCGCCGAAGTCGCCGCGGGAATCTCGCCTCCGCTATATGGGGCGATTCTGCCCGAGAATGCCGGTGAGCTGCTCGCCCCGCGACTGACGCCGGCCCAGCTCCGGCAGTGGCGGGACGTCGTATCCGCGGAGCGGGACCAGCTGCGGCTGCGCGCGCTGACCTTCCAGTCCCTACGCCCGCCCGGGGCCACTGGAGAAGACGGAGCCGAACCATGAGCGACGCCCCCACCCTGGATCCCCATGTCTTCCTCGCGGGACGGCCGCCGATGTCGGAATTCATCTCGTTCGCACGCCGCTCCGCCGCCGGGGCCGGGGCGGAGGACTCCCGGGCCGAATCGCGGCTGGCCGACGACTGGCGCGCGGCCAACGACCGCCTGAGGCGACTCGAGGAGACCGAAAAGGGTGTCGCCGACAATGCGGCGGCTTCCCCGCTGGGGCCGGAGCTCCAGGCGCAGGGAGAACGCCTCCTGCGGCACCGCGCCTTCCGCAACGCCCACGGTGCGGTGCCGACCGAGATTGCCATGGTGGAGCTGGACCGCCTCGTCGTCTTCCAGAAGCACGTCAATCTCGCCCGGGCCGAACTGATCAAACGGGAGCTCGGGTATCGCCCGGACCCGGAAACCGTCGGCCGGGTGGCCTTCGGCATCGAGCGCCATACCCCGCCGGTGCGGCTCATGCAGACGCATGACGTGTTCACCTTCGTCTGCGATTCCAAGGACTTCCGCATGCTGGAGCCGATCCACCTGCCCGCCGGCGAGCTCGCCGGCCTCGATTGCCGCGGCCTGGCCGCGCGCGGACTGGTGCTTCCCGTGGGCTTCAGCCTGAACTGCCTGAGCGCCATCCGCGCCGAGGGCCGGCTCATCCTCTTCAATGGCAGCCACCGCGCCTACGCGATGAGGGAGCTGGGACTGACGCATGCGCCCTGCGTCATCCTCAAAACCACCCGACCAGAGGAGATCGAGCTGGTCGCCAGCAAGGAAATCACGCAGAGGGCGGACCTTTACCTCCGCAATCCGCGGCCGCCGCTGCTGAAGGACTATTTCGACCCCGAGCTTCGACGCATCGTGCCGGTCCCGCGCTCGCACCGGATGGTCCGCATCCAGCTTCGGGTCGATCAAAGCGATGTCCCTGGAATCTGACCCCATCCGCCACCGGGGCCGGATGCTCCGCCGCTTTTTCGCGGCCAAGGCCCTGGAGGAGGCCGCCCTCGCGGTCCATCGGCGCCCTTCCCCGGCCTGGGCGCGGGAGATGGCGAGCGGGGTGCTCGTGGCGGTCCATCGGAGCGTTCTTCGATGGATCGCAGCGCTTCCCCCCGCACCCGCCCGTGCGCCGGTCGGGCTGGGCCTGGCCGACGGCCGGACCCTCGTCGCGCCATCCGACCCGTCCTGGGCGCTTCGCTACTCCGAGGAGGCGGAATTGGTCCGGACGGCGCTCGGAGGCCTGGCTGCGGAACTGCACCATATCGGCAGCACGGCCGTGCCGGGGCTGCCCGCCAAGCCGATCATCGATCTCGCCGTCGCGCTTCCTGCGGACGGCTCAGAGAGGGCGCGGGCGGAGGCCCTGCGCCGCCTGGCGGGCGTCGGCTACCGCTACCGCGGGAATCGCCAGCGGCGGGGCGGACATTACCTGGCGAAGTTCCGGGACGGACGGCGCACCCACGCTGTGCAGGTGCATGCGCAGGCCAGCCCCGAGCTCGCCGAACTGCTGCGCTTCAGGGAACTGCTGCGCCGCGACCGCCCGCTCGCCGAGGAGTACGGCAGGATCAAGGGCTCCCTGGCAGCCGCGGTGGGCGACGACCGCCGGATCTACGTCTGGTACAAGTCTCATTGGATCAACGAGCGGGTGGCCGATCCGGGCCGCGGGCCCTGGAGCGCCTATCTCCTGCGCCAGGGCTTCCCCAGCCTGCGGCGCCTCTTTGGCGCCGGAACGCCCCGGCTGAGGGCATGAGCGGATCCGATCCGGCCGCGCGCTTTGCGCTCTGGGCCCGCCCGCTCGGCAACGTGCGCGCGGCGGTCCTGGTTGGATCCCGCCAGCGCGGCACACACCAAAGCGCGGGGGCGGACCGCTGCTCTGATTGGGACATCCAGCTGGTCGTCCGCCGACCCGAGGCGTTCCGCCAGGGAGGATGGCTGAGCGGAGTCGGCCTCGGGCCGGCTGCGGCCTACGCCGTGCGCAAGCCCCTTTGGGCGGGAGGCTTCAAGGTGGGAGTCGTCCTCGCCGAGGCCGAGCTGGACCTGCTGGTCATGCCCGCCGGGCCGATGCGGCGCCTGCGCTGGGCGGCCGCCCTCGGCTGGCACCGGAGGAGCCGGCGGGCGCGGCGGGCGTTGGAGCAGCTCGGCCTGCTCGTGCGGCAGGGGTGGCGGTTCCTGAAACGCGCCGGCTGGGTCGAAGCGCTCTACCGCTCCGTCTCCGCCCTGCCCGAGCCCCGCCTCCCTGACGCCGAGATCCGAAGAATCGCGGCCGGCTTCGTCTGCGACTATGTCTGGACCATCCGGAAGATCGAGCGCGGCGAGCTGCTCGCCGCCCAGCGGATGCTGCACCTGGGCCTGGCCGAGGCCAATTTCCGGCTGCATCACGAGGCCAGGGCGCGGCGCGGCCAGCCGAGCTTCGCCGAAGCCCGGCGGGCCGAGCAGGTGAACGATTCCGCCGGGCTGGCCGCCATCCGCATCGACTCCGCCTGCGCCGCGGGCCCGCTCCGGCGCGCAGCCGACCAGGCCGCCGCGGCCTGCGAGGCGCGCGTCGGCGAACTTCTCGGGCGCCGGTGGGCGCTGCCGCGGCTGCGCCCGCCGGCTATTCCTCCGCCTGGAGCGCAGCCACCACCGAAAAATCCTCCAGCGTGGTGATGTCGCCCTTGACCGCGCCGCCGGCGGCGACCTCCTTGAGGATTCGGCGCATGATCTTGCCGCTGCGGGTCTTGGGCAGGCCCGAGGCGAAGCGCACGTCGTCGGGGCGCGCCAGCGCGCCGATCTCCTTCGCGACGTGGGCGCGCAGCTGCTCCTTGAGCTCGGCCGAGGCGCTGACGCCGTTCTTCACCGTGACGAAGCAGACCAGCGCCTGCCCCTTGAGGTCGTCGGGGCGGCCGACCACGGCCGCCTCCGCCACCGAAGGGTGCGAGACCAGCGCGCTCTCGACCTCGGCGGTGCCGATGCGGTGGCCGGAGACGTTGAGCACGTCGTCGATGCGGCCGACCACCCAGAGGTATCCATCCTCGTCGAAGCGGGCGCCGTCGCCCGCAAAGTAATATCCCGGAAGCTCGCTCCAGTACTGCTTCTTGAAGCGCTCGTCGTCGCCCCAAAGGGTGCGCAGCATCGAGGGCCACGGCTTGGCCAGGAACAGCTTGCCTCCGCCGCCCTTCGGCACCTCCTGGCCCTTGTCGTCCAGCACCTTGGGCACCACCCCGAAGAATGGCCGGGTGCAGGAGCCGGGCTTGGTGGGGGTCACGCCGGGCAGCGGCGTCACCATGATGGCCCCGGTCTCGGTCTGCCACCAGGTGTCCACGATCGGGCAGCGCTTCTTGCCGATCACCTGGTGATACCAGATCCAGGCCTCGGGATTGATCGGTTCGCCCACCGAGCCGAGCAGCCGCAGAGACTTGAGGCTGTGGCGCTTCACGTAGTCGTCGCCCCAGCGCATGAAGGCGCGGATGGCGGTCGGGGCGGTGTAAAAGACCGTGACGTTATGCCGGTCGATCAGGTCCCAGAACCGGTCGGGCTCGGGATGGTTCGGGGCGCCCTCGTACATCATGACCGTGGCGCCGCAGGCCAGGGGGCCGTAGACGACATAGCTGTGGCCGGTCACCCAGCCGACATCCGCCGTGCAGAAGTAGATGTCGTCCTCCTTCAGGTCGAAGACGTAGTGGGTGGTGAGCTTCACCCCCAGCAGATAGCCGGCGGTGGTGTGGAGCACGCCCTTGGGCTTTCCCGTGGAGCCGCTGGTGTAGAGGATGAAGAGCGGGTGCTCGGACTCGAAGGCCCTGGCCTTGTGCTCGGCGGCCTGCTCCGCCACCAGCTCGTGCCACCAGCGGTCGCGGCCGGGCTCCATCGGCACGTCCTGGCCCGTGCGCTTGAGGACGATGACGCGCTCGACCGAGGGGGTTCCGGACTGGAGGGCCCGGTCGACGTTGGCCTTCAGCTCGACGATCTTCCCCCGGCGCCAGCCGCCGTCGGCGGTGATCACCACGCGCGCCTGGCAGTCGTTGACCCGGTCCTTGATCGCCTCGCTGGAAAAGCCGCCGAAAATGACCGTATGGATGACCCCGAGGCGGGCGCAGGCCAGCATCGCGACCGCAGCCTCCGGCACCATCGGCATGTAAATGGCCGCCCGGTCGCCCTTGCCGAGACCGAGTTCCGCCAGGGCGTTCGCGAATTGGCAGACCTGCTGGTGCAGCTGCCGGTAGGTCAGGGTCCTCATATCGCCCGGCTCACCCTCGAAAATAATGGCCGCCTTGTTGGCCCTGGCGGTGCCCAGGTGCCGGTCGAGGCAGTTCTCGGCAGCGTTCAGGGCGCCGTCTTGGAACCACTTGGCATGCGGCAACTTCCATTGCAGCACTTTCTTGAAGGGCTTGCGCCAAACCAGGTGCTCCCGGGCCTGCGCGCCCCAGAACTTCTCTGGGGAGTTGACAGATTCGGCGTAGAGCCTTTTATAAGTGGCATCGCTCCCAAGGTTTGCTTGGGCTTTGAACTCGGCCGAAGGCCTGAAAACCCGGCGTTCCCGGGACACTGAGGTAATCGTTTGGTCGGTCACTTTTGTGGCTGATTTTACGGGGTTAAGGGACGCGGAAACCGCGTCATTTATCCGGCCGATAGTTCGAAGGGTCAAGCGCGAGGCAGTTTCAGTGAATTTGAGTATGGAAAAAAAATCCGCATCCGCCGTGGTTCCAGCCAGGGCGGATACCCCGCCACCGTCTCCGGCCGCTGAACCGGCCGCCCCGACTTCGGCTCCCCCTGTTCCCGAGAACACGATCCACGTCGAGGGCGTGCTCGACATTGACGTCGCCAAGGGCGGCAACGGGCAGCTGCTCGACCTGGCCAAGAACGGGAAGCGCCGGCCGACGGACACCTTCGTCCCCAAGGAGCTGATCCGGCGCTTCAAGCTCAGGAGCGGCATGTTCATCGGCGGGACGGCCTTCCCGCCGGAGGGCCGCTTTCCCAACCCGAAGATGCGCTTCATCGAGACGGTCGACGGGCTCTCCATCGAGGAGCGGCGCGCCAAGATGGAGTTCACCCAGCTCACCACCATCTCCCCCAACGAATTCCTCAAGATGGAGCTGAAGGACGGCCGCATGACCACCCGCGCCGTCGACCTCTTCTGCCCCATCGGCAAGGGCACCCGCGGGCTGATCGTGGCCCCGCCGCGCACCGGCAAGACCACCCTGCTGCGCGACATGGCCCTGGGCGTGCTGGCGAACAATCCGGAGTGCCATGTCATGATCCTGCTGGTGGACGAGCGCCCCGAGGAGGTCACCGACTTCAAGCGCAGCGTCCCGGCGGAGATCTGGGCCTCCTCCAACGACGAGCAAATCGAGAACCACGTCCACGTGGCCGATCTTTGCATCGAGCGGGCCAAGCGGCTGGTCGAGACCGGCAAGGACGTCGTGCTCTTCGTCGACTCCATCACCCGTCTCTCCCGCGCCCACAACACCCAGCGCAACAGCGGCCGGACCGGTTCCGGCGGCCTGGACGTGCGCGCCCTGGAGAAGCCCCGTCAGCTCTTCGCCTCGGCCCGCAAGACCGAGGAGGGGGGCTCCCTCACCATCATCGCCTCCGTCCTGGTCGAGACCGGCAGCCGGATGGACGATGTCATCTTCCAGGAGTTCAAGGGCACGGGCAACATGGAGCTGGTGCTCGACCGCAAGTGCGCGGAGATGCGCCTCTGGCCCGCGATCAACGTCGCCGCCTCCGGGACCCGCAAGGAGGAGCTGCTGATCGACGCCAAGCGCCTGGAGGGGATCCATTTCTTCCGCCGGGCCCTGGTGCAGCAGAAGATCGAGGAAGCGACCGAAACCATGATCGCCCGCCTCTCCAAGACCAAGACCAACGACGAGTTTCTCAAGCTCATCGCGCGCTGAACCTTGCGGGCGGCAATTCCCTCTTGCCCGCACCGCCCTTTTGGTGACCTAATGTCCGTTCCTCCTGCATGCACAGTTTTTCCGAGCAATGCCTCGACATGGCCAGGTCGATCCTGGGCCACAATCTAGACTCGATCCAGCCCGACGGCACCGTCCTTCCCGCCCACGACGAATCGTCCCGGCCCGATGAGCCCGGTCATATCGCCTTCGCCCTCGGCGAGTACCACCGCGCCACCGGCGAGACCACGCTGCAGGGCCATGACCTGATCGATCTGGCGGCGCGCTGCGTCACCGCCCAGATGTTCACCGAGCCGCCGGCGGAGAACGGCCTGGCCTACGCCGCGCTGGGCCTGCTCTGCTTCGGGCCCTCCAAGGAGCGCAACCCCGTCTGGGAGCGCCTGGTGGAGGAGACCCAGCAGCGCATCGACAAGCAGCTGCTCCACCGCAGCGACTACGACAACCACTGGCAGGCCTTCAACGTGGCCAAGGCGGTCGCGCGCTTCAGCTTCGGCCTGTCCAAGAAGGACGAGACCTCCCGGCTGATCGAGCGGATGGTGGACCGCATCAACCAGACCAGCTCGGCCGGCTTCTTCGACGACTCCGTCCAGGGGCTGGGGGGCAACTTCAACCTCTACGGGGTGATGGCGTTCGTCTTCATCCGCTCGGCGCTCCAGCTCCACGCCAACAGCGGGGTGCGCGACCGCAAGCTCCCCACTCTCCGCACCTACGCCGAGAAGTACATCCGCATGATGCCCGACCTGGTGCGGGCGGACGGACTGGGCTGGGCGTTCGGCCGCGCCGCCGGGGCCTACGGCCAGATGCATTGCATCAGCCTGGTCCTGCAGGGCCTGCGCGACGGCTGGATCGCCGACGACCAGAAGGTGAAGTACTTCGACATCCTGCGCCGGCTCTTCCTCTTCTTCTACGAGACCTACCTCGACCAGGAGCAGGGCTTCCTCGACCTGCGCGACACCGAGCGCACGGCCTACGAGAAGCACACCACCCGGATGGCGAACTTCGACGCCGCCCGCTACCTCTGCCAGTGGTCCCGCCTGGCCAAGACCGTGCAGCTGCCCGCCGGCGCCCCCCGTACCGAGCCGGCGCGCACCTCCGGCCGCTTCGTCATCTTCGACAAGAGCAACCGCAAGGAGCAGGGCCTCTTCCTCTACCGCGACGCGGCGAGCGGGCTGCACCTGCAGGTTCCGCTGATCAGCTGCGGGGGCCACCTCTCCAGCGACGCCCTGCCCTTCCCTCACTGCCCGGGCGTCTTCGACTGGCCCAACAACGTCTACCTGCCGATCATGCTCCCCGAGCTGACCTTCGGGGAGAACGTCACCCTGCCCGCCTTCTACGGGAAGAACTGCGTCACCGGCCTGGGCCTGCGCAACAGCTTTTTCTTCCGCTACGAGCAGCCGGACCTGATCAACACCAAGGAGGAGATGGTCCGCAACCTCGGCGGCGTGAAGGTCCAGTGGAACTTCGCCGGCAGCAAGGTGGGCTGCGAATTCGCCTACACCGTCAAGCAGCAGGTCACCCTGGACAAGTTCCGCTACGCCCTGGCGATCGCCGCGCCCCATTCCAAATACCGCGTCGGCGGCTCCCTCGCCCTCGGCCCCCAGGGCTACCGCTGCACGGTCGCCCGCGACGACTTCCAGGCCACCTGGCGCGAGACCGAGGTGGTCAGCGCCGACCCGACCTACCGCACCAACTACGGCAAGATCCACTACCTCCAGTACCTGGTGCGCGATCATCCGCTGATCATGCGCCCCGGCCAGACCTACCGCCTGGCGGTCAACTTCGACCCGGAGGTCGTGCGGATCGACGAGTAGGCCGGCCGCGATGCTCTCGCGCCGGATCATCCCCTGCCTCGACGTGACCGCCGGCCGCGTGGTCAAGGGCGTGAGGTTCCAGGAGCTGCGCGACGCGGGCGACCCGGTGGAGTGCGCCCGGGCCTACGACGCCCAGGGGGCGGACGAGCTGGTCTTCCTCGACATCACCGCCTCGAGCGACGGCAGGAAGATCATGCACGAGGTCGTCGCCGCCACCGCGGAGCAGTGCTTCATGCCTCTGACCGTCGGGGGCGGCCTGCGCTCGGTGGCCGACATCGAGGCCATGCTCAAGGCGGGGGCCGACAAGGTCTCGCTCAACACCGCCGCGATCAAGGGGCCGGAGCTGATCCGCGCCGCCTCCGAGCGTTTCGGCGCCCAGTGCATCGTGCTGGCGATCGACGCCAAGCGCGATCCCGGCCCCGAGCCGCGCTGGCGGGTCTACACCCACGGCGGCCGCCATCCGACCGAGCTGGACGCGGTGGAATGGGCGAGGACGGGCACCGCCCTGGGGGCCGGCGAGATCCTCCTCACCAGCATGGACCGCGACGGCACCCAGGCCGGCTACGACCTGGAGCTGACCCGGCGGGTCAGCGACGCGGTCGGGGTGCCGGTGATCGCCAGCGGCGGGGCGGGAAAACTGGCGGATTTTGCGGAGGTGCTCGAGGAGGGCCGCGCCAGCGCCGTGCTGGCCGCCTCCCTCTTTCACTTCGGGACCTTCACGGTGCCCCAGGTGAAGCAGTACCTCGGCGGCCGCGGCGTCCCCGTCAGGGCGTAGGCCCGCCGGCGGGGGCCGGCTCGGGCGCCGCCTTGGGCTCCCCCACCAGCACGCTGAGCTGCCCCTGGACCGAGGCGAAGAATTCGGGCCCGAAATCCCCCACCGGCACCTCGTAGGGGAGCTTGGAGCGGGCGTGCTCGTAGATCTGGCGGGCGCCGTCCGGGCTCCTGCCGCGGGCACGCAGGACCCGCTTGCGCTCGAGCATCAGGCCGAGGAACTGGATCAGGCGGGTGTTCTCGGGGCTGGGCTCGTTGGCGGGGTCGGCCAGGGTGAGGAAGAGGTTCTCGGCCGTCAGCTTCAGCGCCCGGTCGGCGTTCTCCCGCTCCGCCTTGGCCTTGAAGGCGTAGGTCCACCGGCAGGCGGGCGTTCCCTCGGGGGCGAAGCCCTCGGCCCGCTCGGCCAGCACGTCGTAGCGCAGCGCCTGGTTCTCCCCCGTCCAGACCAGGATGCTGGTGACGCGGTCGCCCTCGGAGAAGGGCTGCTTCGAAACGTAACATGCCGGCGCCCGCGGCTGAAGGTTAAGATCCATCGGAATTCTTGTTTACTTCCCTGCTGGGTCGAAGCTAGCAAATTCGCAGCGAATGCGCCATCCGCCCCGATCCCTCCCCCGCCCCGCCGCCGCATGACCGGAAGAATCATCGCCGTCGGGGACATCCATGGCTGCCATCTCGAATTCGCCGAACTGCTGGACAAGGTTCAACCCACCCGCGAGGACCGCGTGGTCCTGCTGGGCGACCTGATCAACCGCGGTCCGGACAGCTGCAAGGTGCTGGACCTCGCCCGCGGCCACCGGGCCATCTCGCTTCTGGGCAACCACGAGCTGCGGCTGATGAAGTACCGCCGCACCGGGGACATGAAGTACGCCAAGGAGCACGACCTCGAGACCTTCAGCAAGCTGCGGCCCCAGGATTGGGCCTACCTCGAAAGCATGGTCCTGACCTACGAGGAGCCGGAGCTGAACACCGTCTTCGTCCATGGCGGCTTCCTCCCGGACCAGCCCTGGCAGAAGCAGCCCGCCGAGGTCGTGACCCGCATCCAGGTCGTGACCAAGGACGGCCGCGCCGCCAAGCGCTCGGCCGCGCCCGACGCCCCGCTTTGGGCCGACGTCTGGAACGGCCCTCCCTTCGTCATCTACGGGCACACGCCCCGCCCCGAAATCTACAAGCTCAAATGGTCGGTGGGCATCGACACCGCCTGCGTGCTGGGCGGCTACCTCACCGCCTGCATCCTGCCCGAAAAGCGCTTCGTGCAGGTGAAGGCCCGCCGGGCCTATTATCCCTGACCGGGAAAAAGCCATGCCCGAACCCTCCCCCACCAGCGTCCGCGAGCTGAAGGCCCAGAGCGGCGCCACCGGCCAGCCCTTCGCCAGCCTCCTGATCGTCCGCAAGCTGGCGACGAAGACGGCCTCCAACGGCAATCCCTTCCTCAGCGCGGATCTGGGCGACCGGACCGGGTCCTTCAGCTGCACCGTCTTCAGCGACAATTCCGCCTTCGAGGCCCTGAAGAATTCGGGCGAGGGCTCGGTCGTGCGGGTGGAGGGCAAGATCGAGCAATACCAGGGCCGGCTTTCCCCCCGCCTGACCAAGGTCATGCCCGTGACCGAGGCCGAGCTGGCCCGGCCCGGGATGATCGACAATCTCGTCGAGACCAGTCCCGAGGACCCGGCGGGGCTCGAGCGGGAGCTGGCTGGATTCATCGAGGGCATCACCCATCCCGGCCTCAAGGCCACCGTGAAGGCCGCCCTGGAGGACCTGGGCGGAACCTTCCAAACCGCGCCCGCGGCCTCGATGATGCACCACGCCTACCGGCACGGGCTGCTCGAGCACACCGTGCGCATGGCCCGGGCCGCCCAGGCGCTGGGACCGCTCTACCCCGAGGTGAACGCCGATCTGGCCATGGCCGGCATCCTGCTCCACGACTCCGGGAAGGCGCTGGAGTTCGAGGGGGCCCTCGCCCCGCGGCGGACCCGCCGCGGCATCCTCCAGGGCCACGTCGTCCTCGGCTACCAGCTGGTCCGCAAAGCCGGGCTCAAGGCCAAGCTCGACGGCGAGCAGCTCGAGCGGCTGGAGCACGTCATCCTCAGCCACCAGGGTCAGCTGGAATGGGGCGCCGCCGTCCTCGCGGCCACGCCCGAGGCCGTCTTTGTCTCGATGATCGACAACCTGGACGCCCGGATGGGCATGGTCCAGCGCGCCCTGCGCCAGGCGGCCGACGGGGAGGAGTTCTCGGAGCGCCTGCCAGGACTGGATACGCAGCTGCTGACCCGGCCGCCGGGTCGGCCCACCTCCTGAAGCGCCCCCCGCGGTTCCCGCGGTGCGGCTGGCGTTTTGCGGGGGGCTGGGCGGCCAGAGAAGCGGCCTTCGCCATGCGGATCAGCGCCACGCCGCCCGTCATCAGCCGCGACGCCGTCCGTGCCGCGACCTTTCACGATGGCCATCGGGCCATCGCCTGGGACAAGATCGAGCATCAGCCCGTCGCCATCCCGATGGGATATTCGATCAACCTCCGGCCGCTGCATCTGACTTCCCCATGACTGATTGGATCGACGCCGCGGAGATCATCGACGTGAAACCGTTCTCCGGAGAGTTCGACGAGGTGCTGTTCGGCTCGGACAAGGGCAATACTCTCTGGGTGAAGTTTGCGGACCACGACGGCGCCTACCCCTGGATCGGAAAGTTCGGGACCGGGCACACCACCGTCATGCGGGTGGCCAAGGCGATCGAGCCGGACCGGTTCTTCGTCACCGCCGGGGGCTTCGGCTACCTGGTCGATGCCACGAAGCGGACGCTGCTGAACCACCACTTTCCGCCGTACCTGGCCGAACTTGCCTACGATCCCGGCCGCGATGAGTTCATTGCGGCCGACGTGGGCCTTAGAATCGTCAGCCAGGGCCTGCAGCGCTGGGCCAGCAAGCGGATCTCGGTGGATTGGATCCGGGACCTGAGCGTGCGGGGCCGATCGCTCTGGGGCGTCGCCTTCGTCGGCTCCGACAGCCGGGAGGAGGCGTTCGAGTTCGATCTGGACCGCCGGGAATTCAAGCAGGGCGGGCAGCCCAAGATCTGATCCCCGGCCCCGCTGCCTTCGCCCCGGCCCGACCTCGTCCTCGGCGCTTGCGGCCCCGAGGATCTTCCCGCCTTCCCGCCGTTGCTGGAGCCGCGATGGCCCGGCTGCACCGGAAGGAAGCCCACGCCTTCTACCAGGCCCTCGGCTTCGAAGCGCGGGCGCCGGTCTTCACCCGGCTGCTTGAGCCTTCCGGCTAAACCGCGTGCGCGTCGATAAACGCGCGGACCGCGGCCGGATCGGGCTTGAGCGGGTGCTTCACCACCGGCCTCGACTTCAAGGCCTCGAGCGCCGGATGAACGGGCTCGATCCCGACCGCCGCCTTGATCACGTCGGGGAACTTAGCCGGATGGGCGGTCGCGAGCACCACGCTCGGGCGGTCCTTCGCCAAATCCTTGAACCCGCAGGCTGTGTGCGGATCGACCACATAGCCGTGCTGCCGGTGCACCCGCTGGATGATCCCCGGGATTTCGGCGTCGGTGCAGTGCGACGCGCTGAAGGTGTCGCGGTCGAAATTCGGGAAGACATACTCCCCCTTCGCCTGGAAGGCCGTCATGATCTCGCGCACGCGCGCCGGCTCCCGTCCCACGGTGTAGTAAAGGAACCGCTCGAAGTTCGATGCCACCTGGATGTCCATCGACGGCGCGAAACTCGGGTGAACCTCCGCCATCCGGTAGACCCCGGTGGTGAAGAGCCGGTAGAGGATGTCGTTCTGGTTGGTGGCGATCTTGAAGCCGCGGATCGGCGCCCCCATCTTCTGCAGCATCCAGCCCGCGAGCACGTTTCCGAAGTTTCCGGTCGGCACCACGAACTCCGCCTCGTTCCGAACCGCCCCCGGCAGCCGCAGCCAGGCGTGGAGATAATAGACGCACTGGGCCAGCACCCGAGCGAGATTGACGGAATTGACCGCGGAAAGCCGGTGCCGCTTCCGGAACTCCTGATCGGCCAGCAGCAATTTGAGCGCCGACTGCGCCTGGTCGAAGGTGCCGTCGATCGCCAGGGCGAAGACATTGGCCGCGCCGGTGCAGGCCATCTGCCGCTCCTGCAGCGGCGACACCCGGCCGTCGGGGTAGAGGATGAAGACCGCCGCGCCGGGCACCCCGGCCATGCCGTGGATCGCGGCCGCGCCGGTGTCGCCGGAGGTCGCCCCCAGGACGTTGAGGGATTCCTTCCGCCGCGCGCACTGGCGACGGTAGAGCCGGCCCAGCAGCTGCAGCGCGAAATCCTTGAAGGCCAGGGTGGGCCCGTGGAAGAGCTCGAGGACGAAGGTGCGCTCGTCCAGCCGGACCAGGGGGTCGATTTCCCTGCGGTCGAAGGCGGCATAGGCCTCCGCGGCCAGCGCCTTCAGCTCCGCGGCCTCGATGTCGGTGGCGAAGCGGCCCAGGAATTCCGCGCAGAGCTCGGCGTAGCCGAGCCCGGCGAAACGCGCCAGGTCTTCCGTGGTGAAGCTGGGCAGGGATTCCGGCACGAAGAGGCCGCCATCCGGCGCCAGGCCGGTCGCGACCGCGTCCGAAAAGGCGAGCGCGGGGGCCTGGCCGCGGGTGGAGACGAAGCGCATGGCCCCCCCGAGCCTAGGCCATGTCCAGGCCGAAGGCGGCGTGGATGACCCGGGCGGCCTCGTCGGCCTTGTCCAGCGCGATCACCACCGAGATCTTGATCTCGGAAGTGCTGATCAGCTGGATGTTCACCGCCGCCTCCGCCAGCTTCTGGAAGACGGTGGCGGCGACGCCGCTGTGGGTCTTCATCCCCACGCCGACCACGGAGAGCTTGGCCACCTGCTCGTGGACCGCCGCCGAGCCGCCCACCTCCTTGAGCACCGGCCCGAGGACCTTGACCGACTTGGCCTTGTCGCTCAGCGGCACGGTGAAGGTCAGGTCGGCCAGGCCGCCCTGCCCCACGTTCTGGACGATCATGTCCACCACCACGTTGGCGTCGGCCAGGGCGCGAAAGACCTTGGCGGCCGTGCCGGGCTTGTCGGAAAGCCCGCTGATCACGACCTTGGCCTGGTCCTTGTCCACGGCCACGCCGCGGACCACGACCTGTTCCATGTAGGCGACTTCTTCTTTCACGATGGTTCCTGGGTTTTGATTGAAGGAGGAGCGGACCTCGAAGACCACGCCGTATTTCTTGGCAAATTCCACCGAGCGGGTCTGCATGACCTTGGAGCCGGAGGAGGCGAGCTCCAGCATCTCGTCGTAGGAGATCTCCTCGAGCTTGCGCGCGGCCTTCACCACCCGCGGATCGGCGGTGTAGACCCCGTCGACGTCGGTGTAGATCTCGCATTTGTCGGCCTTGACCGCGGCGGCCAGCGCGATCGCGGTCAGGTCCGAGCCGCCCCGGCCGAGGGTCGTGACCCGCCCCTCGTCGTCGATGCCCTGGAAGCCGGCCACGATCACCACCCGGCCCGCCTTCAGGTCCTTCTCGATCGGCTTGGCGTTGATCGTCTTGATCTTGGCCTTGGTGTAGCCCTTGTCGGTGAAGATGCCGGCCTGGGCGCCGGTGTAGCTGACCGCGTCCACCCCGATCCCGTGCAGCGCGATGGCCGTCAGGGCGATGGTCTCCTGCTCGCCGACGGCGAGGAGCTGGTCGAGCTCGCGCTCCATCGGCAGCTCGCAGAGGGCCTTGGCCCGGGCGAGAAGCTCGTTGGTCACCCCGGAGCGGGCTGAAACCACGACCACGAGCTCGTTCCCCTGGTCGCGGGCTTGCTTGATCCGGTTGGCGACGTTCTTGATCCGGTCGACGTCGCCGACGGAGGTGCCGCCATATTTCTGGACGATGCGGGCCATGAAGTCAGCGCCTAGAGCCCGAAGTCGGCGATGCGGAGCAGCAGCGGCTTCTCCAGCACGCTCTCCAGCCGCGCGATCGCGCGCAGGGTCGACCGCAGCGACTGCTCGTCGGTCTGGTGGGTGGTGAGGATCAGGGCGGCGGCGCCGGTGCGGTCGGCGGCGTGCTGCAGCACGCTGGCGATGCTCACCTGCTGGCGGGCCATGGTCGCGGCCACCCGGGCGAGGACGCCGGGCCGGTCCCTGACCGTGAGGCGCAGGTAGTAGCGGCCGCGCACCTGGCTGAGCGGCGCCAGCTGGCACCGCTTCCCGGGCCGGACCTCGCCGACCAGCTTCGCGCCCCGGCCCTCGCGGATGAGGGCCGCGGCGTCGGCGATGTCGCTGATCACCGCGCTGGCGGTGGCGTCCTGCCCCGCCCCGCGGCCGATGTAGAGCGTGGTACCGGCGACGTCGCCGGTGACGGACACGGCGTTGAGCACCCCGGCCACGTTGGCCAGCACGCTGGCCTTCGGCAGCAGCGTCGGATGCACCCGCACGCTGAGCTCGCCCCGGGCGAAGTCCCGCGCGATCACCGCGAGCAGCTTGATCCCGTAGCCCAGGGCGGCGGCGTTCTCGAAGTCGGCCGGGGCGATCCGTTCGATCCCCTCGACGATCATCTGGCTCGGGCGCACCCACACCCCGTGGGCCAGCCAGGCCAGCACCGCCGCCTTGTGGGCGGTGTCCCAGCCCTCGACGTCGAGGGACTCGTCCGCCTCCGCGTAGCCGAGCCGCTTGGCCTCGGCCAGGACCGCCGCATAGGGCGCGTCCTTCGCCGCCATCTCGGTCAGGATGTAGTTGCAGGTGCCGTTGAGGATCCCGTAGATCAGCGGGAAGCGGTTGGCCACGAGGCCCTCCCGCATCGCCTTGATGATCGGGATGGCTCCGGCGACGCTGGCCTCGAAGAGGAAGTGGCCCCCGTGGCGGCGGGCTGTGGCGAAGAGCTCCGCGCCATGGTCGCAAATCAGCGCCTTGTTGGCCGAGACCACGATCTTGCCCTGGCGGAGGGCCGCCAGGGTGACCTGCCTGGCCAGGCCCGTGCCGCCCATCAGCTCGCAGACGATGGGCAGGGACGGGTCGGTCGCCACCGCCATGGGATCGGAGCCCACCAGCCCGGCCGGGACCTTCACCCCGCGCGCCCTGCGCGGGTTGCGCACGGCGATGCGCGCGATCTGGATGCGCACGCCCAGGCCGGCCTCCAGCTCGGCCCGGGAGCGGGCGAGGTGCTTCCACACGCCCTGCCCGACCGTGCCGAACCCGCACAGCCCCACGCGGATGGTCCGGGAGCCGCTCACGGGGCGCCGTCCTTCCGCTTGACGAACTTGTTCTCGGTGCCCCGCAGGAGCCGGGCGATGTTGGTCCGGTGGCGGATGATGACGAAAAGCGATACGACCGCCGCGGCGGTGATGAGGAGGGAGCGGTCCCCGTGGAGGTAGGCCGCGGTCGGCAGCGTCAGCGCCGCCAGGATGGAGGCGAGGGAGACGTAGCCGGTGGCGTAGAATGCGACCACCCAGATCGCCGCCGCGATCAGCAGCGGGATGGGCAGGAGCACGAGGAATCCGCCGGTGCCGGTGGCGACCCCCTTGCCGCCCCGGAACCCGGTGAAGCAGGAGAAGCTGTGGCCGATCAGGGCCGCCACCAGGCTGATGAGGCAGAAGCGCAGCGGCCCAACGCCCTCCGGCCAGCCCGACCAGGCGGCCCAGGCCAGCGGCCAGGCGGCCGCGGCGGCGCCCTTGAGCAGGTCGAGGGCGAAGACGGTGTTGCCCGCTCCCGCCCCGAGGACGCGCCGCACATTGGTCGCGCCGGCGCTCCTGCTGCCGACCTCGAAGATGTTGACCCCCCGCATGCGCGCGATCAGCCACCCGAACGGCAGGGAGCCGAACAGGTAGCCGACGAGCGCGGCGATGACGAGGGCGAGGACCATCAGAGCTGGACGAACTTGGCCATCTTGATGGCCGGGTTGCCCTTGATCTCCTGGCGCGCGGCCTCGCTCGGCTCGGTGTCGACCCGCACCACCATGTAGGCGGTGCCGCCGGCGGTGAGCCGGCTGAGCGACATGTCCGCGATGTTGACCTTGTCCTTGCCCAGGAGCGTGCCGACCGCGCCGACCATGCCGGGCTGGTCGACGTTCTCCAGCACCAGCAGCTTGCCCTCGGCCGCCACGTCGACGTCCCTCCCGTTGATCGCGACGATCCGGGGCTGGTTGTGGGTGCCGGTCAGGGTCCCGGCGGCGCTGTGGACGGTCTGGTCCGGGGCGATCGCCTCGACCTGGATCAGCTCGGTGTAGTCGCCGGGGGCGGCCGACTTCACCACCTCGGCCTGGATGCCCAGGCGCTGGAGGAGGACCGGGGCGTTGACGAAGTTGACCTCCTCGCCGCTGATGCGGCGGAGGAAGCCGCGCTCGATGGCGCGGTTGACGGAATTGGCGTCGAGGTCGACGCTCTTGCCCGAATAGGTGATGCGCAGCGTCGCGATCTGGCGGGGGGCGATCTGCTGGACCAGGGTTCCAAGGCGGCCGCCGAGCTCCAGGTAGGGCCCGATGGCCCGGAGGGCGGCGGCGTCGATCGAGGGCATGTTGACCGCGTTGCGGATCTCGCCCTTGAGCAGGACGTCGGCAATCTGCTCGGCGATCTCCACGCCGACCGCGTCCTGCGCCTCGGCGGTCGAGGCGCCCAGGTGCGGGGTGAGGGTGACATTGGGCATCTGGCGCAGCGGGCTGTCCTTGGCCAGCGGCTCGGCCTCGTAGACGTCGAGGCCGGCCGCGGCCACGTGGCCCGACTGGAGGGCGGCGATCAGGGCCGCCTCCTTGATGATGCCGCCTCGGGCGCAGTTGAAGAGCTTCACGCCCTTCTTGGTCTTGGCCAGCGCCGCCTCGTCGATCATGTACCGGGTGTCGTCGGTCAGCGGCATGTGGACGGTGATGTAGTCCGACTGGGCCAGCAGCTCGTCGAGGCTCACGGCCTCGACCTGCATGGCCTTGGCGCGGCTGGGCGCGAGGTAGGGATCGTAGGCCAGCACCCGCATGCCGAAGGCCTGGGCCCGCTTGGCCACTTCGCTGCCGATGCGCCCGAGGCCGACCACGCCGAGGTTCTTGCGGAAAAGCTCAAGGCCCGAGAAGGTCTTGCGGTCCCATTGGCCGGTGCGCATCGAGGCCGCGGCCTGCGGGACGGGCCGCGCGCCGCAAAGGATGTGGGTGAAGGTCAGCTCGGCGGTCGCGATGGTGTTGCCGGCGGGGGTGTTCATCACGATCACCCCGCGCTCGGTGGCGGCATCCACGTCGACATTGTCCACCCCCACCCCGGCGCGGCCCACCACCTTGAGCTGGGGGGCCGCGGCGAAGACCTCGGCGCCGATCTTGGTCTCCGAGCGGACGGCGATCGCCTGCACGTCCTTCACCAGTTCCAGCACCTGGGCCGGGGTGGAGCCGTAGGCTTCGATGACGTCGAAGCCCGGCTGCTTGCGCAGGAAGGCGACTCCCTTGGGTGAGATCTTGTCGGCGACCAGGATTTTCATGAGGAAAAAGAACTTAAGGAAAAAGTCGCCCGTCCCAGCTAGCAAGGAAAACGTCGCAAAGAAGCCCTTCGTTCCCCGACGGACGGTCCGTTGGGCCCGCGGCGGCGCCCTGTTCCTCGATCTGGACCGTCCGGCATCCCTACACGTTCACCCTGATGGCCTTGCTGAGCGCGATCCCCAGCGGGCCCGGGGCCGCGGATCCCGTTTCCTGGGCGCGCCGCCGCCCCGCACCCGGCCCGTGGACGCTCCACCCGCAGCCGGCGCCGGGCCGCCCGAAGCCCGCGGGGGAAAACACCCGGCAACCTGCCGGGGAGCCGCGGCGTCTCAGCGACATCCGGATCACGGAACATTTGCGGTCCCCCGGCATTCTACCACTCTGTGGCCGGAGGAAGCCCTGTCCTTAACGCCCTTTTTATGCCCGCAGAAGCCAACGCCAAGCCGAACCTCGGACCCTCGGGCCGGGACCTTCGCTTTGACTCCTTCCGCGGCCTGATGCTGGTCAGCATGACCATCAATCATCTCCCGAGCGCGGCCCGGCTCTTCACCGACGAGCCCCTGGGCATCTTCTCCTCGGCCGAAGGGTTCGTCTTCCTCTCGGGCCTCCTGGCCGGCTGGGTCTACACCCGGCGCCTGCGCCGCGAGGGCGAGGCCGGGCTGCGGAATGCCGCGGTCCACCGTGCGACGATGATCTGGCGCTGGCAGGTGGCCGGCTTCCTCGCCTGCCTCGGCGCCATCCTCGCGCTCTGCTGGATCACGGGCTTCTGCTCCTGGAGCAGCCCCCCGCTCTTCTACGCGCACCCCTGGCTCTCGGTCCTGCTGGGCTGCACCATGCTCTACCAGCCCGGGCTCCTCGACATCCTGCCGATGTACTGCTTTTTCGTGCTGCTGCTGCCGCCGGTGCTGAGGGCGCTGGAGCGGGGCCGCTACGGCCGGGTCCTGGCCTGGAGCGCGCTGCCCTGGTTCATCGCGCAGTGGATTCCGCCGGTGGACGGGGCGCCGCTCTACCCGATCCATGTCGGCAGCTTCAACATCTTCGCCTGGCAGTTCCTCTTCGTCGCCGGGGTCGCGATCGGCCATGCGCGGATCAGCCGGCCCAATTTCGGGATGATGCGCTTCCGCCCCCTGGCCCTGGCGGGCGCCCTGGGCGTGGGGGTTTTCGGCTTCTGCCTGCAGCGGCTGCACTGGCATCCGCCGATCCCGGACTTCCTCTTCGGCATCCTGCTGAACAAGCCGAACCTCGGCGCCTTCCGGCTGCTGAACTTCGGCGTGGCGGCCTACTGCTTCGGCCTGATCGGGGGATACTTTCCCCGGCTGGTGACCTGGCGCCCGCTGGCCTTCCTCGGGCAGCATTCGCTGGTGGTGGTCGCCGCCCAGAGCGTGGCCGTGAGCATGGTCATCCAGTTCGACTCCCTTTTCGCCACGCCCTGGCTGAACTGGCTGACGACGGCCTTCGCCGTCGCCTTCCTCTTCGCCGCCGCCGCCGCCCACCAGCGCTTCGCGCGGGCCACCACGAGGGACCGCGGCCCATTCCAGCCTCGCCAAGCCGCCTCCCTGGGCGTAAGCCGCCCGCATGAAGTCCGCGCGGCTTGAGCAGCAGATCCGTTTCATCGTCGAGGCCGACAAGCTGAAGGAGGTGTTCCGCCAGACGCTCCTCACGCAGAGCCGGCGGGCGGAGAACGACGCCGAGCATTCCTGGCACCTCTGCCTCCTCGTCATCGTGCTGGCGGAGCACGCCAAGGTCCCGGGGCTCGATCTGGCCCGCGTCCTCAAGATGGTGATCCTGCACGACCTGGTGGAGATCGACGCCGGCGACACCTATGCCTACGACCAGGCCGCGATGGCGCACCAGCACGAGCGGGAGGCGAAGGCCGCCGACCGGATCTTCGGCCTGCTCCCGGCCGACCAGGGGCGGGAGTTCCGGGGAATCTGGGACGAGTTCGAGGCGCGGCAGACGCCGGAGTCCCGGTTCGCGGCCGCGGTGGACCGCTTCCAGCCGATGCTGCTCGGCGTGGAGACCCGCGGGGACTCCTGGCGCCGCCACGGCATCACCCGCGACCGGGTGGTGGCGCGCAACGCCCACATCGCGGAGGGCTGCCCCGCCCTCTGGGACTACGCGGTCGAGATGCTGCAGCGGGCGGTGGACGGCGGCGACCTCGCCGCCGGGCCCGCTAGCTGAGGTCCCGGATCGAGCCGAAGTCGGGATCGAACAGCCGCCGGTAGGTGCGGACGATCATCCCGTCCGTCAGCCCGGCGAGCCAGTCGCAGATCCGCCGGGCCTTGCCCGTCGGGGTCGCCTCCGCGTCGATCAGCCGCCCCACCTGCGGAGGGAGGATGCGGATGGTCCGCGCGCCCCGCTCGACGTAGTTGCGCCAGCAGGAGTCCCAAAGGTCGGAGAGGATCCGGCGGGCCTTGTGCTCCATCTGCTGGAGCTGCGGGCTCTCGAAGATGATGTCGTTCGCCATCTGCTTGAAGAACAGCGCGGCGCGCTCGGCTTCCGGCGCGACCACCAGCTCGAAGCGGTAGCGCTCGGTGGCCCCGGACATGAAGTTCTTCCGCTCCCTCAGCCGGCAGGCGGTGATGAACTCCCCGATCTTGGAGCCGGCCAGCGCCTCGAGGCGGTCGGCGCGGATGGCCTGGAAGAGCTCGTCCAGCAGCCGCTGGCGCTGGGCGTCGACGGCCTGCCGCGCGGCCCAGGCCTCGACGCGCTCGATGGTGAGGAATCCGGCCTTCACCCCGTCCACGATGTCGTTGAGCGAGTAGGCGGCGTCGTCCGCCCAGTCCATGATCTGGCACTCGACGCTCTTGAAGGCGTTGAGCGCCTCCCCCTTCTGCCACGCCTTCGGCAGGCCCTTCGCCCCGAAGACGAATTTCCGGACCGTCGCCTGGGGATCGTAGAGGAAATGGTTGGTCGGGGCCCTGGGGAACTCCTTGAACAGCTTCTTGTACTTGAGCACGCCGTCGAGCAGGGCCCGGGTCGGCTGCATCCCGCGCACCCCGCTCTCGCTCTGGTAGATCGTCTCGGTGAGCAGGTGCAGGGTCTGGGCATTGCCCTCGAAGCCGCCCCAGGGCAGCATCAGCTCCTGCAGCGTGCGCTCGCCCGAGTGCCCGAACGGCGGGTGCCCGAGGTCGTGCGCCAGGCAGACCGCCTCGACCAGGTCGCCGTCGATGTGGAAGTCGTCCCGCAGCGGCCCGCCGCGGGTGCGCAGGAAGTGGCAGATGGAGCGGCCGATCTGCGCCACCTCCATCGAATGGGTCAGCCGGGTGCGGTAGAAGTCATACTCGCCGGAGAGGAAGACCTGGGTCTTGGCCTGGAGCTTCCGGAAGGCGTGGGCGTGGATGATCCGGTCCCGGTCGATCTGGAAGGCGTTGCGGTAGTCGGTCCGGCGGGGTTCGCCGTAGTTTTCGCGGTCGAAGTCGCGGTAGAACTGGTTCGTCATGGACGCCTTAGCGATGGTCTGGGCCGCCCTTCGCCGTTGCAAATCCTTTGCGCGGCGCTAGGTTCCGGCCCGATGGACCCCCGACCGACCCCCGCCCAGCTGCGCCGGCTGGAGAAGTCCGCCCGCGCCGCCGCCCGGGCCGCCTACGCCCCCTATTCCCGGTTCAAGGTCGGAGCCGCCGTGCTCGCCGGCAGCGGGAGGGTCTACTCCGGCTGCAATGTCGAGAACGCCTCCTACGGACTCTGCAACTGCGCGGAGCGCACGGCGATCTTCTCCGCCGTGGCCGCGGGCGAGCGCCGGATCCGCGCCGTCGCCGTGTTCACCCCGACTCCGGCGCCCGCCGCGCCCTGCGGGGCCTGCCGCCAGGTGATCCACGAGTTCGGCCCCGGCGTGCCGGTGGTCAGCGTCTGCGCCTCCTCGAAGCGGATCGAGTCGGACGCGGGGGCCCTCCTGCCCGCCGCCTTCGGACCGAGGGACCTCCGCTAGCCGCTCAGCTTCCCGCGAAGAAGTCGCGCACGGCCGTCCCCACCTCGGAGCGGGGCACCTCGCGCTCGGTGCGCTCGCCCAGGTCGCGGAATTTGACCACGCCCTTCGCCAGCTCGTCGCCGCCATAGATCAGCGCCAGGCGCGCCCCCGACTCCGCCGCCGCCTTGAACTGTTTGCCGAAGGCGCCGGGCTTCAGCGGGTAGTCCACCCGGTAGCCCGCCGCGCGCAGGGCGCTCGCGTCCCGCAGCGCCGCCTCCCGCTCCGCCGCCCCGCCCACCACGCAGTAGATGTCGGCGGCCTCCACCACCTGAGGGGCGAGCCCGCGCTGCTCGAGCAGCAGCCCGAAGGTCATGTCGCCGATGGCGAAGCCGACCGCCGGCAGGGCCGGGCCGCCCAGCTTCTGCACCAGGTCGTCGTAGCGGCCGCCGCCGGCCAGCGCCCGCAGCTCGCCCTGCCGGTCGAAGGCCTCGAAGACGAAGCCGGTGTAGTAGGCCAGGCCCCGCACCACGCCGAGGTCGACCGAGACGAAGTCCTTCAGCCCCATGGCCTCCAGGTCCCGCAGCAGCGAGCGCCACTCCGCCAGGCGGGCCTGCACCCGCTCGGCCGTGACCGACCGGAGGGTCTCCTCCAGGGCCGCGAGCGATTGGATCTGCAGGAAGGCCAGGACCTTGGCCTTCAGCGCGGGATCGAGCGGCCCGAACTGCTCCGCATACGGCCTGAAGGCCTCCTCGCCCTGCTTCTCGTGCCGGTCAACCGCCGTGAGCAGCGCGCGGATCCGGGCCTCGTCGCAGCCCAGCGCCTCCAGATAGTAGAACCAGAGGTTCCGGTCGCTCAGGCGCACGTAGAAGTCCCGGTCGGTGAGCCCGAAGGCGCGGAAGCATTGCACCAGCAGGGAGATCAGCTCGGCCTCCGCCTCGGGGCCGGGCTCGCCAAAAAGGTCGGCGTTGAACTGGTGGAAGCAGCGGCCCCGCCCCTTCTGCATCCGCTCGTAGCGGTAGAATTCTCCGATTGAAAACCACTTGATCGGCCGCTTCAGGGCGCCGGCCCTGGCCCCCACCAGCCGGCACACCGTCGGGGTCATCTCCGGCCGGAGCGCCACCTCCCTCCCTCCCTTGTCGGTGAAGGCGAAGAGCTGCGCCTCGATCTCGTCCCCCGACTTGGTCTTGTAGAGCTCCAGCGGCTCGAGCACCGGCCCGTCGTACTCGGCGAAGCCGTAGGCGCGGGCGGCCTGGCGCCAGAGGCGAAAGAGATGGTTCCTGCGGGCCAGGTCCTCGGGATAGAACTCCCGGAAGCCCGGCAGGCTCTGAAACGTCGCCATTCGGCCCGGTGGCGGCCGCTAGGGCAGCTTGGTGATATCCAGCTTCTTGAGCTGCTGCTTGAGGATCTTGCCGGACTTGAACTTCACCACCGCGCGCTGCGGGATAATGACTTCCGCCTCCGGCTTGTTCGGATTGCGTCCGATGCGCTGCTTGCGCACCTGGACCTCCAATACGCCGAAATTGCGCAGCTCGACGTTCCGGCCGTTCGCCAGCGCCCGCTGGACGATGTCCAGGGTCTGCTGAACCGTGTCGACGATCTGCTTTTGCGGAAAGCCCGCCTTTCGGTAAATCTCCAACACAATCTCGCGTTTGGTCAGGTTGGTTGACATGGGTGCTCCTTTGGTTGCACCACTAACAAACAGGTTAAATTACTTGTGGCAATCGAATTACGTGAATTGATTTTATTTATCTCATGCCCGATTCCGCCGCCGTAAACTCGATGTTCGGCCGCATCGCCGGGAGGTACGACCTGGCCAACCGGCTGCTGAGCGGCGGGCGCGATGTGGGCTGGCGGCAACGCCTGGTGGCCGCGGCGGCCCGGGGCGGGCCGAACGACCTGCTGGACCTGGCGACCGGCAGCGGCGACGTCGCCTTCGCCCTGGAGAGGGCCCTCCCCGCGGCCCGCCGGATCGTCGGGCTGGACTTCTGCCCGCCCATGCTGGCCGAGGCCGAGCGCAAGCGCCCCGCCGCCAGCCGGATCACCTTCCGGCAGGGAGACGCCCTGGCGCTGCCCTGGCCCGACGCATCCTTCGACGCCGTGACCATCGCCTTCGGGCTGCGCAACCTGATGGACCGCGGCCGGGGCCTGGCCGAGATGCGACGCGTCCTGCGGCCCGGAGGCCGCGCGCTGATCCTCGAATTCTCCCAGCCCTCCGGCTGGTTCCGGCCGCTGTACCTCGCCTACCTCCGCCATGTGCTGCCGCGCGCCGCGGGGCTGATCACCCGCGACCGCGACGCCTACGTCTACCTCAACGAGACGATCGAGAGCTTCCCGGGGCGCGAGGCCCTGGCCGGGGAAATGCGGGCGGCGGGGTTCGGCGCAGTCAGCGCCCTCCCCCTGACCTTCGGCATCGTCGCCCTCCACGAGGGCGCGCGGGTCAGTTGAAGGACTTGCCGCACCCGCAGGTGCTCTTGGCGTTGGGATTGCGGATCTCGAAGCCCTTGCCGTGCAGGCCGTCGTCGAAGTCGATGCTCACCCCGTCGAGGAAGGGCAGGCTCTTCGGATCCACCAGCATGCCCACGCCCTCGCTCTCGAAGGCGGCGTCGCCGTCCTTCGCCTCATCGAAGGACATGCCGTACTGCTGGCCGGAGCATCCGCCGTCCTCCACGAATACCCGCAGCCGCTTGTCCGGGGAGGCCTGGGCCTCCCGCATGCTGCGCACCTGGCGCGCCGCGCGCGGCGTGAGCGTGATCATTCCCCGACCCTAGCGCCCAAATTTGGGCTGTCAAATTAGCGCATAGCATAAATCGGGCCGTTTCCGGCTTGAATTCTTGCTAAAGCGAAAGCCCCCCCCTGTCATGGAGGCCGATGAGCGGGCCCAACTACCACCAGGAACTGCGCCAGAAGCAGACGCAGTCCCTCGTGCTCGCGCCCCAGCTGCGCCAGTCGCTCAAGATCCTGCAGGTCGCGGCCCTGGACCTGCGCTCGGCCATCCAGGAGGAGCTCCAGGCCAACCCCACCCTGGAGGAGCTGCCGATGGAGGGAGTGAGCCTGGAAAAGAACGCCGAGGAGGAGCCCCGGGAGCGGGACGGCGACGGGGATCCGGCGCCGGCGGACCCCGCCGCCGAGGACGCGGCCGAGCACCGCGAGGAAATGGACTTCTCCAAGCAGTTCGAGATCCTCGGCAAGATCGAGGAGGACTGGCGCGACTACTCTCCCGGGGCCCCGAGCTACACCTCGGAGGACGCCGAGCGCCGGCAGCACCTCTTCGACTCGCTGGTGAGCGAGACCTCCCTGCAGGAGCACCTGATGCGCCAGGCGGAGCTGGCCGAGATGTCGCCGCCCGCCCTGGAGGCGATGAAGCATCTGGTCGGGAGCCTGGACGACCGCGGCTTCCTCACCCAGTCGCCGGCCGACGTCGCCCTGCAGACGGGGCTGCCGCTCGAGGCGGTGCAGGAGGCGATCGCGGCGATGAAGACCTTCGACCCCCCCGGGATCGGGGCGCGCTCGCTGGCGGAGTGCCTCCTGGCCCAGCTCGCCAGCAAGGGGCGGGCGGAGTCGCTTCCCTCCCGGCTGGTGCGCGATCATTTCGACCTGCTGACGCGCCGGCGCATCCCCGAGCTCGCGCGCAAGCTCGGCGTCGCCGCGGACGACGTCCAGGAGGCGATCGAGGAGATCGGCAAGCTTGACCCGGCGCCCGGCCGGCGCTTCGCCGAGGACAACAACCGCGTGGTGGTGGCGGACGTGACGGTGGAGAAGGACGGAAACGAGTGGAAGATCCACCTCAACAACGACTACATCCCGCGCCTGCGGATCTCCAACACCTACCGCGAGCTCATCGCCAAGGGCAGCCTTTCCAAGCCGGAGCGCGAGTATCTGCGCGAGCGGATGCGCTCGGGCAAGTTCCTGATCGACTCGATCGAGCAGCGCCAGCGCACGATCGAGCGGATCACCCGCGAGATCCTCAAGGCCCAGGAGCCCTTCTTCGAGAACGGCGTCTCGCACCTCCAGCCGCTGACCATGACCCGGATCGCCGACATCGTGGGGGTCCACGAGACCACCGTCAGCCGGGCCATCGCGAACAAGTACATCAAGACCCCCCACGGCGTCTTCGAATTCAAATACTTCTTCACCCCCGGCTACCAGGCCGAGGGCGGCGGCGCGGCGATGTCGAACACCAGCGTGAAGGAGATGATCGCCGACCAGGTCGCGGCCGAGGACAAGGCCAGCCCGCTGAGCGACCAGGACCTCGTCGGCCGACTCCGCGAGAAGGGCATCACCATCGCCCGCCGCACCGTGGCCAAGTACCGCGAGGAGCTCGGCATCCTGCCGAGCAACCTGCGGCGCGACTACAAGTAGCCCTTAGGCCAGGGCCAGGCCGGGGTCGATCCGCAGTCCGGCGCCGGAACGGTCGAGGCCCGCCGGGTCCGCCCAGGCGGCGAAGCCGATCATCCCGGCGTTGTCCCCGGCGTGGGCGGCCTCCGCCGCGAGGAAGCTCACGCGGGCGCGCTCCGCCTCCGCCGCCAGCGCCGCGCGCAGCGGGCGGTTGTGGGCGACCCCGCCGGAGAGCCCGAGGCTGCGGTAGGGCCGGAGCCGAAGGGCGGCGCGGGTCTTCCCCGCGAGGGAGCCGATCACGGCCGCCTGGTAGCTGGCGCAGAGGTCGCCCAGGCGCGCGGGCAGCTCGCCGGCCGGGATCTTCTCCAGCGCGTAGCGCAGGCTGGTCTTGAGGCCCGAGAAGCTGAAATCCAGCTCGCCGGGCCGGTCCAGGCCCCGCGGGAACTCGTAGGCGTCGGGCCGCCCCCCCTCGGCCGCCCGCTCGATCAGCGGCCCCCCGGGATAGCCGAGGCCGAGCAGCTTCGCGCCCTTGTCCAGCGCCTCGCCCGCGGCGTCGTCGCGGGTGGAGGAGAGCACCTCCAGCCGCCGGTCCGCCCCGATCGCCAGCAGCAGCGTATGGCCGCCGGAGACGATCAGCCCCAGGTGGGGCAGGAGCCCGCTCAGCCGCTCCGAGAATTCCGCCGGCGCGGAGGCGTGGGCGGGGATGAAGGGCGACCAGGCGTGGGCGCGCAGGTGGTTCGCGCCCGCGAGCGGCGCCTTGAGCTCGAGGGCCAGCGCCTTGGCCGCGGCCACCCCCAGGGCCAGGCAGGGCGCCAGCCCCGGCCCGCGGGTCACCGCCACCTCCGCCACCGGGCGGCCGCCCAGCGCGGCCCGGGCGCGGGCGAGCAGCGGCCCGAAGTTCCGCAGGTGCTCGCGGGCGGCGAGGTCGGGCACCACCCCGCCATGCCGGCCGTGGAGGGCCACCTGGCTGTGGACCCATTCGCCCGCGATCCCGCGGCCGGGCTCGAAGAGCGCCACCGCGGTCTCATCGCACGAGCTCTCCAGGGCGAGGATCACCCGGTCAGGACTTTGCCGGCGCCTTCGCCGCGGGGCGGGCCTTGGCGGCCGCCTCGGCCTGGTCGTCGAGCAGCTCGACCCCCTTGAGCACGTCCACCGCCGCGTCCAGCTGGCGGTCGCGGATCGGCTCGAAGCCGAAGAGCTCCTTGAACTCCTTCGGGTTGGTCACCTCGGGCCGGTCGTGCTGCTGGCTGAGCTTGAAGTCCTCGTCGGGGGTCATCACCACCTCCACCTGCGGGGCAATGCCCTTCTCGTGGATGCTGACCCCGCTCGGGGTGTAGTACTTGGCGACCGTCAGGCGCAGGGATTCGCCGTTCTTCAGGTCGAACATCTGCTGGACCGAGCCCTTGCCGAACGAGCGCTCGCCCACCACCACCGCCCGGCCGGTGTCCTTGAGGGCGCCGGTGACGATTTCGGCGGCGCTGGCCGTGCCCTCGTTGATCAGGACGGCCACCGGCAGGTCCAGCGGCGGATCGTCGGACTCGGCGCGGTAGTCCTCGCGGTCCGCGGGCTTCCGGCCCTGGGTGTAGACGATCAGCTCGCCCTTCCTGAAGAAGGGTTCGGCCACGTCCACCGCGGCGTCCAGCAGGCCGCCGGGGTTGTTGCGCAGGTCGAGCACCAGGGCGCCGATGTTCTTCTTCAGCAGGCCGTTGAGGGCGTCGATGAACTGGTCGCCGGTGTGGTCCGAGAACTCCTTCAGCTGGAGATAGCCGATGTCGCCGTCGATCACCCGGACGTCGCCGACGCTGTCCACCTTGATGATTTCCCGGGTGAGGGTGAGATCGAAGCTGTGGCCGGTGCTTGGACGGTAGAGGCCCAGGCTGACCTTGGTCTTGGGTTTGCCCCGCAGCTGGTCGGCCACGTCCGAGACGTTGGCGTCCGCGCCCAGGCGCTTGCCCTCGATGCTGGTGATCTGGTCGCCGCGCCGGATCCCGGCCCGCTCGCCCGGCGTCCCCTGGATGGGCGCCACCACCACGATGCGCTTGTCGCGGACCTCCACCTCCACCCCGATTCCCCCGAACTCGCCGCTCAGGTCCTCCTCGAGCTGCTGGTTGTCCTTGGCCTCGAGATACTCCGAGTGCGGGTCGAGCGACTCGACCATCCCGTGGATGGCGGAGCGCGTCAGCGCGTCGTAGGCGGAGGCCCTGGGGTCGACGTAGTTGTCATGGACCGTCTGCAGGACCTCCCGGACGTAGCTGGAAGCGTGGCCCAGGTCCCCGCTGGGAATGAGCCCCCAGAGCAGCCCGAGCCGGAGCGCGCCGGGCAGGCACAGCGCGCCGGCGAGCGCGCCCGTCGAGAGGGTCAGGAGCCGTTTTCCCATCGCGCCCACTGTGGCCATCCGCCACGCTTTGTCACAGTTTTATTGATGTCGCCCGCCTTCCTCGACGCCTTCCGCGCCCGGTCCGGCCCGGCGGAGCGCCTGAGCTTCGCGGACTTCGTCGCGCTCGCGCTCTATGACCCGGCCGTCGGCTACTACCGGCGCGCCCGCGCGCGCGTCGGCGCCGGTCCGGACGCCGACTTTGTCACCTCGACCTCGGCCGGACCGCTTTTCGGCGAGCTCGTCGCCGCGGCCGCGGCCGCGCTGCTGGAGGGCGAGGACCCCGCCCGCTTCGCCTTCGTCGAAATCGGCGCCGAGGGCCCCGGCCTCCTCGAGGGCCGGCCCCACCCCTTCGCCTCGTTCCGCGCGGTGCGCGCCGGCGCGGAGCCGGCGCTCGCCGGGCCCTGCGTCGTCTTCTCCAACGAGCTCTTCGACGCCCAGCCCTTCCGGCGCTTCGCCTTCCGGCGCGGCGCCTGGCGCGAGCTGGGCGTGGCGCTGGCCGGCGCCGCGCTGGCCGAGGTCGAGCTGGCGGAAACCGCGCTTCCGCCCCCCCTGGCCGCGCTGCCCCCGCCGGCCGAGGGCTATGTCATCGACGCCCCCAGCGGCGCGGGCGATCTGCTGGGCCGCCTGGCCGCGCCGGGGTGGAGCGGGCTCTTCCTGGCCTGCGACTACGGCAAGAGCTGGCGCGATCTCTCCACCGCCACCCCCGCGGGGACGGCGCGGGCCTACCACCGGCACCGCCAGGAGAGCGACCTGCTGGCCCGCCCCGGCGAGCAGGACCTCACCTGCCACGTCTGCTGGGATTGGCTCGAGGCGGACCTGGCCGCGGGCGGCTTCGGGTCGATCCGGCTCGACTCCCAGGAGGCCTTCTTCGTTCGGCACGCCTCCACCCTGATCGAGCGGATCGTCGGGGAGGACGCCGGCCGGGTCACCCCCCGGAAGTCCGCCCTGCTCCAGCTCATCCACCCCTCGAATTTCGGCCAGAAATTCCAGGTGTTGAGCGGCCGCAGGAGCTAAGTTTCCCCTTGCCGGGCGCCTTCCCCGCCCTACGATGGACCCTTCAACACTTTCACCATGGCCAAAGTCTGCTTCGTCACCGGTCGTCGCCCCAGCAAGGGCAACATCATCAACCGCAAGGGTCAGAGCAAGAAGAGCGGCGGCATCGGCACGCACGTGACGAGCATTACCCGCCGCAAGTTCCGCCCCAACCTCCAGCGCGTCCGCATCAAGCTGCCGGGCGGGGGCACCAAGCGGGTCTGGGTCTCGGTCAAGGCCCTCAAGGCCGGCCTGGTCGAGAAGGCCTGATTCGCCGGCCGCGGGCGCTAGAGGGCCCGGAACACCACGGTGGCGTTCTGGCCGCCGAAGCCGAGGTTGTTGCTCACCACCGTGCGCACCGGCAGCCGCCGCGCGGTGTTGGGGACGTAGTCGAGGTCGCAGTCGGGGTCGGGATCGTCCAGGTTGATCGTCGGCGCGACCGTGCCGGTCTCGATCGTCTTCACGCTGATGATGGACTCGAGGCCGCCGGCGGCCCCCAGGAGGTGGCCGGTCATCGACTTCGTCGAACTGATGGCGATCCGGCGGGCGTGCTCGCCGAAGACCTTCTTGATCGCGAGGGTCTCGAAGCGGTCGTTGTAGGGCGTCGAGGTGCCGTGGGCGTTGATGTAGTCCACGCTCTCCGGCGCCGCGGCCGCGGCCGCCAGCGCCCGGCGCATCGCCAGCGAGAGGCCCTTACCGTCGGGGTCGGGCTGGGTGATGTGGTAGGCGTCGCAGGTGGCCGCGTAGCCCGCCAGCTCGCAGTAGATCCGGGCGCCGCGCGCGCGCGCGTGACCCAGGGACTCGAGCACGAGCACGCCCGCGCCCTCCCCCATCACGAAGCCGTCGCGGTTGCGGTCGAAGGGCCGGCTGGCCTGCTGCGGCGCGTCGTTGCGCGTGCTCATCGCCTTCATCGCGCAGAAGCTGGCGTAGGCGAAGGGGGTGATCGCCGCCTCGGTGCCGCCGGAGATCATCACGTCGGCCTCGCCGAGCCAGATGGCGCGGGCCGCCTCGCCCAGCGCGTGGGTGCCGCTGGAGCAGGCCGAGACCACGCCGAAGTTGGGCCCGCGGGCGCCGTATTCGATCGCGACCAGGCCGGAGCACATGTTGATGATGAGCGAGGGGATGGTGAAGGGCGAGATCTTGCGCGGTCCCCGCTCGGCCAGGACCTTGAGCTGCGTCTCGTAGGTGTGCATCCCGCCGATGCCCGAGCCGATGATGACGCCGACGCGGTCCCCGTCCTCCTTCCCGAAGTCCAGGCCGGAGTCCTGCACCGCCTGCTTGGCCGCGGCGAAGCCGAAGTGGGTGTAGCGGTCGTTGCGCCGCGCCTCCTTCGGGTCCATGTGGCGCGCCGGGTCCCAGTCGCGCACCTCCGCCCCGATCTGGCAGCCGAAGTCGGAGGGGTCGAAGAGCCGGATCCGGTCGACCCCGCTGCGGCCCGCCACCAGGCTGGACCAGAAGGCGGGCACGTCGTGGCCCAGCGCGGCGACCACGCCCAGGCCTGTCACCACCACGCGGCGGGAAGGGTCGGACGTTTGCATGAAATGAAAAAGGCGTTCCGCCAGACTTTCGGCCGGAACGCCTGAAATGCGGAACGAAAGGCCCGGCGGTGGGTGGCTTACTTCTGGCCGGCCTTGGCCTTGATGTAGTCGATGACCTGGCCGACCGTCTGGAGCTTCTCGGCGTCGGACTCCGGGATCTCGCCCTTGATCTCGTCCTTGAACTCCTCCTCGAAGGCCATGATCAGCTCCACCGTGTCAAGAGAGTCGGCCCCGAGATCGTCCAGAAAGGAGGCCGTCGGCGTGATCTGCTCCTCGTTGACGTTGAGCTGATTGACGATGATCTCCTTGACGCGTTGTTCGATGGTTTTTTGGTCAGCCATTTTTTAGGACAGGTAGGTGTACCTCGGAGGCTTCACATCGCCATGCCGCCGTCAACCGTAAAAACCTGCCCCGTAATGTATCCCGCCTCTTCCGAGCAGAGGTAGGCGGCGAGGTTGGCGACGTCGGCCGCCTCCCCGAAACGCTTCAATGGCACGGCCTCGAGGATCTTCGAGGCGGTCTCGGGTTGGTTCACGAAATCCGTCGTCATGTCGGTCTTGATGAAGCCGGGGGCGACGGCGTTGACCGTGACGGAGCGGCTCGCGAATTCCCGGGCCAGGGTCTTGGTCAGCCCGATCATCCCGGCCTTGGCCGCGGAGTAGTTGGCCTGGCCCGCGTTGCCCATCAGGCCGCTGACCGAGGCGATGTTGACGATCCGGCCCCAGCGGGCGCGGGTCATGGGCCGGGCCAGCGGCTTGGTCCAGTGGAAGCAGCTGCTGAGGTTGGTCGCGATCACGTCGTTCCAGTCCGACTCGCTCATGCGGAAGAGCAGGCCGTCGCGGGTGATGCCGGCGTTGTTGACCAGGATGTCGATGGCGGGAAATTCCGCCAGCAGCGCGGCGGCGGCCGCGGCCACGGCGGCGCCGTCGGCCACGTCGACCGCCATGGCCTTGGCCTTGCCGCCGGCGGCGGTGATGGCGGCCGCGGTGGCCCCGCAGGAGTCCGCGGACTTGGAGACGCAGATCACGGTCACCCCGGCCTTGGCCAGGGTCTCGGCGATCGCGCGGCCGATGCCGCGCCCGGCGCCGGTGATGAGGGCGGTTCGGTTGTTGAAGGTCAGCATGGTCAGTAAACGTCCCGTTGGTATCGCTTGTCCTTTTTCATCTGCTTGACGTAGGCCGCGGCGGCCTCGGGGCCCATCCCGCCGCGCTCGGCGACGATGTCGTGCAGGGCGGTGTCCACGTCCTTGGCCATGCGCTTGGCGTCGCCGCAGACGAAGAAGAACCCGCCCCTTTCGATCCAGGCCCAGAGCTCGGCGGCGTTCTCGCGCATCCGGTCCTGGACATAGACCTTCGCCGGCTGGTCGCGGGAGAAGGCGGTGTCGAGGCGGGCGAGCCGGCCGCCGGCCAGCCAGGCCTGCCAGTCCTCCTCGTAGAGGAAGTCGGTGGCGCGGTGCTGGTCGCCGAAGAACACCCAGTTGCGCCCCGTGGCGCCGGTGGCGATCCGGTCCTGGACGAAGGCCCGGAACGGGGCGATGCCGGTGCCGGGTCCCACCATGATGGCGTCGCGGGCGCCATCCTCCGGGGGCCCGAAGTGGGAATGGGAGACGAAGACCGGCACCGGGCTGGTCCCGACCTGGACCCGGTCGGCCAGGTAGCTCGAGCACACGCCCACCCGGCCGCGGCCGTTGGTCTCGTAGCGCACCACCGCGACGGTGAGGTGGACCTCGGTGGGATGGACCCGGGGCGAGGAGGCGATGGAGTAAAGCCGCGGCATCAGCCGGCGCTGGTGGTCGACCAGCTCCTGGGGCCTCAGCTTCGCGCTGGGGAACTCCGCCAGCAGGTCCACGAATTCGCGCTGCTCCAGGAAGCCGGAGAGGAGGTCCTTGGCCTCGGGGGCGAGGAGGCCCTCCAGCCGGGCCTTCTCCGCGGGATCCGCGGCCCTGGCGCCCAGGGTCTCGACGAGCTTGCGGGTGGGGCCGTTGAGCGCCAGCCGGGCCGTCAACGCCTCCCGGAAGGGGATCGGCGCCGCCGCCTTGGGCAGCGTGACCGGCTCCGTCCCGCTCGCCCCCATCAGCCGGAGGATTTCGTCCACCTCGGAGGGCCGGTTGGTGGGAAAGACCCCCAGCGAATCGCCGGCCTTGTAGTGCAGGCCGCTGCCGGTCAGGTCCACCACGAAGTGCCGCGTCTCCTTGCCCGAGCCGGGCTTGGTCAGCAGGCGGTTCTCCGTCATTGTGGCGGGGAAAGGATTGTCCTTGGAGAAGGTGGAAGCGGCCTCGGGAACCGACATGAAGTCCAGCAAGTAGCCGGGTGCCGCCCGGGGTGGCAAGCACCTTAACGGGACCGTCATTGCCGTTGCGCCGCGCGCGGCGACCTCCCACCATGGCCCCCGCGATGAAGACCAAACGTCTCCCCTCCAATCTCTTCGGTCCCGCGCTGTTCCTGCTGGCCGCGGCCGCCCTGCGCGCCGCCGCCCTCTCCTCCACCGCGGCGGTCCAGACGCAGCCCGACCCGGCCTCCCCGGTCATCTCGTACCTCAAGGCGGGGACGGAGCTGACCCCCTCGAGCGACCCCGCCGCCGTCGCGCCCGCGGGCTGGGTCGCGATCGACCTGCCCGGCCCCTTCCAGGGCTACATCAAGAACAGCGATTTCACCAAGGGGCTCGACGCCAAGCCCGGCTCGACGGTCTATCTCGCGCCCAAGGACGGCGCCGGGGTGCTGACGGTCATCGGCCGGGGCGACCGGACCGAAATCACCGGCCTCTTCGGCAGCTGGACGCAGGTCAACCTGAGCAAGAAACTGGTCGGCTACGTGAACCTGGCCCCGGCCGCCTCCGGCGGCGCGCCGGCGGCCCCCGCCCCGGTCGCCGAGTCCGCGCCGGCCCCGGCGCCCGCGCCCGCTCCTGTTCCCGCCGCCGCCGGACCGGGCACCGCCGCCTCCTCCGACGGGGGCGCGCCCCTGCCCGGCGTCTTCGAGGGCACCTTCACCTCCACCCACCGCTGGATCGGCCCGAAGCGCCCCTATCCCTGGCAGCTGGACGACGCCGCCGGGAACCGCATCGCCTACCTCGACGTCAGCAAGCTCCAGTTCACCGACCAGGTCGACAAGTACGCGGGCAAGTCCGTCTCGGTCTTCGGCAGCGTCCAGCCCGTTCCGGGCGGCAGCGACATCGTCATCCAGGCCGAGAGCCTTCAGCTGAAGTGAACCTCATCGACGGCAACAGGATCGCGGCCGACATCATCGCCGAGCTGAAGGCCGAGGTGGCCGCGCTGCCCGGGCGCAAGCCCTGCCTGGCGCTCGTGCGGGTGGGCGACGATCCGGCCTCCGTCTCCTACGTGAAGAAGAAGGAGGCGACCGCCGCCGAGATCGGGATCGCCGGCAACGTCATCCTGCCGCCGGCCACCATCTCCCAGGCCGAGCTGGAGGCGCTGGTCGACCGGCTCAACGCCGACGAGGGCGTCGACGGCATCCTGGTGCAGTCCCCCCTCCCTCCGCCGCTGGACGAGGAGGCGATCTTCCGGCGCATTTCCCCGGCGAAGGACGTCGACGGCCTCCATCCCCTCAGCCTCGGCAAGGTGGCGCAGGACGACCCCTCGGGCTTCGCCTCCTGCACCCCCGCCGGGATCATGGAGCTGCTGGCCCGCAGCCAGGTGGATCTGAAGGGCAAGCACGTGGTCGTGCTCGGCCGCTCCCTGCTGGTGGGCAAGCCCGCCGCCCTGCTGGCGCTGCAGAAGCGCCCCGGGGCCAACGCCACGGTCACGGTCTGCCATTCCGCCACCGCCAACCTCCCCGCCCTCACCCGCCAGGCGGACGTCCTGATCGCCGCCATCGGCCGCCCGGAATTCGTCACCGCCGACATGGTCAAGCCCGGCGCGGTGGTGATCGACGTCGGCATCAACCGGGTGGCGGACGCCGGCCGCAAGAGCGGCTACCGCCTGGTCGGCGACGTCCATTTCGCGACGGTCTCCCCCCTCGCCTCCCGGATCACCCCGGTCCCCGGGGGGGTCGGGCCCATGACGGTGGCGATGCTGATGAAAAACACCGTGCGGGCCCGGCGCCAGCGGATGCGGTCTTGCCCCGCCCCGGCCTGACCCCCAACCTCCCGGTCCATGCCGGCTTCCAAAATCCTGGTCATCGACGACCAGCCGATCAACGTCCAGCTGCTCAAGCGCAAGCTCGAGCGCGAGGGCCTGAGGGTGGCGGCGGCGTACAACGGCCGGGAGGGCCTGGACGCGATCAAGCAGGACAAGCCCGATCTCATCCTGCTCGACGTGATGATGCCGGACATGGACGGCATCGAGGTCTGCCAGCGGCTGCAGGCGAGCGAGGAGACCCGCTCGATCCCGGTCATCTTCATCACCGCGCGCACCACCAAGGAGAGCAAGCTCGAGGGGCTGGCGGTCGGCGCGGTGGACTACATCACCAAGCCGATCGACCTGGACGAGACCCTGGCCCGCGTCCAGACCCAGCTGCGCTTCGTCACCATCAACCGGGAGGTGATCGAGCTGCAGCGCCGGCTGGAGGAGGTGCGCCGGGCCGCGACCATCGGCGCGGTCACCCAGGGCATCGCCCATAATCTCAACAACCTGCTCGGGATCGTAATCGGGCATCTCGACCTGGTGAAGGTCTTCCACGACAAGCCGGCCGAGGTGCAGAAGAACGCCGAGCAGATGAGCTCGGCCCTGCAGCGCATCGTCGGCATCATCCGGCAGCTCACCTCGCTGACCGATTCCGACCCCCCGAAGGCCCCGGCCAGCCTGCCGACCCTGATCGAGGGCGGCATCGACCGGTTCCATTCCGACTACAAGCTCTCCGCGCCCGTCACCGTCGACAACCCCCTGGGGGACCTGGCGATCGACAGCAACGTCGAGACCTTCGAGGACATCCTCTCCAAGGTGCTGATCAACGCCTGGGAGTCCTACGACGAGGGCCCGGGCGGCCCCCGTCCCATCACGGTCCGCACCCGGCGCCTGGAGCGCGACGGCCGGGATTGGGTCGAGGTGAGCGTCGAGGACGCCGGCCATGGCCTGGATCCGGAGATCCGCGAGCACATGTTCGAGCCCTTCACCAGCACCAAGCGCACCGTCGGGGTCGGGATGGGCCTGACCATCGCGCGCCACGCCCTCCAGAGCCTCGGCGGCGAGATCAGCCTCACCGACCGCGGCGGCGGCGGCACCCGCGCGCTCCTCCTCCACCCGATCAAGGGCGCGCCGGCGGCATGAAGATCGCCTTCCTCGGGGCGGGCAAGATGGCCACCGCCATGGTCGAGGGCCTGCTGGAGCGGAAAACCGCGGCCGCCGCCGACCTGGCCTGCATGGACGTCGTCCCCGCGGCCGCGGCCAAGCTCGCGGCCCGGACCGGGATCGCCGCCGCCGGCTCGCCCGAGGAGCTCCTCGCGCGCGCCGACGCCCTGGTCGTCGCCTTCAAGCCGCAGAACCTGGCCGACGCCGATCCGCGCCTCGCGCCGGCCTCCCGGGGCAAGCTGGTCCTCTCCATCCTCGCCGGCACCCGGCTGGCCCGCCTGGCGCAGGCCTTCCCCGAAGCCCGCAACCTGGTGCGCTGCATGCCCAACACCCCCGGCCAGATCGGCGCCGGGATCACGGCCTGGAGCCCCCTCCGGCCCCTCTCCGCCGGCGACCGCGCGGCGGTCGAGGCCATCCTCGGGGCCCTGGGCCGGACGCTGGAGGTGCCGGAGTCCCAGCTCGACGCGGTCACCGCCCTCAGCGGCAGCGGGCCGGGCTATGTCTTCGAATTCGCCTCGGCCCTGTGCGAGGCGGGGGCGGCCGCCGGCCTGGAGCCGGAACAGGCCCGTGCGCTGGCGCTGCAGACCCTGATCGGGTCGGCCAAGCTGCTGGAGAAGCGGCAGGCCCCGCCCGAGCAGCTCCGCGACGAGGTCGTCTCCCCCAACGGCACCACCCACGCCGGGCTGCAGCGGATGGCCCAGGGGGGCTTCCGGGATCTGATCCGGCAGGCCGTGCTCGCGGCCAAGGCGCGCTCGGAGGAGCTCGGAAGGGGCTGAGGCGATGGCGCGGCTGGACGGACGCATCCTGGTGACCGGGGGCGCGGGCTTCATCGGCAGCGCGCTGGTCTGGGCGCTGAACCGGCGCGGGGTGACCGACATCGTGGTCACCGACCTCCATTCCTCGGCGGGCAAGGAGCGCAACCTCGCGCCCCTCGCCTTCTCGGAATTCGTGGAGGCGGGGGAGCTGCGGCGGCGCCTGGCGCGGCGGCCGGACGCCTTCGGGGCCTTCTCCGCCGCCTTCCACCTCGGCGCCTGCTCGGCCACCACCGAGATGAACGTGGCCTACCTGGCGGACAACAACACCGCCTACACCGCCGAGCTCGCCGCCTGGGCCCTGGCCCGGGGCACGCGCTTCGTCTACGCCTCCTCCGCCGCGACCTACGGCGACGGGAGCGCGGGGATGGACGACCGGGACGACAATCTCGGGCGCCTCCGGCCCCTCAACCCCTACGGCGAGTCCAAGCACAACTTCGACCTGCTGGCGCAGCGCAACGGCTGGCTGCCGCGGATCGCCGGG
Organism: Opitutaceae bacterium; assembly: GCA_035546595.1. Lineage (GTDB taxonomy): Bacteria > Verrucomicrobiota > Verrucomicrobiia > Opitutales > Opitutaceae > Palsa-1447. Next base: position 92,027 of record DASZWO010000026.1, read on the forward strand.
CTCAAGTACTTCAACGTCTTCGGCCCGAACGAGGACCACAAGGGCGAGATGCGCTCGGTGGTGCACAAGGCCTGCGGGCAGATCGTCCGCTCCGGGCGGGTCGGTCTCTTCAAGAGCTACCGGGGCGACTATGCCGACGGCGAGCAGCAGCGCGACTTCCTCTACGTCAAGGACGCGGTGGAGATGACCCTGCACTTCGCGGACAAGGGCGCGGGCGCGGGCGGCCTCTTCAACCTCGGCTCGGGCGAGGCCCACTCCTGGCTGGAGCTGGCCCGCGCGGTCTTCGCCGCGCTGGGGCGGCCCCCGCAGGTCGACTTCATCGAGATGCCGGAGGCGCTGCGCGCGCGCTACCAGTACTACACCCGCGCGGACATCTCCAAGCTCCGGGCCAGCGGCTACGACCGGCCGGTCACGCCCCTGGCCGAGGCGGTGCGGGATTACGTCCAGAACTACCTCGTCCCGGACAAGCGCCTGGGCGAATGAGCCGGGCGGGCCCGGCGCGAGCCTTACTTGATCGCCTCGAGCTCGGCCGCGGTCATGGCCGCGCGGTTGCCGGCCTTGGAGCGGACCGCCTGCACCTGGTCGGCGGTGATCGGGCCGCCCTTGTTGCCCCATTCCTGGCGGACGTAGGTCAGCACGGCGGCGATCTTGTCGTCGCTCCAGTTGAAGCCGGCGGAGCCGAAGGCGGGCATGACCGCGGTGCCGAAGGACTTGCCCTCGACCGTGATCGGGCCCTGCAGGCCGTAGAGCAGGATGTGAATGACGCGGTCGGCCGGACCCTGGGCCCATTCCGAGCCGGCCAGCGGCGGGTAGACGCCGGGCATGCCGGTGCCGGCGGCCTGGTGGCACTGCACGCAGGCGCCCGGGGTGTTGAAGAGGCGCTTGCCCATCGCCACCGGGTCGACCTTGACCTCGGCCTCGCCGCTCGAGGGCACGCTGTTCTCGTTGAACACCGTCGGCGCATAGTGGCCGGAGTAGCGGTTGAGGTAGGTCGCCGCGAAGAGAATGAGGCCGGAGAAGAGGAAGAGCAGGCCCAGCGGCATCAGGCTGTAGTGGCCGCCGCTGTCGGGCTGGCGCCCGAGCAGCTTCTCGTGGGCTTCCAGCAGCGCTTCGTCGCTCTGGGCCGCCGGGGTGAAGCGGGGATCGGGTGAGGCGCTCATTTCTTCTCCTCCCCGGCGGACGCGGCCGCCTTGGCCTCCGGATAGTCGTAGGGGCTGCTCAGGCTCAAGAGGTACGAGACCAGGGCCTCGGCCCGGGGCGTGGCCACCACCTGCCAGCCGGGCTCGACGCCGGAGACGTCGAGGGCGTGGCTGGAGAGCTGGCCCTGGATCCTCTCCTTCTCGAAGAGGAAGGCGTAGGCCGGCATGGCCCCGCGCCCGGAATAGAGCAGCCGCAGCAGGCCCTCGCGGTCGACCTTGCGCTGGCCGAGGTTGGCCAGGTCCGGGCCGATCCGGGCGGCGCCCAGCTGCGCGGCGGGCTGGAAGATGTAGTCGCGGGCTACGCTCTGGCGCGTGCCCCAGCCGCGGGCCTCGTCGTTGCCGTAGCCGGCGCGGCGCACCTGCTGGGTGTGGCAGGAGGCGCAGTTGAGGTCGCGGTAGACCTGCTCGCCGCGGACGGCGATGCCGGGGAAGCCGGCGGGGAAGGACGCGCCCTCACCCTCGTCGTAATAGGGCGCCAGGCGGCCGAGCTGGTCCGAGGAGCCGACGACGATGCCCGCCCAGGACAGGGCCAGGGCGGCGAAGAGGCCGAGGAAGAGGATGGCGCCGTTACGCATCAGGCGGAGGCCCCGGCGGGGCGGAGGGATTGGGCGACGCGGTCGCCCGCATAGAACGGACAGGCCGTCGACTTGATGAAGTTCACCAGGAGGAGGAAGTTGCCGAAGAGCAGCAGCGCCTGGCCGGCGCTGGCGGCGAGGAGCCAGCCGCGGGTGTCGGCGGCGATCATGGCGAAGGAGAACGCGGGGTTGTTCAGGTCGGAGCCCTGCGCCAGGCCGGCGCCGGCCAGGGCGACGACCAGCAGGAGGGTGCCGAGGATGGCGAGGCCGACATGGAGGCGGACCAGCCCGCTCCAGGCCCAGGGCCGGCCGGTGAGGCGCGGCACCGCGTAGTAGATCGCGCCGAAGAAGGTGAGCGAGGCGGCGCCGGCGAAGGCGAGCTGGCGTTCGGCCTCGTCGAAGTAGGTGAACTGGGTCACCTCGGAGATGCCGTGGAGCGAGGTCACCGCCGCCACCAGGCCGCCGAGCAGGTAGGCCAGCAGGCCGAGGGAGACCAGGCGCAGCGCCGCCGAGCCGCCGGCGAAGGCGCCGCGCAGATTGAGGCCCACGATGACGTAGTGGAAGAGGATGAGGAAGCAGGCGACGATCGCGATGCTGCCGATCCAGGCCGGCACCGGGCCGCCGATGAGGTGGCGGCCGCCGGTCCAGGCGCCGACGAAGAGCAGGCACCAGAAGCCCAGCGGCGCGAACTCATACGCCGGCAGGCTCTTGCCCGTCGACTTCGGCACCACGTAGTAGGCCGCCGCCAGCGTCAGCGGGGCGAGCCAGAGCGTCCACACGCCCTGGCCATACCAGCCGGCCACCACCGCCTGCAGGACGCCCCGGGCGGGGCTCCAGACCAGCAGGGCCTGCGCGGCGCAGGAAAGCCAGGGGAAGAGGAAGAGCGCCGCCACCGCGTACCATTGCGAGGCGTACATCGCCGGGCGGCGGCGGCCGGTCCAGGCCAGCACGCCCCCCACCCCGATGGCCGCGTACGCGAAAACCATCAGGATCTGGGCGCCGCGCGGCAGCTCGGCCAGCGGGATGGCGGTGGCGCCGTCGACGGCCACGAGGCAGATCCCGTAGAGGAGCGCCGCGTTCCAGAACAGGGCCCCGACGCCGACCCAGTTGGCGGCGCGCAGCGGCTCGCCGCCCAGGCGGCCCAGGATCCAGAGGGAAAGGCCGAGGCCGGCGTTGGCCAGCCAGCCGTAGACCAGCGCGCTCTCGGCGAGCGCCTCGGCGCGGCCGTGGCTCAGCACCGGGCAGCCGGCGAGGAAGCCGGGGGCATGGAGCTGGATCCCGGCGACCAGCGCCAGCAGGCCGCCGAGGACGAGCCAGAGCAGGCTCGAACCGAGCAGGAAGAGCAGCGGCAGCCGGCCGTGGATCTCGACGGCGGTGACGTCCTCGGGTGAAGCGGAGGCAGTTTGGGTCATGGCTTCTTGGCGCCGTAGTCGCGGATCACCAGCTCCATCGCGCGGTCGATCGGCAGCTGCACCACGCCGGACTTCTGGTCGACCCAGCCGTAGCTCGCCAGCTGCTTCTCGTGCTGGGCGCGCAGCTGCTGCAGGTAGGCCAGCCGCGCGGCCGGCGTCGCCTGCCACTGCTGGTCGCTGCCCAGCTTCTCCGCCACCTCGGTCTCCGGGATGTAGGCGGGCGGGTGCGAGACGTGCACCAGCCGGATCAGGAAGTAGAACAGCGCGAAGGCGATTCCGATGGCCGCGATGGTCACCAGCGAGACGGATCGCGGGGCGGGAGCGGCTGGATTACTCATGGTGGACGAGGCACTCCTCGATCCGCGGATCCTGGACCGGGATCAGCCGCGCGGTGACGAAGCTGCGGAGGTAGGCCCAGAAGCAGATGCCGCCCACCCCGGCGGTGGCGGTGAGGGACCAGAGCAGCTCGAGGGAGAAGAAGGGATGGGGATGGCCGCCGGCGTCCTTCACCGCGGGCAGGATGTTCCAGCAGATGTCGACGAAGATGATCGCCAGGATCCACAGCGCGATGCGCCGGATGATCCTCGGCGTCACCTTGAAGCGGTAGGAGAGGAGCAAGCAGAAGGGCAGCAGGAAGTGGCCGAAGACCAGGACCATGCCGATCCACCACCAGTCGCCGTATTCGCGGATGTTGTACCAGAAGGTCTCCTCCGGCACGTCGGCGTTCCAGATCAGGAAGTACTGGGAGAAGGTGACGTAGCCCCAGAAGACGGTGAACGCCAGCATCATCTGGCCGATGCTGTGCCAGTGGTTGGTGTGGAGGATGCCCTTGTAGGGGCCCCGGAAGAGCAGCCAGACCATGATCAGCACGTTGAGGCTGTAGGCGCCGCGCATGCAGTTGGCGAAGAACCACACCCCGTACATGGTCGAGTACCAGTGGTACTCGAGGCTCTTGACCCAGTAGACGGCGGCGAAGGTCAGGCCGAGGCCGACCACCGGAATGCCGTAGCCGGAGGTGAAGCGGCTGATCCGGGTCCACTTCGGGTCGCCGTCGACGTCCTGGCTGAAGGAGGCCTTGCGCAGGCGCGCCGAGAGGAAGATCCAGGAGCCGTAGAAGACGGCCGTCCAGGCGATGAAGGCCCGGAGATTGAGGAAGCCCGCCTTCTTGGCCCAGAGCATGTCGCGGCCGACCGTCTCCCCATTCGGGATGACGTGGTTGGGGTTCATCCAGGGCCAGACGATGTCCCGGGGCCCGAAGAACGAGAGGAGGATCAGCGGCACGAAGAGCAGCGCCAACCACTTGAAGGAGGCGACGGCGTGCTCGCACTGGCGGCGCATCACGGTGGACCACATCGCGTCGAAGACGTGGTGGATGAGGATGAGCATCAGCATCCCGATCGCCATCGCGGTCCAGAAGACCAGCCCGACCAGCCAGGCGGTCGCCGCCTGGTGCAGGCCGGAGACCAGCGCGCCGAGCCAGGTCACCGCGGTGGCGCCGAGGCCGATGGCCAGCGCCTTGCCCGGCGAGGCCGGCATGGCGGGATAGGAGGAAGAGGCCGTCGCGCTCATTTGATTCCGAGCTCCTGGCGGTGCTCCGGCGGGACGTCCGCCACCGTGCCGTGCTGGGCGCGCTGCAGGGCCCGCACGTAGGCGATCACGGCCCAGCGGTCGCGGGGCGTGAGCTTGTCGGCGTAGGGAGGCATGTTGTTGGCCGGCTGCTTGCCGTTGGTGATGATGTTGAAGATCTCGCCCTCGGCCATGCCGCGGAGGCGGTCGTCGTGGTAGCTTGGGGTGGCGCCCATCCCGTAGCGCTTGGTGACGCCGTTGCCGTCGCCGACCAGGCCGTGGCACGGCGCGCAATAGATGTCGAAGCGGTCGCGGCCCCGCGCCAGGAGGGCGGCGTCGACCTTGACCGAGGCGGGGAAGCCGCGGGCCCACGAGCCGTCGCGGGCCTTGCCCAGATAGAGGTGGTCGTCATCGCGCAGCGGCTGGCCGGCCGGGCCGTAGTCGGAGGGGACCGTGCCGGGGACCGGCGGGCGGTCGGCCCGCCCGTCGGCGAAGAACGGATCGGCCGACTGGGGCCGGAACTTCTGCTGGTACTTCATCCCGGGAAAGATCGCCTCGGGGAAGACGTCCATCGGCGGTTTGGTCGAAATCCGCCCCCGGAAGCCGAGGAAGGCGACCAGCAGGAGGAAGGCGAAGACGGTGACGAGATAGACGTTCCGCATGGTCAGCTCTCCAGCTCCTCGATCTCGCGTCCGCCGGCCTTCTCCAGCAGGGCGCGGGTCGCCTTGGGGTCATAGCGCGGGTCGGCGGTCTCGATCACGATGTAGAAGCGGTCGTCCGTCGCCCGCCGCACGTCGCGGAACTTCAGCACCGGATGGTAGTGCATCGGCAGGCGGTTGAGCACGAACATCCCGATGATGGTGGCGAAGGCGGTGAAGAGGATGGTCAGCTCGTACGACACCGGGAAGGCGAAGAGCGGGCTGAAGAAGGGCTTGCCCGCCACGATGATCCGGTAGTCGAAGGCGTCGGTGTACCAGATCAGGGTCATCCCGGTGCAGAAGCCGGTGATGCCGCCGGCCAGGGAGACCCGGGGCACGATCGAGCGGCGCTGGCCCATGGCCTTGTCGAGGCCGTGCACCGGGAGGGGCGTGATGCAGTCCCAGCGGGTGAAGCCCGCGTCGCGCACCACCTTGGCGGCCCGGTAAAGGCTGCCGGTGTCCTCGAAGGCGGCGATGAGTCCGTAGGGGGCGTCGGGCATGGCTTAGCGGTGCGGAACCTCCTGCCAGGACGGGTCGCCATGGCCGGTGAAGCCGGCGCCATGGTCGCGGTGGGGATCGGCCTGCGGCGTCACCGCCTTGATCTCGGCCATCGCCATCAGCGGAAGGAACCGGATGAAGAGGAGGAAGAGGACCGAGAAGATGCCGAAGGTCCCGAAGAAGGTGAAGATGTCGACCACGGTCGGGCTGAGGTAGCCCCAGCTCGAGGGCAGGAAATCGCGCGTCAGCGAGGTGCAGATGATGACGAAGCGCTCGAACCACATCCCGACGTTGACGAAGAGCGAGAGGATCCAGACCAGCGTGGTGTTGTTGCGGACGCTCTTGAACCAGAAGAGCTGCGGGGTGATCACGTTGCAGCTGATCATGATCCAGTAGGACCAGGCGAAGGGGCCGAAGGCGCGGTTGATGAAGGTGAAGGCCTCGAAGGGGTTCGCGCCGTACCAGGCGATGAAGAACTCCATCATGTAGGCGTAGCCGACCATGGTGCCGGTCGCCAACGTGATCTTGCACATGCAGTCGATGTGGTACTGCGTGATCAGGTCCTCCAGCTTGTAGATCGCCCGCAGGGGCAGCATCAGCGTCAGCACCATCCCGAAGCCGGAGAAGATGGCGCCGGCGACGAAGTACGGCGGGAAGATGGTGGTGTGCCAGCCGGGGATGAGGGAGACGGCGAAGTCGAAGGAGACGATGGTGTGGACCGAGAGCACCAGCGGGGTCGCGATGCCGGCGAGGATCAGGTACGCCATCTCGTAGTTGTTCCAGTGGCGGGCGGAGCCGCGCCAGCCCATGGCGAAGATCCCGTAGAGGAAGGACCGGGTCTTGCGCCCGGTGGCGTAGAAGCGGTCGCGCAGCGTCGCCAGATCGGGGATCATGCCGACGTACCAGAAGAGCACCGAGACCGTGCCGTAGGTCGAGACCGCGAAGACGTCCCATTCCAGCGGCGAGCGGAAGTTCTGCCAGATGTAGTTGTAGTTCGGCAGCGGGAAGAGGAACCAGGCGTACCAAACGCGGCCGACGTGGAAGACCGGGAAGATGCCGGCGCAGACCACCGCGAAGATCGTCATCGCCTCGGCCGAGCGGTTGATCGAGGTGCGCCACTTCTGGCGCAGCAGGCAGAGGATGGCCGAAATCAGGGTTCCGGCGTGGCCGATGCCGATCCAGAAGACGAAGTTGACGATCGGCCAGCTCCAGTTGACCGGCGTGCGGTGGCCCCAGACGCCGACGCCCGTGGCCACGACATAGCTGATGCCGAAGACGGTGAAGGAGGCGACGAAGCAGGCGACGGCAAAGCACCACCACCACCAGGCGGGGGTCTCGCCCTCGACGATGCCGCAGATCTTCTCGGTGATCCAGTTGAAGCTCCGGTTGTGCTCGACCAGGGCCGGGCGGGGAAGGTGCGCCGGCTTGACCTCGCGCAGGATCGCGGGGGCGTCGTGGGAATCGGCGGCGTGGGACATCAGCTATCCTCCTTTTCGCCGCTCTTGACGGTGTGCTCCATCCGGCTGAACGGCACCTTCTGGGCGTCGGGCATCTTGGGATTGGGATTGCGCAGGCGCGCGAGATAGGTGGTGCGCGGCCGGGTGTTGAGGTAGGCCAGCAGCGAGTAGTCCTGGTCGCGGGCCTTGGCCCGGGAGACGGCGCTCTGCTCGTCGAGGATGTCGCCGAAGACGATGGCCTCGACCGGGCAGACCTGCTGGCAGGCGGTCTTGATGTGGCCGTCGGGGACGACGACCTCGGCCGGCGTGCCGGCCTGGGCCATCTTCACCTTCCACTGGATCTTGCCGTTCTCGATGCGCTGGATGCAGTAGGTGCACTTCTCCATCACGCCGCGCATGCGCAGCGTAACCTGGGGGTTCTTCACCATCTGCACCAGCTCGGGCAGGCCCGAGGGCCCGAGCGGACCCTCGTAGAGGTGGCCGATCTGGTGGAGGTTCCAGTCGAAGTAATTGAAGCGGCGGACCTTGTACGGGCAGTTGTTCGCGCAGTAGCGGGTGCCGACGCAGCGGTTGTAGGCCATCGCGTTGATGCCCTCGTCGTCGTGGACCGTGGCATTGACGGGACAGACCATCTCGCAGGGGGCGAGTTCGCACTGCATGCAGTTGACCGGCTGGAGCGAAATCTGCGGGTCCTCGGGCAGCTCAAGGTTGCCCGGGCCGCCGAAGGCGCCGGCGGCGGCCTTGCCGTCGGAGTAGTAGCGGTCGATGCGGATCCAGTGCATCGAGCGGCCGCGGATGACCTGATCGCGCCCGACGATCGGGATGTTGTTCTCGGCCTGGCAGGCCACCACGCAGGCGTTGCAGCCGATGCAGGTGTTGAGGTCGATGCTCATCCCCCACTGCTGCGGGCCGGTGAACTTCGGGTGCTCGTAGAGCGAATTGCCGCGCGGCACCTCGGTCGAGAGCACCTTGAGGGGGGCGGCCGGCTCGTCCGGAGCGACGAAGCCCGACATGTTGTAGACCGAGGTCTCGGCCTCCATGCCGATCTCCTTCACGAAGGTCGGGTTGCGCTTGTATTCCTCGAAGTTGGCCTCGCGGACGATCTCGCGCCCCTCCATCGACCAGTGCCACTGGGTGTCGGCCATCTTCCGGCGCTCGCCGGTGAGGCTGAGGACGCCGCCGGAGGCGACATGCATCGCATCGGCGCTGCGCAGCGGATAGGCGTCGAAGCCCACCCCGCTGCCGATGCGGCCGGTGACGGCGCGGCCGTACCCGAGCGGGAGGACCACGGTGTAGTCAGAAAGGCCGACCTGGATGTGCGAGGGCGCCACGATCTTCCGGCCGCCGAGGGTCAGCTCGAGCACGTGAGCCATCTCGATCCCCTTCTCGAAGTCCTGCTCGTCCTTGCGGGCGACCTGCGGCCCCATCGAGCCCTGCGGCTCGATGCCCAGCTCCTTGGCCAGCCGGGGGCTGATCAGGATGGCGTTGTCCCACGCCAGCTTGGTGATGGGATCGGGGCACTCCTGCAGCCAGCCGTTGTTGGCGTAGCGGCCGTCGTCCATCTTGTGGTCGGCCACAAAGCGCACCTCGAGGTTGGAGCGGGAAAGCTGCGGCAAGGGGGCCGTCTGGCCCACCAGCCGGGAGAGTCCGGAACGGTCGATGTCCACCGGCTGAACCGGATAGGCGGAGCCGGCCAGGAGGCCGTCGTGGAGGAAGCGCTGGAAGGCGCGGGCGGCATCGCCGCCGGCCAGGCCGGTCACGGTCGCGTAGACCAGCTTGTAGGGGTCGCTCTCCCCTTCCCCGGTGATGCGGGCCAGCACCTCGATCTCGGTCAGGCCGCCGAAGAGCGGCAGGATCATCGGCTGGATCGGGACCACGGTGCCGTCCAGCGTGCGGGCGTCGCCCCACGACTCGAGATAGTGGGCCGCCGCCACCTGCACCTGGGCCAGCTGGGAGGTCTCGTCCACGTAGTAGCCGAAGCGCACCACCTCGCCGACCGACTTCTGCAGGTTGGCCCAGCCCAGATCGGCCGGGGCGTTGTAGGCGGGGTTGCCGCCGAGGATCACGAGGGTCTTGACCGCGCCGCCGCGGATCGCGCCCGCCAGGTCCGCCAGCGACGCCGCGCCGGAGGGGGCGGCGTCGACGAACTCGACGGTCTGGCCGACGTTGCCGAGGGCGGCGTTGATCGCGTGGGCCACCGCATGGACGGCGGCGGGGAGGTGGGCGCCGGCCACGACCAGGCTCGAGCCCTTGTTGGCCGCGAGGTCGGCGGCGCACTCGGCGATCCAGGCGGGCGGAACGTTCAGCCCCTGGGCGAGGCCGTCGTAGATCCGGTCCCCGGTGACCCGGGCCGCCAGCGCCGCGGCGAAGGCGAGCATGTGGCTGCTGGCCAGCCGGAGGCGATGGTCCGCCATCGAGCCGGTCAGGGTGAGATTGCTCTCCGCCACGTAGAGGCGGTTCATCTCGTCGTCGCGGCTGGTCACGCGCCGGCCCTTGGCGAAGGAGCGGGCGTAGTACATGCTGCCGGCCTCCGCGCTGAGGAAGTCGCAGTCGAGGCTGACGATCCGCTTCGCCTTGGCGAAGCGGTAGAGGGGCTTGACGGCGGCGCCGAGGGCGGCCTGGGCGGCGGCGACCGGCGGTTCGTCGGCGACGGGCTCATACTCGGCCCAGACCGCCTTGGGGAAGCGCCCGCGGAGGGCCTTGACCAGGCGGGCGCGGGTCGGCGAGGAGGAGGTCTCCGCCAGGAAGGCGAGACCCGCGCCGCCGCTGCCGGCGTAGGCGCGGCCGATGCCGGCAAGCCGGTCCTTGACCGCGGCGTCGTCGAGCGTCGAGCCGTTCGCGGTGTGGGCCACGGCCCGGTCCGGATCGTAGAGGTCCAGCAGCGAGGCCTGCGCCGTCAGCGAAGTCGCGCCGCCGAGGGGCTCATAGCGCGGATTGCCCTCGAGCTTGGTCGGCCGCCCCTGGTGGGTCTCGGCCAGCAGCGGGATGGCGGTCCGGCGCAGCGGATAGGCGGTGGCGTAGTAGAGAGGAAGCCCCGGAATGACGCCCTCCACGGACTTGCCGAAGGGAAGGATGTTAGCCTCCGGCCGGCGGCAGCCCGCCAGACCCGCCCCGCCGAGGGCGAAGGAGGCCGCCATGATCTTCATGAACTGGCGCCGGTCCACGCCGTCGAGGGTGGAGGCGCCGTCGGGGAACTCGCGCTCCAGCCGGCTCTTGAAGCCGGGGGTCTCGGCCAGCTCGCCCAGCGTCCGCCAGTACTTGGGACCCGCCAGCTCTCGGGCCGAGGGTGCGGGATGTTCGATCTTTCGTTTCATCGGTGGCAGCCGGTGCAGCTCTGCGGGGGATTGACCTTCCAGTCGTGCACGAATTTCTCGCCCATCGCCCGCTGCGCCGCGGGGCTGGGGGCCTTCCAGGCCAGGTTGGTCACCTCGTCGCGGGGGCGGAGGTGCGCGGCGGGGTCGCGGTGGCAGTCGAGGCAGAAGCCCATGGCGAGGGATTTCTCCTCATGCACCACGTCCATCTGGTCGATCCGGCCGTGGCACTCCACGCAGCTGACGCCTCGGGCGATGTGGATGGCGTGGTTGAAATAGACGTAGTCGGGCGTCTTGTGGATCCAGACCCAGGGCACCGGCTGGTTGGTCTCGTAGCTCTTGCGCACCACGGCCAGCAGCGGGCTGGTGGTCTTGATCTGGTCGTGGCAGTTCATGCAGGTCTGCGCCGTCGGGATGTTGGAATGCCCCGAGACCTCGACGTTGCTGTGGCAGTAGCGGCAATCGATCCCGAGCTGGCCGGCGTGCAGCGCGTGGCTGAAGGGCACCGGCTGGACCGGCGCGTAGCCGACCCGGGTGTACTTCGGGGTCATGTAGTAGGTCACCGCCGCCGTCGCCATGCCTCCCACCACGAAGAGGTAGATCACGATCTGCAGCGGCAGCCTGTTTACGGACTTCGGGAAAATGTTCGACATGATCTCGAGAAGGAGTCCGGGGGGTGGCCGGGCCTAGCGGGCGCCCGCGGCGAGCGCGGTCGCGCGGGATTCGGCAGGGAGACTCTGGGGTGACCGCTGGAGGGCCAGTTGATATCGCGGAGTATGCAAAATCAGAGCCAAAAAAGGCCTCCCCGGTTTGCATTGTCCATCAAAAATTCCCGGCCCGATTTTTTGGGCCTCAAAATAAGCGGGGCGCAAGGGGCCGTTAGCCTCGCGCTAATTACGCAAAAAGCCAGCCCGCCGGCGACTTTTGTCAGATGAAAAGACCGTCGCGCATCGGCCGGATCACGTCGCAGCGATTGGCGATCTCGGGATTGTGCGTGACCAGAACGATGGCCTGGCCGTTTTCCTTCGCCAGGCGCGTCATCAGGTCGAAGACCATCGAGGAATTCTTGGCGTCCAGGTTGCCGGTGGGCTCGTCGGCCAGGATGATCGTCGGCTGGTTGGCCAGGGCGCGGGCGATCGCCACGCGCTGCTGCTCGCCGCCGGAGAGCTGGGTGCCGAGGCGGTGGGTCTTCTCCCCCAGCCCGACCGCGGTGAGGAGCGAGCGCGCCCGCTCCGCCATCTGCTCCGGGCCCAGGCGCCCGAGCTTGCGCATCGGCATCATCACGTTCTCCAGGGCGGAAAACTCCTGCATCAGGAAGTGGAACTGGAAGACGAAGCCGATGTGCTCGCCGCGGGAGGCGGTGCGGGCCTCGTCGCTGCTGTTGGACATCAGCTCGCGGTCGATCCAGATGCTGCCCTCGTCCGGCTGGTCCAGCAGCCCGAGCAGGTAAAGCAGCGTGCTCTTGCCGCAGCCGGAGGGCCCGACCACGGCGTAGACCTGGCCGCGGCGCGCCTCGAAGGAGACCCCCCGCAGCACGTGCACCCTGCCCTCGCCCTGCCCCAGGTAGCGGTGCAGGCCCTCGCAGCGCAGGGCGATGGAGGGGTCGTCGGCGGCGCCGCCCGTCATTGCGCGGTCCCCCGGATGACGTCGCCCGGCTGGAGCCGCGCCGCCCGCCGCGCCGGGACCAGGCTGGCCACCATCACCACCAGCACGGCGGTGGCGATGGCCTCGACGTAGTGCCAGGGGCTCGGGCCCACCGGGAAAAAGTCGGTCTTGAACAGGCCCCGGATCGGCAGCGGCATGAGGCTCACCAGGTAGGTGATGCCGCCCCCGACGGCGCAGCCCGCCAGGCAGCCGATGGTGAGCACGATCGCAGCCTGCCAGATGAAGATGAGCGAGATGTCCCGCGGGGTGTAGCCCATCGAGCGGAGGATCGCGATCTCCTTGGTCTTCTCCATCACGATCATCGCCAGCGTGCTGCCCATGGCCACGCCCGCGATCAGGGTGAAGACGGAGACGGTGATGGCGCTGGAGACGCCCAGGGCCTTGAAGACCGAGAGCCACACCACCTGGCGTTCCTCCCAGGGGGTGGCGTGGTAGCGGAGGGTCTCCTGCATCTGGTAGGCGTCGAAGGGCGCCCGGTCCTTGTCATAGAGCGTGACCTGGATGTACGAGGCCTCCGTGGTCTTGTGCACCAGCGAGCGGACCGCGCTCAGGTGCAGGTAGATGCGGCTCTTGTCGATGTCCTCCACGCCGGTCTCGTAGATCGCGGCGATGGTGTAATGCCGCTGCTCCCCCACCGACGGCACCGCGATCGTGACGGTGTCACCGGCGTCGACCTGCAGGCGCTTGGCCAGGACCGAGCCGATCAGGATCTGCGATTCGGGGTTGGCGCGGAAGCCGTCGAGGCTGCCGCCGATGATCTGCTTGGAGAGGTTGGAGACCTTGAAGAAATCGTCATCCGCGTTGTCGATGTTGATGCCGTAGATCTGCGCGGTGTCCGGCTCGGCCTGCGAGTTGCTGCGGATGAGCACGTTCTCGTGCAGGACCTCCGCCATGCCCGAGACGTTGGGGAAGCGCCGCAGCGCGGCCATCAGCAGCTTGGGCTGCTGGATGCCCTCGATCAGCTTGATGCCCTCCTTCTCCTCGATCTGGAAGGAGGAGGTCGGATCGTTGCCGGTGGCGTGCATCGACCGCAGCGTGTCCTGGATCTCGTCCTGGATCCGGATGGCCCCGTCCGAGCCCAGCAGGGTGCTGATGAAGAGGTTCTTCAGGCCGCTGGTCGCGGCCTGGGTCACCGCGAAGAAGCCCACCCCCAGGACGATGCAGGTCAGGCTCAGCGCCATCGCCCGGCGCTTGGCCGTGAGGAATCGGAAGGCGATCTGCAGATTGGGCGGCACAGGGGGACGGGCGCGCGGTCAGTTCGTCAGGGTCTCGGTGCGCACCCGGTCGCCGGGGTGGAAGGTGTCGAGGTCCTCGGCGATCACCAGGTCGCCCTCCTTCAGCCCGTCGAGGATCTCGCAGTCGGTCAGGCTGGTGAAGCCGACCTTGACGTCGCGCACCGCCACCCGCCCGCCGTCGACCACCATGACCTTGCCCGCCTGGATCGCCCGCCGGGGCGCCAGCAGCGCGTTGGCGTGCCGGTCCACCTGGATCGAAGCCTCGCCCGGCATGCCCGGGACGAGCTGGTCGAGGGTGATCTCCTTCGGGTCGATCGTGACATAGACCACGTAGCGCTGGGTGTCGGCCTCGGCCGTCGGCAGCACCTGGGTGACCTTGGCGTCGAAGAATTTTCCGTTGTAGCCGAGGAATTCCACGCTGGCGGGCTGCCCCACCGCGATCCCGGCGAACTTCTCCGCGGCGACGCGCACCACCACCGTCCGGGCGGTCGTGATCAGGGTGGCCAGCGGGGCCCCGCCGGCCAGGATCGCCCCCGGCCGGGCCGAGACCGCCGAGACGACGCCGTCGAAGGGCGCCTTCACCGTCATCTTCGACTTCTGCCGCTGCAGGGTCTTGATCGCCAGCTCGTCGGCCTTCTTGGCCGTCTCGAAGTTCACCTCTTCCAGCTTCACATCCTGGTTCAGGCCCTGGACCTGGCGCCGCTCCGCCTCGATGGCCGAGAGGGAGATGCCGCCCATCTTGTACACCCGCTCGTCGTTCTCGAGCTGGGTCTGGGCGGTGTCGCGATTGAGCGCGATCTTGGAGCCGACCGCGTGGGTGTCCACCAGGGTGGTCAGGTCGTTCTCGGCCTTCTGCAGGGTCAGGTCGATGTCCCCGGTGTCGAGCTGCGCCATGTACTGGCCCTTGGCGTAGTGGTTGCCGGGCTCGAGGTTGGAATCCACCAGGCGCCCCCCCACCTCGACGGTGATGGGCTCCTCGTACTGGGCCGCGACGGTGACGCTGCCGGGGCGGGCGTCGTCGGCGTTGCCCCGGCGGACCGCGACCACGCGGGCGGTGGGCCGGGAGAGGTAGAAGTAGGCGAGGACGACGACCAGGACCGCGACCAGCGCGATCAGCAGCTTGCGGCCCGGGTGCGACGGGGCGGGTTTAGCGGTTGCCGCGGACATAGCGAACGGGGAGGTAGCTCATGGTGGGATCGGCGCCGGCCAGATAGACCAGCTGGCACCAGCGGGAAAAGACGAGACTCCGGCTGTATGCCTGGGAGTACTGCGCCGAATAAAAGGTCGAAATCGCGCTGTCCACCGCGGTCCGGGCGACCCCGCCGTACTTCAGCAGCTCCTTGGCCTGGTCGGCCGAGCCTTGCGCGTAGGTCGCGCGGGTGTCGGCCAGCGCCTGGCTGTGCGCGGCGATGCTGAGCTGGCGCTCGAGGTCCTGGGCCTCCTCGGCGGTGCGGTCGACGTAGTCCTGCAGGGTGCGCTCGTGCATCCGGCGGTTGTCGAGGGCGGACATCTTGGAGGCGTGGGTCGAGAGGCCGTCGAAGACGTTCCAGTTCATGTTCAGCCCGTAGTTGGTGGAGCGGACGCCCTCCTGGGTGACGCTGCTGATGGTGTTTCCCGCCGCGTCGGTGGTGTTGGAGAGGCTGCTGAAGCGGTTCAGGCTGTAGCCGGCCCCGAGGCTGAACTTCGGCAGCAGCCCGGTCGCCGCGATGCGGTAGTTCAGCTTGTCGGCCTTGATCTGCATCTCGTAGACCTGCTCCTGGAAGAAGCTGCGGCCCTGCTCGCGGAGGATCACCGCCAGCAGCGCCTTGGCCTTCTCCTCGGAGTAGGCGGGGGCGGGCATCTCCTCCGGGATCGAGGAGTCGTCGATCTCCTTCACCCCGCAAAGAATCGCCAGCAGGCGCTTGCCGTGCTCGTAGCTCTCCTCGGCGGTGTCGGCGGCGACCTTGGCGTCGCCCTCGCCGAGCTCGGGCTGGCTCAGCGCGGAGGTGGCCAGGTCGCCGTGGGCCAGCTGCTCGCGCGCGAGCGCCAGGGCCGCGTCCGCCTGCTGCAGGCTGAAGCGGGCGCCGCGGAGGTTCTCCCGGGCCACGATCAGCCCGAGGTAGCTGTCGCGGATCTGCTGGACCAGGCTGAGGTAGGCCTCCGCGAACTGGCGCCGGGTGATCGCGAGCTGGATCCGCGCGATCCGGCTCTGGTCCACGTACTGGCCCCAGGAGAAGATGTTCTGGCTCAGGTTGGCGCCGTAGACCAGGCCCTTCGAGGTCGAGGGGGAGCTGA
Source organism: Opitutaceae bacterium (assembly GCA_035546595.1). GTDB lineage: Bacteria > Verrucomicrobiota > Verrucomicrobiia > Opitutales > Opitutaceae > Palsa-1447. The sequence continues at coordinate 107,917 of DASZWO010000026.1, forward strand.
TCACGCCCACCTCGGAAACCTGCTCCCGCGACACGCTGTAGCCCGCGTTCAGGCTGAGGTGGGGATAGAGGCTGGAGTCGGCCTGCATCACCTGGGCCTGGCTCTGCGCCACGCTCAGCTGCTGGATGAGCATGGCCGGCGATTGCTTCAGGGCCACGCGGATGAGCTCGCGCAGCGCCGGGGCGCGGTCCTCCGGCATGGTCCCGTCCACCGCGACCGGAGGCGGCCCGTCCTGCGCCCGGAGGGCGGGAACGGCGGCGGCCGCCAGGATCAGCGCATACGGGACGAAGCGGGCGAAGATGCCGAGGGCGATGGACTTGAGCGACGGGGCCAGGGGGCCAGCCCGCGAAAATTCAGGGCGGTTGGCAACTCCGAAATCCCCGCGGCGGGAGCGCAGCAGCAGCGGCATGGCGTCTAGGGCAGGCGGAACATGCGCCGGGCGTTTTCCGCCAGCACCAGGCCGGCGGCCGCCTCGGGCACCTCGCGGCGGGCCTCGCCCGCGAAGCGGGCGATCTCCGGCTCGGCCTCGAGCCGCGGATAGAGGTTGAGGGGGAAGTCGGAGCCGAAGCAGACCCGCCGCGCCCCGGCGGCGCCGAGCATCTCGCTCCAGACCCCGCCCGGATAGATCAGGGGCGAGGCCGAGGTGTCGAAGTGGAGATTGGCCGGAAGCTCCACGGCGGGAAGCCGGACCGGCAAAAGCCCGCCCCAGTGCGCCAGCACGAAGGAGGTGCGCGCGTGGCGCCGCGCCAGCTCCAGGAAGTCCTCCAGCGGCGTCGGCACGCTGCCCGGATAGGAGCGGCCGGCGGGGTCCGTCACGTGCAGGTTGACCGGCCAGCCGAAATCCGCGGCCAGCTCCAGCGCCTCCGCGAACCCGCGCTCGCCGATGCCGTAGCCCTGCGCGTGGGGCGAGAGCTCCCCCAGCCCGCACAGCCCCTCGTCCCGCGCCCGCCGCATCTCCTCGCGGACCGCCGCCGCGCCCGCCGCGGGCTGGAGGGCCGCGCACGCCGAGAGCCGGCCGGGGTGCCGCCGCAGGCACTCGGCGAAAAATCGGTTCTGGCCGGCGCAATTTTCCGGGCGCTGCCAGTACCATCCGAGCAGGATCGCCCGCTCGATGCCGGCCGCGTCGAGCGCCGCGATGAGGCCGTCCGCGTCGGGAAAGGACTGGACCGGCCGGCCGTCCTTGCGCCGGCGGGTGCAGAGCCGGGCCCAGTGCGGCTCTCCCGCCGCGGCCGCCCATCCGGCGGGATCCCGGTTGATCTCCGGGGAATACAGGTGGACGTGGCAGTCGATCACAGCCGCGGTCATCGGGTCAGGCGGCGGCGGCCCCGCCCGGCCGGCGCAGCAGGGCGACGCCGAGCAGGAAGGCCGCGATGAAGCCGGCGTCCTTGGCCTGGTAGAGGAAGCGGCCGAAATCCGGCACCGGAAGGTCCGGCGCCGGCCCGAGGGAGGCGCAGGCCGCCCAGCAGGCGTGGAAGCCGAAGGCGACCAGGGGATAGACCAGCGCCATCGCCGCGCACACCGCCAGCAGGCGGCCCTGCGCGCGCCGCGCCACCCAGCGGCCGGCGTGGACGGTGGCGAGCAGCGAGGCCGCCGTCACCGCGGGCCAGAGCCATTCCTTCGGGTGGTGGGCGAGGAAACGGGAATGGGCCAGGCTGGTGCGGACGAAATCCCAGACCAGCGCCCGGCCGCGGCCCACCAGGAACAGCCAGGCGGACAGCAGCAGCGCCCCGCGCGCCGCCAGCCCCAGGCAGAAGAGCGGCCGGGTCCGCAGGTCGCCCCAAGGGGCCCCGCACCAGGTCCGCGCCACGTTCCCCCAGAACCAGCGCGGGCCGCGGCCGACCGCACCCTCCAGCAGGTCCCCCACCACCCACGACGCGCGGGCGGCGCCCAGGGCGGGCGCGAGCAGCCATTCGGCGATGCGGCCCCTATCCATGGGAAAGACCGGGGAGCGGCACCCCGTGAAGCAGGTTGCGGTAGGCGCGCTGGGCGCGGGAGATGGCGTCGATGCCCTCGGCGGTCACTTTGACGAAGCGCTTGGCGCGGCCGCCGCGGTCGCGGGTCGGCTCGCCCAGCCGGGACTGCAGCAGGCCCTTCTCCTCCAGCCGGGCCAGGGTGGTATAGAGCGCCCCCGGCGAGGGGTCCCGACCGGTCTTGGCGGCGATTTCCTCGCGGATGGTGGCGCCGTAGGCGCGTTCGTCCAGCCGGAGGATCGCCAGCAGCACGATCTGCTCGAATTCGCCCAAGGCTTGGTCGGCCATTTCTTCTACAAAGTAGATTAAATCAGGATCCGTCAACCGCAAAAGCGGCCCGCCCTCCCCGCCTCAGCTGGCCGCGGGATAGCTGCCGAGCCACTTCACCAGGGTGCAGAACTTGCGCAGTTCCGCCACCGCCGCCTTGACCGCGGGATCGTCGTGGTGCCCGGAGACGTCGATGAAGAAGTAGTATTCCCAGGGCCGCTTCTTGCTGGGGCGCGACTCGATCTTGGAGAGATTGATGCCGCGCTCGGCCAGCGGCATCAGCATGCGCAGCAGCGAGCCGGACTGCGAGGCGGCCTCCTCGCCGAGCGAGATGAGGAAGCTGGTGACGTCCTTGCCGTGGCCGACCGGCCCCGCCGGCTTCCGGCCGAGGACGAAGAAGCGCGTGGTGTTGTCGGCCTTGTCCTGGATGTTTCGGGCGATCACCGGCACGCCGTAGGTGTCGGCGGCCAGCTCGCTCGCCACCGCGGCCGCGGCCGGGTCGACGCGGGCGATCTCCACCGCCCGCGTCGTGCTGGAGCTTTCCACCTGCTGGGCCTTGGGCAGATGCCGGCGCAGCCACTGCCGGCACTGGGCCAGGGCCTGGTCCTTGGACTGGACCGTGGCGATCTTCTCGAGCGGCGAGCGCGAGAGGAGCGCGTAGGAGATCTCGAGGTGGATCTGCGCGACCACCTTCAGCTCGCTCTCCACGAAGCTGTCGAGCGCCTCGCGCACGCTGCCCTCGGTGGAGTTCTCGATCGGGATCACCGCGAGGTCGGCCTCGCCCTTCTCCACCGCGGTGAAGATGTCGGCGATCGTCCCGATCGGCTGGTAGTCCACGCTGGCCCCGAACTTCCGGATGGCGGCGGCGTGCGAATTGCTGGCCGGAGGGCCGAGATAGGCGACCGAGAGGGGCTTCTCCAGCGCGATCGCCGCCGACATGATCTCGCGGTAGATCGCGCGCAGCGCCTCGTTCTTGATCGGGCCCCCGTTGCGCTCGCAGACCTGCCGCAGGACGGCGTCCTCGCGCTCGGGCACGTAGATCTGCTCGCCCTGGCTGCGCTTGATCCGGCCGATCTCGGCGGCCAGCGCCAGGCGCTGGTTGATCAAGTCGACCAGCTGCCGGTCCAGCCCGTCGATCTTCTCGCGCAGCGGTCCGAGGCTCATGAGGCGGCGCGGGGCTCGGCCTCGCCGGGGGAATGCTCGCCGCCGGCCGGGGCGGCCGGGGCCGCCTCGAGCGGCAGCTCCTCGTCCAGGCCGACCGCGGCGTCGCCCAGCTGGCGGGGCTGCGCCGCCTCCTTCAGCCACCCGTCGATCTGGCGCGAGCTCAGGACGTCCGAGGCGGGAAGCTCGTCGAGGGAGCGGACGCCGAGGAATTCCAGGAATTTGTCGGTCGTCCCGTACTGCAGCGGGCGCCCGGGCAGGTCGGCCCGGCCGGTGATCACCACCAGCTCGCGCTCCATCAACCGGGCCAGGCCGGCCTCGGCCGAGACGCCGCGCACCGCCTCGATCTCGGACCGCGTCACGGGCTGGCGGTAGGCGACGACGGCCAAGGTCTCGAGGGACGAGGCGCTGAGCCGCGCCGGCGTCGGCTCCTGCCGCAGGATCCGGACCCAGCGGGCGAAGCGGGGATGGGTGGCGAGGCGCCAGCCGCTGGCGCCCTCGACCAGGACCAGCCCCTCGTCCGCCGCGCTCAGCTCCAGCGAGATCTGCTCCATCGCCTCGCGGATCTGGGCGGCGGTGACGAGCACGGGCACATCGCGGTAGAGCTCCGGGTCCTCGAACGGCTCGCCGGCCGCCACCTCGGCGGGCTCCTCCGCGGGCGGCGCGCCGGTCTCGGCCGCCGGGCCGGGCGCGGCCGGCGCCGCGGTGTCGTGGAAGCGGGCGATGGCCGTCTGGACGTCCTTGATCGAGAGCGGCTGGCCGGAGGAGAACAGCAGCGCTTTCAGGACTTTTTTGAGCTCGAAGGCCATCCGCCTCAAATCGCTCGGAATGGCGCCGCCGTCAATACTTCGCCTCGCGGCCGCGCGCGGCCCCGCGGGCCGGCGACCGCCGGGGCCGCGGCCTTTAGCGGCTTGCGGACCCCGCCGCCCCGTGGTTGGCTGGCCCTCCCAATGAGCGCCACCGACGCCACCCGCCGCTACTCCTCCATCGTCAACGACGGCCCCGACCGCGCCCCCAACCGCTCGATGCTCCGGGCCGTCGGGTTCCAGGACGCGGACTTCAAGAAGTCGGTGGTCGGAATCGCCTCCACCTGGAGCATGGTCACGCCCTGCAACATGCACATCGACGCGCTGGCCCGCGAGGCGGCGGCCGGGGCCGACGCGGCCGGCGGCAAGGCGATCATCTTCGGCACCATCACCGTCTCGGACGGCATCAGCATGGGCACGCCAGGCATGCGCTACTCCATGGTCTCGCGCGAGGTCATCGCCGACTCGATCGAGACCGTGGCCGGGGCCGAGGGCTTCGACGCCGTGGTGGCGATCGGGGGCTGCGACAAGAACATGCCGGCCTGCGTCATGGCGCTGGCCCGCCTCAACCGCCCCTCCGTCTTCGTCTACGGCGGCACCATCCTTCCCGGAATCCATCCGGAGACCAAGAAGGAGTCGGACATCGTCTCGGTCTTCGAGGCGGTGGGCCAGCACGCCGCCGGCAAGCTGGACGACGCCGGGCTCAAGGCGGTCGAAGCCTGCGCCATCCCCGGGCCGGGCTCCTGCGGCGGCATGTACACCGCCAACACCATGGCCTCCGCCATCGAGGCCCTCGGGCTCTCGCTGCCCAACAGCTCGGCCCAGCTGGCCATCGGGAAGGAGAAGCGCGAGGACTGCCGGCGGGCCGGCGAGGCCGCGCTCGCGCTGCTCAAGGCGGGGATCCGCCCAAGCGACATCCTCACCCGCAAGGCCTTCGAAAACGCCATCACCGTCGCCATCGCCCTGGGCGGCTCGACCAACGCGGTGCTGCACCTGCTCGCCATCGCCCACTCGGCCAAGGTCAAGCTCACCCTCGACGACTTCGCCCGGATCGGGAAGCGCGTGCCGGTGCTGGCCGACCTGCGGCCCTCGGGCAAATACGGCATGGCCCACCTGGTGCGCATCGGCGGCCTGCCGCCGCTGATGAAGCTGCTGCTGGACCGGGGCCTGCTCCACGGCGACTGCCTGACCGTGACCGGGCGGACAGTGGCCCAGAACCTGGCCGGCGCCGGCTCGTATCCGGAGGGTCAGGACGTGATCCGGCCCTTCTCCAACCCGGTCAAGCCCGACAGCCACCTGCGCATCCTCTATGGCAACCTGGCGACGGAGGGCGCGGTGGCCAAGATTTCCGGCAAGGAGGGGCTGCGCTTCTCCGGCCGCGCCATCGTCTTCGAGGGCGAGGAGAAGGCCCTCACCGCCATCCTGGCCGGCAAGGTCAAGGCCGGGCACGTCATCGTCATCCGCAACGAGGGGCCGCGGGGCGGCCCCGGCATGCGCGAGATGCTCTCGCCGACCAGCGCGATCATGGGCAAGGGCCTGGGCAAGGACGTGGCCCTCATCACCGACGGCCGATTCTCCGGCGGGAGCCACGGCTTCGTCGTCGGGCACATCACCCCCGAGGCCGCCACCGGCGGCCTGATCGGCGCGGTGAAGAACGGCGATCCCATCACCATCGACGCGGTGAAGAACGCGATCACCCTCGATTTGCCGCCGAAGGAGATCAAGGCGAGGCTCCGGGCGGCCAAGCCGCGGCCGCACCGGGAAATGCGCGGCGCGCTGGCCAAGTACGCCCGGCTGGTCACCTCCGCCTCGGAGGGCGCCGTCACCGACAAGTTCTAGCCACCACCACCCTCAACTCCCCCGATCACCATGGCCTGGGAACGCTTCAAGCAGCTCTACTGGCAGGACCCCAAGCTCGGGGCCGCCCTCGACATCAGCCGCATCCCCTTCCCCGACGGCTTCCTGGCCTCGATGGAGCCGGCGATGCAGCGGGCCTTCGCCGCGATGGCGGAGCTGGAGGGCGGCGCCGTGGCCAACCCGGACGAGAAGCGGATGGTCGGCCACTACTGGCTGCGCACGCCCGACCTGGCCCCGAGCGCGGAGATCCGGGACGAGATCACCGCCACGATTGCCCGGGTGAAGGAGTTCGCGGCCAGGGTGCACCGCGGAGAGATCGGCGGACCGGCCGGAAAGTTCAAGGAGCTGCTGGTGATCGGCATCGGCGGCTCGGCCCTGGGCCCCCAGTTCGTGAGCCACGCCCTGGGACGGCTCCGGGGCGGCAAGGACAAGCTGCAGGCGCATTTCTTCGACAACACCGACCCGGACGGGATCGACTACGTGCTGAAGGAGATCGGCTCCCGGCTGAAGCAGACCCTGGTGGTGGTCATCTCCAAGTCCGGCGGCACGGTCGAGACCCGCAACGGGATGCTCGAGGCCGCGGCCGCGATGAAGGCGGCGGGCCTGGACTACCCCAAGCACTTCGTGGCCGTCACCGGGGCCGGCTCCAAGCTCGACCAGACGGCGGAGCGCGAGGGCTGGCTGGCCCGCTTTCCGATGTGGGACTGGGTCGGAGGACGCACCAGCGAGCTGAGCGCCGTCGGCCTCCTGCCCGCCGCCCTCCAGGGAATCAAGATCGACCAGATCCTGGCCGGGGCCGCCGCGATGGACCGCGCCACCCGCCGGAAGGTCACCGCCCAGAACCCCGCCGCCCTCCTCGCCCTGATGTGGCACTTCGCCACCGGCGGCCGCGGCGCGAAGGACATGGTCGTCCTCCCCTACAAGGACCGGCTGCTCCTCTTTTCCCGCTACCTCCAGCAGCTGGTGATGGAGTCCCTGGGCAAGGAGAAGGACCTGCAGGGCCAGGTCGTCAACCAGGGCATCGCCGTCTACGGCAACAAGGGCTCGACCGACCAGCACGCCTACGTCCAGCAGCTGCGCGAGGGCGTGAACAACTTCTTCGTCACCTTCATCGAGGTCCTGGCCGACCGCTCCGGCCCCAGCCTGGAGGTGGAGCCGGGGACGACCAGCGGCGACTACCTGCAGGGCTTCCTCCTCGGCACGCGCGACGCGCTTTCGGAGAAGGACCGCTGGTCGATCACGATCACCCTCGCCGAGCTCTCGCCGAAGTCGGTCGGCATGCTGATCGCCCTCTACGAGCGGGTCGTCGGGCTCTACGCCTCCCTGGTGGGGATCAACGCCTATCACCAGCCCGGGGTCGAGGCGGGCAAGAAGGCGGCCGGCGCGGTGATCGACCTCAAGGGCAAGCTCACCGCCGCCCTGCGTTCGGTCCCCGGCCAGCCGCTCACCGCCGAGCAGGCGGCGGGCAAGGCCGGGGGCGACCCCGAGCTGGCGTTCAAGATCCTGGAACATCTGGCGGCCAATGGCGTCGTCAAGAAGACCGCCGCCCAGCCCTGGCACGCGTCCACGTACTCGGCTTGATTCGCGGCCCGCACCTGCTAGGAATCCTCCGGCCATGAACACCTTTCTGAAAACCGCGCTGGGCGCGCTGCTGCTGGCGGGCGCCGCGTTCCTGGCGGGCTGCTCGACCCAGTCCCCCAAAGACTCGTCCATCCCCTGGACCCGGCCCGCGAGCTGGGAGAACCAGGTTCCGGGCATGGGCACCGGCTTCGAGCACTGATCGCGCCGCCGTGCCCCCCGGCCACCTCCATGTCGTGGCCACGCCGATCGGCAACCTCGGCGACCTGAGCGAGCGCGCCCGCGCCACCCTGGCGGCGGCCGACGTGGTCGCCTGCGAGGACACCCGCACCACCGGGCTGCTGCTCTCGCGGCTCGGGATCAAGCGCGAGCTCGCCGCCTACCACGAGCACAACGAACTCGAGGCCGCGGAACGCCTGGCGGAGCGGATCGCGGCCGGGGCCTCGGTCGCGCTGGTCAGCGACGCCGGCACCCCGGCGGTGAGCGACCCCGGCTTCCGCCTGGTCCGCGCCTGCCGCCGCCGCGGACTGCCCGTCGTCCCGGTCCCCGGCCCCTGCGCCTTCGCGGCGGTCCTGAGCGCGAGCGGCCTGCCCTCCAACGGCTGCCTCTTCGTCGGTTTCCTTCCGCCCAAGTCCTCCGCGCGCCTCGCCTTCTTCCAGCGCTACCGCGAGTTCGAGTACACCCTCGCGCTCTACGAGAGCGGCCACCGCATCGCCAAGGCGCTGGACGACCTGGCCTCCGCCCTGGGCGGCGCGCGGACGATCTGCGTGGCCAAGGAGGTGACCAAGCTGCACGAGACGTTCTGGGTGGGGCCGGCCGGGGAGGTGCGCGCGAAGCTCGCGCAGGCCAGCCTCAAGGGCGAATTCACGCTGCTGGTCGCCCCGGAGGGCTACCTCCTGTGAACCCGGCGCGGGTGGCGGTCATCGACATCGGCAGCAACTCGATCAAGCTGCTGGTGGCCGGCGCCGGCCCGGGCCGGCCCGTGGCCCTCCGGAGCAAAACCCTCGACGCGCGGATCAGCGCCGGCATCAGCTCAGAGCGGCCGGAGCTCGGCGCGGAGGGGATGGAGCGGGGGGTGGCGGCGGTGAAGGAGCTCCTGGCCGAGGCCGCCCCGGAGCGCGCCGAACGGACCATTCTGGCCGCCACCAGCGCGGTGCGCGACGCCGCCAACGGCGCGGAATTCCGCGCGCGGGTCCAGGCCGCGACGGGTCATGCCATCCGCGTCCTCAGCGGCGACGAGGAGGCCAACCTGATCGGCAGGGGGCTCGCCTGCGACCCGGCCCTCTCCGGCCTGGAGGACTTCTATCTCTTCGACCTCGGCGGCGGCAGCCTGGAGTGCCTCGCCTTCCGGGGGCGCCGGGCGCTGCGCGAGGTCAGCCTGAGGCTGGGCTGCGTGCGGCTGACCGAGAAGTTCGTGGCCGACCCGCAGGCGCCCTTTCCCCCCGGGGCCGCCGGGGCCATCGCCCGCCACACCCGCGAGAGCTTCGCGGCGGCCGGATTCGCCTTCGACCTGCCGCCCGGCGCCGCCGTGGTCGGCACCGGCGGCACGCTGACCAACGTCCGCGCCGTCCAGGGCGCGCCCGCCGGCCGCCCGCTCGAGCAGACCGACACCCTCCTCCCGGTCCCGGAGCTGCGCGCCATGCTGGGCTGGCTCGGGAGCCTTCCCCTGGCCGAACGCCGCCGGGTCCCCGGCCTGCCGCCGGCGCGCGCCGACGTCTTCCCGGCCGCCCTCGCCACCCTCATCGCCGTGGCGGAGCTGGGCGGCTTCGCCGCCTACCGCCACTCGCTCTACAACCTGCGCTGGGGCCTGGCGGCCGAGGCGCTGGGGCTCTGAGCCCGCCGCAAGGCGGCGATCATCTCCCGGAAGTCGGCGGGCGCCGGCGCGCGGAGCGCCAGGCGCCGGCCATCGGCCGGGTGGTCCAGCTCCAGGCGCTCGGCGTGGAGCATGACCCGCGGCGGCCTCGGCAGCCCCGGCGCCGCCTTCCAGCCATAGGCGGCGTCGCCCAGCAGTGGGTGACCGATGGCCCGGAGGTGGACGCGGATCTGGTGGGTGCGGCCGGTGTGCAGCAGGCAGCGCAGCAGCGCGGCCGCCGGCCCGAAGCGCTCCTCCAGCGCCCAATCGGTGTGGGCGGCGCGGCCGCCGGGCACCACCGCCATGCGGTGGCGCTGGCGCGGATGACGCCCGATCGGGCGGCGGATCTCGCCCGCGGCCAGGTCCGGCGCGCCGGCCACCAGCGCGAGGTACTCCTTGCGGACGGTGCGGCCCGCGAACTGCGCCGCCAGGGCGCGGTGGGCCGCGTCGGTCTTGGCCGCCACCACCACCCCGGAGGTCTCCTTGTCCAGCCGGTGCACGATGCCGGGCCGCTCCACCCCGCCCACCCCGCTCAGGCCCCCCCGGCAGTGCGCCAGCAGCGCGTGGACCAGCGTGTCGCCGCCCGTCCCCGCGCCCGGGTGCACCACCATTCCCGCGGGCTTGTCGACCGCCACCAGATGCTCGTCCTCGTAGAGGATGGAAAGGGGGATGGCGGCGGGGGCCAGTTCCGAGGGCGCGGCCTGCGGCAGGCTGAATTCGATCACGTCGCCCGCGCGCACCGGGTCGCTCTGGCCCAGGGTGCGGCCGCCCCGCCGAACCAGTCCGGCGGCGAAGGCGCGCTGCAGCGCCGCGCGGCTGTGCTCGGGGAAGGCGGCGGCCAGGGCCTTGTCGGCCCGGGCCCGGCGCGCGCCGGCGGGGACGGTGTGGGCGGAGATCAGGGTCGGTCCCGCACCCGGCCGATTTCGGCGAGCATCCGACGGCGCAGCTCGGGCGAGACGTCGGCGACCTCCCACCCGTTGCAGGCCAGCCCCGCCAGCTCCGCGCGGGTGAAGGCCAGGCCGTGCGCCAGGGCGCGGTACTCGTCGTTGACGGAATTGGCGAAGCAGAGCGGATCGTCGGTGCTCACGGTGCAGCGGATCCCGGCGGCCAGGAGGCGGCGGATGGGGTGCGCCTCCATCGCAGGGAAGACCTGGAGCCGGACGTTGCTGATCGGGCAGACGTCGAAAGTTGCGCCCTGGTCCCGGGCCAGCGCCATGACCTGCGGATCCTCGACCGCGCGCACGCCATGCTGCACCCGTCGCACGCCCAGCTCGGCGATCGCCTCCCGCACGCGGTGGGCGCCGTCGAATTCCCCCGCATGGCATTTGGTCACCTTGCCGGCGGCGCGGCAGCGGCGCCAGATCTCCGCGCACCAGGGTTGGTTCGGGACCGGCTCGTACCCGTGCAGGTCCACGCCCGCCAGGTCGTCCCAGTCCTCCAGCGCGTCGATCGCGCGCCGCAGCGGGCCGTTGTAGTCGTCGCGCTTCATCCCGGCGAAGATGCGCACCTCCAGCCCGGGCGGGACGGCGGCGCGGATGGCGGCGATCACCTCGGGGCCGGGCACCCCCAGAATCTGGGTCGCCGGCAGGTGGAAGCTGGTCTCGACGTAGCGGACGTTCTGGCGCACGTGGTTCGCGAAGATCAGCCGGGCCGCCTCGTAGTAGCGCTCCGTCGAGTTGAACCAGGGAATGGCGTGCCCCAGCAGGGTCGCCTCGAAGTCGGGGAAGCTGGGGTAGCGGTAGGAGGCGCGGCGGAAGGGAGGATCCGCGGGATAGGCCGCCGGGTCGAGGGGGCGGAGCAGCTCGTCGTAGGGCAGCGCTCCCTCGACGTGCAGATGGGTCTCGGTCTTGGGCAGGGCCTGGATGAAGGCGTCGAGCCCGGCGGGGTCATCCATGGTTTTCAGCGGCCGAGCAGGTACGGGGGATTGAGCTTCTGCAGCGCGGGCGGGACGAAGAGGCCGTCCTTCCGGACCAGCTTGCCGTCGAACCAGATCTCGCCGCCGCCGTACTCGGGCCGCTGGATGCAGACCAGATCCCAATGCACCTGGGACTTGTTGCCGTTGCCGCACTCCTCGTAGGCCTGCCCCGGAGTGAAGTGGAAGGAGCCGGCGATCTTCTCGTCGAAGAGGATGTCCCGCATCGGCTCGCGGATGTGGGGGTTGAAGCCGATCGCGAACTCGCCGATGTAGCGCGCGCCCGCGTCGCTGTCCAAGATCTCGTTCAGCCGCCGGTCGTTGTTCGAGCCGGCGTCGACGATCCGGCCCTGCCGGAAGGCCAGGCGGACCCGGTCGAAGGAGGTCCCGAGGTACACGGTCGGGGCGTTGAACTGGACGTGGCCCTCGACGGACTCGCGGACCGGGCAGGAGAAGACCTCACCGTCGGGGATGTTGTACTGGCCGCCGCACTCCTTGGCGCCGATGCCCTTGATGGAGAAACGCAGGTCCGTGCCCGGCCCGACGATCCGGACCTGGTCGGTCCGGCGCATCAGCCCGGCCAGGGCCTTCATCCCGGGGATCATGCGGGCGTAGTCGAGGGTGCAGACCCGGAAGAAGAAGTCCTCGAAGGCCTCCGAGCTCATCCCCGCCTGCTGCGCCATGGAGGGCGTCGGCCAGCGCAGCACCACCCACTTGGTCTTGCCCACGCGGTGGTCGAGCACCGGCTTCATCAGCCGGCTGACCAGCCGCACCTTCTCCGCCGGCACGTCGGAGGTCTCGAAGATGTTGTTCGATCCCCGCAGCGCGATGTAGGCGTCCATCTTGCGCATGCGCGCCAGCTCCACCTGGGCGTGCGGGGCGAATTGGGCCTCCTCCGCCCCGACCGCCAGCTCGCGGCTCACCCGCCCGTGCTGGATCTGCACGTAGGGATAGGCGCCGCGCGCCCGGGCGGCGCGCACCAGCGCGATGGTCATGGCGTCGGGCACGTCGAAGGCGTCGATCAGCACGCGCTCGCCCTGCTTGAGCGCGGTGGAGAAGGCGACCAGGCCCTGGGCCAGTTCGGTGAAACGCGGGTCGATCAGCATAGGGGAAAGACGCCAGCCTGACGGCTCGGGCGCGCGCGAGGCAAGCGCATCAGGCCTCGACCCGCTCGCCCGGGAAGCAGATCCGGCCCACCGCCTCGTCGAAGTCGGCGGCGCCCCGCAGGATCTCGATCTCCAGCCGGAGGTAGTAGAGGGGCAGGCCTCCGGGGCGGGGGGGCGGAAGCCGGACCGCGTCCTTCTCGGTGGTGACCAGGCAGTCCACCGCCCCGCGGCGGGCCTCGGCCTGGAGCGCGTCGAGGTCCTCCGCGGCGTAGCGGTAGTGGTCGAGGAAGCGCTCGCGCCCCATCACCAGGGCCCCCAGGTCCCGCAGGAACTTCTCGAAGCTCTCCGGGGCGGCGATGCCGCTGAAGGCGAAGACGCGCCGGCCCTTGAGCCAGGTGAGCGGCTGGCGGCCCTCGGCGGAATCCGGGTCGCTGCCCACCCGCTGGAGGTACTGCGGCCGGTGGGCGCATTCGATCAGGTCGGCGGCGGGGTTGTGCCGGGCGATCAGCTCCTCGAGGTCGGAGTCGCGCTGGCCGTTGGACTTGGTCAGGAAAATGTAGCTCGCCCGCCGCAGGTGCTTGATCGGCTCGCGCAGGATGCCGCGGGGCAGCATGCGGCCGTTGCCGAAGGGGTTGGTCTTGTCCACCAGCAGCAGGTTGAGGCTGCCCTTGAGCCGGAGGTACTGGAAACCGTCGTCCAGGATCAGCGTGTCGCAGCCGAAGCGCTTGATGGCGTAGGCCCCGGACTTGACCCGGTTCTTGTCCACCAGCACCACCACCCCCGGAAGGTTGCGCGCGAGCATGTAGGGCTCGTCGCCCGCCGCCTCGCTGTCGAGCAGCACCCTCTCCCCGTCGCTCACCACCCGCGGCGGCGGCTCGGCCGCGCGGGTCAGGGACCGCCAGGCCCGCCGCCAGAGCGGCGCCCGCTTGCTCTTGTAGCCCCGGCTCAGGATCGCGACCTTGCGGCCGCGATCGCGGAGGGTGCGGGCGCACTTCTCGACCACCGGGGTTTTGCCGGTGCCCCCGACCGTGAGGTTCCCGACCACCAAAACCAGGCAGCCCAGGGGCTGGTCCTGGAGGATCCGCTGGCGGTAGAGCCAGACCCAGACCTGGATGATCCCGCTGTAGAGCCATGAGAGCACCTGGAGCACCGCCCCATAGACAGCGGCTCCGGTGTCGGAGCGCCGTCCCAGCACCACATCGACCGTGTAGAGCTCGAAGGCGTTCGACTTCTTCTTGATCCAGGAAAAGGCCATGCCGGGAGGCGCGGATTTGTATTAAACCCTATTACCCTAGTCACTTCCGACGGCCGGGGCGAGAATGAAGGTTGACGCACCCGGCGCGCTGGCCTGTGTTGACCCCCTCCGTCCCTAATTTCTCCCGCCATGAGCTATAAACTCTTCATCCCCGGGCCGATCGCGGTTTCGGAAAAGACCCTCCGCGCCATGGCGCAGCCGATGATCGGGCACCGCAGCACCGACTTCGTCGCGCTCTACCAGTCGCTCCAGCCCGGCCTGCAGGAGGTCTGCGCCACCAAGGACCCGGTCTACACCTCGACCAGCAGCTCCTGGGGCATCATGGAGGGCGCGGTCCACAACGTGGTGAAGAAGAAGGTGCTCAACTGCATGAACGGCGCTTTCTCCGACAAGTGGAACGACGTCTCGCAGCGGCTGGCCAAGCCGGCCGGCGCGCTCAAGACCGAATGGGGCCAGCCGATCGACCCGGAGGCCGTGCGCAAGGAGCTGTCGAGCGGGGCCTACGACGCCATCACCCTGATCCACAACGAGACCTCCTGCGGCTGCATGAGCGACCTGCCGGCGCTGATGAAGGTCATCCGCGAGTTCCCCGAGGTCATCTCGATCGTAGACACCGTCAGCTCGCTCACCGCGCTGCCGATCAAGAAGGACGAGCTCGGGATCGACGTCCTGATCAGCGGCTCGCAGAAGGCCTTCGCCCTCCCGCCCGGACTCTCCTTCCTCTCGGTCTCGGCCCGCGCGCTCGAGCGCGCCAAGCAGGTCGAGGGCCGGGGCTACTACTTCGACTTCCTCGAGTTCCAGAAGAACCACGAGGCGGGGATGACCCCGAGCACGCCGGTCATCCCGCTGCTCTACGCGCTCAAGAGCAAGCTGGAGGACTTCACGGCCGAGGGCCTGGAGGCGCGCTTCGCCCGCCACGCGCGGCTGAACCGGACCGTCCGCGACTTCATCTTCAGCAAGGGCTTCAAGCTCTTCCCCAAGGAGGGTTACGGCTCGGTGACGCTCAACTGCTTCGCCAACACCCAGAACATCGACCTGGCGGCGCTGAACAAGACGCTGAAGTCGAAGCACAAGCTCGTGATCGACGGCGGCTACGGCAAGCTCAAGGGCAAGACCTTCCGCATCTCCAACATGGGCGATGAGACCGACGCCACCATCGCGGAGTTGCTCAAGGCGCTGGAGAGCGCGCTGGCGGAGACGCCGAAGCTGGCGGCCTGAGCGCGAAGCTGGGAAATCCCAGGCGATGGGCCTGGGAATGCTGGACGTAGAGCTCGCCCATCGCCGGATCCCGGAAATACGGCTGGAGCTCCTGGGCCGATGGATAGGACATGCCCGGATTGGCCGCAGCGAATGCTGTTTGCGCGGACTCGACCGAAGCGCGATCATAGGCCGGGCCCATAGAAATGCTGAGCGCGCC